>CAYHFQ010000001.1:0-169961 GCA_964355955.1 uncultured Gammaproteobacteria bacterium
TTTCAATAGTCAGCCCTGCGGCCAACAATCATATCGGGTATTAGCTAAAGTTTCCCTTAGTTGTTCCCGAGTTCGAGGTAAGTAACCAATGTGTTACGCTCCCGTTTGCCACTCCCTTATCCTCCGTCTTGCGACTTCGGACAGGGCGTTCGACTTGCATGCCTTAGCCACGCCGCCAGCGTTCATCCTGAGCCAGGATCAAACTCTCAATAATAATTCCTCCGTATCTTGCGACACGAAGGATCTGCTCGACTCAATTGCTTGAGTCATGTGATGGACGTTGTAATCACGTAATTGTCAATACGTGTATTGTTCTTCGTAGAACTTAATCTGTTGATTAAGTTCAATGGTTTATTCAGTTGTGAAAGGTCGTTATTTGTGGAGAAATTGCTTTCTTCGACGCGGGTAATGTACCTGAGCCGTGAATTACTGTCAAGCATTTAGGCCACCCCGAACTGTTAACAAAAAAGAGGCTTACTTAAGCCCCTTTTTTCTCTTCATTTTTGACCTCGTGAAGTGCCTCGCTAGCGCGCCATTTCTTAATTAAGGCATGATTACCGGAAAGTAGCACTGTTGGGACGCTTAAATCGACTTTTTGGCGGCCTTGTTTCATGACGTAGACCTCCGGCTTAGTGTACTGGGGATATTCGAGGAAACCTTCTGTGTCGTGGGACTCCTCACTCAACGTCTCCGCATTGCCGAGAACACCGGGGATTAAACGAACAATTGAGTCCGTCATGACAAGGGCTGGCAGTTCCCCACCGGTTAGAACGTAGTCACCAATGGAGAGAGCCTCGTCAGCTATATATTCCAGCACGCGATGGTCGACGCCTTCGTAGCGACCGCATAAGAAGACGACCTCATCGTAAGCGAGTAAACGATGAGCGTCAGCTTCCGTAAAACGTCGGCCAGAAGCGGCGGTCAAGACGACGCGCACAGACTTCTTTTTAGCGGCAGCTCTGATCTTTTTGACGGCAGCGTCGAATGGCTGCACGGTCATGACCATGCCGGCTCCCCCACCGTACGGAGCGTCGTCGACCTTACGATGTTTGTTGTCAGAAAAAGCTCGTAAATCATGCGCCGCAATACTCGCCAACTTTTTAGTTTGCGCGCGCCCAAGAATCGACGCCGTAGCGTACGGGCCGATGACCTCCGGGAAGATGGTGAGAATGTGGAATTTTTTCATAATATGGAAGCTTTCAGACGGCATAAGTTCATCTCCTAACTGCGCACCGTCAACCGCACCAGCCGTCTCACCTCGTATGACTCGGGCGCTGGCGCAGGGCCGGTGCTCGTGTCGTCGACGAACTTATGCCGTCTGATAACCAAAACCGTGAGGCTGTTAGGCGCCCACGGTTGCGGCCGTGTCTATTTAGAATGTGAGGTCACCGATTGAGGTGGTGTCCATGTCGTCAGCAGCGCTAGCCACGATTGGCTGCTGCACAGGAGGTGCTTGGCGTGGGACGTAGGCTGGGCGCGGGGCTGGAGCTGGAGCAGGAACTGCGGAACCAGCAACTGGGGTTAGTGTCATGGGTGCACCAGCGGCACCATGATTAACGAAGCCTTCACCAACTTTCTTGTCGCCAAAGGTGCGTCCCGATGGATCGTGGATGCGGAAGCCAATGCGCATGTTAGCTTTGGCCGCGATTGGGCGGAGCAAGGTACGGATAGCAACGGCTGTTTTACCAGCGCCACCAATGACGTGACCCATGTCTTCTTGGTTGACGTGCAAGGTGATGAGCACGCCGTTTTCGTCGACGATGCGCTCGGCCCAGACGTCTTCAGGATGGTTGACGATGGCCTTAGCCACGTACTCGACGAACTCTTGATCAAACTCCATAAACGGAAAAGATAGTTAACTTACTGCCGCATTATACCAAACCTTGAGTTGGGTAACAATTAGGCTTGAGCAGCTTCCACAGCTGGGGCTTCCTTAGGGGCATTCTTCTTGGCGAGTTCAGCCTTGGCAGCGGCCAACTTCTTAGCGCGAGCAGCGGTGATGGTGACCTTGCGCATCTTTTCGCCCTTCAAGAGACCGCGGTCAATGAACAAGTTGCGAGCCGTAGCGGAAGGCTGGGCACCCTGGCTCAACCAGTATTTGATGCGCTCTTCTTCGAGCACAGCGTCAGTCTTTTCCAAACGTGGGTTGTAGTTACCGAGGACCTCGATAGCTGGGGACCATGGATCGCGGTTGCTTTCCTGGAGAACAATGCGGTAGTAAGGCTGCTTTTTCTTACCAGTTCGTGAAAAGCGAATAGTCAACATAGTGCTAACGATTAGAGTTTTACTGAAGTTATGGGAGGAATATAGGGGTTGCGGAGATGTTTGTCAAGCCCTGTAGGGGCAAACGGTGAAGACGCTCAACGTATTCACCGCTTATCCACATTCTGTTATAATGTGAGTAATATGATTATATTAGGCATTATCCTCGGTTTACTTGGTTTGACCTTGTTCATTACTGGCGGAGTCTTGAGTAACGATAGTCCGGGGATAGAGCCTAAGCACTTGGCGCTGATGTTAGTGGGTGTGGTGCTCATCCTCACTGGTGGGATTATGGTGACGGCGGTGGTGATGAATATGAAATAAGGTTAGTAAAAAAAAAATGACCCCGCTCTGGTGCGCCAGAGTGGGGTCGTTCTTATTTTCAATTTTAGCGGCGGGCGGTGTTGGAGTCGTCGAGATCCGAGAGGCTGACGGAGAGGAGTTTGCTCAGGCCGTCGGCGGCCATGGTGACGCCGTAGAGCATGTCGGCCTTTTCCATGGTGGCACGATTGTGGGTGATGACGATGAATTGGGTCAGCTTTTGGAGTTCGCCGAGAATGTTGGCGAAACGGACAGTATTGGCTTCGTCTAAGGCGGCGTCGACCTCGTCCAGAACGACAAATGGTGAGGGGTTGGTGGCCATGATGGCGGAGACGAGAGCGATAGAGGTGAGGGCGCGTTCGCCACCGGAGAGTAAGCCGAGGGACTTCAATTTTTTGCCAGGAGGAGTTGCTTGGATGTCGATGCCGGCCACAGCTTCGCGACGTTCGGTGACGCGAGCTTGAATATCGGTGACGGACTCCTCGAAGTCCTCCTCCACTTTATCTTTGGCCACGTCGTCCATGGCGCGATCGAGGTTGATTTTGGTCTCTTTGGCGACGTCGTCCTGTGTCATTTTGACCAAGCTGCAGCTGCCGCCGTTAAAGAGAACTTTGAAATATTTTTGGAACTCGGCGTTAATGTTGGCGAAGGACGACTCGGACTGCTGACGGATTTGCTCGTCGAGTTCGTCGATGACTTTCTCCGTGCTCTTGATAGCGGCGCGAAGATCCTTGACCTGATCCGACAAGAAAGTGAAGCGCTCGTTGGTCGACGCGTATTCTTTCATCACCTCCTCGTCGATGCCGCCGATCATTTCGAGCTGGTGCTTTAAACGAAGCAACTTGTCGTGAAGCTCGATAGTCTCGGCAATAATGACGAGAGGCTTGGTCTGCTTGATAGCTTTGGCAGCGTCCTCGCCGACGGCATCGATGAGTTCGCGCTCGAGGCCTTCACGACGGGTTTCGACACGGGCAAGATCAATCTGCACCGAGTTGGCCGAGCTTTCCAGGGTCGATAATTCCTGCTGGACGACGCGGAGTTGGCGTTGCAAAGCAAAGGCTTCGTTCTTTTGGACCGACTCCTGGACACGGAAGTTATCCATGGCTTTTTCTGCCTCTTTTACTTGTTTTTCGGCGGTAACGATGAGATTGTGGGAGGTCGATAAAGCGGTGAGTTGCTCGGGAGTAGCCACGTAATCGGCGGGATTCGGTTTGACCAGGCGGTCCTTAAGTTTACGCGACTTATCCGAAACTGCATCGATTTCGTTAGCAATTAAAACTACTTCATCGAGGCTCGTGGCGGCACGAAGGCGGGCGGCAAAGTCGCGATGAGCTTCGGCTAGAGTGCCGACCTCGGCGATGATTTCGTGTAAAGGAAGAGGTGACCAGGTGGATTGCGCGCGAACTTTCGATAACTCCAGTTCGCGTTCGGCGACGAAGTGAGCACGACGGGCGTCGGCTAGTTGTTGCTGAGCAGATTTGTACGAAGTTTGAAGAAGCTGCAGGCCAGTATCGACGGAGGTCGGCGTGGACTCGACGGCAGAGAGTTGGTCAAGTTTGGCGTCGCCAGCCTTGAGTTCGAGCTGCTTGGCTGTGACGAGAGAACGAGCTGACGATAAACGAGTCTCGACGGCGGATTGCTCGGCGGCCAGAGTCCACCACTGGCTCGAGTAGTAATCGTTTTGCACGGTCTTGAGTTCGGCCTCAACTGCAGCTCGACGATTCAATCTTTCGACCTGACGTTTCAAAGAAGCCACGCGCGGCTCGAGTTCGGTTAAGAGCATTTCGACTTCGCTCAAATTCTCGGCCGATTTTTGGAGTTTCAATAATGCTTGATGGCGCTTCAACTGGAAACCGCGGACACCCATGGCGTCGTCGAAAAAGATTTTGCGCTCTTCGGGTGTGGCCGTGAGGACGTGGTCAATCATGCCCTGGCCAATGACGGCGTAGCTGCGTTGACCGACGCCGGCTTCGGCGAGCAGCAACTGGATTTCATTCAAGCGGGAGGGGCTGCCGTTCACCAAGTAGGCGGATTCCCCATCGCGGTAGAGGCGGCGCGTAATGACGACTTCGGCGAAGTCGAGCTTCATAGACTTATCAGCGTTGTCGAAGGTCATGGAGACTTCGGCAAAGCCGGCGCGGGATTTGCCTTCGGAACCGGAGAAGATGATGTCTTCGGCTTTTTTACCGCGGAGGAGCTTAAGCGATTGCTCGCCCAAACACCAGCGGATAGCGTCCGCTAGGTTGGATTTACCGCTGCCGTTAGGGCCGACGATGACGGTGAGAGCTCGTCCCTGGTTCTTCCCGGCTGGGAACTCGACACTGGTTTTGGCGGCAAAAGTCTTAAAACCCTGCACTTCGAGGCGTTTGAGGTACATATTGGTTGTATTGTAGCACAGGCTGGGTAGGAGCGTAGCGGGGTGGCGGGGTGGTGGGTGTGAGATTGACTTTTTAGCTAAAATGAGGTATTATTTTTGGTCACTTGGCATCCAGCCAAGTCGTCTTCACCAGGTGACCACCATGATTTTGCTCCTTGTTTCTGCCGCTTTGGCCGGCCCCTTCTACGTCATTGCCGAGCCCATGGTGATGGGCGGCGCGTCGTTGTCAAATCTGACCACGCTGGCACCGCTGTTCAGTGAGTCCAGCAACCAGCTCCCCAACCACGGCAGCTTCGAGGCCGCCGCCGACTGTACCTTCTGGCTCATGCCCGAGAAGTACAGCTGGCGGGAACAGTGGTTGCTCTCGGCCGGCGTCGTGTACAACTCGTACTACGGCCTCGGCGCTTCAGCAGCGTTCGGGCGTGGCAAACAGGCCACGGGTTACAGCCTGAGCCTGGCCTTTGAGGCCTACGATGGCAACATCGGGACCTCGCGGGGATACTCGTCGGTGTTGGGCGGAGCTGCCTTTCAGCTGCCCTGGTTCCGCAGCAACACCACAGCTGTCGGCTTCCGGGCGACGATCATGCTCGGCGACGAGATGACCCCGTTCTACCCCGGTGGAGCATCGCACATGCTCGGCAGCAAGTACAACCTCGAGCTGACGCTCAGCAGGATCAAGAACCTGCCAACCGCCGACTATCCCTGGCCCGACTAGCTAGGGATGAGAGTGGCGGTCTCTCAACTCCCCGCCCGAGGCTCTCTGCTTCGCGGTGGGGTTTTTCGTTTATTGACGGGTTTGTTGAAATGGCAGATTATGCGGGAGGTTCGACAGAAAGATGAGTCAATAGTCAACCACCAAAAGGGAGATGGGATGTCAGATACAACAGAGGAAGTTCGTGGCCAGGAACGTGCTGCGATGCTCAGTCGTCAGTGGCAGATAGTTGATTTGTTGCGCAACTATCTGGAATTAAAGTGTCGCATTGTTTGGACCGTGAAGCACAAGGATCCAGTCGTGTGCTGGGTGGTCGAGGAGCTCGGCCTGTCGCTAGTCATCAAGTCAACGACGAAAGACCTGATGACCGCGGTCCACCAGGATCAACTGTCAAACTGGGAGGAGCCGGGTTATGGCGATATCGAGTTTTTCGCCAACGGGGAAATATCGCTTGGTTTGCGAGCGGCTATGACCGAGAAAGCTTGGACTTATCAGACCGCAGAACCCGGACAGCCAACCACACGACTGGAACACTTCATGGACCAGTGGGTAATACGAAATAGTATTCAGCCCAAAAATGTCTGGCTTTTTGAGGTTCTGAAGATTATCGAGGAGTACATCAAACGCAAGAAGGAACAAAAGCTGCAAGAAGAATTTGAGGCGGCGAATGAGCCGACCAAGCAGTTGCCACAGGGCTACCAAACGCCCGATGACGACCTGACGGTCAACAGTCGAACTGTACCGAAAATTCGGTAGCAACGTGATAGTTTCGTCTTCCGTTTGTCGACCCCCTGCCCTCGCGCAGGGGGTTTCGCTTTACTGCTAATAAATAATGAGGCCGCTCGCGCCTCGGTGAGGAGACGGAGCGGCAGCGGGCCGATAGTCAGGATGATTCGGCGGGAAGAGGTGACTGATAGCCAGCCCGGGTGAGGAGGGCGCGGAGTTGACCGAGGGTCATTTTGGCGAGTTGTTCGTCGGGCGGGATGACGGTGTCGCCGAGGTTGGCCAGGGCAATCTGGTCGGTACGGTAGTCGCGCAGACGCATGAGGAACTCGGTGTGCAAGATGGCCGCTGGGCTCTGCGAGTTGGGATTGGCGGTGTTGTCGCCGTCCGGCGCGAAGTCGTCATGATCTGGCATGAGGTGAGGCAGCTTGGACGGCGACTGTTGGCCGTGCATGCGGTCGAACTGGCCTGTGCTGTGCGGCGCCACTTTGGGTAAGCCAGCGACACCGGGGGCTTTGATGGGCTCGACGATGGGGACACCACTGACGCCGCCCAGACCGAAGAAGGCTGGGTCAGGTGGTGGCGATCCTTCGTGGGTTGTTGCGAGTTGTTCTGGTAACGGGATTTGACGAGTTTTGGCCATGTGTCGCTCCTTGGACCGCTGAAATATAGCGGAAAATGGGGAGTAGCGTCAACGGGGTTTGGTCTACGTCAAACGTATACGTCTGACGTAGACCAAATAATTGCGTTTTATTGGGATAAAATGTAAGCTGCCTGGTTGGGTTTTAAGAGAGAGTATGACGAGCATTGTGGAGAAGCCAATTGTCGAGTTGCTTGGTCGGGCTGGCCATGTTTTGTTGTTGACGGATGAGAGACTCGACGGCGATACGCTGGGGTCGACCTTGGGCTGGTATGCGGTGCTGATTGAGATGGGTAAAGAAGTGACGGTGTACTCGCCGAAGGAGATTCCGGAACAGTTCGCGTTTTTGCCGAATGTGAAAGTGATTCGGACTGACGATTTGGTGTTTGCGGATAAGACCGTGGACTTGATGATAATTTGCGATTGCTCGGACGGGCTCTATATTAAAAATAAGTTGCCGCTGATGCCACGCAAAGTGCCGCTCGTCATGTTTGACCACCACGCGACCAACCCACGCTACGGCACTTACAATGTGATTGAACCGGGGGCGGCGAGCACGGCGGACGTGGTGTGGCGATTTATAAAGCGTCATGATTTGCCCATGAACAAACAGGCGGCGCAGAGTTTGTTGACTGGCGTCTGCACCGACACATCGCTGTTTACCACGAGCAATACGACGACGGCGGCGTTTGAAGCGGCGGTGGAACTGACTAAACTCGGAGCTAAGTTGAACACAGTGATTGAGAATACGATGATGAACAAGTCGGTTAGCGTGCTGCAAATTTGGGGACGATTATTTTCACGACTGCATTTCAATACTGAGTTCGACGCTTTGTGCACGGTGCTGTTGCAAAGTGATTTGGCGGAGTTTGGAAACCCGGAAGTCGACACCTCAAGTATTTCTAATTTTTTGAATGCGTCACTCTTAGACGCCGAAGCGATTTTGATTTTGCGGGAGAGTGAGGATGGTAGTGTTAAAGGGAGTATGCGCTCGCGCGGTCGTGATGTGGCGGCAGTGGCGGCTAAGTACGGCGGAGGTGGGCATAAATTGGCGGCTGGGTTTAGAGTGGCGGAGGCGAGGTTGATGGAGGCTGATGGGGTATGGAAGATTGTGAAAACCGAAAAAGTTGGACCGATTAGTGAAAAGCCGATAATGAGAAGTGGCGAGATGAATGTGAATTTTCTGAGTGTCTGCTAGGCACTGACAGTGCGAAGCATATGCCTGGCACTGTTTGGTTGAATGTGGTTGAATAGTGAATGGAGGTGAACCATGGCTGAAACGAAACAGATAATAAAGTGTCCGTATCCTGGATGCGGCGCGATGACCAAGTACGACTCTGTCACCAGCACAACATTCAGTGATGGAAGCGGCTATGTCTTTGACTGCGAATACTGCAGCAAACCCATCAGACTCAGGACTCGCGGTCTACAAGGTAGGACCGTCGACCTGATACCGATCGCCCTCAAGCCGTTTAAACCGGTCAAATGATGCCCATCCTCGCCCTCGTCGTTCTGACTCCTGCTGCCTGTTGGCCGGGAGTCTTGCTTTTTATTGAGGATACTCGATAAACAAAAACTCCCCAGCCGAAGCCGGGGAGTTTTTGGAGCGGGTGGCGGGAATCGAACCCGCGTCTCTTGGTTGGAAACCAAGAATAATAGCCGTTATACGACACCCGCAGGGATATCGGTACGGGAGAATTGTAGCAGAATTGTCGGAAAAGTAAAGTTAGGCTAAGGACTCGAGTTGAGTAATAGCCGAAGCAATATCACGACCGCCGGCGGGGGTGAGAGGGAGGGACTTGAGAGAAGAGATGATAGTGAAGTGGTTTAGTTCGTGCTCGTCGCGGAGGAGATCCGCCAGTTTGATGAGACGGCCGAGGAGAGGGCCGGGAGGAAAGCCGAGATCCAGGAGTTCTTGGCCGCGGAGGAGATGAGGAGGAGGTGAGGTGAGGACGCCGAGGGCACCCGCGCGGGCGGTGAGCCAGGGACCTGCCGCAAAAATACGGGCCCCCTCCGCCTCCCCCATGGCTGGGGGAGAGTTAAATGGTCCGCGGCCAAAGTAGTCGGCTTCGGCGACGAGAGCGAGTTCTGTGATAGTGCCTGGGTCGATGCGTACGGCTAAACGACGGATGGCGCCGTCGGTGATGGGTTTATTCTTTTGCGTGTCGTCGCACCAGTAGCGGAAAGGCTTCATGTGGTCGCGCACGAGGCCAACGACGGCTTCCGTGATGTCGCTCCCGATGTAGAGTTTGGCGAGGAAACTGCGGGTTGGTGCCTCCCCCGCTTCTTCGTGGCCGTGCGAACGGAGGCGGCCGTTTTCGACCTGTGTGACGGCTGGCTTGCCAAAATCGTGACAGAGGGCGCCGAGCATGACGGTGAGAGCGCGCTCGGAGCCCAAGCCAGACTGCCAGACGATTTTGGCCGCTTCGTCGATAACCATGAGGGTATGGATCCAGACGTCGCCCTCGGGGTGCCATTCTGGTTCTTGCGGTGTCGCTTTAAGAGCGAAGAGTTCGGGGTGGAGGGACTCGATGACGCCGAGATTGAAAGCTAAAGTGAGGCCGAGCGAAGGTTGCGCGGCTTGGAGGAGGAGTTTGCGCCATTCGCCGCCGATTCGTTCTGGAGCGAGTTCGGCGAGGGATGGGATCATGGATTTAAGAAGATTGAAAGTGGCAGGTTCGACGTCCAAGTTAAAGCGGGCGACGAATTGGACGGCGCGGAGAACGCGCAGAGGGTCTTCGATGAATGTCCCAGCGTCGACCACGCGGAGAAGGCCGGCTTCCAGGTCGGCCAAGCCATTGAAGGGGTCGATGATGGCGCCGGTTAGTGGATCCGCAGCAATAGCATTGATGGTGAAGTCACGACGACGGGCGGCTTCTTCAGGTGAGAGATGTGGGTCGGCGACGACCTCGAACCCGCGGTGGCCAGCGTCGACCTTGTTATCACGACGCGGCAAGGCGAGATCGATATCCACGCCCTCGGCGACTAGTTTGACGATAGCAAAGGCTTTACCGACGGTGCCGACTTCGCCAAAGCGGCTGGCGATGAATTCGACGTCGTCCGCGGAAAGACCGTAGACTTCGAGGTCCAGGTCGTGGAAGACCTCACCGAGAATGAGATCGCGGACGCTGCCACCGACCATGAGGGCGCGACCACCGGCGGCTTTGAAAGCTTCGGCCACGCGGGTCATGAGGCGGTAAGCCTCGGCTTGCTCTGTTGCTCCAGCGGAAAAGAGGGCGCCGCGAATGGCCTCCGGGGAACGGAGGAATTGCGTCGAGGCGTCGAAATAGTCGTTGGAGTCAATCATACTGCTAGTTTACACACGGCGGTTGAGAGCCGTCCAGGCGATAGCAAGAGCGTCGGCAGCGTCGTCGATTTTGGGGCCGGCTTTGAGTTTGAAAACGGTGCGAACCATGGCGGTGACCTGCTTTTTGTCCGCCTTGCCGTAGCCCGTGATAGCCAATTTAACCTCATTCGGCTTGACCTCGACCACCGTGGCGCCATGTTCCTCCGCCAATAATAACAGGACACCCCGCACTTCCGCCACTTTTAGCGCGGTGGTGACGGATTTACTGAAGAACAATGCCTCGATGCTGACGACGTCGGGCTGGTACTTAGCAAGGATGGTGCGAATATCGGCCGCAATTTCCGCCAACCGCTCCCCCACTGTCCGGTCCTTACTCGTTGTAATCACGCCGAAGCCGAGGGCGGTACTCCCCTCAATGACGCCGTAACCGAGGCGACCATAACCCGGGTCGAGGCCGAGGATGCGTTTTGCTTTGGTCACAAATTTATTTCTTACTTTCCTGTTTAAGAACAGACTCTAGGCTATCCGCCGTAACGACTTGGTATTTAGCCTCAGGATAAGCCGAAGTCCAGGCCGTAGGAGCTGGAGCGGTGCTGTACTTCCATTTACATTCGAAGGCACGGAGGTCGCGGCCACCGTTGCGCTCTTCGATATAATCGATTTCTTGCCCATTTTTTGTGCGCCAGAAATGAGAGAAGACGTTAATATTGTCGATAGCGTGTTGTTTTAATATTTCTGCAATGAAAAAGTTTTCGAATAACGCTCCTTTGTCCTTTCGTAATTCCAAATCATCAAAAGCGCCAATCATGGCATTGCGTACTCCAACATCCCAGAAATAGACTTTTTGTAGCCGGCTGATTTCAAGGCGCTTATTGTTAGCGTATGGTCTGAGTGTAAAAATGATGAATGATTGTTCGAGCAAAGTGATATAAGAAGCAACTGTCGCGCGATCAACTTCAAGAATAGTGGCTAGTTCATTTGTTGATACTTCACTGCCCATTTGGTAAGCGAGTAACTTAAGTAACTTCAGAACTAGAGCTGGCTTTTTAATACCACGGTAAGCTAAAGCATCTTTATACAAATTGCCGCTGACTAAACCATCCAGAACATTCTTTGCTGCATCAGTTGTAGGAGCGTTGAGTACTTCTGGGTACATGCCGTAAATCAACCGTGTCGGTAGCTCCTGCGAAAACGAATACATCGCGTCTCTTTGATGAGCTGCGACTAACTCGCTCACGGAAATTGGGTGCATATTGAACTCAAAGCTACGACCAACTAGAGGCTCTCCAACCTTATTTGCTAAATCAAAGCTAGATGAACCAGTAGCTAAAATGTTCATGGTTGGATAGTGATCGATCAGAATTTTCAAAGTTAGACCGATATCTTCAACCTGCTGAGCCTCATCTAAAATAATTAAAGAATGCTCACCTAAATATTCCTTTAGTCGAGTATTAGAATCTGGTACGAGCGCGGCCTGGACTGAGGCTAAGTCGCAAGATATATAACGAAAATCAGGAAATTTGGTAGCAATTTCCTTGGCCATAGTAGTCTTGCCAATCTGACGAGCGCCATAAAGAATAACCACCTTCCCTTTATTGAATGACGCTAAAACGTCGTTGAATATTTTTCGCTGATAATACATAAATTTTAGATCTAAATCGTTTTATGCGATTATAATCGCAATAAGTGTATCATAAATGCGATTACGACCGCAATAGTTACTTTATGCCTAATTTTAGCTCTAAAATTGCTCCCCCACCGTGCGGTCCTTGCTGGTGGTAATCACGCCGAAGCCGAGGGCAGTACTCCCTTCAATGACGCCGTAGCCGAGGCGGCCGTAACCCGGGTCGAGGCCGAGGATGCGGGTGGGTTTACTTTGTTGGGGCATAAGCCCAAATTATACTTGAACGAATTGATAGGGCTGAACTTCGCGGGCGATGCGAGCGCCGGAGATGGATTGTTCGACTAGAAGGTCATGACGGGATTGAAGATTGGTCCAAAAGGCCGGCGAAGTATTGAAGTAGGCAGCGAAACGCAGTGCAGTGTCGGCGGAAATAGCGCGGTTGCCGTGTACAATTTTGTTGATGTGGCGAGCTGGGACTTTAATGTCTTTGGCGACGCGGTATTGAGTCAGTGCAAGTGGTTTGAGGAATTCTTCGTTGAGTATTTCACCGGGGTGGATGGGGGTGAGTTTGGGGTTCATATATTAAAAATCAGCTTTATTTGCAGGATTTTAATGAAGAAAGCCTGTTCCTACTAACCTAGAACTAACTACTTTTAGTATACACGACGTTGATTTTTGTCCATTCATCCCAATAGCAACCCCACCAAAGAAAAATAAAGAAGCCAACTATCGAGTACATCGTTAAATATAAAAATTCGCGTAATAGTAATTTGCCAATGGATGGCGTTTTCTTACTGTCCTGAGAGTTAGTTCTTAATTTGAACAAATGCTGTCCCAATGTTGCACCGTAAAAATGAACTGGGAGAACACAGCTCGGTGATTTTGAAATTGCCCCTTGCCATAAATTATCCACCAAAGTAATCCCCAGAGAGATAATTAATACATCTAAACAGTAACAAATAAACCGTTTTGACCACCCGACTTCTGCCAATACTTCTTTCTTATATTGCATAAATGCTAATATTATTGACTCCATTCTACCCACACAGGCTACGATTATTGGTAGGCTGCTTGATGTAGAATTTTCCATAAGAGTATTTGTTATTTTAAATGCCTACCGGTGAAATCTTTCAACCAAGTAAGTTGCTCTTGTTGAAGACGGTTGAGGGTTGGTAGTAATCCAGCTATGGTCAGTGTTGGACTAAATACTTGATCGGTATCTCCGCCGATTATTTCGTCAGTTGCTACAAAAGCTACATGTGCATCTAAGGGATTTATTTTAATTTTAAAATATTCCTCCAATGATGTAAGATAACTATCTATAATATTGTTTCCTTCTTTTTCAGTGCGCTTTAAATTTGAAGCAAAAGTTAACAAAGCGAAATTTTGTGATGCAGGTGGCATCAACTTTATGCACTTCTCGATTGTTTTTTCACCAAATAAAGCTGATACTATTGCACCTTCAGGATTTATCATCAAAAAAACACCATGTGCTCCAGTAAAAATATTTGTTAATTTAACAATGTTTTTATTATCTTGTAATAACTGCTTCCAAGTTCCCTCAGCCAAACCTGCTGCGTTGGAAATCAGCTCATCAATTAGTTTAGTTGAATGCTGAGATGCCCAGACTGGATATTCCTCTATAAAACTATCAGTTATCAACTCAATTCTTGTTTTTTCTTTTGAGAACCATCCCATATTTATATTATTTTAATAATTATTTAAACTACGCAAAATTGGAGAGTAATATTCTATTCAATGACGTTGTAATGAAGGCAGCTATAATTAGGGTTGAATCCGAGGACGCGGGTAGATTTACTGTTTTTTGTTGTCATATTTGCCGCTCATGTTGGCAATATTACGAATCGCCTAAGAGTTTTAGACTGAAATTTTATTTTTGGCTACTGAAAGAGAATTAATCCATCTACCAGACAATAGAAATGCTAAATTGGTTGCAAAATCTATTGTATTAGCGAAAAAACTTGAATACGCTTGGTTTAAAGTATCTCCCGTGCTAGATACAAGAACTGGTTCAACAGCAGGATTCCCTTCATATTTTTTCTCCGCTTCTGTATATGCAAGGTTGGCTCCTATAATATCATCACGACTGAAGGATGTAACAGAAACTTTTCTATTTGCTGTATCCAGAATTATTAAATGAAAATAGGATTTACCTGGTTGGTTATATATAATATTTAAAGCTTTTGGATATGCCTTTAACTTATCCATCACTTTAAGTTCTTTCTCATATAAATTAATAGTGTCTAGAATTTGTTTGCTCGTCATCTTTTTATGAGCTTCAACTATAGGTGTGCCCTCAATAATCGCAAAAGCGGACGAAACAAGTCTAAAAAATTCAGTCCATTTTTCGTCGCTCTGTTGACCTTGTCGAGTTTTAATAGCTTTACCTAAAAAAGCATGCATTGTTTCTACAGCCGTTGCCCAACTATTTTGTAGTTTTGTTCTTATTTGAAACTCAACATATAACCCGTCCCAATCTTTATGTAATTTATTTTTATATTTATAACTTAAATGTACGCTTCTATACCCATCTTTAGACTTCGGCTCTTGAATATAGTTTTTTGAACGATCATGTAGTATATGTTGGAGTTTTTTATTAGATCGATAGTTTATTTCTAGATTTCTGACATCCTCCATAGTGGGTAATACTGCTCGTACTCCTACTATATCTTGCATGTTGAGTAAATGAATATCATAATCTCTACCTTCACTCAATTTCCGAATTATGGTAGAGGCCCGTTTTAGTCTTTGCGCAATAATAACATCTTTTCCAAATTCACCATTTCTTACCTTTGAACGTAACGTAGAGTTAAAAGTGTTCATCGGATAAGCATGACATGCTCTCCATTGATTTAAAATTATGCGTGCTTCGTTTAGCTTAGTTCTATCTTCCATTTCATTAATTAAAATATCGCCAGCCCTGTCGATTGAGCGTTTAGATATATTCGGTGGTTTCGGGTAAGTCATACGTTACTTAGAAAGTAAGCTAATTATGATTACGCCAAGAATGAATACTCCGATAGCAGTCCAAATACCCCAATAGAGAGCAATAACACTTAGAGCAATCACTATCAACCATTTTGTCTTTGTACCCATTCTGCTGCTCGACACCGACTTTTCCTTAGTTTCATGCTCTTTTGGCAATTCCATGTAGGTTTCTGCTTTGCCGAATAAGTCCTCTGAAATTTTGGATTTTTTTCCTTCAATTTCTTTTTCGGCCGCATCGGCTTGACTAACTAATCTAATCATTCTATCTCCTCTTGTTTTAAGTTCCACAGCCGAGATGTTTTGTGTAATATCACCATTATTTTGAATAACAAATTTAGGAAGAATTTCCTCAATTTCTAAATCTTCCTCGACAGCTTCAGTAGCTTTCTTTCGATTTTTGATAAGTTCTTTTGAGAGAGCGAGCCATTCTGAAAATTGTGCCTTCATTGAATCTGCATTTTTCTTATCCCCGACCTCATCACCGATTAAATCAAACTCGGCTTGACTCAAAATTTTCTCAAGTGATGTTATTAATGCCGAAATAATCTCGTGTTTTCCTTGTAACTCGCTTAATACCTTCCCTCTATACACTTTTATGATTTCTAAAATTTTCTGCGCAAATTGCACTCGTTCAGTATTTGACATTGATTTTTTCGCATTCACGACATCTGTAGTCATTCCGTCAACGACGACTTTGAAATGATTTTCTTCGCTTTTATCGAAATGGACGATTAAATACGCGCCTTGCAAAATAAAATTCTTTTCTATTTCTTTTCCTATTTGGATTAATTTAGTTAGGTTATCTTCAAATTTAGAAAGAGCTTCCATTTTTGATCTTTTATCATCAATATCCTTCTTCATTTCTGATCCGACACTTTTCTCTAACTCTTTATCCATTGCAAAATATACTGCTTTCTTTACCACTTCTTCAGGAGTTAATTCGCTGTCTAGCTTATCAAAATCAATTTCCTTTTTCAAGTTATCTTGCCATATTAGGGCATCGGAAATCGAGATATTATTGTTGTCTTTTTGTTGTGACTTATTATCGGCCATAAATATATCCTTAATTAGTTAAAATTATTTGTATTTACATCAACACCACTGTGAGGTTAGTATCATTTATCTATATATTTGTGAGGTTGTATAGCATAAATCATCATATCCTAAATATGGATTGGATTCAGAACAGACATCATCCTGTTTTTTCTGATAAATATAAGCCCTGGCACAGGTATGACTATTCCCGAATAGGCTGCTGTCATTTTTGATATTCACAAACTCTCCTCCCATTGTTCTGCCACTATTCGTCTTAATGGTTTGGCCAATAAAAGTTCCGAAATAGGTGTGCCAACTATCTGCGTCAAGTTGGATCACTTCTCTACAATCACTATAGTCAGTCGTTCCTTCACTTGTACTATGGTAATTGAATCCAAAAATGCTTGCGATAATCCAAGCAACAACAGCAATTACTAGCAAATATCCGATACCGGCTATGTTATCAGCTGTATTTGAATCGGACATACCATTGTATTTTGAGGAGTTAGTAATCGATACTGAGAATATCACGTTCCAAACAAGGTGGCCATAAAACACAAACGAGCCCATTACAGGCTCGTTTGTGCTTCGGTTATTCAATTTTTACTCCTTATCCGCAACTGGCGTGGTGTCGTCGGCGACCATGGTGCCGGCTTTCGGGCCGTCTACGGCGAGTTCAGCGGCGATTACGGCGTCGTCCTGGGTGACGAGGGGTAATTCGTCGATGACTGGGACGTCGCGCTTGTTGAGGCGGCGGGTCTCTTCCACGAAGTCCACGGCGTTGTCACCGAAGCCGGTACCGGCTGGGATGAGGCGACCGATGATGACGTTCTCCTTGAGGCCTGCCAAGTGGTCAACCTTACCGGTCATGGAAGCGTTGATGAGCACCTTGGCGGTTTCTTGGAAGGAAGCGCTAGACAACCACGATTCGGTGGAGAGGGAGACCTTGGTAATACCGAGGAACAACTCTTCGAACTGGGCTAACTTGCCGCCAGCGATTTCTGCCTTTTCCTGCTCGTCGTAGAGAGAAGACTTTTCCACAATCTCGCCTGGCAACAAATCTGTGTCACCTGGGTCGAGCACGCGGACGCGGCTGAACATTTGTTTGACGATGATTTCGATGTGCTTGTTGTTGAGCTTCTGACCCTGGGAGGAGTAGATGAACTGGATTTCCTTGGACAAATACTTCTGCACAGCGTCCTTGCCCTGGAACTTGAAGAGGGCTTGCAAGTCCAAGTGACCGTCGGTGAGCACGTCACCAGCCTTGACCTCGTCGCCATCCTTCACGAAGAGAGTGTAGCCAAGTGGAATGAGATATTCGCGGACCTTGGTGGCTTCGTGGGTGATGGAAAGTGAAGTTTTAGCGAGCTTAACGGTACCAGCGATGTCGGCCTTAACGACCTGACCGTCGGACTTAGTAGCCATGATTTCGCCCTTCTTGACGTGAGCGCCATCGGCGACGGCGAACTTAGGACCACGACCGAGGAGGAAGACTTTCTCTTCGAAGCCGGAGAATTGGATCTTGATGACACGCTGGCCTGGAGTAACGTCGAGCATTTGCTTGCCGGTACCAGACTGGGTGAGGGAACGTTCGGACTTTTCGATTTCCACGATACCAGCGACTTCGGTCATGATGGCCTTGCGCTTAGGGATACGAGCTTCGAATAACTCTTCAACACGCGGCAAACCTTGAGTAATGTCTTTACCTGCGACACCACCAGTGTGGAAAGTACGCATAGTAAGCTGAGTACCAGGCTCACCAATTGACTGAGCAGCGATGATACCGACGGCAGCACCGAGCTTAGAGAGTTTGTTGTAGGAGAGGTCGTAGCCGTAACACTTCTGACAGACACCGCGACGGATGCGGCAAGTCATAACGGAACGAACGTGGGCTTCTGGCAATGGGCCGTTAGCCTTTTCGCTCTTCTTAAGCGTACGGATGTGTTCTTCGGTAATGAGAACGCCGGCAGCGACGAGTTCTGTGGCCGTACCCGGGATGAGGATTGGTGAAAGGGCGACACGACCGAGAATACGGATAAGTAATGGCTCACCGATTTCTTCAGATTCGGTGTGAGTCAAGACCACGCCTTGGCCATCACCACAGTCGACTTCGCGAACCACCACGTCTTGGGCCACATCGACCAAACGGCGGGTAAGGTAACCAGCGTTCGCAGTACGAAGCGCGGTGTCGGTTAGACCCTTACGTGTACCGTGGCTCGAGATAAAGAATTCCAGCACGGAAACACCTTCTTTGAAAGAGGACTTCACCGGCAACTCGATAATCTCACCGCTTGGCGAGGCTTTCATACCGATCATACCGATCATCTGGGTCATCTGGGTCCAGCTACCACGGGCGCCGGATTCGATCATGGTTGATGGTGAGGAGTCGAGCGGCAAGAGACCCTTAGCGCTTTCGGCGACGCGGTCCTTGATTTCCGTCCAAACCTTCACAATCTGGGCGTGACGCTCACTGGCGGTCAACAAACCTTGGCCGTAGAAGTCTTCGATCTCGCGGACGCGCTTGTCACCTTCCGCAACCAAAGCTGGTTTTGCTGGAATATCTGGAAGTGCCTTCATACCCCACGAGTAACCAGACAAAGTGGCGTACTTGAAACCGAGTTCCTTCAAGTCGTCGAGCAAGACGGCGGTGAATTCGCTGCCGTAGTACTCCAAAACGTCGCGCACGATGTTGGCCAGGGATTTCTTACCCATCTGTTCGTTCTGGTAACCAATACGGTCTGGGAACTTCTGGTTGACGATGATACGGCCAACGGTGGTGGTCATGAGAACACCCTTCACGCGGCAACGGATCCAGGTTTGGAGCAAGATGTGGCCGATTTCGTAGGCGTAAATGGCTTCCATTTCGTCGGCGTAAGCGCGGATGATCTTTTCATCTGGCTGGTCGAGCGTCATGGTCATGTAGTAACAGGCCCAAGCGATGTCCTTACCTGGGTTAGCAACTGGACCACCAAAGGATGGCTTAAGCAAGTTGCGGGTGGAAAGCATGAGTTCCGCGGCTTCGCGCTGTGCCTCCTCCGTCAACGGAACGTGGACGGCCATTTGGTCACCGTCGAAGTCAGCGTTGTAAGCGTCACAAACGAGAGGGTGGATCTGGACAGCCTTACCTTCGATAAGTTGTGGTTGGAAAGCCTGAATACCCAAACGGTGGAGCGTTGGTGCGCGGTTAAGCAACACGTAGCTCTTCTTGGTAACTTCTTCCAAAATGTCCCAAACTTCTGGACGATCGGCTTCAATGAAGCGGTTAGCAGAGCGAATGTTGTGGACGTGTTCGCGGCTAATCAACTTGCTGATAACGAACGGACGGAAGAGTTCGAGGGCCATCTTTTTAGGGATACCGCACTGGTTCAACTTAAGATGAGGACCGACGATAATAACGGAACGACCGGAGTAGTCGATACGCTTACCGAGCAAATTCTGACGGAAACGACCCTGCTTGCCTTTCAAGATGTCGGCCAAGGACTTGAGCTGGCGCTTCTTACCGGTGGCGGCAATAACGGTCTTGCTCTGGCGGGCGCTGTTGTCGATCAAAGCGTCGACGGCTTCCTGGAGCATGCGCTTTTCGTTGCGGCTGATAACTTCTGGGGCGTTCAAGCTGTGCAAACGACGCAAACGGTTGTTGCGGTTGATGACGCGGCGGTACAAGTCGTTCAAGTCAGAGGTAGCGAAACGGCCACCATCAAGTGGGACCATTGGACGCAAGTCTGGTGGAATAACTGGGATAACGCGCAAAATCATCCAACCTGGGGAAATGGTGTTCTTCTCCAAGCTGTGGAGCAACTTGAGGCGACGCATGTAGCGGTCGGCCTTGGCTTTGGAAGAAGTTTCGGCGAGTTCTTTGGTGAGAGTAATAATGGATTCTGGCACGTTGATGCGGTTGAGCATCTTTAAGAGCGCTTCGGCACCAATGCCGGCGTCAAAAATGTGGCCATAACGCATGGACCAGTCGTGGTAGGTGGCTTCGCTGATGACTTTGAAAGGCTTAATTTCCTTCAAGTCTTTGTCCACCTGCTCAAAATCTGACTCAAGCTCCAAAAGTTTAGCGTCGGCGATTTCATCCAAACGGCTGACTTCCACGGCGAGAGACTTGGGATCAGCGGCCAACTTTTCTTCCAAACGGCCGAGGTCGCGCTTCTTCTCGCCTTCGATCATCTTGCGCTTGGCTTTGTATTCTTCTTTAACCTGCTCGATGGTCTGCTCGCGGGCTTCTTCGTTGACGTCGGTCACGATGAAGCTAGCAAAGTACACGACCTTTTCGAGCTGCTGCACGCTCATGTCGAGCAAAGTACCGACCTTGCTTGGCACGCCGCGGAGGTACCAAATGTGAGTGACTGGAGCGGCCAGTTCGATGTGACCCATGCGCTCACGGCGAACCGAAGCTTGGGTGACTTCCACGCCACACTTGTCACAAACGATGCCCTTATAACGGATCTTCTTATACTTACCGCAGTAACACTCCCAGTCTTTGGACGGGCCAAAAATTTCTTCCGCGAAAAGGCCCTGCTTTTCTGGCTTTTGGGTGCGATAGTTGATGGTTTCTGGCTTGCTGACTTCGCCGTAGGACCATTCGCGCATGACTTCTGGTGAGGCCAAGCGCAAGCGAATGGCGTCGAAGTCGGTGGATTTGAGGGTATCAAATTGCATTGACATAGACGAGGCTTAGGCTTGAGTCTCACGGGCGTCTTCAGCGAAGTCGACCTTTTTATTATTTTTGAGGAGCTCGACGTCGAGACACAAGCCCTTGAGCTCGCGGACCAACACGTTGAACGACTCTGGAATGTTGACCTTGGTGATGGTTTCGCCCTTGATGATGCTTTCGTAAGCTTTGGCACGACCAGGAACGTCGTCGGACTTGATGGTGAGAATTTCTTGGAGCATGTGAGCGGCGCCGTAAGCTTCGAGCGCCCAGACTTCCATTTCACCGAAGCGCTGACCACCGAACTGAGCCTTACCACCGAGCGGCTGCTGCGTGATGAGGGAGTAAGGACCGATGGAACGCTGGTGCATTTTGTCTTCAACCATGTGGTTCAACTTCAGCATGTACATGATACCGACGGTGACGTTGTGGTGGAAAGCTTCACCGGTACGACCGTCGATCAACTTGACCTGTCCGGTTTCGTCGAAGCCTGCCTTGACGAGCTCAGCGCGGATGTCCGACTGCTTCACGCCAGAAAGAACTGGGGTAGCGACTTTGTAGCCCAAGTGAACAGCAGCCAAACCAAGGTGGACTTCCAAAATCTGACCCAAGTTCATACGGCTAACAACACCGAGTGGAGTCAAAATGACGTCCACGGCGCGACCGTTTTCCATGAAAGGCAAATCAGCTACTGGCACAACCTTACTGACCACACCCTTGTTACCGTGACGACCAGCGACCTTGTCACCAGCCTGCAACTTACGCAAATCGGCGACGGTTACCTGAATGGACTTCATGACGCCTGGTGGGAGGTTGTCGCCGTCTTCGCGGGTGAAGATTTTGATGTCCACAACCTTACCCTTGCGACCGTGCTCCAAGTAAAGCGAGCTGTCGCGAACTTCGCGAGCCTTCTCACCGAAGATGGCGCGGAGCAACTTTTCTTCAGCAGAAAGTTCGGTTTCGCCCTTTGGTGTGATCTTTCCCACCAAGATGTCGCCGGACTTAACTTCCGCACCAACGCGGATGATACCTTCGGCGTCGAGGTTCTTTAATTTTTCTTCGGAAACGTTTGGAATGTCAGAGGTGACGATTTCTGGACCAAGCTTGGTGTCACGAACTTCCATCGTGAGGTGCTCCAAGTGGATGGTGGTGAAACGGTCGTCCTGCACGACGCGCTCGGAAATAATGACAGCGTCGTCGTAGTTGTAACCGTCCCAGCTCATGAAAGCGACCATCATGTTTTGACCGAGGGCGAGTTCGCCTTTGTCGACTGATGGACCGTCGGCCAAGACGTCGCCCTTTTTGACGACTTCGCCCGGCAAGACGATTGGGCGCTGGTTGATAGCGGTCGAGTTGTTGCTACGCATGAACTTGGTCAACTTGTAGGTGACCTCGCCCTTCTCTTCGTAGTTAACCACAATCTGGCCACCGTCGGACTTGGTGACGGTACCGTTTTCGGAAGCGACAATAACGTGACCGGAGTCAATGGCGGCGCGGCGTTCCATACCGGTACCAATAATAGGTGCGGCTGGACGAATGGTCGGCACAGCCTGACGCATCATGTTGGTACCCATGAGGGCGCGAGTAGCGTCGTCGTGCTCAAGGAATGGCACCAAAGCGGTACCGATTGAGACGATTTGGGTGGTGGAAACGTCGACGTAAGTGATGTCAGTTACTGGCACCAAACGTGGCTCACCGAACTTACGAGCTTCGACGTATTCGACAGTGATGAAACCATCAGCATCCATGGGGACGGTGGCAGGACAGGTAACAGCCTTTTCTTCAGTGAAGGCGGAAACGTAAACGATGTTGTTGGTGACTTTGACACGACCCTTGATGTTTTCGACAAGACGATAAGGTGTTTCAATAAAACCGTAGTCGTTGACTTTGGCGTAGCTGGCCAAGTGACCGACCAAACCGATGTTCGGTCCTTCTGGGGTGGCGATAGGACAAATACGACCGTAGTGAGTTTGGTGTACGTCGCGGACTTCGAAGCCGGCGCGTTCGCGGGACAAACCACCAGGACCCATGGCGCTCAAACGGCGCTTGTGCTCCAACTCCGCAAGAGGGTTGGTCTGGTCCATGAACTGGGAAAGCTGCGAAGACATGAAGAATTCGCGGGTCGCACCAATGACAGGGCGGGCGTTGATAAGCTTGGCTGGGGTCAACGACTCGATGTCTTGGGTCGACATACGGTCGCGAACAATGCGCTCCATACGAGCAAGACCGACGCGGAAACGCTGTTGGATAAGTTCACCAACCGAACGGATACGGCGGTTACCCAAGTGGTCGACGTCATCTGGTTCGTCTTGGGTGATGTTGAGGCGGATGATTTCGCGGACGATGGCAACCAAGTCATCCTTGGTCAAAATGCGCTTTTCTTCTGGAGTGACAACGGCTGGTTCCGTGTTAAAACCAAAGCGGAGGTTGAACTTGTAGCGACCGACGGCGCCCATGTCGTAACGGTCGAAGTTGAAGAACATGGCGTGGATGAGCTGACGAGCGTTGTCGACGGTGGCCAAATCACCTGGGCGAATACGCTTGTAAACTTCACGCAAACCTTCGTCTTCGTTGGTCGAAATGTCCTTGGCGAGAGTTGCTTCGATGTAGCGGTTGGTTGGGTGGGTGTCGATGTCACTAAAAAGTGGGATGATTTCTTCGTTGCTGCTGCAACCAAAAGCGCGCAACAAGGCGGTAATAGCCACCTTACGCTTACGGTCGATTTTGACCCAGATGACGTTCTTGGCGTCGGTTTCGAATTCCAACCAGGCACCACGGTTAGGGATGATTTTGGCACCGTAATAGCGGCGGCCACGCAAGACTTCGGCGGTAAAGAAAGCACCGGCGGAACGGACCAACTGAGAAACAATGACGCGCTCAACGCCGTTGATGATGTAGGTACCACGGGGAGTCATGACTGGCAGGTCGCCGAGATAAATCTCCTGCTCTTTGACTTCTTCCGTGCGCAAGTTCTTAAGGCGGGCTTTGACACGCAAAGGGGCTTCGTAGGTGACGTTTTTAACCTTGGAGGTGACTTCGTCGAACTTGGCTTCGTCCAAGTAGTAGTCGCCGAGGGTCAATTCAAGATCGCGGCCAATAAAGTCCTTAATTGGGGAAATTTCGCCAAAAAGCTCGCGAATACCGGTCTTTAAGAACCAGGCATAAGAAGCCATTTGCATCTCAATCAAGTTTGGCAGATCCATGGCATCACGGAGCGGCGTAAAGTACTTGCGGGGCTCACTTTTGGCACCCTTTTGGACGACTTGAGGGGTTACCGGGGCTTGAACTGTCACCTTTGCTTTGGCCATAAAGTGGGTAGATTACCGGGGTGAACGCGAAAATCGCCTGGGTGCGACCCGGGCGGTGGACTAAGTAACAATCTCGTTGTGACCGGCGGCCGCGGCAACGCTTGCGACGTTGTGAGCAGTCACCAAGTGGTGGGAAGAAAACACCAGAAACGAGGCTAATAATTGAGCAATTCCGTTAGGCAACCCACTTGCAAATGGGGCTTGAACAGAGGCGGCGCAAAAAGGTTGAGCCGATTGGTCGCGATTATAGCAGTTTCTGGAGTTATCGTCAAACGTCGTTCGCGACTGTTAGAGTGGTCCTCTTCCTAGCTGCGCCTCGTCAACCGTACCGGCTGGCTCACCTCGTCGAACTCGGGGGCCGGCACAGGGCCGAGGCTGGCGTCGTCAGAGGACCACTCTACCAGTCGCTCGCTCCTACAAGACTCAGGCTCATAAACGACAGGATCGGGCGCGGTGAGGCGCCCGATCAAGGGGGAGGGAGAAGATGTGGCTAGCTCCGGATGAAGTACTGGTCCAGCTTGAAGCCAGCAGCGCTCGGATGTCTGAAGTCAACGAACGCGTAGTGCAGGCCAATCTCGAGCCTGACTTCCAACGGCTGCCGACCGCCTGAGGTGCGACGGAAGCGGAGCTGTCCGAAGCGGTTCAGCGCGGCGTTGAGAGCATCGTCGAGGATGCTCAACGGCCCGTCTTGGTTGTTGCCAAACCGCCGAAGATCGAAGCTGCAGAGCTTGAACAGGACGTCACTCGGCAGCAGCCTATCAAAGGGTAACAGCTGCTGATCGCTGCCGTTCTCGTGGTACAGGCAGAGGTACAAGGCGAATTCCGCCGCGTTCGACAGGGCCAGGTCAACCTGCAGCAACGGATGCTCAACTGCAGGTTTGAGCTCGAGCCCAACGTCGAAGGTGAGGCCGATCTTGGGCTCGTCTTCGAGGGAGGAGAAGCCGATGACGGGACGGTCTGGGATGGGCATGAATGACTCCGGGTGGACTCGAGAGCCTCGGAATGAGGCGAAATCGAGGGGGAAAGGTAACAGAAAACTCCCCAACTGGCAATGCAAGGTAAACACAGCGATACGAGAGGTCAAGCTATTGCGCGAGAACAAGGAGAGAGAGATTCCTAGCGACAGACGTCGCCCAGGTGTTCAGACAGTAGTATGACGAGATCACGGTTTACCCCGCAATGTAAGGCGAGGAGTTGGCCAGATTATAAACTATTTTTTAGCTCAAAGCAAGACCCAAAAAGTGAATTAAAAGAAAGTTAGCGAGTCGATTACGTGTTGTTCAAGAGCATTCATTTTTTGGTCACCAAAGAACTCAACTCGGAGACTTTGACCTTTGTAATCAGAGAAAAGATAACCGACGAGTGGGCGTCGATATAAGTCCCCTTCTTCGTAGGCAGTGTAGCGAGTAGCTGGTAGACCTCCAATGGTGACCTGGCTTTTATTCGTGGCACTACTTGGTAAACCGAATTTTGACCAAGTAACATTTAAAGCCGGCCCCGACTGAGTCTGGTCGTCGTAATTAAAAGTGGTTTGATTGTAATTATTAGTTGTAACGAAGTCATTAACGACGCCTTGAGGGCTAATCTGGATGCCGTCATATGGCAGATCCCAGACGTGAATACCTGATGGGTACTTAAGTTCCAGCTGCAGCGTTTTATCTGTATAGACTTGCCAGTTTACTTCGTCTACTTGTTTGTCGTAGGAGTAATGCTCTGTAATCATGGCAGTGAAGCCAACGACAAGCGCGATGAGTCCGATTACAACTAACAGACAACAGCCACTACCGACTTTAACTGCGGTTGGTATTTTGTGAGTTGGTACTGTTAGTTTAACAGAGCTAGGCATAAAATATTTTGCTCAAGTATAACATTAAAACAGAACACCCGACACGACGGCCATGACGGGCGTCTGTCGGGTGGGAGGGTTAGTGACATCCGAGGAAGACTGGGTCTACCTCGGATGTCGGCTCGGCTACGGAGTGGTGGGCTCGGGCGTGGTGGAGGAGGTCGACTTGTGGCCGATCTGGTAGTCGTAGGTCAAGCCGCCGACCGTGACCACGTACTCGTCCATCGTGTTGTTGAACATGATGGAGGCGTCGTCGGTGACGATGGGACCCTGACCACCCTGGAACTGCCGAATGGCCAGTCCACCACGCTTCCAGGTGAGGTTGACCGGTGCATCTGGCACCGACTCCTGCCCCTGACCGTCGATGTACTTGGTCACCACCATCGGCGCATGGTTGGTGCCGATCAGGACGTCGACGTAAACGCCAGGCTCCGTGTTGTGGCTGAAGAGCACGCAATCCCCGACCCCGGCAGCAGCGAAGAGCGGCTGCAGGTCGTCGACGGTGACGAGCTTGTCCGCCTTGAGGGTGGCCTGGTAGATCTGGGCGGCCAACGTGTGGTAGCCCAGAGGCCCGAGCTTGCGCCCGACTGCCCGCAAGAGCTCGTAGCGCAAGCCGTCGAGCGGTGCACCCCCAGCGTTCATGGTGTCCGTGTCCCCGTTCGGGTTCAAGCCCGTGCTGAGAATCGGCCGGTTCAGGATCTCGTAGGTGAACGGTGCCTCGGCCCCGGGCGGCATGTAGAGCTCGGCCGCGGTAGCCATGAACTCGTTCATGCTGACCGGAAGGTTGGTGCGAACCGTGGGGCCGATCAGGGCGTGCGTCAGCTCGTGCGGACCGGCGAACGGCAGGAACGAGGTGTCCATGCAGAGGATGATGATCCTCCCCTTGACGTTGAAGTCCGTGGAAGGCATCTGGCCGTCGGGCGTCGGGCGGACGGACAGGGTCCAGCCGCGCAACTCCTGGTTGGCGATGCCGAGCTGTCGGTAGCTGGCGTCGGCCGAGGCCCGGATGTCCTGGTCCGGCACGTCCGTCTCGTTGACGATCTTGATGTCGAGTTGGGCCAGGATGTCGGCGTCCACGGGCGGCAGTTCGGGCCGGGTGTAGAGGTCGTCGTGGTACATGATCCGCGGAGCCATGTCCTCGCCCTTGGCGGCGAAGAGGGCGGTGGCCGTGGGCTCCTGGGTCGCGGCGATCTTGACCTTCGGCTTGGTGACGCTGGTCGACTTGGTTTCGGAGCCCGCGCAAGCGGCGAGGGCGAGAGCAGTGATGAGAGCAGAGAAACGCATCGTAACCTCCAGAGTGTTTGGGTTGACTTCCGGTGATGCGACCGGAAGGAGTAGACTAGCCGAAAACGGCTACTTTGTCAATTATTTGGCCTTGTTTGGCCATAAAACAGAACACCCGACACGACGGCCATGACGGGCGTCTGTCGGATGAGAAGGTTAGTGACATCCGAGGAAGACTGGGTCTGCCTCGAATGTCGGATCGGCACTAGCGGCTGAGTGGCTGCTGCTTCTCACGGATCATGGCCTGAACTTCGGTGGCGTGGAGGCCGTTGATGAAGTTGGCGTAGAGCCACTCTTGCTGCTGGTTCCCGCTGACCACGTCGGTTGCCGTGCGAGTGATGAGCTCGCGGTTGATGTCGAGCATGGCCGTCGCGGTGAAAGCCTGCTCGTCGACGGTGGAGGTGAGACCGAGGAGGTCCTTGAAGTCGTCGGGCAGATCGACGTAGGTTACCGGGTACTTGCCGGGCAGGACATTGACGAAATTGAGCTGCCGATGCTTGACCATGTCGACCGCGGCGATGATGAGCTTGAGGTACTCACCGTGGGTGTAGGTGTCGACCAGGGCGCTCTCGAAATGGTAGGCGTTGCTCTCAACTGGCACAGCCGTGTCTGGCGCCGGATGCAGTGGATCACCCACGATCGGCTCACCGTTGATGGCGGACGTGACGTATACCAGATTGTGAAAGACGAGGAATGGCAGGTAAGCATCGTCCGCCGCGATGTGGGGCGAGGTGTACATGATGCGCTGTCCGGGGTTGTACGAGGCGACCGTGATGCCCTGGCTAAACTCCGCCACGGTGAAGTAGAAGCAGGATGACTGCCCGACGGGACAGATGTCGACCACCTTCACCTTGAGGCCCTCGGGAACTGCCTCCATGGACAATGCGGCGAAGTGCTGCTCGAATAGATCGAGTTCACTCTGTGCGATGTTGATGAACTGCTGATCCGCCGCAGGCCAGGATTTGGCTTGAGCGATGACTTTACGCATCCCGGTGGTGACAGCCAACTTGCGGGCGCGGACTTCTTCAATGGTGAAGTCGTGAGCGACGGGGATGGCCGCCGGTGCCACATTCTCTTGAGACGTCGGCTGCTCAGTTGGAACGAAGACGTTGACCGGCTCGGACGGCTGGTGCAGTGCCAAGTAGCCGAAGACGCTGATGAGTACGCAAGTGATAGCTGTGGGGGCGTTGATGGACCTGATGTACACGGTGTTTCCGGGGTTGGGTGGGGTGTAGCCGACGAGATGTCGACCGAGGAAGATAGCTGACTTTGGCTAAAAAGTCAACTTGGGAATGTGGTTTAAACTAAAAACAGAACACCCGACACGACGGCCATGACGGGCGTCTGTCGGGTGAGAAGGTTAGTGACATCCGAGGAAGACTGGGTCTGCCTCGGATGTCGGCTCAGGTGCCTACTGGTAGGCCTCGGGGTGAGGGTGGCCGGCCAGCTGGGCCCAGGTGGCGAGGCACTCGGGCATGTTCTGGCCAGAGGTGCCACTGCCAAGCATGATGAACAGCGTGCGTTTGAAGTCGACCTCGTCCTCCGAACGCAGGCAGAGATCGCCGGTCGAGTCGGTGACGCCCCAGGAGAGAGCGACGACGCACTCGCGGCTGTAGGCTTCGAGCTCACCCTGCCAGACGTTGCTGCACTGATCCTGGCTGATGGCGCTGCCGACCAACTTGGGCAACCAGTAGTTGCGCTTGGCCAGGTCGGCCGCACGCCACTGCTTGAAGTGCTGGAACTCGTGGTAGACGATGACCATTTCGCGCAAGACATCCGCCTGAGTCATGCTGCTCAGTTCGCTGGGATTCATGCTGTAGACGGGCCAAGCGGTAGTGCCTGGCGGAAGCGGCTTCGAGGTGTAGGCG
This sequence comes from uncultured Gammaproteobacteria bacterium, assembly GCA_964355955.1. GTDB lineage: Bacteria > Patescibacteriota > Patescibacteriia > UBA9934 > UBA9934 > UBA11707. Next base: position 28,971 of record CAYHFQ010000001.1, read on the forward strand.
ATGAACTGAACCGGCTCGTAGACGAAGGCGCCAGAGAGGCCTGCTTGCGTCTGCATGTTCACCAGTAGGTCGCCTTGCTCGACGAGTGCGTTCATCTCGTCGTGGATCTCCGCGATCGGGTTCTGCTGCACAAGGTAGCGCATCCGATCGTGTTGTTCCGCTGGCAAAGGAGGGAGGACTGGCGCGACGCCGAGCTTGGGCGTGGGTGGCAACGGCTGGATGGCGAAGGTGTTCGCCAGATCCCGCATGTGCTGCGCCGCGACGGCGTCGACCTGGGCCTGGTGGTCAAACTCGGCCTGGGCCACGGTGCGCTCGTGATTGCCGTAGATCTTGTAGCCAGCGAAGAGGCTGGTCAAGCCGACGGCGAGAACGGTGAGTACGAGGCTGGGGTGGTCGAGCAGGTAGTCGACGGGATTGCTGCGAAACGTAGGAGCGAAAGGGTCGCGGGACTTTTCCATGAGAGACTCCGGGGGTTGGTGTCGACTGAATGTCGACTGAGGAACATAGTTGATTTTGACCAAAACGTCAACCGCAGCAACCGCTTGACGAGTATTTTATACTTTGCTATTCTGATACTATGCACAGTTACACAGTATCACTTTTAACTATATGAATAATTTAAAATTGTCGACACCACAGATTGAACGCATGATGGACGACGTGATTAAGACGTTGCAGCAGATCGCGCCAGATAAAATTTTATTACGTGGTTTTTTGAATGATCTGCTGACGCCGAGTGAGTACCGTGATGTGGCGCTGCGGTGGCGAATCGTTAATATGATTGCTGAGGGCCAGTCCCAAAGAGACATAGCCGATGCGCTCGGTGTTTCCCCGTCTAAAATAACCCGCGGCTCACGAGAGCTGCTTGACCCCAAAGGTGCCTTTGCTCAACTTCTGCACAATAAATAATTACTCACTGCATTTCTTACTTCAGGAGTTATCATGCCCAAAAAATCCTCTAAGCCTAGTACTCAGAATCTCCAATCCGATAACAGCATGCCAAGCCAACAACCTGAATGGGTCTGGGTGCAGAGAACTGTGTTCGAAACCTTGTTGCAGGATGCTAAACAAGTCACCAGACTGCGAAATACTGTCGCAAAACTAAAAAAGGAAAATGACAGTCTTAGTGAGTCATACTATTCACTGGCCCGTGAGCATCAAAGACCCCCTCCCAGGTGGTAAATAAATGACAAAATTGTCGTCTCCGAAGCCTAGCAACACTCCAACAATTATCTTGGCACTGCTAGCTTTCACCCTGTTTATCGTTCTACTACTCCTACTCGACAACCAGGCGCCTATTACTAATCCACCGCCGGATGATCTTTTTAAGGGTGTCATCTTCTGGGGTTATTGATCGGTGTACTTCTCAGTGAGAGGTGGCGACTCCGCCTCTCACCCTTCATCTCTATTATGAAAGTCTTACAAAATACCTCCACCTCCCCTACCCTCGCTGTGGTTTGTTGCCAACATGGTAATGAGCGCTATGGCTTGGTGGTTTTTAATTACTTAGCCGAACACATCGCGAATTTCCCTGGCTTGAAGATTATTTTAGCAAATGAACCTGCTCTGAATAGTAATGTAAGATTTATTGAAACAGATTTGAATCGTTCGTTTCCTGGGTCGATTAATGGCTCGGCTGAAGAGAGATTGGCGGTGGAGATACTCGATGAATTGGCAGGCATAGAACGAGTGCTCGATATTCACACGACGACTTCTGACGTGAAGTTATTACCGATTGTAACCGAATTGAGTGAGGACACCTGTAAAATAATTAATCTGATTGGCTCACACGAAGTGGCAGTGATCGAGGAACCGCTCGGTAATAAGTCGTTGATAGGAAATGTAAGAGCCGGGGTGTCGCTCGAGTATGGGAATGAGTACGCGGCGAGAGAGGAGACGCTGGGCGAAACAATGCGGTTGATTTCAAATGTACTTAACGAAGAACAGAGGGGACCCGTAGAGCGAGAGGTTTATTTTGTGACTGGCGGTATGGCCGACACTGTGACCATGCCGACTGAGGCTGAGAATTTTTCTTTTATTCCTGAGGCTGAGGCGTACGCTATTTTGTTGTACGAAAAGGCGTATGTTGGGTTGCATGCGTTGGCGGCGACTAGGAGGGAGAAGATTGTAATTTAGCAATATAACAGAACACCCGACACGACACCGTGAGGGATGTCTGTCGGGTGGACCCGCGGTAGAGAGAGGACACTCACGGCGGGCTAGAGGGACTGGTCAGGCGGTCCTGGGGACTTCCTCTTCGAGACGCTCGAAGTATTGAACGACATCACGCGGGAAGGTGGACATGATGCGGTTGTAGGCCGCCGGGTTCTGGCGACGATCTTCAGCGACCAGTCGACCGATGATCTTGTTCGGCAACTTCTCGCCGAAGAAGCTATCGAGCTTCTTACAGCTGCGATAGCCTTCGAACGGCCAGGCCTTTTCGTCCTCAGCACGATCATCCCGGATGATCTGCGACAGCGTACGAAGAAGTTCGAAGAATCGTTGGTTGCTGTACTCGGCTCGCGAGTAGCCGTTTTGTGGCACGTCGGCAAGCCAGGCACGTGCGTCGCGTGTGACGGCCTCGCGTTCGGAGCGGAGAGTCTCGAGCTGCTTGAGGTGCGACTGCTCACGAAAGTTGCTCTCCGCCTGTGTGGCGGTCAGCTTGCTGTGCTCGCCGGTGCCACTCAGCCAGAGGCCGAAGAGGACCACGTTACCAGCAAGCGAAAAACAGAGAATGACGGTGGTGGGTTCCATTTGCGTTCCTTGACCGAGGCTAGCTCGGTTGGTGGGAGGTGAGCGTCGACGAGATGTCGACCGAGAAAGGTAGATGTAATTGGCGGGAAAGTCAACCGAGGATAGCAAAAGCGAGGGATAGTCCCTGCTTTTTGTTTGACATAATCTATCAGAGGAGTATAATTTAGTTATTATGGTTTTAGCCACGTGGCTACTACCCCCGAGGACCTCGCGAAGTGCGGGGTCCGATGTGTTTTTACAAGGATTGAAGCCAAGCGACACGAAGTTTCTGGAATGAAGAGACACAAAAGGCGAAGCACGAGGCTTCGCCTTCTATTAATCGGATTCTCAAGGTTGACCGGCAATTTTATGATGGCTCGTACCGTTGACCTCCGAGGAAGACGGGGTCTACCTCGGAGGTCGGCTCGTTAATGTGACTGGCTCGTTTGGGGCTCGGCTCGTTACTCCGCTGCGGCTGGTTCGTCGGCGGGTTTGCTCGAGGCTTTCTTGAGGACGGTGCCGATGTCAGCTTCTTGCGCTTTGTCCCAGGTGACGGCGCGGACTTTGGCCAGAGTGTCTGGGTGGTCACGCAAATATTGCTTGGCAACTTCACGGCCGACGCCTAATTTTTCTTCGCCGAAGAGATAGCTGTTGCCACGCTTTTCCACGGTGCCAATTTCGACACCGAGATCCACCATATCACCGGCGATGGAGATACCTTCGTTGTACATGATGTCGAATTCACAAGTGCGGAACGGAGGTGCCACTTTATTTTTGACAATTTTTGCTTTGACACGGTTACCAACAATTTTTTCGCCCTGCTTAATTTGCGCGGAGCGACGAACTTCAATTCGGAGTGAGGCGTAGAATTTTAAAGCGTTACCACCAGTCGTGGTTTCCGGGTTACCAAACATTACACCAATTTTCATGCGGATCTGGTTGATGAAGATCACAACGCAACCACTCTTAGCGACGATAGCGGTGAGCTTGCGGAGAGCTTGGCTCATGAGACGAGCCTGCAGACCCATGTGTGAGTCGCCCATCTCGCCGTCGATTTCTGCCTTCGGAGTTAGTGCTGCCACGGAGTCGATGACAATCACGTCCATGGCGGAGGAACGGACGAGAGTCTCTACGATGTCGAGGGCTTGCTCACCGTTATCTGGCTGCGAGAGGAAAAGTTCGTCGATGTTGACGCCAATTTTTTTAGCGTACTCTGGATCCATGGCGTGTTCGGCGTCGATGTAGGCGGCGATGCCCCCAAGTTTTTGCACTTCCGCCACTATGTGGTTGGCGAGGGTGGTCTTACCGGAGGATTCTGGGCCGTAGATTTCGATGATACGACCGCGAGGCACACCACCAACGCCCAAGGCGAGGTCGAGCGACAAGCAGCCGGTCGGAATGACGTCGACTGTGGTGTGCCTGGCTTCCCCGAGGCGCATGATAGAGCCTTCGCCGAAGCGTTGTTTAATCTGAGAAATGGCGCTCGTAGCGGCAGCTAAGCGAGCGGCGGTTGCGTCTTTGGCCATAGTGAAATAATTGTGTAGAAATAAGAGCGGGGAGCTCAGAGTTGTTTGGGGCCCCCGGCAGTAGACGCCGAGAAGCATCACTGCGGGGTTTAAGACAGTCTGGAAAACAAAAGAGGACTCTACAATGTCCTCTCCTCCTCTATTCTACTACACTCTGGCCTTTAGGGTGCAAAGCTAACTGTGGATGATTTTGGCTCGAAGACAATTCGCCTGTAAATAAGGGCTGAATGTGAGTAGCGGCGCTTGGCTTCCAAGGTGATAATATTGAGGCCGCGTTGCAGGTCCACCGTGGTAGCGAAGGAATGATCTGCGTTGACGACGACTGGTTCGCCGTTGATGGTGAGTGTGGCTTCTCCCGAAGTAATTTTACCGGTGACTGGGAGTAAGGCGGAATTGGTCGCTAAGCCGTCGCCTGGGGCGTCGAGCACGACGACTGGGGCTTGTAGCATAACGTGCCACTGCCAACCGAAGTAACCAATGACTAGGGTGGCAAAAAGACCCATGAAGCCTGCGGTTACCGCCCGAGGAAGATTAAAGAAGGAGCCACGCTTCACCCGCTGACGAGGTAAACGAGATGGGTCGAGCAAATCTGAGCAACCGCATTCTTCGTCGTAGAGTTCCAGAAAGTATTTTTCGTCGGCGTTGAGGGCGCGAGCGTAGGCGCGGATGAAGTTGCGAGTGTAGATTGGTTCGGGTAGTGCAGCGTAATCGCCATGTTCTAGAGCGTCGAGATAGGCACGCTGCACATGAGTCTCGCGTTCAATGTCGCCGAGCGAAACTGCTTGACCGCGGCGCAAAGCACGCAGCTTGGCGCCGAGAGTTGCGGGGACACGGTCGAGTTTACGCATGACGAAGACCATAGGCTAGCCCCTGGCGGTTAAGTCTTCTTCACCTTCGGCCGCAGCGACAACGGGAGCGCCCATAAAGCGAGCTTCGGCGTCTTCGTCTAGGTTGGCGAGTAGTTCTTCGTCTTCATCTAGGTCGAGGTCGTCTTCTTCCTCGTCAGTAAAGGCCTCCTCCATCTCCCCCATGGCTGGGGGAGGGTTGCGGAGAGCAGGATTGACGGCAGCGAACTGCGAAGGGGCGCGAGTTTTGCCGGCTGGTGGCCATTCGGTAACGAGAATGTCGCGTGGCTTGGCACCTTCGCCGACCGAGACGACGCCCATTTGCTGCATGAGGTCGATCATGCGAGCAGCCCGAGAATAGCCGACTTTCATGCGGCGCTGCAGATAGCTCGTGGAGGCCTTGCCGCTTTCGATGACAATATTAATAGCTTCGTCGAGGAGATCGTCTTGATCTTCCGCATTGATTGCCAGGCCATTACTTGAGGCACCTTCCGTGATTTGGTAGTTATAGTCTGGTGGGTTTTCGTCCTTCAAGAATTTGACCACGCGCTCGATTTCTTTCTCCGAGAGGAAAGCGCCTTGCATACGGCGAGGCTTACTCATGTCGGGACTCGAGAGCAGCATGTCGCCGCGACCGAGCAATTTTTCGGCGCCACCAATGTCGAGAATGGTTTTGCTGTCGACGCCTGAGGCGACGGCGAAAGCGAGGCGGGTTGGGATGTTAGCCTTAATGGTACCAGTAATGACGTCAACGGAAGGGCGTTGGGTGGCGAGTATGAGGTGAATACCGGCGGCACGAGCCATCTGAGCGATGCGGACAATGACAGCTTCCACATCGCGCTTGTTTTGACTCATTAAGTCGCCCAACTCGTCGATGATAATGACGATGCGCGGCATTTTCTCTTTAGCTTTGGCGTTGTAGGAGTCAATGTCGCGAGCACCAAATTTGGCCAGGTGATCCAGGCGACGTTCCATTTCCCGGACGCCCCATTTGAGAGCGTTGATAGCTTCGTCGGCCTTAACAATTGGTGGCACGAGAAGATGAGGAATACCAGCGTAGACGCCAAGCTCGACGCGCTTAGGGTCCACCATGATTATCTTCAGATCGTCCGGACCGTTTTGGTAGAGCAAGGAAATGATGATGGTATTTAAACAAACGGACTTACCGCTGCCGGTGGCACCGGCTACCAGCATATGGGGCGTCTTTTCCACGGCCAAGAGCTGCGTGCTACCCGTGATGTCCTTACCGATTGGCACGGTGAAGCTAGTTTTGCGGTTTTTGAATTCTTTGCTTTCCAAGAGTTCGCGCAAGCAAACCTTGCCGATTGTTTGGTTGGGAACTTCAATACCGACCAAAGATTTGCCAGGGATTGGTGCTTCAATACGGATTGGGTGCGCGGCCAAGGCCAGGGCCAAGTCGTTCTGCAAAGCCACAATGCGGGCGAGTTTGACGCCGTTGCTTGGCTTGATGGCGTATTGGGTGACGGTTGGGCCTACCTTAACATCCATGACTTCCACTGGAATGCCAAACTGGCCGAAAGTTTTAACGATAATGTCCTTGCCACGTTCGGTGTCGCCGGCCTTGGCGTCTGAACTGCGGTCGTCGAGCAGGTCGAATGGCATGTCGATTTTGCGATGTTGGCTGCTCGTCATGACTTGTTCGGCGGGAGCCATGAATGGCACGCCGTCCTCGTCGTCGCTGCCGACTGACTTGATAGCTTTCTCTTCGGCTTCGATCTCCTCCTCGGTTGGTTCGATTAATTCTTCTTCCTCTTCTTCGGCCTGGCGTTCGTCGAAAGAAACTTCGTCGACCTCACCCTCCACTTCCGCAGCTGACTTGCCACGGAAAAGGCGGAAGGCACCGGTCAGCGGCGAGAGTAGAGTCTTGAGGGAGGTGTTGAGCAGGATGATGACGGAAATAAGGAAAATGGCGGCCATGATGGTGAGGGCGCCGACGTAACCAGTGGCACTGACCAAGCTAATGGAACCGAGGAGACCGAGTTGGCCACCGTATTTGGAAACGGTTGCGAGGTCCGTAACACCGTGGGCGAAGACCATGTTCATGAGTCCGTCGAGTGTCAGCAGGAAGAGGCCGAGACAGATGACGTTTTTGACGGTGAGGAAGCGGCGATCACCCAAGACGATGGTGGCACCAATGCCAAAAAAGAGAATCGGAATGATAACGCGGGCCAGGCCGATCATCTGCGCCAACACGCCGTCCACTGTTTTGCCGACGTTGCCGGCCAGCCCAAAGAACGACAAGAGGAGAATGGCACCCACGGCGATTAAGCCAATGGCTACGATACTTTCCCGCACGTCGTCGCTGATCATTGGTTCATCTGAATGCGCACTTTGGCGCTTCTTGTGCTTTTTCGCCATAACGAGTCTATTGTAACAAATTTTGGGAGGAGGGGCGAATGGCTGTTCAGGACTCGATTATTCAGCTATATTCCCGGGGCCCAACCAAAGGAGGCAGCATGAGACGAAAGTTTGAGTATCGACTAGATATGCAGCTGCCACTGGCGGCGAATCGAGAGATAACGGATTTGGCACGGTGCAGACTGTTTTGTTTGCCGGAGCAGCAACAGGCCTGGATGGCGGGCTACAATGTGTACCATGGGCTGGCCAAGCAGAGAGTGCTCGGCGATGTGGCCCTGGAGCAGTGCCTAGCAGAACCGGACCGACTCCCCCGCCAATGGCGAGAGTTCGAAATATGCTTTTGGGGCTGCCTGCTGCAGGCTGGTCGTGGCCGAGTCGGCATCCGCACTATGTATTGGAACCGCGTGAGTTGGACGGCCGGCTTCCGCTTTACCGACAGCTTTTTTACGCGGCACCAACCAGCCTTGGTGATTGATGAGCCCGCAAACCCGTGAACGACGTCTGCATGGCGTCGTTCTTTAATTTCATTGACTAACACGACCTGTAATTGTATGCTCGGAGCCGAGGTGTTCGATGACAATTACGTTCTTTCCCTTCAGTTACTCCGTTCGTAGTGGTGCTCGCCGGGGGATCACCGAGCAAACCATGGTGATGATGGCGCTGGTAGCCTGTCTGCTGCCGTTCAGCCTGATCGCCCAGATCCTGAGCCTGACCTGGCCCACTGGCGCGCCAGTGACGCCGATACTGGCCAACAGCCTGACCGCTCTCCTCCTGGTAGCCATCTGGCAGGGCGCAAGCTGGATCAAACAGCGCGCGTGGTTCCAACGAGTAAACCCGCCACCGCCGCAGCAGCTGACGGCGACTGAGATCAGCGAGCTGATCGAGAGTGGTCGACCGGAAGTGCGACAGGCGCAGGGCTACCTGAAGGTGAATCTGAGCACGGAGGCGGTCGACTGGGCGAAGCTCAACACCGAACGGTATTGGCTGACCGTCCTGCAGGATGAGTACCTCCTGCGTACCCTCGCCCTGCTCTCACCGGTCTGGATCGTCCCGACCGCTGTCCTGGTGGCCGTCGATCACTGGCTCTGGGTGTTCGTGCGCTAGACAAGGCAGCGCAAAACTTAGTCGTTTAGCCACTACGAGAGCTAAAGGTTGTCAGAGTACCAGAAACTGACGCTATTCCCCTGCTTGCGCAAGCGAGTGAGGGGATTTTCGTTTGACCTTACGCTAATTCTGTGGTTTAATCAGCCACGGAAACTTTCAACACACGGAGTCCACATGCCCCACCGATCGTGACCCAGTCGTTCTACACCTCAACCCTCGGAGGCCAACATGGCTGCCCAACCACTCACCAAGACTCCACAAGGAGACACCGAAGCGATACGAGCTCAGTTCCGCATAGCCAGCAAACGTCTGGCTTCTGAGTTCGACCCACGCGACATTCCCAAGAAGTACCATGAGAACCCAAAAAAGAAACGCCGACGCCAAGAGAAGTTGCACCACGTGCAGCGCGATACAGCCTACGTGTTGGGCCTGTACCTGACCGACGGCGAGGTGACAGAGCACGTCCACTGGGTGATGAACGCCCACCGCGAGAGGCATCTACATCCCCACCGGCCTGGCGATCGCCGAGAAAAACGACGGCGCCGCTTCCAACGCCAGCATGGCCTTGAGACAGACGTCTAGGCTCTGACTGAACGCCAACTCCCGCCGAATCCCCTCCCCTGACCGGACGTCTCTCCCCGAGACGTGCCGGTCTCCTCTTTTTATATTGACTTTTTAGGCTATTGGGACTACGCTTTTCAGTCAACATTCACCCTCAGGAGAACAGTCATGCCTACGACTTTGCCACACGGCGTCCCCGGTTTTCAGTTCGATGTCATTCGCACCAAGCAGAAGACCTACACCTTGGTAGTCGGCTGGCCGACCAACCATGGTAGCTTTCAACAGCCCGACGAGGGCAATGACGACGAGATCCGTCTCTGCCACGGGCTGCCAAACATCGAGGAGGCAATTAAGGTGCTCTGGCAAGCGGTCGACCTGGTCGGCCCAAGTCAGGAAGTGCGCGCCGCCTTGGGGCTGGAAATTCTCAACCTCATCTGACGGCCGAGACTAGTGGCTGCAACGTCTGAACCGTACCAAAAAGAAGACCGGCTGGTCTCCTCGCTGGTGCGGTTCTTCTTATTTGGGGGGGTGTTACTGCCACTGCGTAAAAATCCAGTCGATGATCATGGCCTTAATCTTCATGTACTCCTCCTTTTCGTACTGAATGTTGGCGATGCAGTATTTCTTCGATCGAATACCGAAACAGGCGATGCATTCGTACAAGTCGAGCGAGTCGTTGATGAACATGGACTTGCTGACCTTGTTGGACCAGCGGACTTCGTAGCTCGAGGAGCAGTAGATGCTGTCGAAGATACGGATGCCGAAGTTGCAAGAACTATTGCCGCGACAAGCCAAGAGATAATTGGAAAAGTAGTTACCGTGGGAGAAGAGAATGTTCTTAGAGCTGCTAATGAGCGTGCTCATGTAAACGCCTTGGGAAGAAATAACCGAATCCGATTTGGCCACATCTTGCGACTCGTTGGCCTTATCCCCTTTCATGAAGTTGGCTGCTTGCCAAGCAGCGAGGAAGTCGTCGATAGTATTGAGCTCACGCTTGGGCATCATCCAGTCGTCCTTTTGGGCTTGTTCGATGAAGGCGGCTTCGCTAATGACTTGTTGGTTAGGCTGCGGGTCGTAAATATAAACTGGCACTTTGGTGCGGACGCATTCCATGAGAGCCGGTAAAGCAATGCCGGCCGTTAATTTTTGCTGAATGGTGTCGAGGGAAAGACCTAAATCACGGCCAAAGACGTCTTTGGAAATGAGGTTACACATTTGGAGGGCTAATTCGTCGGTCATAAGCTAGGTATCAATAGTTCGTGCTTTAATCATAGGGTAAAACTTGCCATCCGCAAAGACCCGGACCAAACATTCTCGCGGGTGCAGTTCCGTCATCATTTTGACCTTGAGGTGTTTCTCGTAAGTGGAGCGTTCAGCGGCTTTGTCGAAGAGCTCGTCGGGGAAACTGAATTCTAGGTTGTTAGCGAGATCGGCCGCGTCTTCTTCGGAGATTTTGAAGATGACATAGTTGCTGACGTTCGTGATGACGGACTGGAGAATATTCTTGTCGATTTGCTGGAGGTACTGCTGTGTGAGAGTAAGTGATAGTCCGAACTTGCGAGCTTCGGAAAGAATAGCGGCTAAGGCTTCGTTTTGGACCACGGAGACTTCGTCGATCACGAACATTATTTTCTTTTTGAGTTTACCGCTTTGGGCGAGGAGGAAAATTTGCTGAATGAGTAGACCGGCAATGAGCTTGGTGGCCTTCTGACCGAGAGACGTACGGTCGAGAGAGAGGAAGACGAGATTGTTAGCGTCGATTAGCTCGCCGAGTGAAGCGGCTGTTTCGAAGTTGGTGATAGGGAGAAAGGCTAACTCGTCGAGCAGCGTGAGAATTGGAAGCGTACTTTCCTGATAAAACTTAGTTTGCAGTTCTGTAAATTCAGTATCGAAGAAGATTTGAATACCTTCGGCCACGTTGCTCCCGAGGAGGACTTCTTTACGAGTGATGACGTCGGTTAGAAACTTACGTAAGGTTTCGAGCGACATGCGGCCGCCGGTGAAGAGTGTGAAAAGTGTGTATTTGAGCACGCGCTCGGCCTTGGAGTTGAATTGATCTGCCATGAGAGTTTTGAAGAGGAGGATAGTGAGTTCCGAGGCGAGAGTTGGTTCACCTAACTGGGCAAACAGCTGACAGGCCGTATGCACAAAGTCGACGTTGGTATGAGTCGGGTCGTTGTTAAAATCTGTATAGAGGGCAGCGTGTGGGTCGAGAATGACGACAGTGTGAGTTTTGGTTATGCCAGTGTCTTCGAGTTGTTTAATGAAATGGGTTAGGTAACGTGATTTACCGGTACCGGTTTGACCGAGCACTAAACCGTGCCGAGCCACGTCGTAACGAGCAGTGGGCAGATATTTTGGTTCTTGGAAGTAAGGGAAACCTGGGACTTGGAGTAAAGCATTAGCTGGGCTATCGCTCAAGATCTCCGCGGTTTTTTGAACTTGGACGTAGAGTGGTATTTCTTTGGGCTTGTACTGCACGCTAGTTGTTAAGTCGAGGTCGAGGAAAGTAAAGCGAGGCTTAAGGAAACGGCGTTTACAATGATAAGGTACGCCGCCAGCGTCGACGAAGAACATTTCGAGCGTATTGTAAGAGCCGACGGGAAGACGATAAAATGACCAGCGAATGCCTTTGAGGGTGCGGGATTTGCGAAGTTGCTCCCGTTCTTTGAGGCGGATGATGTTGATTTTGTCGGAGAAGTCGACGTAACAGCGTTTCATCTCTGGATAATGTTCTGTTTGGTAACTCTTATCCCATTTAATAATGAAGGGTACGAGTTCATTAGCAAAGCCTGAAAAATCTTTCTTGGATTCTAAGTAAAATAAAAGCTGGTTAGGTGTGAAGGCGACTTCCAGCGTCCAGTGGTCGAAGTAGTCGATACGCTGCGTGACACGATGAATGAGAGTTTGCCAAAACTCGGTGGTTAATTTTTGTTCTTTGGTGAATAATTCGAAGCGCATAAAACTAACGTCCGGCTTTGACTAAATTGATTTTGCGCTTGCCAGTTTTTAGCAGACTGCCGACACGATATGTTTGGTTCTTTGGTAGAGTGACGTGGGCCAGAGTAGTAGCGAAATCGGGGAAATAGGGACGAAGACCGAGGGAAAGAAACACGCGTTGCGGAGCTTGAAAGGCTAATTTTTTAGCCAAAAAGACGTTGGCATCTAGTTCGTAAAGTAAAATGAGAATATGGAGAATGGTAAAGTTGAGAGCAGCAACAATGACGGCCACGGAGATAGAGTTGTCACGCATGCTGAGCAAGAGGATGACGATGAGACTGGCGAGGATGACGAGGATCAGCCAGTGTTCGGGGTTGACGATAGTTTTGGCGGTGATGGCGATTTCTTCGTCGTTGGCCACCAGATCTGCCTTGGCGTAGTGTAAGTGCTGAATCATGGCGCTGCCGATGTCGTCGCGAGCACGAGTTTGGTCGACGAGCTGCAAAATGTTATCGAATTCCCCACTGGCGCGACCAGAGAAATCGAGTAAGTCGTAATCGAGGGTAGCAATGAGGTAGGAATCGATGGCGGTAGTGAGAGCTGCGTGTTCTGGAGCGTTGATGATAGCGGAGTTGCTGTGAAGGCAGATGAGCGAAGTGTTCATGCTGCTAATGAGCGCTTGCATGCGCAGATAGTTAGCTGTGGCGCCAGAAATGAAGAAGCCAATGAGAATAGCGAAGAGTAAAGCGATGACGGTTAAGAAAATGCCGATGTCCGCAGAGAGATGAAAAGGAGGGATAGCAAAAGGTAGCGTCACGAGGATGATGGGGACGATAACTTTAAAAATCTTGGTGGTCATAAATATTACTGGCATGATACCACGAGGCGGATTGCGAGACCAAAAGTTGATTGACAAAAGCTGTGCAAACGACTACACTCCGCGGTCAACAATGTTCTTTCAACGGCGGTAAGACGCCACAACCTAAGGAGTCAACGATGGGTTCGATACTTGTGCGAACTGGGACTATTCGCGCTTTTGGTCAGCATGGAGACGATTTCACTCTACGAACTGACGACGGACAGATGTTCGGTGCTAGGCGTGCGGACTATTGTCCTCAAGGGTTCGTAGACCGGCCGAAGGCTGTCAACCATCCGAGCGTCAACACGGTAAATCATCACTGCAAAAAAAGAACTCGGATCGCATTCGTCGCTGACGAGATGACGCCGTCTGGCCGAGTTCATCGTTGGACCTTCTGCGACCCAGGAACCATACGACTGCAGGTGGAGATTGTAGCCGAAAAGCCACGGGAATTCTGGTGCGGCCACGAGCTGGCGGATTTACAGAAGACCTTCCCGCGGCACTTCGAGGACAGGAGTGCTGACGGCGCGTTTCTCATCCAGCTCAACCATGTCGACATTGTTACCTGGTTGCGCGCCAACAGCGGAACGGTAACAGATGAGGAACGTGACCTGCTGTGGCAGGAGGGTGGAAAGTCGGCTTGGTTCGAGATGCTGGTTGGCCAGGTATGGTACCGAACAGTCGACCCACGACTCCTGCCCACCATGGCACCTCGACCAGAATGCACACCGCCAGCCAGGCCGAGACAACACACGCCCTGGCGCTGACTCCCCTCCCTGGCATGAGCGAGAGCTAAACTCGTTCGTGCCGTACCAAAAACCCCGCTCGAGAAGAGCGGGATTTTTGTTTGAGGAAAATTATTTAGCGATGCGCTCGACGTAGTCACCGGTTTCTGTGGAGACCAAGATGTGGTCGCCTTCTTTGGCAAAGATTGGCACGCGGACCATGAGACCGTTGTCCATAGTGGCGTCCTTGAGGACGTTGCCTGAGGCGGTGTCGCCCTTAACGGCCGTGTCGGTTTGGGTGATGACGTATTCGATTTTGATTGGGAGCTCCATGCTGATAGCCTTCTCGCCGTGCATGATGATGGTGACGTCCAAGCCTTCCTTGAGGTAGCGAGCGTCGTCGCCCACCACGTCGCGGCCGATGGCGACTTGCTCGTAGCTGTGGCCGTCCATGAAGGTGAGGGTGTATTCGTCGCCGAAGATGAATTGCATCTTCTTGAAACCAACTTGCTCGAAGGTGACGCTTTCGGCGGCCTTGAAGTTGTTCTCGACGACCTTGCCAGAGCTTAAGGACTTCAAGCGGGTGCGAACGAAGGAGCTGCCCTTACCTGGGCTGACGCGCTGGAAGCCGACGCAGACCCAGAGGTCGTTTTCATAGTTTAAAACTGTACCTTTGCGAATGTCATTTGGAGAGGCCATAGTTTAACGAAAGCGTTCCGAAGGTGGGAACAAGTGAATAGAATCGATGCTTTGGGTACCGGCTTTGAGCATGACCAGGCGGTCGACGCCCAAGGCATTGCCAAAGGTCGGTGATGCCACGGAGGATAGCCGAGAAAGGAGGTCTTCGTCAATGGGAAAGACTTCTTTGCCCAGGGCGCGACGTTCTTCTTGCTCGATGAGGAAACGGCTGCGTTGTTCGGCCGCGTCGACCAATTCTGTAAAGCCATTACACATTTCCATGCCGTAAGCGTAGGCCTCGAAGCGTTCGGCAGCTAGACCGTCTGGTGTCTTGCGGGCCAAGGCGGCTTCCGCGACCGGGAACTCCATGACCATGAACTTGTCATGCTGCTTCATGAGGCTCGGCAGAATGTGGTGATTGAAGGTGTCGTCGCTCGTCTCCCCTGTCCACTCGGCCAGCATTTTGACGTAGCTGAAGCGCGGCCAGGCGTCTGTCCAGCCGAGATAGCCGTTGATGAGATCTTCGGTTTCCTGCATGAGGGCATGGTAGTCGGCGTGTTGCTGGTACCACTCGAGCATGGTGAATTCGATGGAATGGTCACCGCCTAACTCCTCGACGCTGCGAAAGACTGGCGTGATGGTAAAGATTTTATCGAGGCCGGAACCGAGAAGCTTTTTCATGGAAAATTCTGGGCTGGTGATGAGGGCCGCACGGACTGGGCCGCGGCCGAGGACGTTTAAGTCGATGGCGACTGGAAAGAGGTTGGGTGACAGGTCGGGACTGGCGACGGCGATGGGGGTTTGGACTTCGAGATAATTGCGCTTGGCAAAGAAGTCGCGTAGATAGGCGAAGGTGTCGTTCCAGAGTTTAGCGCGGAGAAGAGCGTCTTCACGAGACATCATAGGCAAACTTTATGCAAAAACGGAGCTTGAAAGCCCCGTCTTGCTTGGTCGATTTTATTCTTGGACGAAGGGAAGCATGGCCATGATACGGGAACGCTTGATTTCGTTGCCGACTTCGCGTTGGTGACCAGAGCAAAGGCCGGAGCGCTTGCGTGGGACGATCTTGGCGAAGGAGGAAAGGAAACGGCGCAAAAGGTCCGTGTTCTTGTAGTCGATGACGAGGTCCTTCTGCACGCAGAATGGGCAGTGACGTGCACCGTTGGTGCTAGCTTGCATTTTAGGCATAATTGTTTAAAAAGGAATATCTTCTAATTTAATTTCTTCTTCGGCGGGAGGGAGTGGAGCGTCGTCCATGCTTGGCACGTTGCCGGAGCTATCATTTTTGGCGTAACCACCACCAGCTTGGGCGCCAGTTGGACGGTCGAGCATGATGAGATTTTCGGCCACGATCTCTGTGCGGTAACGCTTGACGCCGTCTTGACCTTCCCATTCACGACTTTGAATGCGACCGTCGACGTAGACTTTCTTGCCCTTGGTGAGGTACTGGGCACAGATTTCGGCCAAACGACCCCAGGCGACGATGTTGTGGTAGTCGGCTTGATCCTTCTTTTCGCCAGTGGCGGTAGTAAAGACACGATTTGTGGCAATACTGAAGGAAGTAACAGCCTGGCCGCCAGCGGTTTTGCGGAGTTCAGGATCACGGGTCAAGTTACCGATGAGCGTGGCTTTGTTTAAGGAGTTGGCCATATATGATATCTGAGAGCTATTAGATGCTCTTCATGATATCACTATCCAAGATTTCATCGAGCTTTTTGTCCAAAGCCTTGGTAGAAAGTGGCTTTTCTTCAGCCTTGGCAGGAGCAGCTTCGTGACGTGGGGCCTTTTCCTCACCCTTCTCGCTGGAACGACGACCTTCAGCGTTCAATGGTGGAACGTAAGAAGTTGGACGAGCGGTGTGGGCTGGGATGCCCTTTGGCAAAGCGACGATGATGTGACGGAGCACTTCGTCGGCCAAACGCATAACCTGGTCTACCTTAGCCATGATTTCTTGGGCGGCTTCGATGTAGAAGAGGACGTAAGTGCCGTAACGAACGTGGTCAATAGCGTAGGCCAATTTGAGCTTGCCGAGGTTCTCGGTTTTCTCAATCTTACCGCCAGCAGCTTCGATTTGCTTGGCGATTCGCTCGGAAACGGCGTCGATTTCCGTGTCGGCGAACTTGGCTGGGACGATGGTCAAGATCTCGTAGATCATAGGTGCTTGGCCCAGTTTTGTACTGGGCGAGCCCACTTAAGGGCGTTGGACAAGAATTAAGTGGCGTAACTCTAGCTGAAATAGCAATTAACGTCAACCTTGGGGCCAGGGACCTGAGCTTGCTAAAACTGGCGTTTTGGGCTAACATTCGGGGTCGGCCGGGCACTTTGCCCCCGATTCGTTCTTTTCCAACCCTTTCACCCAAGGAGGCGCTCATGGCGACCGACCCACCAGATGACTCTGACGAAGACATCGTCATTCCCCCACCGTTGGCCAACGGACGCTACATACTGCTGCAACTGTTGGGCCGTGGTGGCATGGCGACGGTGTGGCGAGCCTTCGACACCGTGCTCGAACGTGAGCGAGCCATCAAGATCCTGCACCCCGAATGTGTTCACTCGAAAGACCAGATGGCGAGACTCGATAAGGAAGCTCGAGCTATGGCCAAGCTCGAGGACCACCCGAACGTGCTCCGAATTTGGGACCGCGGCATCGAAGGCGACCGCTACTACATTGTCATGGAGTTGATTCATGGCTTTGACTTGGCGCGCTACATGGAGGCACGGTGTACAGACACTCAGCCTACCAGGCCGCTGCCAGTCGGCTTCGCGATGAACATTGCTCGAACCGTGCTGGAAGTACTTGGCGCGGCTCATGCAGTTGGGATTATCCACCGTGACATCAAGCGGGAGAACATCCTCATCACTGATGACAAACGCATCTTGGTAGCTGACTTCGGTATCGCGCGAGCAACTGATAGCAAGCTGACGCGGACTTCAAGTGGGCTCGGTTCGCTGAAAGCAGCAGCACCGGAACAGTTCATTGACGCCAAACGTGCTGGACCAGAGGCGGATATTTTCGCCTGCGGCGTGCTCCTCTTCAACATGCTGACGGATGATGATGAGACGATCGCCTTCCACTTGCAGGTCAACACTGCAGGCAGATTGGATGGCGTACCGACTCCTTTCATCCCCATCATCCAGAAGGCCTGCGCTGCCAGGCCGGAGGATCGCTACCCTTCGGCCGAAGACATGAAGTCTGCATTGCATGCGGCGTATGAGGAGTATCAGAAGAATCCTTCCGTGCTGGTTGTCGAGATTGACACGAGTGACATCCAGCCCTACGAGCCATCGTTGACCTTTTCGGTGGAGCCGCCGACAGCAGAAGTGCAGGAGGGCGCGGAGAACGAGGGTGTCGAGGAGGTGCTGCCCAGTTGGCCGATGTGGTTGAAGGTTGGAGCTGGCGTCGGCGTAGCGATCGCGCTCTTGAGCCTCGGCTTGGGAGTAAGGGCGATGACGGCGCGGCAAGAAATTGTTCAGCCGGAAGTCGCGCCGGTAGTGGAGGTGGCGCAGCCGGTGCCTGAGGCGAAGATCGAGGTTCAACCCGAGATCAAGCCAGTGTCGGTGACGGTGCCGACGAAGACTGAGGTGACATCGAAGCCTGAAGTGACGAAGCCGGACGTCGTGAAGAACGAGGTCAAGCCGGTGGTGACGCCGGTGGTCCAGGTGCCAGCGAAGGCGAGGATTACAGCGCCAGCGGTGAGTGGGAAGATTGCCAACGGCAGCCTCAGCTTCAGTGCTGGACTGACGCCGGTCGATGCCAATGCTCGGGGAACGCTCATCTACCGGGTAGGGAGTGACCCCAAGTGGCAGCGGCGGGTGATGCAGAGCACGGATGGGCGCTACGAAGTGACCATCGAGGGCATCGACCAGCAGGCCGACAAAGTCGAGTATGTCATCGAGATTGCTGGCGAAAGTGAAGGAACGTTGAGGAGTGGGTCGGCGCAGATCCCACACGTCGTGAAGCCCTAGTCGAACTCGACGATTAGGCACTAAGCTCCCCTAGACCTCGGTCTTGGGGAGCTTTCCTATTTAGGACTAGCCAAAAAGTTAGAAATACGTTACGCTCTCGCTTACTTCTGGTCACCTATTTTAACTACTATGCAAACGTTCGCGATTCTCGGCTCACATCCTGACCTCTCAATGGCCGAAATTACGGCACAAACGGGGGCAATTGCTACTACTTCCGCTGGTGAGGTGGCTTTATTTGAAGATTTACAAGGTAATTTTATTGACTTACTGAGCAAGCTCGGTGGCACGCAAAAGATTGGTTACGTCATTGGCGAGGTAGCCAAAGTCGACGGAGCTGAGTTGATTGCCTTTTTGACCAGCCAGTTGGAGCAGGAGACGCGTGAAACCAAGCTGCACTTCGGCATCAGCATCTACGACTTCGGTCAGACGTCGGCGGTACAGAAGCTTTATGCCCAGTCGAGGATTATCGGCATGACCGTGAAGAGTAACTTGAAGACAGCCGGACGCAGTGCCCGTTTTGTGATGAGCAAAGAGCCAGCGTTGAACGCGGTGTCCGTCGCGCAAAATGATTTGATTGCAAAGGGTGCGGAGTTCGTGTTGTTGGCCGCTAAGGACAAAGTAGTTATCGGTATGACGAGCGCTGTACAGGATGCGAACGACTGGAGCGAACGCGATTTTGGCCGACCACGCCGCAATGCCAAACAAGGCATGTTGCCACCAAAGTTGGCGCGCATGATGATTAACCTCACAGGTACTTCGGCCAAGAATAAGTCGATTCTCGATCCGTTCTGCGGAAGTGGAACAGTTTTGATGGAGGGAGCGATGCTCGGAGCAGCGAAAGTTATTGGTAGCGATATTGCGAGCGGTGCCGTGCATGACACGCAGCACAACATGGCTTGGTTGAAAGAACGTGGCATTAAAGTTGGCGAGGTGGACGTGTTCATGGCCAAGGCCAGTGAGGTCAGCAACCGTTTGCCAGAGAACACCGTCGACATGATTATTACGGAAACTTACCTGGGCTTGCCCCGTCGCGGAGTTGAGACAACGGTTGATTTGTACAAGGCGGTCGATTATATTGAAACACTGTACACGGAGAGCTTCAGCACGTTGCGTGGTGTGTTGAAGGAGAACGGCATCGTGATCATTGCGGCACCAGTCCACTACCTGGATGGACAGACGTTTGAAGCACCAGTAGTGCGTATCCTCGAAGGCCTCGGTTATACGCATTCTCCCCTGCCCCATGAGCCATTGATTTATCACCGTGAGGGACAGTTGGTTGGACGTAGGTTCTTCCGGTTTACGAAATAAGAGTTAGAAATTCAAGTCCCGGACTCCAGGAGTCCGGGACTTGTTTTTGTGATAAGATGGCTATATATGATACTTACTCAGCCTAAACACTTCGAGATTAAGACTTATTGGGACGGGAGGGCGTGCGAAGATGAGAAGTTGTGGGGTACGGTCGACCTCGAAGGGACGGAAGAGGGATTAAAGATGACGGCGACGCTGCCATGGCAAGATATGCCGAAGGTACCAGAGGTTGAGGAGGGAGAGAGGGTGGCGAACTTGTGGGAGTATGACGTGGTGGAGTGTTTTTTGGTGGGTAAGGAGAAGTATCTTGAGGTCGAGCTCGGGGCGGGTGGACACTGGTTGGTACTCGACTTTACGGCACCGCGGGTGAGGGATAATGCGTATGAAGATTTCCTGCCGACGCTTGAGTTCAAGCGGAACGTAGGCGATGGACGCTGGGAGTCCACGATAATTATTCCCTGGGAGATGGTGCCCGAGGGACTGCGTACAGCGAATGCGTTTGTGATTGTGGGTGAGAATTATTTGTGTGCAACTCCCCTGCCCGGCGAGAAGGCTGATTTTCACCAGCCGGGGAAATTTGAAAAGTTAATTATTACTTAAACTGAATATATCTTTTTGCCGTGTTTTTCTACGAATGAGACTGGTATTTTTGGATTATTTATATCCTTTTCACCGTCATTATACCACTTCTCTTCCCATTTCTTATAATACTCTTCTAAAGCATCTGGGGTTAATTGAAATATGGATTTGATTTCTATTCCTTCATAAATTGCGAATATCCAATCTACTTTGCGATATTTAGTGATAATGGAAGGATTCATGTGATGGTGAGTTGAAAACGATTGTGTTAACTTGATGTTAACTGATTTTAATTCAAACTCATATCCATTCTGATCAACGGCATCGTTACCTTCTCTGCCTTCGAGATTAGATAAACTGGTCAGCAATAATACCTGAAGGAGTTTGCCACCATTATCCTGGAAAATGTCATCAATCCCATGGCGACTTGCTAAAGCTTGATATTCTCGTATGTACGGGAATAACCTGTTCATCTCTTTAATATCTGCTGCGAAATTTATTTTCATATTTAGGTAAATAGCTCCCACGACTCTACAGCGAGAGCCTTAGCAATTTTTTCTATATTATCGATTGACACATTCCTCTCCCCTCTTTCAATAGAACCAATGTAGGTACGATGTAAACCTGACATACTCCCCAAATCTTCCTGAGAAATATTTTTCAATAGCCTTATTTCCTTCAGCTTCTTTGAAAAAACAATCCTTAACTTTTGCGTGTTTGCTTTCATACGTAAATATGATAATGTTATGATGATTATGAATCTACAGACTTTAAGTAGCATCCCTTTCAATCCAGCATATACTACAAGACTAGGCCAAGCATTTTGCGCTGACTCTCTAGATATACTAAAAGCGATGCCTGATAACAGTGTTAATTTAGTAATTACTAGTCCTCCGTTCGCTCTCTTAAGAAAAAAAGAATACGGAAATGAAAACCAAGATCAGTATGTAGACTGGCTTGCTCAGTTTGCAAAAATTGTGCAGCGAGTTTTAACACACGATGGTAGCTTCGTAGTGGACATTGGTGGAGCCTATGAACAAGGCGTGCCAGTAAGAAGTCTTTATAATTTTAGAGTTTTGTTAAAATTTTGTGATGAAATAGGTTTTAATCTCGCCGAAGAATTTTATTGGTATAACCCATCAAAATTGCCTAGTCCAATAGAATGGGTAAATAAGAGAAAAATAAGAGCTAAGGACTCAGTCAATACAGTTTGGTGGTTTTCAAAAACCAAATGGCCAAAGGCAGATGTGCGAAAAGTTTTAGTACCATACAGTGACAGGATGAAACAACTTTTAAAAAACCCTGCCGCTTTCTATTCCCCCAGTAAACGCCCTTCTGGTCATGATATAAGTAGTCGATTTGGTACTGACAATGGAGGAGCAATTCCTTCTAACTTATTACAAATATCGAATTCCGAATCCAATAGCCAATATCTGTCTTTATGTAAATTAATTGGTGAAAAGCAACATCCGGCTAGATTTCCCGTGCAATTACCAGAATTCTTTATAAAATTTTTAACTGAACCTAACGATTTTGTAGTTGATATTTTTGCCGGATCAAATACTACTGGGCAAGCTGCGGAAAATCTCGGAAGACGCTGGTTATCAATAGATATGGATAACCACTATGTAGCTACATCGGCATTAAGATTCTTAAACAAACAAACATTAAAAAACGATGAGATTTTAGAAATCTTTAACAAAATTCTTGCAAAGGAGCAAGTGAACATATTGTCATCTTTAAACAAAGAAACCTTACTATAAAAGTTACCCACCAATGCGGAAGTGGCAGACGTCGCCGTCGGCCATAATGTAGTCCTTGCCTTCAATACGGAGTTTACCAGCGTCGCGGGCGCCGGATTCACCACCGAGGGCGATATAATCGGCGTAAGAGATGACTTCGGCGCGGATGAAGTTCTTTTCGAAGTCCGTGTGGATGACACCGGCGGCTTGTGGGGCCTTCGTGCCTTCGTGAATGGTCCAAGCGCGGGTTTCAACTTCGCCGGTGGTGATGAAAGTCATGAGATGGAGCAACTTGTAACATTCACGGATGACGCTATCGAGGCCAGATTCTTTGAAGCCAAGTTCTTGGAGCATCATGGCCGCATCTTCCGTCGACATGCCGGCGAGTTCGGCTTCAATTTTGATGGAGATTGGGATGGCTAAGCGATTTGGACCGAGGGGAGAAGTCCAAGTACCGGAAGTAGCCACGTCTTCACTGACGTTGACGACGTAGAGAATTGGTTTATTGGTTAAGAGCATGATGCCTTGAACGGCGACCTTTTCCTCGTCGGTGAGATCCACGCTGAAGGCGAGGTGGCCGGCCGTGAGCGCGATGAACCATTTTTCCACGGCACTGGCTTGAGGGGCGAGATCCGTGTTTTTGCCGCCCTTCATTTTGTTAGCCAAGTTGTCGCGCATCTTCTCCACGGTCGCCAAGTCGGCCATGGCTAGTTCGAGTTCGATAACCTCCACGTCGCGGAGGGGGTCGACGGAGCCATCAACGTGAGTGACGTCGTCGTTGATGAATTGACGGACAACGTGGACAATCATGTCTGTTTCGCGAATATTGGAGAGGAACTTATTGCCCAAACCTTCGCCTTTGTGAGCGCCTTTGACGAGGCCGGCGATGTCCACGAATTCGATGGCAGTTGGGATGATCTTGGTCGAGTTCGACATGTCAGAAAGTACCTTGAGGCGGGCGTCTGGGACTTCAACCACGCCGACGTTTGGTTCGATGGTGCAAAAGGGGAAATTGGCGCAATCGACCTGTTTTTTGGTCAAAGCTGTGAAAAGAGTGGATTTGCCCACGTTTGGGAGTCCGACGATACCGACATTAAGCATACTTTGGTGATAAAATTACTGGCCGAAGTGTAGCGGAATTATTGACAAATGCCAAGTTTTGAGGTAATTTTTGCGGTTGCCACAACGGCAACAACTCTCCCCCACCCCTCACAACCGGAGTCTCCATGTCCATGTTCCTTCTCCTCATCTCCTCGCTGGCCCTGGCCACCGATGCGCCGCTCAACTGGATCAAACCGGTCGACCCGAACCTGAAGCCGTCCGCCGCGACGGTGGTAGTACTGATCAGCCGAACCCGTGTCGACGAGACCGCGCTCAACAACATCAACAAATGGCAAGCCGACGGCTTCCTGCTGCTCGACGGCGAGCAGGCAACGAAGGGCCAGATCCTGGCCGGCCTCAACCAGGCCAAGCAGTACGGCCACGTCATCTTGAACGTGGATGAGCTGGGCATTGGTGGCGACTTCGGTGACCCGTTCGTGATGCCGTATGGGGCTGTCCCAGACGACGTGAATGGCGTGCTGCGGCCGAGCGAGATCATGAAGACCGTCCAAGGTAGTCAGGCCTGGGTGGCCGTGATCAGCAACACCATGAACAACGAAGTGACGAGCGGCGGCAAGGAGGCCTTCATCGGGCCCGATGCCAGCCAGTGGCTCGACGCTGCAGCAGAAGGCAGCAACGTGTTCGTGCTGACGGCTGGTACGTCGCAGAATCTCCCGAGTGCACCGTGCCAGGAGAACTTTGCTGCCATGCTGTGGGGCAACCTGGCGACACGCTACGCCACTGGCCACGATCTGAGCTTCTACGAGCTCGCGCAGACGGCCAAGGAGTTGACCAACATCACGATCGTCAACGTGGTGAGTGGCTCGACCGTTTGCAACTTCACCCCCGAGGCCAAGTACCAGGGCAGCGTGACACCGAAGACGGTCATGCTGATCGGTAGCGGCGTGTTGCCCGACCCGGTGATCGAGCTGCAACCTGAGTTCACGCCAGTCGATCCAACGATCCCCAAGCTCAGCGTACCGATGACGTCGACACTCAACGAGGTGAAGCCGAAGTCGCGTTTGCCGAGTGTGATCGGGTTCGCGGCTGGCGGCGGATGCTTGGTCGGAGGTGCGGTCGAGTCCGTGCTATTCCTGAACGGCGTCAAACAGGCCAAGGAGACCTTCGCTAGTGACAACCTGACCGCCAACTTCAGCAGCGAGGCGGAGATGGACACGGCCTACGACGCTGCCGTGACCAAGCTCAGTGCGCAAGGCAATACGGCCATCGGGCTGTACGCCTGTGCTGGTCTCGGTGTCGGCCTCGGCACCACTACCCTGTTCCTTTCCGGCCACACGGTCGGCGTGACCACAGCGTTCTAGTTCTCAGCGATGCCAACTGGCGTGCGCTGACAACAAAAGTCCCCTTTCACCGATTGGTGAGAGGGGGCTTCTTCGTTTAGTTCAAGCGGGGCATGGTAACCCCGCCTATTAAGGGGAGGTCGCTTCGGTCATTGGATCGAGTGGTGGTGGGAGCAGCTTGTCGGCTAAGCCTTGGCGGAGACGAGAGAGGCGTGTTTTGACGAGCTCGTTATTTGGGTTGGCGTCGGCCACGGCTTGGACATGAGTTATGGCACCTTCGAGGTCGCCAGCGTTCTCGAGGATGGTGGCCAAGTACCAATGAGCATCGGCGTAGTCGGAGCTGATATCGAGAACGCGGAGGAGTTCAGCTTTGGCGAGGTCATTCTTGCCTTGTTTGAGGTAGAGTAAAGCGAGTTGGACGCCGACACCGACATCGTTTGGATTTGATTTCCGAATAGCTTCGAGGCCCGCAATGGCGTCGGTTAATTTACCTTGGCGCTCGTAGACGCCGGCCAAGTAGTAGCCAGCCGGAGCATAGTCTGGCTTGAGTTTCTGGGCGGCGAGTAGAGCAGTGAGGGCTGAGTCCAAGGCTGAGAAACGAACGAGTGTGGCTTTGGCGGCCAAGTCTTTGTCGGTGCCAGCCATGATGACTGCAGCCCCGTCGGCAGCAGCGAGATAGGCTTGAGCAACGTTGACGAGGTAACGAGGATTATTGGGAGCGAGTGATTGGGCATTTTGATAGGCAGCGAGTTCGAAAGAAACTGATTCAGGAAGAACTGGTGCGATTTCTTTGTAAGTGTCACCGAGAATGACCCAGTTGGCAACGTTGCCACTGGCGAGTTCCGTGGCACGTTTAGCAGCATTGACGCTTGCGCCGACGAGTTGCTGAACGTAGGTTTGGTCAACGTCTGGCTGCTTCAGAGCAATAGCAGTTTTCTGCAAAAGAATGTGGGCGAGATTGCGATAGTAAATGTCGTTCCAGCGATTAATGACGGCGGCGCGGTCTAGTGTAGCAATAACGTCATCTGGATTGCCGCCTGTTTGACTGAGGGTGATGGCGCGTTGAAAAGATAGCTCGGCCAAATAGCGAGAACCGGCTACGAAGAGTGTAGTGAAGAGGCCGAGGACGACGCAGACGGAGAGGAAGATGGCGACGAGGCCGGTGCGAGGAGATTGGTCAAAAGAAACTTCGTGCAATTTTTTGACGGAGAGTGAGGCGAGAATGGCAGAGAGAAGCCAGAAGCTGACGGATAAGGTGATGTTTGAGGAGATAAGGAACTGAGCCACGAAGAGCACGAGCCAAGCAGTGAGTGGTGCAATTATGATAGTTCGATTGGTGGTATGGCGGGAGCTGAAGAGGACGATGATGGCGCCGACCAGAATAGATAAGCAGATGAGCAAGTAGAAGCTGGTGCTAATGAGGCCGAGTATTGGGAGGAGAGTTAGGAAATACGAGCTGGCCGAGGAGAAAGTAGTGTCCCAGTAAGGTGTGGCGTTGATAGATGGTGAGTAGTGGGCGGCGTAGTCGAAACCGTAAGTGCCAGCACCGGAGCCGAAGAGGAGATGGTCGTGGAGGGTATTGGTGGCAATAGCGAGGCTAGCAGATTGAGTTGGGGCGATCTCTGGGGCGAAAGGACTACTGATGGGGCTCGGTAAAATAATAAAGATGAGGCTCAGTCCGAAGAGCAGCATGGGCAGGACAAAGCGGCCGTGGTGCTTGAACTCGTTTGTCTTGATGAAGGCGATGAGGAAGAGGGAGCCGAGGCCGACGAGAGTGAGGAGCCAGAGAGGATTGTGGTCGAGAGCGAGGAGAGTGATGAAAGTTACAAGGGTTGTAATGCTAATAGAGGCGCGGACGATGAGGCCAGAGGGACCGCTCGGCAGTGAGGAGTGTGCGATGTCGGTTTGATCCGTTAACCAGAGGCCAAGACCGAGGGTCATCATGGCAATAAGATAGACGGCGAAAGTGTTGGCGCCACCGATGAGGGCTGGTATGAACTTAGCACCAAAGAAAGTTGGGAGAGCGAGCAAGGAAATGAGGGCGCTGCCAATGAGGAGAGCGGAGAGAAGGCGGCGAGTTTGACCCAGGGTTTTCAGAGACTCGGCGCCGAGGAAGAAGAGCAGGCCGTACATGGCGAAGCTGAGGACGCTCGTGTATTCCTGCCCAGCTTGGCCCAGTAAGGATAAGTAGGGTGACTCGCGCAGGCCGGGAGTAATGAGTAGAGCAATGATGAGAAGACCAAAGAGTAAATAACTCCAGTCACGACGTAAACTTAGAGTGCGAGTTTGGATTATAGTGGCAGTTAAAGAGAGGCTCGCTAGGACGACGATGAGGACGAGGAGAGTTTGTTTAATGAGTTCACGCGGTTCGATGGTGAGGGGTAGATAGAGTAACGGTACGGCGACGGCCAAAATTAGGAACGCGGCAGACGTCCAGAGTTGGCTCAAACGGGCGAACGAAAATTTCATAGGCGACTATGGTGTGGCTGGTGCTTCAGCGGCTGGAGCTGAGTCTACTGGCGCTGATTCGGCTACGGGCTCAGATGTAACGATAGGATCAGGGGAGGCTACTGGCTCGGCAAGAATAGTGGCGCCAACGGCTGGGTCGGTCGCTGCTACTGGTTCAGTTATAGTTATGGGATCGGCAACTGATTCAGGGACAGTAGTTGGTTCATCGACTACTACTGGAGCCTCGATTGGAGTCTCGGTGGTGACAGGCTCGGTGGTTGGAGCAGTGGTATCTGCCGATGGGTCGATTACTGGATTAGTCGAGCTCGGCGTGGAAACTGGCTCATCAGAGCGGGGCATGGTAACCCCGCCTATTAGATCCGCCTGGACAGGTTCGGTGGTGGCCGAGACTGGTGCGAAGTCTTTGTGGTAGGCCATGACTAACCAGTCGACCTCAACGCCGTTTGAGTTATTGATGTCGCGGATAGTGAAGCCAGCGAGGTCGCGCTCGCTGATGTAGATTTGGCCGGTTAAGCCGGATGGGGTGGCAATGACGCGATAAGGTGAGGTGTTACTAATGATGTCGGCGAACTGAGGGTCGACGTCGGCGAAGAGAATGCGAGCAATGCCGTTTTGGAGAGTTGATGTGCCGCTTAATTGAATGAGGTGCTGACGGCTCATGGTGGCGTAGGTTTCGACTGGCGCGCCGCTGTAGCCGGTAACTAGGCCGACGAGCTGACCGTGAGTGGTAAAATCGCCGTTAGCGGATAATGACCAGGTGCTGCCGAGGCCTTGCAACGATGAGACAGCGAGAATGCGGCCGCCGTTCATGTTGAGCGAGCCGTCGACGTCGAGGGTGGAAGTATCCGTGAGACCGGAAACGGAATTATCGGCTGTGACGACCGGGTTAGCAGCGACAACTTCGGCTGAGGTGGCAGGGGCAGGAGCGGCAACTGAACCACCGAACCACTGCGGTTGGACGAGCACACGGATGGTACCGGTGGAGGATGATAATGGCTCGAGGGCGTAACCGACTATACGGCCAGCGCCAATGGCTTTAGCGCCGTAGCCGCTGGTAGTTGACGAGGCGGTGATAGGGTCACCGATATTGATGACTCCCCTGCTGTCGTCGACTAGGGTGTCGATCTGACCAATTAAACCGACGAGACTGTAGTTTGAATTGTGTCGCAGGTCCTCCGAGCTATCGCCTACGTTATTACCAATAAAAGCAGGGTTTGTGGAGATGACGCCGATAGGATTGGCTTGCCCAGGAGTACACTGAGTAACGTAATTATTATTAGCAGAATCCTGACAGACTACCTGTCCGCCACTCAAAGCCTCACTGTTGGTGGGAAAATATTCAGCTAAGTCAGCGCCGCCTCCGGTGAAAGCTCCGTCGGCATAGGCGTCACCACCAGTCGTGACACGGAAGGTTGTGACTGGTCCGGCGCGCAGAACAATGGCGTCGTCGGCGCTGCCGGCGTCACCGATGTCGATGGCCAAGGCGCTTTCGCCTGGGTCGTCGGCGATATGTGGCGCGGAGTGGGCTTGGGCGATGAAGATACCTTTAGCACATGGGCTGGCGGTGCAGCTGGTATTGTTAGCGTCTTGGACGACTACTAAAGCGTTACCGGTGCTAGTGGCGCTAGTGTTGTTTTGCGCAACGCTAAGCAAGGCGCCAGTAAAAGCCGAACCGGCATCGGCTCGAGTGATGGACATGCCAATACCGCTGGTGACGGAGTCGTTGATAAAATGCTGACCGATGGTACCGGCAGTGGTGGCAATAGCGGTGTGAACGAGGTCACCGCCACTGAGGTCGAAGGCATCGGCATCGAGGTATGATAGGGAGCCAGTTGCTGAGGCGTTAGAGGCGTAGAAGGCAATGGTTGGATTATTAGTGTCACTCACGCCGTCACCAATACGCACTATGTTAGTGGCTTCGGTCACTGAGAAGGCAGCCGTTGTTGTAGTATTGCCGACGGCAAAGTTGTCGCCAGCAGTCACGTAGACCAAACCGGAGCCGTTTGGGGCCAGGGAAATGTCGCCACCTGTTGAAGAGAGAGCGAGGGCAGATGATGAAGTGACCGAGCCACCGTTGGCTGCCACGATGCCGGTAGTTGCGATATTGCCGTTACTGCCGATGGACCAATCGTTACCGCCGGTCAAAGTAAATAAAGTTGAAGCATGAGCGTTGCCAATGATGATAGTGTCCGCTTGTGTACCTTCTGTCGCGATGTTGATAGCGTCAGGACTGTCGGCTGAGGTACCGCCAATGTTGATGGTTTTGGTCGAGACACCGGCCGCGTTGTCGATGTTAAGAGTAGTGGCGGCAGAGGCGAAACTGAGTGTGGTGGCAGTTGAGGTCAGAAGGTTGAAAGTAGTGGCGCTAGTTGTGAAGTCTCCCCCATTAACTGCGAGGTCGCCTGTAGCCACGGTGTCGCCTTCAGCGTCGACGGTAAATTTAGCTGTGCTAGTGACGGCGATGCCAAATAGAACGTCGTTGGCAGAAACGTCGGCAGTAGCTGGATTGACGAGCAATGAACCGTCAGCGTAGGTGGAGCCGTCTGGGTTACCAGTCAATTTAAGGTTACCAGCGCTTGAGAGAACTAGGGCGGCGGCTGTGGTGGCACCAACTTGAGTACTATCAAAACCATCTAGCGTGTCGGAATTCATGGCGTAAGGAGCGGAAACGATTTGTTTGCGAGGGGTTAAAGATTCGCCTGCGACGGTAATGTCCAAGTAGAGAGTGGCATTATTAGCAAAAACACTATCGGAAATAGCAGCGTAAGGAGTGCCGGCAGCGGTGTCGCCAAGATTTTCACTGAAGAGGCCGTCAGTTAGAGTTACAGTACGAGCCGTTGCAGCGGCACCAGAACTATTGCTGTTGGTCCAGACACATTCAGCGTCACCAGGACTACCAGTAGCAAGCGTGGTGTACAGAGCAAAGATCATGCTGACTGAAGCAGAACTGATTGGTACACCGTTAGCGTTTAATAAACGGCCCTGATAGTTAAGAATATTGGGGGCGGAGGCGGCGTGAACCTGGGAAAGAGTGAAACCGAAGAGGCCGGAAAATAATAAGATGGCCAGCAGTGAGCCAGCTAAGAATCGTCGCAATTGAAATGCGGCACGAGTCATCATACCTCCGTTTTGGCTACGTCTTCAGTGGCTTCGGTTAGTGGTACGTCAAGAGCAAGAGCGGTTGGCTCGGTGCGCGTTGTATAGTCAATTGGTCGCACCAATTTCTCGGTGTAACCAGGTTTGCTATAGCTGACGTAATACTGACTTGGTCCGACTAAAAAGGCGTAGCGACCGAAACGATCCGTTAAAACCGTTTCGATAAGTTTATTATACACGGGCTCGAACAATCTGACGACGGTGTTACTCACAGGTTGCTTAGTCACCTCATCGTAAACAATTCCCCAGCCTTTTGGTTTACGGACGCGAGCTAAGCGACGCACTAAAATATAAACAATTATTTGCACGGCACACATGATAGCAGTGAAAATTGTAGGTGTAATGATGAACACGATGGCGGAGAGAATAATACCGGCGATGGCGACTATTTGCTGGCCATGACGTAAGAGACGAATGAGCGCGGCGTTACGAGGAGTGGCGAGCGTGATAGCACCAGCTGGATCGAGCGGAATATTGGCGGCAATAGTTGCCTCCTGATCCGTAACGGTGATAACTTGGCCCGTGTAGACATCGAGGAAGGTGCCGTCGTCTTTTTTACCTTGTAGAATTACACTTGGGAAGGAATAGTTTGGCTTGAGGACTTCGATAGTGTAGGTGCCAGCCGCAATGGATAACAAATACTCACCTTTTTGGTTGGTGACGACACTGCGGATAAGTTTATGTTCGGGGCTAGAAAATAGGCGGATGATAGCGAGATCCACCGGAAGTTTGGTGGCGGCGTTATAAACGGTGCCGAAGGCCTTGCGCTTGCGGCGAGCGAAGAAGAGGAAGGGGGCAGTGAAGAGATATTGCAAGTAGGGGAAGAGGCTGAAGGAGGAGGCGAGAACGACGGCTGAAGTAGCAGCGAGGACGGCTGTGGCTGGTGTGGCTATGTCTGTGGCGACTTGAACGGCGGGAATCTCACGAATAATATCGAGCTGAGTGGTGACGGCAGAGATTGCGACTGCTACGGCACCTGTTGGCTCGACCGGGACTGGAGCAATGACGAGTTGTTTGAGTTCGATGGATGAGGCGAGGATGTGGTTAGTGACCGTAATGGTGGCGCTAGTTCCCTCTTGATAACCGAGATGACTGGCGGTGATTTGGTAAGTACCGTTCGGGACGTAAAAAGAATAGGAGCCACTGCTGCCGACGAGTACTGGGTTGATGGCACCGTAGGCCGAGGCGTTCCAGGCAGTACGTGAGCCGCCGCTAGTTTGGTAGACGGTCACCATGGCGCCACTGACCGGCACCCATGATTTATTGATGACTTCGTAGACCATGCCGCTGCCTTGGACGTTGAGCGTGTAGGAGGAGGTGCTGGCAGTGCCATCGGAGTGGTCGGCTTGAATGGTGAGCGCGGTATCGACGGATGGTAAGACGATGTTGGCAGTGTAAGTACCGCCACTGGCGACTAAAACGTAGGCAACGTGGTCTATGATGACACGAGCTTCGGTAACGGGAACAGATTCGTCTAGGGTGACGCTGATGGTGGAAGAAGTGCCAGCGAGAGTAGTAAAAGTGTTAGCGTCTGGAGTGAGCGTCAGGCCACCGTCGACGATGAGAACGGCTGAGGTTGTAGTAGCTGGAATGACTGGTGGTTCGGTGATGGCTGGTTCAACTGGTGGCGTGGTTGGTTCGGAGGTAGGTGGTGTTGTAGCTGGGGCCGAGTCTGGAGAAGAAGCTGGCGATGGCGCTGGACTTGGAGCAGGCACTGGAGTTGGTGACGGTGTAGGAGATGGTTCTGGAGTTGGGATAGGTTCTGGGGTTGGTTCGGGCGTCGGCTCGGGAGTAGGATCGACGGGTGGAATGTCTGGTACGGGGTCTGGAGTTGGATCGGGCGTAGGGGTTGGATCTGGAGTGGGATCGCCGCCGCAAGCGCCACAGCCGTTGCCACCGTTATTATTGTCAGCTGGAGCTGCGATGGTGCCAGAAACGCCGCCCGAATTACTAGTTACGAAGGGTAAGGGGATGGAGCCAGAGTCGCCGAAGGTACCGCCGAGCGTAATGTAATAGGTGGCCGCGATGATTGGATTAGTAATTTGGTGTGTGCCACTGCCAGAAGCTGAGGCATTAGTGCCGACTTCCACCACGACTGAACTGCCGAGAGCGATGTCTCCGCCGTTGCCAGCACAGATGGTGATAGTAAGGACGTTACCAGCCATGGCGACCGAGGCTTGGTCGGCGCCAGCACAGTTGCTAGCAGTGGTGAGGTCCACACCATCGTCGGCAATATCTACGTCGTCCTCTGTGATGCTAGTTGTAGTAAATTGGGAGGCGAAGGTGAAAGTTAGGGTGCTACCACCACTAATATTACTTGCTGGCACGAAAACGAATTTGTGGTTGGAGGCAGCCGAAATGACGAGCGATGATGGTTGATCGTAAAGATCGGTTACGGTGGCGGCTTGGGCGAGGTTGGTTAACGGCAAAACACACACTCCTCCGAGTATGACAAAAAAAGTAGCACGTAAAGCTAGGAAAAACTTCCTCACACTGTGGTTTTACCGCCGACTGCGATGCCTGCGGACAGAGACTGTGATGATTGCACCAAGCCCGATGATGACTGCCAAGGCTCGCCAAGGCAGCACTATGACGTGCGTGGCTTGGTTGAGCGTGGCGTCAGCGCCGGGATATGGGGCGGCCAACAGTTCTGCCGTAAAGAAGCCAACTTTAAGATTGGTAACTTCGCGCCATAACTCTTGAAAGAAGTTGCCAGTGACACGAGTAGCGCCCCAGGTGGCAGTGAAGGCTCGGTTCTGAGCCGAAGGAATGCGCCTGAGAGTTGGATTCATGTCGAAGGTCGCGACTCGTTTACTGAAAACATTATACACCGTAACGGTGCCGAATGGTTGGAGTGTGCGGTCGCCGTTGTTGATAATGTTGCTAGTGAAGTCTAGGGGCAATGAACTAGTAATGAATGATGAAGCCGAAAAGCTACTAAGCACTGGAAGAACTGACGGTTGACCAATGGTGACGAAGATGAGGCTGCTGACGCCGGGCGTAACCTGAACTGCAGCCGCTGCGGCGACTTCACGGATGATTACGCCGATGACGAGAGAGCTGGCGGTGGTGTTGGTTGGAGGTGCGACAGCAAGCGTAACTGTTTTTTGTTGGTTGGCGTCGAGAGTGAAGGCTTGAGTGTCGATGGTGACAGATGAATTCAGTGAAGTTGGCCAGGCGTCGAAGATAGGCTCACTAGTAATAGGATCGAAATGGACGAGGTTGAGGGTTGTTTGGTAGTTCTTGGTGTCAGTTGAATCGTTAGTGAGAGTAAAAATCTTTGTAAGAGACTCGCCGGGCATTAAGGATAAATCTGTGGCGGTTGGCGTGAATGACATGGCTTGAACCGAACTTGGTAATACAAAAATCAAGAGCGTAAAAACGGCGAGTAATAAGTGGCGAAGACTAGTAGTCGCCGACATAAATGAGGCTAAGGGTTTGCGTATAGGTGCCGGAAGCCTGGCCGCTGATTGGCGCAACCTTGAGGGTGAGGAAGTCGCGGGTGCTAAAACTGTTGTCGCTACGGCTGGCAACTTGCTGGAGCGATGAAGTGATGGCCGTGTCTACCGTGTCGAAGGTTGATGATGTAAGGCTGGTGTCAGAGGACTTGGCGCCATATTCCCCCGCACTAGCACTAACTGTGCCGTCGGCGACATCTGTGATTGCTACGCTGTCGGCGTTTCGGAGGTCGTGATCCTCCATGACGTAGACACTGTAGCCCTGGGCGACGTCGGCGGTAACGTCCCAGCCAATCAGCGAGGTGGTGACGGCAGACGAGGTGAGCGTACCGAGGTCGAGAGTGTTGCCTGAAAGGCGGTAGACAAGGTCATTACTGCCGTCAATTGTTGGCCCAGCCCCGTTAAATGCGTCGACTGTAATAATTGGGCTAGCGATAGAGGTTATTTTTCCTATTTCGGCGACCTGGCTGCTGCCCTCGTCCTGAATGACCGCGATGTAGTCCCCAACCGAGTAACCCGAGGTGGAAGTGACAGTGACGGTAGTGGCAGTAGCGCTAGAGGCGGCGACGGCGCTCGACCGCAGTTGAGAGTTGACGGTGAAGTCCGCCACACGGTCGTAAACGCCGGCTCGGTAGCCGGAGTTTAGCTGGTAGCTGGCCGAGGAAGAGGCGCCTTGGACAAAGCCGAAGTTGTCGCGCAGTTTGTAGGTGGCGGAGGACGCGGTATCTGATCCGCCGACGCCGACCGAGTCCCAACCGATGGAGTAATTGGTAGAAGACATGACAGCCAAAACCTGAGGGGCGTTCGAGGCCAATGCTAAGAGAAACATGACTAGCAAGATGAGGCGCCAACGTCGCTGCATATGGCCACAGTATACCGCTAAAGGCTCGACTGAACCATGTTGGGTGACCCGTCACTGTTGGTAACTCGTGGATTAATTGAATACTTAAATTAAATTTTGTAAGTTTCACACTGTTTCATGTAGATGTCTACTCTAGCGTAGACAAAAATGGGTGTTTTTGGCTATTTTTACACTTTTCGATACTTAAATTTGGGTGAATTTTGAATAATTTACACAGGCAAAAGCCGGTAACTGTGGATAACTTTTGTCAGAACTAAGGTGATATTTAGTAACGGTTCTGAGCGTTACAGTTACCTGCGGCGGTTATTATATTTTGGTTTTGATCACTCCGAAACCTGTCTATGAGCATGTCACCGAAATCAATAACTGGTAAGGTTTCAGATTCATAATTTAAGAAAATTTAACTAAATTTTGACTTGGATGAATACAAAAATTACGTAAATTTGTCTATGGCGTGTTGGGCATAATCTATAATCAATGTTATATATAATTTGGCTAGTATTAGCCTAAATTTGTTTTATTCCGATTTAAAATTGATTCGTAGACCGGCGGTTTGGTAATAAAATTAATAATAACAATCATATAAAAGTGGATAAATATCTGATCCTTATACCGAAAGTGTGTTTTGAATTTACTGAACTTGAAAAATATTAGTTAGCCATATATCTAGTAGTAACAATTCTGTAAATTTATAGAGATTCGACACTTATCCACACAATCCACAGGTTATCAACAGAAATTTATCGTTGAAATGACCAATAAAAACCCTGTTACACGTGCCATTTATCAAAAATCCCAATAAAATCGCAAAAAAACAAAATCAGTCACCTGAGTGACTGATTTTGGTTGCCGAATTCATCTCGCTGATATATTCGATTGCCTGCAAACTGATATATCGCCACTGCATCAACGAACGCTGAGCGTAGTTGAATGACAAGTGGCAAACTCGTTGTCAACCCACTAAAGCTGAGTTTTAGTGATATGCCGACAACCGAGCTGAGCTCGGGTGGACCTGAGCGGATTCGAACCGCTGACCTCTGCAATGCGAATGCAGCGCTCTACCAACTGAGCCACAAGCCCTCATTGTAACTTTGTAAACAGAGTTGTAACACGTGCTGTAACTTATTTGTCTAGAATAGCCTAGACAAATATCTTTCTTGGTGACCTCGACAGGAGTTGAACCTGTAACCTTGTCCTTAGGACGGACCTGCTCTATCCAGTTGAGCTACGAGGTCATATTCCAGCCCTGCCAGCTTTGGCCTATTTTGGGCTTGTTGCGGCGTCGACTTCTTCAACTCACGACCAAAGTGAGTCTCAGAAAGTCGACTTGCTCCGCACCCAAACTAGTCTCAAATCTGACAGTCCTGTCTGCTCTGTTCATCGAAACTAGCCTCAAATCTGAAAGTTCCGCGTACATCGTTCGTCTGTTGTCGTGCTATACTACAAGCTCGAGAACAGGGCGAGTATAGTCATTTTTAAGCTTTGGGTCAATATGGAAAATATCCTGCTCGTGATTACTTTAGTTGTACTGGTGGCTAGTGTAACGTTTTATTTTTATCGTGAGGTTAGCAAAAAAACCGACGGTGGAGAGCTGGCTAAAGAATTAGGAACGGCGCTCGATAACTTACGCCAGGAGATGCAGCGCTTGAATAGCGAGCAGCGCCAAGAGGTCCATGCCAAGCTTGATCGAACAAATGATCAATTATACCGAGGGATTAGCGACTCGCAAAAGAGTGCAGCAGCCCAGTTCGAACAGATGATGAAGAACATGCAGGATGCCAGCAAAACTATGCAGGATGTGACAGGTAAGCTGGCTACACTCGATGCAACCAATAAGCAGGTGCTCGATTTCTCGTCACAATTGCAGAATTTGCAGAATATTTTAAAGAATCCTAAGCAACGTGGTGTGCTAGGTGAGTACTGGCTCGAAACGTTATTGGGCAACGTCCTACCGAAGGATGCTTATAAGGTGCAATATCATCTTGGTGTAAACGAAGCTACTGGCAAGGAATTGATTGCAGATGCCGTGATTCTGGTGCGCGATCAGATTATTCCGATTGATGCTAAGTTTAGCCTGGAGAATTACAATCGCTTGATGGAGGAGCAAGACCCAGCTCGCAAAGTACAACTGGAAAAAGACTTGAAGTCTGATATTCAAACGCGAATTGATGAAACGTCAAAGTATATTCAACAACAGAACGGCACCATGAACTTTGCCTTCATGTTTATTCCGGCTGAGGGTGTCTACTACAATTTGATGAATGCGGAGATTGGTTCCGGCATTAACAGCCGTAATTTGCTGGAATACGCCTTCAGCAAACACGTAATGATTGTTTCGCCGACGTCGTTCTTTGCTTACTTGCAGACCGTGCTGCTAGGACTGCGAGAGTTACAGCTCGAGAAATCAACCCAGGACATTTTAAAGCGTGTGGCCGATTTGGGTAAGCATTTCCGAGCCTTTGCGGAGTTCCATAGCAAGGTTGGTAATAACTTAACGACAGTCATTAACCAATATAACTTGTCGAGTAATGAACTCAAGAAGATGAGTAAGGATGTGGTGAAGATTACGGATGGCTCGAGCGATGAAGTGCTCGAGATGGCGACGATTGAGAGGCCGGTGATTGAATAGACCAGCCAACCCAAATAGTGATAAACTCCAATAGACTTAGTTTATTGGAGTTTTGTATTATGAATGATTTAGAATATTTAGCACTAGCGACAAAACAAGCAAGAAGCTCGGCTGAACAAGGCGGCTTTCCGGCTGGAGCCGTGCTGGTGAAGGATGGCTTGGTTGTTGCCCAAGGAGTGAGTATTGGTGCTACATTGTGTGATCCGACAAGCCACGGCGAGATAGCGACGATTCGCGAGGCCTGCAATCAACTTAAAACGACGAGTTTAATTGGAGCAACGCTTTATACGTCGATGGAGCCATGCTTAATGTGTTTCTGTGCAGCTTATTGGGCCGATGTGTCCAGGATTGTTTATGGTTGTCGACGAACGCCGGAGATGATTAAGAATGGTTATTATCAAGGGACTACGGAGATTGCGATGGTAAATGCGGATAATAATCGAAAGATTCAATTAGAGTTTAGACCTGAATTTGAAGATGAAGTACAGCAACTAATTTCTGATTGGGCTGAGAGTGTTATATAATATGAAAATTATTCTCGGTTCGCAATCCAGGTTTAGGGCGCAGGCGCTGATGGAGGCGGGGATTGTGGTGGATGAATGTATAAGTCCGGGGATAGATGAGAAAGCGATACGAAATGATAATCCGGAAGAGTTGGTGCTGGCGTTGGCTAAGGCGAAAGCTGCAGCGATAATCGATAAGATTGATGGGCCGGCGATTTTGATTACGGCGGATCAAGTGGTGATGTGTAATGGCGAAATACGGGAGAGGCCGGTAGATAGGGCGGAGGCAATAAGGTTTTTGGCAAGTTATGTAGCGTGGCCAGCAGTGGTAGTAAATGGACTGCAAGTGACGAATACGGCGACGGGTAAAGTGGCGACCGGGATTGATCGGTCCGAGATTATTTATAAGCCTACGCTGCTCGCGAAGATTGAAGAGATAGTGGATAATTCGTTTGCGCTTGAGGCGGCAGGTGCGTTAGTGGAGGAGAATCCGATGATGATTCCGCATGAGCTGAGACGAACAGGGGAGATTGATAGTTTTATGGGCATGCCGATTGAGTTGGTGAAGAGGTTGATGAGGGAAGTTGAGTAACACAAAACGTTACACCAGTTCGGTGTAACGTTTTATGTGTGATCGCGTCAATTACTTTTTGAGAGCTAGGTTGAGCTTGGCGGCCAAGCGGGACTTGGTGCGACCAGCGGTGTTGGCGCTGATGACGTTCTTGCCAGCGGCTTTGTCCAAGGCTTGGGTCAACTTAGCGTAGATGGTCTTAGCATCCATAGCTTTGCCGGCTTCCAAGGCTTTGCGGAACTGGCGCTTCAAGCTGTCGACGAGGTTGCGGCGAACGGCGTTACGTTCAGCGCGCTTATTGGCTTGACGCAAGGCTTTGATGGCGTTTTGTAGGTTTGGCATAACAAAATTGGTGGGGAATTGATTAACTCAAGATTGTGCGAAGTGTAGCGGAAGTTCGAAAAAACGTCAAGAAACCGTGCCTTAAACAGAATGAGGACCCCAACCCGGCGGCTGGCCAGATAGGGTCCTCGACGACGCGGTTCTATGTGGTTTTGTACCTACTGACGGGGAACTGCCGTCAGAGCTTTTCCGCCATAGGTGTCACCTAACGAGCAGATGAGTGTTCGGATCTGGTTCTTGCGCTTCGTGACGCCCAGAATGTAACGATTCTCAACCTCGACATGATCACGCACGGAGCTTGTGTCTACGAGACGGAAGATCGTCCCACAGACCACCAGCATGCTGAACCAGCTATCTGGGAAGAGGCTGGGATCCGCCTTGATGTGATCGATGATGTGACTCGGCAGCACGCTAGGATGTTCACTCAGCATGACCTTGCCGACCAGGAAGGCGTCGGACAACTGAGTAGGACAGAAGCGAACGTCAAGCCTATTGAAATCGAACCGGCCACGGAAAAGGTTCGGCAGCTGATCCTCCTCATAGTAGGCATAACCCTCAGGGATCTTGGGGGTGACGGAGCAGTCGACCCAGACAGGCCTGCTGGAGGTGATGAACTGGCGAAGGTGTTGGCGATCCTGAGCCATGGCGAGCAGATCCGCCGAGGTACCGTCTTCGGCAGCGATACTGGCAAGGAGGGTGTTGATACTGGATTGGTCGAAAGAGTGCATGGGAACTCCTG
This sequence comes from uncultured Gammaproteobacteria bacterium, assembly GCA_964355955.1. Lineage (GTDB taxonomy): Bacteria > Patescibacteriota > Patescibacteriia > UBA9934 > UBA9934 > UBA11707. Next base: position 68,047 of record CAYHFQ010000001.1, read on the forward strand.
CAGGTGGGAAAGGGAAGCCACCTAGCGGCAGCCTATCACAAATTAGCCCTAGAGCAAACTAAATAGCCAGCATTTCAGCCACAAGGCGGTCCACAGCCAGGCCGGCGTCTAGGCCGCCGGTTTTGGCGTCGTGGTCTAGTTTGACGAGGAGTTGATGGAGATTCAAAAGCTGGAGGAGGGTGAAGCGCTTGGCTTGGCTGGTGGCTTTGCCGGCTACGAACGGGTGTAAGGAGAGGCGTTTGGCGACGTCCGCCGCGGCCCCAGGCTCGTCGGCGAGGAGGACGCGGATCTGTAGGAGAATGCGGATTTGGCGGGCCAACATGGTGAGGAGGTAGAAGTCGACGGAACCGGCGGCCCGTTCTGTGGCCAAGAGGCGCAGTGCGTTTTTGGCGTCGCGCTGACTGATAGCATCCACGAAGGCGAAAATGTTAGATTCACTGGAGCTTTGGACGAGTAGGTCGAGCATGGCGGACGTGATTGGCTGGCCGCCCGAGTAGGCGACGAGTTTGGCGAGCTCGTTTTGTAGTTGCCAGGCGTCGGAGCCGACCCGCGTGGCGAGATCGGTAGCTGTCGATAACGTGAGTTGGCCGCCTTGTTTTTTGGCCTCTTCCACCAGCCAGGCGTAGAGAACAGAGCCGGTGCGTTTAACTTCGGAGTAAGTGTGGACTTCAGCCCCGTCTTTGAGGCGTTTGAAGAGTTCGTGCTTCTCGACCTTAGCGGAATCGAGATTGTCGACGAGGACGAGGATGGTAGAAGACGGGGTTTTGGCGAGGCCTTCCGCCCACATTATGGCGTCATCTTTCTTGAGGCCGTCCATGAGGTTATGAACAATGACCATACGCTTCTCGCTGAGAAAAGGCGAGGACATGATAGCCTGGAGCACGTCGGGATAGTCGGTATGGTCTTGGCCGATGGTGAAAGAAGCAAGATTGAGGCCAGTAGTATCAAATTTGGTAGTAAATTGCGTGGTTAATTGCAAAAGTTTGGCTTTGAGCCGAACGCCGTCGTCGCCGTAAATGAAAATAATCATAGCTCCCCGATAGTAACGGATTTTGACGGAAAAAGCGAAGGCCCCAAGTCCAGGTGGACGAGGGGCCGACACGACGACGGTGAGAGCGGGCGGTGTGGACCGAGCCGATCCTACATGGCGAACTGGCGACGAGTGAAGATCCACATGTCGACGCACGCGCCCGAAGGATTGTTCTCGATGGCCTCGATCTTGAAATCGACCAGTCCTCGAGTGGCAGTGGCGAGAATGCCCAACGCCGCATTGTGCATGGTGCGTTCCGCAGCCGTGTAGCGCACACGCAGCCTCACCTCACGTCCCACCTGCAAGCGGGTGATGAAGGTACCAAGGCAGAAGTCGCCGAGCACTGCGCGGTAGGGTCGCAGATGACGATGCAGAGCAGCACGGTCACGAACGATGGTGACGGAAATAGCCAAGAGAGACTCCGGGTTTGCTGGGAGACGAGCCAGGGATTGGCACGAGGGGAGCAAAACGTGGCTAAAGTTTGCCACTAATATACAAAAAAGTCAACTTTAATATCGCTTAGAGTGAGTGAGTTACTTCTAACTGCGCGCCGTCAACCGTGCCATCTGACTCACCTCGTGTGACTCGGGAGCTGGCACAGGGCCGGTGCTCGTGTCGGCGTAACTCACTCACTCTATGCTAAATCGCCCCAGTTGGTGCCGGTTTCGACGTCGACGAGGAGAGGGACATCGAGGGTAATGACGGAGGTCATGATTTCCTGAACTTTTTGCGAGACTACGGGGACGTCGGCCAGGTCAGCTTCCAGGACAAGTTCGTCGTGGACTTGGAGAATTAGTTTGGTGCTGAGGCCGGAGGAAGTGAGCCAATCTTGGACACGACGCATGGCGATTTTTATAATGTCGGCTTGCGTGCCTTGGGCTGGCATGTTGATGGCCATTCTTTCCGCCATGGCGACTAACTGGGGCATATTGCCGTTGATTTCTGGGAGGTAGCGGCGGCGACCGAAGAGCGTTTCTACGTATTCGTCGGCGTGAGCTTTGGCTTTCATGGTGTCGATAAAGTCGCGGATGCCGGGGTGAGCTTGGAAATAAAGCTCTATAAATCCTTTAGCTTCTTCGAAGCTGACCTTCGATGAACGTGCCAGCGCACGGGCGCCGATGCCGTAGAGAATGCCGAAGTTGATGGCTTTGGCGGCGTAACGTTGTTCTTTGGTCACCTCAGATTCTGGAATGCCCCACATTTCCGCGGCGGTGCGTTTGTGAATGTCGGCGTTATCCTGGAAGGCGGTAATGAAACCGGTGTCCTTGGCGAGCACGGCAGCTAAACGTAATTCAATTTGCGAATAGTCGGCGCTGATGAGGACTCGGCCTGGTGGAGCGATGAAGGCTTTGCGGATCTCGCGACCGAGTTCGGAGCGCACTGGAATGTTCTGTAAGTTTGGATTTGATGATGACAAACGGCCCGTGGCAGCGATACATTGATTAAATTCGGCGTGAATGCGACCGTCTGCTGCGACGAGAAGAGGAAGGGAATCGGCGTAAGTATTTTTTAGTTTGGCGATTTCGCGGTACTCGCTGATGAGAGCGACGATGGGGTGCAGAGCAGTAATTTTTTCGAGCTCGGGGGCGGCGGTGGAGAAGCCGCTCTTGGTTTTTTTGATGCCCTTAGTCGGAATGGCTAGGTCGATGTAGAGAATGTCAGCCAGCTGCGAAGGAGATTGAATGTTGAATTCTTTTCCGGCCGCAGCGTATATCTTGGTGGTGAGACCGGCCAGGGTGATAGCAAACTTTTTAGATAGTTCTTGGAGGATCGAACTGTCGACGGCGATGCCTGTGTGTTCCATTTGAAAGAGGACGCCGATGAGGGGCATTTCGATTTCGGCGGAAAGTTTGGTCATGCCGACGTGGGCAAGTTTGGCTTGGAGGGCGGTCGACAAAGTGAGAAGAGTGCTGAGCGTCGAGGCGACGTCGCCCTGTAGCTCGATGTTGAGCGAATCGCTGACGATATCAGCAAAAGCCATGGCCCGTTCGCCCGAGGAGAGGAGGTAGGCCGCGACCATGGTGTCGAAGCAGGGGCGATTAAGGGCTGGGGTGACGTCGACGCCGGCTTGGGCGAAAGTGTGCCAGATGGCCTTGAGATCGTGGGCGATGATGAGATTGGCGGTCGATAATAGTTTTACGATGTCGGTCATGACGTCGACGCTTGGTGAGTCCGCAATGAAAGTGGTTTTGCCGTCGGTGAGGGCGATGCTTGAGAGACCAGCAGTGCTGAAGAGATCTTGCTGAGGCTTGTTGGTTAAGAGAATCGCGAGTTTGGTTGAGTTGAGAGTGTTTAGTTCGCCGAGCTTAATAGTTGATTTTTTTGGAGTTGTAATTGTGGCGGCAGGTACATCAGGGCGGGGGGCGGTGACCCCGCCTATTACGGTTTCGGAGGAAGAGACTACGGGCTCGGACGATGCGGGGAGGTACTTTTTGAGGAGGGTGTTGAATTCGAGGTCTTGCAGGAGGGGGATGAGGGTGGTGGTGTCGGGTGGTTGAACGGTGGCTTGGTCGAGAGAGAAGTCGGCAAGGGGGACGTCGCGGACAATGGTGACCAGGCGTTTCATTTGCTTGGCTACTTCGGCTTGGCCGGTGAGCTTTTTGGCGTACTTGGAGGGAACCATGCCAGTGGCGAGATTGGCAAAAATGCCGTCGACTGTGCCGAATTGTTCGAGGAGTTCGAGGGCGGATTTTTCGCCAATGCCAACTACGCCTGGGAGGTTGTCAGAATGGTCGCCGATGAGAGTTTTGTAGTCGATGAGTTGATTAGGACGGAGGTGATAGCGGGCAATGACAGCGGCTTCGTCGTACAGAGTTGTTTGCGAGAGGCCTTTGACGAAGAAGACGACGTGCGTCGTGTCGTCGACCAATTGGAGAGCATCGAGATCGCCAGTGACAATGAGAGTTTTAATGCCTTTGGTTTTGTTGATGGTGGCGATGGTGCCGAGGATGTCGTCGCCCTCAAAACCGGGGACGGAAAGCGAGGGGAGGTGATAGGCTTTGAGAACTTCCTGAATCATGGGGATTTGGGCGTAGAGTTCAGGGGCCTTTTTTTCGCGTTGGGATTTATATTCCACGTACTCGTCGTGGCGGAAGGTTTTGCCAGGCAAGTCCCAAGCGACGGCCATATAATCCGGCTTAAGTTGCGAGAGCATTTTCTCGATGACCATGATAAAGCCGTAAACAGCGTTGACTACGCGGCCATCTTTGGTGGTGAGGGGCGGAATGGCGTGCCAGGCGCGGTGGAGCAAGGCGTTGCCGTCGAGAATAAGAAAAGTTTTGGCGGAGGCGGATGATGTCATAATAGTTGGATTGTACAGGTGGGGGCGATAAAAAAGAAGTGCGCCCACCCCGAGGTGAGTCGGGAGGGCGCAGGGTGATCTGCGAGGGAATCAGGTGGACGGGGGCTAGTCCTCGCCTTCATCGATGACGTGCGCGTCGGGATCGCCGAGCGCGACGTCATGAGTCTCTTCCTCCTCCGCCTGGGCGAAGTGCAGCTCGGCGGCAGCCTGGACGCGGGCGTAGAGGTTCTCGTCGTTGATGGGCGTGAAGGACTCGCCGCCGTCTTCGTCGGCCTCGTAGCGGAAGAGGAAGATCTCCGTGTTCTCGGCGGCGTCGTCCTCGTCGGCTGGCGTCAGGGCGGCGAACTGGCCCTCACCCTCGAGGTCGACGACTGTCAGGAAGACGAAGTCCTGCTCGTTGCCGTCCGCGTCCTGGAGGGTGACGATGTTGTCGTCATCGCTGTCGAACTCGTCGTCGAGATCTTCATCGCCGTCGTGATCGAGGCTGGTGGGGTCGATAGGCATGGGGTCATCCTGGTGGTGAGTGCTAAGTGAATCCTAGCGGCCAGAGCTTACATGATTAACTAGAAAAAGGCTAGGGTTGGGAGTAAAAGAAAAGCGCCGCCCCGACAAGTCGGAGCGGACGCAGATGATCTACGCCGAGGGCGCGCTGATCAGTGGAGACGCGGTAGGCCGCGGAGGGTTGGCCCGACTAGCCCTGGAGCTCAGTGCCCTGGTCGGTGGTGCCGGTGTCGGTGAGCTTGAGCTTGGTGTCCGTCGTGCCGTCGTTGGCGTCGGTCGTGGTGCCGTCACCGGTGGTCTCGAGCTCGGTGTCGGCGGTGCCGTCGGTGGACTTGGTCTCGAGTGCGGGGTCATCACCAGCGGGCTCGCCGACGACCTCGGTGGTCGCCGAGCCGTCGCCGTTGCCGGTCTCAGTGTTGCCGTCGCCGCTCGTGCCCGGGCCCTCGCCGTCGCCTTCGCCGTCAACGTTGCAATTTCCCTGGAAGCCCAGGAGGAGGATGCTGGTCAGTTTCATTTGTCTTGGCCCTTTCTTTTTTGTCTTTTTGGTCGGTTGATGCCCGAGAGAACCTCTGGCGGGGGGAATGGTACAACATTAGCAAAAAAATGTCCAGCCCGACCCCTTTGAGGGCCTGGCTGGACGAGGGGGACGCCGGCTAGAAGGTGCGATCGTCGAGGCTGGGCGGCGCACGGAGAGGCGTGGAAGGCGGCGAGCAAGGGCTCGAATAACTGCCCGGCTGGTGGTGCTTGGGACGCATTGACCTCTTGCCTGAAGGAGAGGCCAAAGCAGAGCGGGTGATTGACCCCGCATCCAGGTGCAGGTCGCGACGCAAGGTGATGGTGATGCGGCGCTTGTCCTGCAAGCCAATCCGGTCCACCCCGGGGACTTCGAGAACACGATCGGGGCCCATGTTGACCATGAACTGAGGGTGTTCCTGCCCGTGAGCGTCGTAGTACCGAATTCCCTGGTCGGCCAATACCGCCATGAGAGGTTCCTTCTGCTGCCAGCCACGGATCAGGAGTTCGCCGGGCTGACGGGCTCGGCCTTCGTCTGGCTGGATGAGAGGCCGACCATTGCGAGCTCGATCCAGGAAGACGTCGATGGCGATGACGTGGAAGCGGTCGCCTGCCATGATGGCGAGGTGGCCGTGACCAGCGTAGAAGGCGGAGAATTCGCCAGGGATGAGGATGACACGTTGCTTTACGCCCTTCAAATTGTTGACGTAGAGCAAGCCGCTCGTCTGGAAGGAGCGATCGGCCTGGGCACTGGTGCCGTAGTGGCTACCGGGCACTGGGAGTAACTTGTAGAGCAAGCTGGCCTCCAGGTCGGCAATCGACTCCGGCAGAGCCTCGTGACCGGCCTGGATGGTGACCAGGTAGAAGCGCTTGAGAGCTCGCTTACCGAGATGAATGCCTTCGCAGCGCTCGGTGTAGCCGTCATTCACGGGAACACTCGCCGCATCGGTCGAGTAGATGACTCCGCCATCGTGGTGAATGGCGAAGCGGGTGAGGACGTCAGGCCTGATGAGCCGGCTTGGGTCAACACGATGTTTACGATAGTGCTCCTCTTGATCCTGCTGGCGACACAGCATGTCAAAAAGATCGAAAAGATGAATTTTCTGCAAATCCATGAGCTTGTACCTGGGGTGGAGGGTTGTATTCGTTACCGGCTCAAAATGATACCGACGACGGACTAAGCTAATGTGCCTGAGATTAGAGGCTTAGTCAATAATTTTGTGGCCTTGGGTTTGCTATTTATGCAAAATTACGCTATATTTTTGGCGGGAAATGCATAGTAGCAGCCTGAGGACTTTCAGATTTGAGACTAGTTTCGATGAACGTCGAGCAAAGCTCCTGAGGCGTATAGTAGTCTATACGGTGAAGGAGTTTGCGATGACGTGAGTCGAAAATAGGCCAAATATGGAAGGCCGAGTAAACGAGCTCCGATAGCTCAGTTGGATAGAGCAGGGGACTTCTAAGCCCAAGGTCGATGGTTCGATTCCATCTCGGAGCACCAAAAACACCTCGTCAATGTGACGGGGTGGTTTTGTTTTTGACTTTTTCTGTTGTTTTAGCTATATTTTTGTGGTCTTGGCCAAATTACTGGAAGATATACACATGGAGTCAACATGGAAGAAAAGAGCCAGGTGAAAGAGTTGCTCGGCGACATCATGTTCGTGGTGGTGGGAATGGGAGTACTACTTGCCGCGTTGGTCGACATACCAATATTCCCGTACTGGCAGCCTGCTTTCAAATGGCTGTGTCTTCTAGTGTCACTGGTAATGATGGTGATTGTTCTTGTGCGGTTCCATAAAAAGCGCGCAATGGGGCTACCACTTTCACCGTGGACATTTCTTTTGTACTGGGTCGGACAAGCGCTGTGTATTTTCGGCATGATGATACACCTCTGGGACTGACTGCCCGACTCGGCGACGAATTTCTGCCCCTGCTGACCTCGGTCGGTGGGGGCGTCCTCTTTTTTATCGATTAATGGCTGGTGGCTTGCTAATTTAATGGTTTTCGGTTATTATTTTCCCGCAAACGAGCATGGTGCCTATAGCACAGTGGTTAGTGCACCGGGTTGTGGTCCCGGCTACGAGGGTCCGATTCCCTCTAGGCACCCCAGCAGAGAACCCTCCGTAATTGGAGGGTTTTTGCTTTAGCTAGAACTTCCTCGATGATCGCAAATGTGATAGTTCTAGGATTTAAATGAATACGGCTGGCCCTGGTTGAACAGGGTGTTAAAGGTGGCTTTGAAGGAGTCCGCGATGCCGGGGTGAGTGATGGTGACGACCAAGTTGGTTTGCGGGAAGAGATATGCGAGGGTGGAGCCGTACATGATGGTGAGGCCTTGGAAGGGTAAGGCGGATTCGGGATAGGTGCGGACGCTAATTTGGCGCTGTTGGAGTAAGGCGAGGTTGATGGGCGAAATGAGGGTGTTGGGGATTTGGGTGGCTTCAGCAGTGAGGATGAGTTTGGTGGCGATTTTACGGGCGATGATTTTAGAGAAAAAATTGTTTGTCTCCGTGTTGCTTAAGAGAGTCAGCTCGCTGTTTAAAGCTGTGGCGCCTTCAATGACGTAGAAAGTTGAACCTTCCGGGAGGGAAGAGATTTCATCGTAAACTTTGAAGTAGCCGGCGCGAGATTCGCTGACTTGGACGCGGGGCGCTTCAACTTCAATTTTTTGGAGGACTTCCAACTGCGGCACGAGGCTTTTAAAGTCCGTGGTTAGGCGGTCAAAGCGGGCAGCGAGTGTGGCTGGCGGCGTGGCGGTGTAAAGGAGGGTGCGGCCGTGGTTAGATTCGACGACGAGTTCTTTGGCGAGGAGCTTTTTGAGGTGAAAATGCGTAGCGGTGCGGTTTTTTTTGATTTTGCTAGCAATATCAGAGACGCCAGCTGTGCCCAGTTTGAGTAAAGCGAGGTAAATGTCGGCTTCGTCAGCGGTGACGGAGAAGTAACTTAGGAGTTCTTTGGGATTGGTCATATGGGTTATATTAGACTGAAACTGGCATTTTGTCAACTATTTTAATCATCAAATTATACCTTATTTATTGAATAATCTAGTTATTTATAAACTTATGCACATTATTGTTGACGAAAGAGGTAAAAAATGGTATTGTATGTAGTCGAGCAGGGAATGGCCCGGTTCGACAAACAACCACAAGACACGGAGACTACCATGCGAATCCTCATCATCGACGACACCCCCGCCAACCTCAAGGCCGCCGAACAGACCCTCGCTGGCCACCAGCTGACGTTGGTTGGTAGCTACGACGATGCATACAAGCTGCTCGAGGAGCCTTCTGCCGACTACAAGGAAGTGGAGGCAGAGTTGAAGAGACTCGGCTACAACCGGCGTCCTGACCTCAGCCAGGAAGAAAAAAACGCCTTCCAAAAGGAGCAGGCGCGGCTTGAGAAGGAGCTGCGACCGGCTGGGAACTTCGATGTCGTGTTGTGCGACATGATGATGCCAGCTGGTAAGCGAATCCAGGTGTCGAATGACCTGGTCGGGCAGTTGATGCCGGTCGGCTTTGCCTTGGTACTCGACGCCGTGTTGCATGGCGCCAAATACGTCGGCATGCTGACCGACGGCGACCACCACAACCACCCTGCGGTCGCCTGGATTGATCGCCTGTCCAGCTATCACGGATGGAGTGATGATCCGTACAAGTGCCCGGCACGCTTCATCGTGAACGGAGCGACGGTCGGGTACTTCCGCGGTCAAAATACCTTCCTGGTGGAGGGAGAAACGTGCGAAAAATGCAAAGGCACTCGGATTGATGACAACAGTGAGTTTGCAGGGCCGCCAGTTTGCTACGCCTGCACCGCCGATGGCAAGGTTCGTGCGAAGGATTGGGGGAAGGTACTCAAGCGGCTGCTCGGCGAAGGGTAGAGGCAAACAATACATTAACAACTTTCCTTGGCGTGAGTAGCACTCGCTCGCGCCCAGCATCGAGACGCCGAGCTGTTCGGCGGATCGACACTGATAACAATGCAACCAACGAACTACGGAGTCAGCCATGACCATGAACGTCGCCTTTGTTTCCCCTCAGCGCCAGGTCGATGCCATTCACGAGCCACCCCGCGGTGGGGTGCAGATCGGGCCGGCCTTGATGGCCTCGCTGCTCAATGGATATTACCTCGACGAGTCCGTCCGCAACGGCGGATGGCAGCGGCGTGAGCTCTGCGTTCGCACGCTGTGGCCAGGTGAGCGTGGCATCCACGAGACGCCGCTCAACCGCACGTGGGGGGAAGTGCATGAGGAGAAGATGTACGACTTCCACAAGCTGTCGTCGACTGACTTCATCAGGAAGTACTCGGCGTTCAGGGAAGATGGCCGCGTGCAGCGCATCATCGCGCGGATCGGAATTCCGGAAGAGGAAACGATCCAGCACTTGCGCGACCTCCGCGTCGAGGCGGTCGGCATCCCCTTGGCGGCGTCGGCCAACTACCTGGCGGCCACGTCGCTCGGCAGGCGGATCAAGCGCGAGCTCGGCATCCGAGTGGTGATGGGTGGCCAGCACATCACGGCGGATCCTGAACAGTTCGTCCGCGACAATCCGTGGGTCGACCACGTCGCGCAGGGCGACGCCATCACGACCATCGAGGACATGATGGCCGGCCGGGCAACGAGCAAGATTGTGAAGGGAGGATTCCAGAAGATGGAGGAATACCCAATCATGAACTGCGAGTTGTTGGCCGATGCTGGCTACTCGACTCCACCGACGCACAACTACCCCTCGGGGTTGAAGTCGATTGACTGGATGGCCAGTCGTGGGTGCTACCGTCATTGCGAATTCTGCTTTGCCGGGCGTCCGGAGCAGAAAGTCACGCAGTCTGGTTGGGACAAGATCCGACAGCAGCTCGACCACTTTGTGGCCTATGGCTACCAGGAGATTGTGCTGCAAGACGACGCGATTCTCTCTCGCCCGAAGGAGTTCTTCATTCCTTTGCTCGGGGAGATGAAGCAGCGCGGACTCTCGTGGTCAGACAACGGTGGCGTGGAGTTCGAGAGCCTGTCGGATGAGGTCACCGCGGCCATCATGGCGTACAACGATGGCGGGTCGGGCGAGTGTTTCTCGCTGTACGTGCCGTTCAATCCGCGGCAGGGAAATGAGAAGCAGAGCTCGGCAGGGTCGATGACCACGAAGTACGAGAACAGCAAGGAGAACCTGAAAAAGCTGCGCTCGGCGGGAGTGTACGTGTTGACGAGCATCATGGTCGGTACACCAGACCAGACACACGAGACGTTCGCGGAAGACATGGCTGCTTCCAGGAAGTTGATCGTGGATGGGTACCTCGACTCGGCGCTGCCGTTGTCCGCCACCATGCTGCCCGGCACCAGGTGGTTCGAACGCAACGGCCACAACATCGTCCACCAGGACGACTGGGCAGGCTACAACCTGTTCAGCACCCACCACAACACCAACGACATGACTGCTCGTAAGATCGAGGAGGGCATGGTCCGGTGGGTGAAGGAGTCAGGCGACGTGCAGACGATCGAGGCCTGGCAGTGTGCCTTTGCGTAAACAATTCAACCATTAGGAGGATTAAACTATCGAGTAAAACTCACCGCTCACTGAGCCGCTGCTCAGTGAGCGGCTCTTTGTTTTGATCAATGTTTACAGACAAGGGACGAAGTTCGACGTCGTCCTGGGAGTTGGCATTGCTAACAAAAATTGTCATTTTGATATACTGTATTGGTTATCTATGGATGCAATACATCAGAAAAATATCGACGCCCTGACTGAGCTCATCCGATCTGGAGAAATGGGGGAGTCGCTGACCTCATCAACTCCGAATATATCATTTTTTAGAACGGGAGGCGGCAATTATTTATACCTTATCGAACTTGGTACCGCAAAATATCTAGCGCGGGTTAATTATTATTTTTTGAAGAATGAGTGGGGTGCAAAGGAACACGAGTTCCAAACCCTAAAAATGATAGAAGGGCTCGGTATTGCACCTCGCGCTCATTATCTTGATGCAGGTAACGGTTTGTTTGGTCAGCAATTCATTATCGTTGATTTTATCGAGGGAAATCCTGTGAACAAAATTGGCGATTCCCACGTCATTAATCTTGCGTCGATATTAAGAACATTACACACTAACGTCCCATTTAAAAAATCAGGTAATACGTTTCCGCCAAATGATAGCCTGCCATATACCTGTGATATTTTTGACGAATTTGCTGATGGCGAAGACAAACAAATTGAGAAGTACAGAAATCTCGAAGGTATTGAAGGTATTATCGAACCATACACGCGCCTTCTAAAGGCGTTGGGAGACTGGTTTCACTCCTTAACCTGCTTTAATGATTGCCGCACGTTTTGCCTGTGCCACGCGGATTTGAAAAAGGAAAATATACTTGAAACTCCGGATGACAATATTTTCCTCATCGATTGGGAATATGCGGGTTCAGATATACCTGAAACGGACATTGGTCGGCTATTTTCCGGATGTGACTTCACTGAAAAACAGCAGGAATTATTCTTTTCATACTATTTCACTAGTTCGCCAGATGAAAAAACTCTGGAACGCATCATGAGTGTTAAGATGGTTCTCGATTTCTTCCGGATTATTGAGGATTATATTCTGCTCAAGAGGAAAAGCTGGGATGCAGAAGCTATGCTTGGTGAACTTCTGGCGTTCGAGGATAATTTCACTAGTTGAGATGGGCCAATGTTTGCAGGCAAGGGACGAAGTCCGACGTCGTCCTGAGGTTTTATACACTCTGTGTCCACAGCGCGGCGAAGATGCTGCGGAGCATGGCCACGATGTATTCGTCTTCCACGAGGACGGCCAGCGGGGCTTTGGGCTGCCAGATGATGACCTTGTTGGCGTAGAGCATGAAGCCGGTGACGAAGGGGAGGGTGCCTTGGAAGATACGCGTGGTGCGCATTTGGAGTTTGTCGTTTTGTTCGAGTTTGGCAGCGTCGGCGCCAGGAGTGAGGAGGGAATTCATGTGAATGTTTTTGCTGGTACGGATACGGATCCATTCGAGTTCGGTTTCCCAGGAAATGAGGCCGATGAAGGCGTCGGCAGAACCGAAGAAGTCGATTTTGTCTTTGGCTTCGTCCAATACTTTGAAAAAGATTTTATTCCACTGATCTTCACCTTCGTAAACTTTTATTTTAGTGGGAGTTTCGCCCTGGTGGTAGAGCGCGAGTAAATCTGGCATGGAGCCGACGAGGGTTTGATCAAGGCTCTCCATGGCGGCACGTTTTTTACGTAATTGCTCCAAGACGACGGTTGGCGGCTCCACCACAAAGGTGCGGGACTGCTTTTTACGCTGTGAAAACTTGGTTAAACCATGCTTTTCTAGCCCAGCAATGACTTTGTAGACGTTGGGCCGTGGCATGCTCAAATGCTCCGCTAACGAGACGATGGTGACGGAACCGAGTGTCAAGGAAGTGAGGTAGAGGTTAGCTTCGCTTTCGGTTAAACCGAGTTCTTTGAGGGAAGTGTAGAGATTTTGTTTCACCTCGGTATTAGAAAGCATAGCGATTTGCTAGTTATTTGTGTTTATAGCGTATATTTTTATTATACATTGTTAGTAAATAGAGCGCAAATATATTGACTTTAGTGTATATTTCTGGTATTCTATTTGGTCAGTGACGTTGCTAATAAGAACCAATAGCTATGAAGAAGTTCAAGAAAGTTGTGGTACTCGATACAGTCATCTTCTACCCCGAGCATCGTGCGCTGTTGAATAAACTGGCGGAGGAGGTGTTGGAGTTTCCATCGAGTTTACCGGAGAGGTTAGAGCAGCAGTTTAGTGAACAGCCAGAGTTGTTCGCTGAGACTAAGTGTTATACCGAGCTCGGGGCGAATAACACGCCGCTGCAACTTTTGATGAATAGGGTTGAGGGCGCTGAGGTGATTATTAGTTGTTGGACGAATATTCCTGATGAGATTTTAAGATTGAACCCGCAATTGAAGCTGGTTATTTTTTGGACGCATGAGAAGGAGCATAGGATTAATGTCGAGTTGGCGCGAGAGTTGGGGATTGAGGTTAAGAATATTCCGGACTACGGCACCGAAGCTGTAGCTGAAGTTGTGTTTGCCGGTTTGTGGCAATTGCTGATGAGAAATTATGCGAGTGATGGCTCGGCCGATAAAAAAGATGGGCTAAAGAACTCGATTGTGAATGATGTGTTTAGTCGCATTAGACTGCTGCCGGAGAACGAGAAGAATACGCGACTAGGGAAGTTTAGCCATCACTTCCATAAATTAGGACAAGTGAAGTTCGACTTCGATAAGAAGAATCTGGAGCAACTTATTCCGGAGCGGATGATCGAACATAAACAGATTGGCCTGATGAATATTGAAAAAATCGATGAGACCGTGAAGGTACTAAGAACGTTCGGCGTGATCGTCGAAGAGAAAATGATCAACGATTTTACGCTGGCGTCGACCTATAAGTTTTTAAGCGAGAACGAAATTGTTTATCGCGATAAACGATTAGTGGCGAAGAGCGAAGTCGATAAAATTGAGCAGATGTGGCCAGGGAAGTTGGTTGACGTTAATTCTCTTGTTAAATCAGATTACGAGTTCGCCGATAAAGTTTTTGGGCTAGTGGGCCTAGGAAGAATTGGCGAGCAGGTGGCGAGGATAGCGAAGGGCCTGGGGTTCGAGGTTATCTACTATTCGAAGCGGCGTAATGAAGTAATCGAAGAGAGGCTCGGTATTAAATATAATGAGATTGATGAACTAGCAAGAGTGAGTGATGTCATTTCACTTCATGTGCCAGCGCATAAGGCTGAGAATGTGATCGATAAAAAATTCATCGATGAGATGAAGGCTGGCGCGCTGTTCATTAATACGGCGGATGGGAATGCGGTTGACCAAGTGGCTCTCACCGAACGGATGATGAAGCGAGAGATATTCGCTTATCTAGATGTTTATCCCGGCTTGCCGAGGAAAGATATTTTGGGGCTGCCGATGATAGATAAGAAAGATTGGAAACTGCATAAGGCGCTAGCAAATAATGTGCTGGCGTACAGGGCAGGTTGGAAGACGCAGGAGTCGATTAGAGTCAAAACTTATAAACTGTTAGGCGAGATGACGAGTTATTTAATGAACGATAAATAAATTCTATGATTAATGAACAAGAAAAGACGACCCGCACGAAGTTCAACTTCCTCAAGAAATATTACGATGAAACGTGGGATGAGGCGGCGCATACGCTGCATGTTGGTTTATTTAAGAAGGAAACGGATTCCCTCTCCACAGCCTACAAACAGGCGACTGAACATCTCTTAGCCAATATTGAAACAATTGCGCCGATAAGCAAGAGCTCGATCGTGCTCGATGTTGGTTGTGGTACGGGAAAGACGTTAATTGAGTTGTGCGCGAAGTTTGGCTGCAGCGGCGTCGGCGTCGACTTAAGCGATGAGCAGATTAAGGATGCTAAGATTTATGTGCGCGAGTTGAATGCTGAACGAATGGCCAAAAAGTTGCCGAAGCTACTGGTTAAGTTTGTTCGGGCAAGTGCCAGCGAACTGAGCCAAGTGTTTGCCAAGGATGAACAGTTTAGCCATGTGATCAGCCAGGACGCGATCATGTTGGTGGCGGACAAGCAGGCGTTGTACGAGAACGTGTACCGTTTGTTAGCACCAGGTGGCGTGTTCGCCGTGGCCGACTTTTTGGCGCAGGCGGCGCAGAGTGAATTGACCACGACGGAGCATGACTTGGTGTACAAGATGGTCAATTGGAATGAGGGTTTCTCGTTTAAGGTGTACCAGCAGATCTTGCAGGCGACTGGCTTGAACGTGGTTAAGGCTGAGCAACGTGACCAAGATATGATTTGGACGTATGCCAAGCTGGCTAAAAAGATGAAGGCGCACGAGAATAAGGCGGACGGAACTTACACCGAGCTGAAAAACCGTTACGAGGGAATTGTTAGTGCAATTGAGAACGGCAAGATGGGTTGGGGCTTTTTCTTCGCCCAGAAGCCGGTGAGAAAAACTGCTTTGATTGCGGGAACCAAAACAAAGTCTATTGGTCGCTTTGTAGCTGTAGCTTTGCACAAGTTGGGCTATGAGATTTATTTGTATGGCCGGAGTGCGAAGACTGTCGATAAGGCTGGTTGGCACGAACGAGCTTGTGATATCAGCAACGAAAAGAGTATCAGTAAGTTATTAAACGAGGTGCAAAGTTTGGACTTAGTGCTAATGTTTGCTGATGCCGAGGGCGGACACGGAACCATCGAAGAGCTGACTAAGGAGGGAGTTGAGAGCTGTTTTGGCGCGAAGTTAGTAGGCAGTGTCTTACTGACGAAGGCGATTGTGCAGAAGTTCAAGAACCGCCAGACGCCGATTCAGATGATTTGGGGTGCGGGTGGCGTCAGCGATAAGCCGAAAGACTTAATAATTTATGGGCTGATTAATAATGGCTTGGCGGCGTTCGTCAAAGAACTTAATCGTCACTACCATAATATAGTCGAGGCGTTCTACTTGCCGTTTACCGTCATCTCACCGTCTACGCTCGGTGATGCTTACATTAAACAAGTTGGACCACAACTACAAAAAATGGCTAAGCATCCAAGCACAATCGTCGACACGATCATGGGTGTGATTGGGAAGCAGGTAATGCAGGGGGGGGGAATGATAGTGATAGAAAGTAAGGTAATTTAGAAGTGAATTGCAACAGAAAACCCTCCGTGGTGGAGGGTTTTTGGTTTATAAGCGAGTGATGTCGCGGGGATAAAAGAGGTTCAGCGTCCATTCGAAGATAATGCGTAGGCGCTTTTTGTGACTGGCGAATTTGAAGAGATAGATGGTGCGCCAGAGCCACCAGGTGAGACGACCGCTCAAGTTGATGCGACCGATGGTGCCAGCGGCGAACCACTGGCCGAGGGAAACGAAGCTGCCGCGGGAGTGATAAACGAAAGTCTGGAGAGGGCGACCAGCGAGGAGAAGAACGATGTTGTTAGCCACAGCGCGACCTTGAGCGACGGCGACTTGAGCCAGCATGGGTAGGCCAGCAGCCGCGTCGCCCAGGATAAAGATGTTTTTGTCGAGCTCAGCTCGATTGTTGATATGCGACCAAAGCTCAGCTTTGGTTGGCTCGCTGCCAGAATAACTGACGAGCTTAGGCAGTGACGCCTTGACGCCAGCGGTCCAAATGGTGAGGCCGGAGGGGATGCGCCAGCCGTCGTTCAGGTTGACGCCAGTCGCGTCGACCTCGCCGACTTGAATGCCGAGACGTAACTCGACATCGAGTTTGCGAAGACGACGTTCGGCGGCCTTGCGGGTGGGAAGAGAGAACTGGGCGAGAAGTTCTGGGCCAGCGCTAACGAGCGTGACGGAAACTTCGTTATGTAAAATGCAGCTGGTTTTGTCGCAGAAGTAACGATGAGCAATATGGAAAGCGAATTCCGCCAGCTCGGCAGCGAGTTCAACACCGGTGGCACCAGCACCGACCACGACGAAGGAGAGGAGATTTTTGCGTTCGGCTGAAGTGGTGACGAGTGAGGCGGTTTCGAAGGCGTCGATGATACGAGCGCGGATGGCGCTGGCGTCGGCTAAAGTTTTGAGAGGGAGGGAGAATTCTTGGGCACCTGGAGTGTCGAAGTAATTGGTGCTGGCGCCGGTTGAGAGAACTAAAATGTCGTAAGGGATGGAGTGATGGCCGAGGAAGACGGTCTTTTTACTGGCGTCGACCTTAGTCACTTCACCTTGGATGACGCTGATGCCGGTGTGGGCGAAAATTTCACGCAATGGCTCTGCCACGCTGCCGGCACTGAGGCCGCCGGTGGCAACTTCGTGCAGGAGGGGAGTAAAGAGAAAATAGTTGGTGGTGTTGATGAGAGTGACGGAGATTTTGCCCTGCTTGACCTGGCCGCGTAGACCCCAGGCGACTTCCATGCCGCCAAACCCGCCGCCGACGATGACAATGTGTTTCTTTTTCATGTGCCGGGATTATACACCACCGGAAATGATGAGGAAATGAAGTTAGGTAGCTTCTGGTTTATCATGGAATTTGGTGTAGACGCGTTTGAGTTCTTTGTCGGTGATATGGGTGTAGACCTGAGTGGTGACGATGCTCGAGTGGCCCAGGAGGGATTGGACGGAGCGGATGTCGGCGCCGTTACGGAGGAGATCCGTGGCAAAAGTGTGACGGAGGGTGTGCGGGGTGACGCGTTTGGTGATTCCGGCGTTACGGGCAAAGCCGTCGATGACGCGCTGGACAGAACGGGGGGTGAGGGCGGCGACACCACCTTTTTTAGCGCGGTCGTGGCGGACAAACATGAAGGGAGCAACATCTTGGCGGACGTCTAAGTACATTTTGAGACATTGTTTGGCGGCGGGTGAGAGGAAAACCACGCGGTGCTTGCTGCCTTTGCCTTTGATGGTAAATTCGTCGAGCTTGAGGTTAACTTGTTCGATGAGGAGATTGGAAAGTTCGGAGACGCGAAGGCCAGAGGAGAAGAGGAGTTCCAAAATGGCGCGATCGCGGAGGCCGACGAGTGAGGTGTCGCGGGCGGCGAGGAGGAGCATGCGCTTCAGCTCTTCCGCTTCGAGGAAGCTGACGTGGCGGCCTTCCTGTTTGGCGAGTTCGATCTTTTCCGGCGAGAGACTTTTAATGTCGCGCTTGGCTAAGAATTTTAAGAATGAGCGCAGGGCGATGAGGTGATAGTTCTGCGTGGTTTTTTGCAGCGTGGCTTCTTCGCGGCCGGCCAGGTCGCGGTTAAGAAAGAGGCGGAATTTGCGGACTAGTTCTTGCGTAATATCACTGGGTTCGCTAATAGCAGCCCAGTCGAGAAAGCGGCGCAAGTAAAAACAATAATTTTTGACGGTGAGCAAAGAACGCCCGCGTTCGATTTCTAAGTATTCTAAAAATTGTTGGAGATATTTGTCGATTAGTTTGGCCATACCAATGTATTATACGACACAGTTGGCAGGGAGGATAGTATTCCTTGTCACATTTCCAAAAATGTGTTATTATTTCAATATCACTACGAAAAAGACCCTGCTGCAGATACGTCTGCAATGGGGGCTTTTTCATTTTTAGGCTCTTTTTTTACAGGTAAATTTATGATAATGGTCGGCCAAGTTGAGTAACGGAACGCTGGTGCGCTTAAGCAAAATCGAGCATTTGTTTTTGTTGGGTATCAATAATGAGACTGGAAATTGACGCTCAACTAGGAAATCTACTAAACAACGAAAATCGCCATCGCCTGAAACTATTACACAACCGTCAAAAACTTTTTCGTAATAATCTGAAACTACCTGTAAGACTAGCTCAGCATCGCAATTGCCCTTGATTAAACCGAGCGAAGTAGTGACTGTTTCTTTGAAGATGAGAATGAAGCCAGCTTCCTGAAGATGTTTATATAGTTTAGTGCGCTGCGGAATCAAACCGATAAATAAATAGACTTTAGTAGCGCCAAATTTTTGCCGTAGCCAGCCACGCATTTTGGCGTAATCGATATTATGGCCGAGTTCGGTTGAACCTTTATGTAGGTTGGCTCCATCAATATAAATACCCGTATTTTCCATATTTGGTATTGTACCATTTCCATTGTCTCCGCTAAACGCGAAACCGGAGTCTGCACGCACGATGGCGGCAAACTCCGGTTAGAGACGCTGGGCCACTTCGCGAGGAAGTGCCGAGGGTCAGGGGGTGGGCTGTTGCTCGTCCGAGATCACCAAACGGTGTTCTGCGTCCATCATGTCGACGAGATTGATCATGTAGATGCTCCAGCTCCCTGATTGCCAGTAGAGCAACGGAGCGAACATATAGTTGCAGTCGGAAAAGGCAGAGTCATCTGGCCACATGACCGTAGTGCCGGTGAAACCCACCCCCTTGTACCGCTTCCATTCCTCAGGAATGAGGTGCTGGTTGCGATATAGAAAAGCAAGCATATTGATATTACCCGGGCGCTTGGTCTTGAGACGTTCGACCAACACATCGACGAGAATCGGACAGCCGATGCGCTGTTCCGGGCTCTGGTAGAGCTTGAGGCTGTTGACCGCGACCAGACCACAGGGCCGGTGTGCAATGATCTTCATGCCAAGCTCAGGAAAGTGATCTGTTGGTGGGGTAGTACAGTCGACAATACCGATGATGACGCCGGTAGCACGAAGGGCGGCCAAAGCGTCGGCCTCGGTGTCGAAGGACTGTGCGAAAGGGAGAGAGGACATGGGATCTCCGAGGGATTGAGGGTTGGGAGGGTGCGTAGGGATTAAACCCACGACTGGTTATAATAGCAGAAAATAGGCCCAAAGTCAAGTTAATTGATGCACAAAATGGCTAAAGTTGGCCTAATTAGTGGTTAATCTATTGACCAAGATAACTAATTCCGCTATTGTTGGCCTACTTAATAAAAGTCGTGGACTGAGGTTGACCAGTTTGAGCGCTGGCGACTCCTATCCTCGAGTGAACATGATTCGCTATGCTCAGCGCAAAACAGAAAGAGAATCTGATCAAAAAGTACGGTACGCACGCCAAGGACACTGGTTCCCCACAGGTGCAAATCGCCCTTTTGACCAAAGAAGTTGAAGAATTGACTAAGCACTTGAAGGATCACCGCAAGGACTTCAGTTCCCGCCGTGGTTTGATCAAGAAAGTGGCAGAACGCCGACGCTTGATGAAGTACTTGGAGCGTGAAGACGAGAAGGCTTACCTCGAGTTGGTAGCCGACCTCGGTTTGAAGACCCAGCAATTGAAGGCCAAGACAGCCTAAGTCAAAGAGTTTAGGAAAGTGACACCTCGCTCTTTCGTAGAGCGGGGTGTTACTGTATACTAAAAACACATTTCATTATCATTTTTTTAAAGAGTTTTTTCTTTTATGTTAGATACTTCAAACCGCCGCGTGGGTGTGTTCATCGACATCCAAAACATGTACTACAGTGCCCGTAATTTGTACGGCAACAAGGTCAACTTTACGAACATTGTAACGGGAACGACGGGTGATCAGAAGCTCATTCGGGCGATTGCTTACTGCGTGTCAACCAAGACAGGTGACGAAACGCCATTCCTTGAGGCTTTGCACGGCGCTGGCATTGAGGTGATGACTAAGGAGTTGCTAGAATATGATTCCGGTCATAAGAAAGGGGACTGGGACGTGGGGATTACCATCGACATTATTCGTATGCTCGACATGCTCGACGTAGTAGTGCTCGTCAGTGGCGACGGCGACTACGTGCCAGTTGGCGAATATGTGAAAGGTCATGGTCGTATTTTCCATGTGGCGTCATTCCGCGAGTCAACGTCGACCCGGTTGGTAGAATGCGCTGACGTGTACACCAACTTGAGTGATGATACTGCCACCTTCCTGTTGCCTGGCAGTAACAAGCCGCGCCCAGCCAAGCCAGGAAGCAGCAGCATCGACCCAACGTCGACGGAGGATGAACCGAGCCTTGCAGTAGATAAGAACGTGGTGAATGATGCGGAGAGGAAGCCTCGAAGGTATGTGAGGAAAAGCTAGTTGGATAGTTGATCCACAGTCATTGATAACAAAATTATCGATGGCTGCAATCACTTATTCATAACACTCGGTCTGTTATTTCGACGTTAGGAGACATCTTCAGATAGATGTCAGCTATGGTCGGGATGAACAGCGAGTTCTATATTATGGCAACGAACAAGTTTAGCATGGAGTACGGCGGTAAAACGCTGACGATTGAAACAGGCAAGATGGCGCAAGCGGCGAACGGCAGCTGTTTGGTGCAGTACGGCAACACGGTGGTCCTCGCCACCGCAGTGTTGGCTAAGGACAAGCGCCCAGGCCTTGGCTTCTTCCCACTGATGGTGGAGTTTGAAGAGAAGCTGTACGCCGCTGGCCGCATTAAGGGTTCACGTTTTATTAAGCGTGAGGGTCGGCCAACAGATGAAGCGGTGTTGAATGCTCGGTTTATTGACCGCGCGATTCGCCCGTTGTTCGATAAACGGATTGAACACGACGTGCAGGTGATTGTAAGCGTACTGGCCTTTGACGGCGAGAACGACGCTGACGTGCCAGGCCTGATTGCCGCCAGCTGTGCCTTGCACATGAGCGATATCCCATGGAATGGTCCGATTGCCGCAGCTCGTGTCAACGAAGCGAATGGAGAATTGATCATTAACGGCACCTACGAACAGCGTGGTGTCAGCCAGTTCGACATCGACGTTGCTGGAACACCGGAGAAGATTGTGATGATTGAAGCTGGCGCTAACCAGGTGGACGAGGAAATGGTGCTGAAGGCTTTTGAGTTTGGTAGTAAGGCGCTTGGTCCGGTAATTAAATTGATTGAGGAAGTGCGTGCGGCAGTTGGTAAAGAGAAGAAGGACTTATTTACGCCAACCACGGAAGCTGAGAAGCTCGGTCACAGTAAGCGTGAAGCGGTGAAAGAGATGGCTTTGACCTTCTTGGAACCGGTGATTCGCGAGTTGTTCTTTGGCGCACCAAAGGCCAGCAAGACAGAACGGGCTGTGGCGCGCGATGAAGTTAAGCACCGTTTGGCTGAGTATTTGGTAGCCCAGGGAGTGGAGTCAGCTGAGGTTGGTTACGCCGGCAGCTTGGTTTATGGTGCGATTGAGGGAGTAATTACTAAGATGATTTTGGATGAAGGCAAGCGCGTTGACGGTCGGGCCTTGAACGAGATCCGTCCATTGTCGAGTGAGGTAGCGACGTTGCCTTGTGTGCACGGTTCCGCCTTGTTTATGCGCGGCGAAACGCAGGTGCTGTCTATTTGTACGCTTGGTGCGCCGGGCGATAAGCAGACGCTCGACGGCATGGAATTAACTGGCGAAAAGCGCTTCATGCATCACTATAACTTCCCTCCATTCTCCGTCGGCGAAGCTAAGCCACTCCGTGGTGCCAGCCGCCGCGATATTGGCCATGGTGCGCTCGCTGAAAAGGCCCTGAACTTCATGATCCCGGCGAAGGAAATCTTCCCATACTCCATTCGCGTCGTGTCGGAAGTACTGGGTAGCAACGGCAGCAGCTCCATGGGTTCAACCTGTGGTACAACGCTGGCTTTGATGGACGCTGGTGTGCCGATTTTGGCGCCAGTGGCTGGTATCGCGATGGGTTTGGCCAGTGACGGCAAGCGCAGTGTGGTGATTACCGACTTGCAGGACTTGGAAGACGGTGAGGGTGGCATGGACTTCAAGATTACTGGTACGGCCAAAGGTATTACGGCGATTCAGATGGATACTAAGACTGAAGGTTTGACTCGTGAAATCATGGCCGAAGCTGTACGCGGTGCTAAGACAGCCCGCTTGCAAGTGCTCGACGTAATGTTGGCCGCATTGCCAGCTCCACGTAAGGAACTGTCGCCGAATGCCCCACGTATCTTGCAGTTGAAGATTAACCCAGAGAAGATTCGTGAGGTTATTGGCCCGGGCGGTAAGATGATCAACGAGATTATTGCTAAGACTGGCGTTAGTTCGATTGATATTGAACAAGACGGCTTGGTGATGATTACGGCGCTTGATGGTCCTTCTGGTGAAGCTGCGCTCAAGTGGGTGACGGATTTGACCCGTGAAGTGCAAGCCGGTGAGTTGTTTGACGGTGAAGTGGTCCGCTTGATGGAATTCGGCGCGTTTGTGCAGATTTTGCCAGGTAAGGATGGCTTGGTGCATATTTCCGAAATGGCTCCATGGCGCGTCGACAAGGTGACTGACATTGTGAAAGTTGGCGACAAGGTGAAGGTTAAGGTTATTGAAATTGATGACAAGGGCCGCACGAATTTGAGCATGAAACAGGCTGAGGGTAACGTCTACCCAGAACGCCCAGCGGCCGCGGCACCGACTACTAAACGATAAGAATGTGCCAGGAGCGCTAAACATTCCTCTTGAGGGACAAATAACAACCCGGCATGATTACGCTCGGGTTGTTGCCCTTTATAGTGCGCTTGCGTTAGGCTTAGTGGTCGGAATTGTGGCTTGGCGAGCCCAGTACGTAGTTTCTCCGACCTTACGGTATCAGCCAAAGGACACAGCAATGAGTATTCATTTACTGGTGACACCGAAGAATAGGCGGATAATAACCGAGCATTTGAATGGATTAGCTGTAATTGCTGGATCACCAGTATCGCTCGGTGAAATAATCGATGTAAGCAAGAGGGAAGTAACATTCAATATTGGTAACGACGGCTCGGTTAGTTACGTTGTCGATACCGTACTAAATGAAGAGAGTAGCAAGAGCTTAGAGGGTTTCGGCTATAAAACTAGCGTTCATGGCGGTACAACGGTGATAACGAGGAACAACAAGGAGGTGATCGATACTGGTACCCATGTGACTTTACGTGCTTTGTCGCCGTTTTTTCAGGGTGAAGTGGTTACGAATGGAGCTGAGGCGGCTCGCGAGCCGCTGCATATAAGCGCTAAGGGAATCACTATTCGAGGAACGGATGTGGCGACCGATGATGCAATGATGCCGATGATCAGTGCAGATGCTAAGGTTTTAGCTAATTTAACTGTGCCAGCTAATTCGTTACAGTTGCCGAGCATGATCGCCACGCTCTTGCCGATACCAGCAGATAGCCGAGCATTAACAATGTTACTGGCGAATGGTGGGTCGATTCTATTAACCGAGGATGCGGCAGGCCTGGGCTATTATTTGAGCTTTGGGCCAGGTGATATGACGGTTGACGAAGCTGCTAACCTTGGTAAGGATATGATGAATAGGGTGAGCTTGGCTACGCTAGCGTGGACAACTAGTGATGGAACGAGCTATAACGAGCTGAGAAGTAACCCGGCTGATATCACGACTGAGATTAAAGCCGAGGAGACCTATACCTTCATTACCCTGACTAATAGAGCTGGAGAGACTTTACGGATTGCTAAGACACCAAGCTTGATAACCGTAGCTAATCGCGAAATTTCTTTAGAAAATGGGGCTAGGCCAGCGTCGACCTGCTTAAATAATGCGCATACCTGGTTCGCGACTTCACTGATTACCGAGCAGGCACCGACAATGCTTCTGAACAATAATCGTGCAGCGTCACTGTTCTTAAAAAACTTCAGTGAAGTGGCCATAAATAACAATCAGACTAAACTTTGTTGGTAAAAAAGTGAGAGAGGGGGATAAGTGCTGTTATCCCCACAAGTTATCCACAGGGGTATACAGAATTAGTTCAGAAAGTTATCCACAAATAGAGATTTTCCTTATTTTGCAGGGCTTGTAGGCTGTTTACAATAGGTGTTCAGGGAACTATAATATTAATGTGAACTTCTCACTTGTTCTTTCCACAAAACCTCTAAGCTCCGTGCGAAGCATCGTACGGCTGACATAGGGGAAGTCCTCCGAAGCCCCCACAATTTAGCTTCGGGGGATACCTCACTACTTTACTCTCATACTATTGGTCGACTGGGCTCGCGTCTTGTATGCGTCCGGCATGCCAGGGAACCCTATCGGGGTAGAGTAGAACGTCAAAGCGTCTGACTGTCGACGCCGATCTGAGGCTGCGTTGCCCGGTGATGTCTCTAAGAATGAGATATGACCTGGAAACCCAGCAACAGAGCCGGTGTCCATCACACGCCCTCGTCTGAGGGACATAAGCCAATCTGTTGAGCCAGGACATCATCGTAGATTTATTCTATCTTTCCTAGGCCTCGCGCCTCAACACTTTTCTCGCTTATCTCCCTCTTTTCTTTTCCCCAAATTTTGCTATAGTAGCCAGCACTTAAAGGCATCTGATTTTAACCGTATGGACAAGACACTTTTGGCTCAATTGACCGAGGCTTTGAAGACTGAAAAGGCTAAGCTCGAAGCAGAAATTGCGAAGATTGCGCATCGTGGCGTAGACGGCGCAGTAGCAACTGATTTTCCGGATCATGGCGATAGTGAAGACGAGAATGCGGCCGAGGTGGCTGAGTTCAGCGACAACTTGTCATTAGAAAGTGAACTTGAAGATGGCTTGAAAGATATTAAGTCGGCTTTGAAGGCGATTGAAAACGGTACCTACGGCCAGTGTAAGTACTGCAAACAAGTAATTGATGTGCAACGCTTGCTGGCGCGCCCAACGAGCACTTCGTGTATTGCTTGTAAGAAGACGCTCACCCAGGAAGTTTAGAACAAGAAGACCTGCGAATGATCGCGGGTCTTTTGTTTGGAGGGAGGGTAAGGTATTATTCGATCATTATGGATCAAGCAGTAATTAAACTAGGTGCAGGCTGCGTAGTTATTAAGGATGGAATGACGTTGTTAGCCAAGAGAAAAGGTAAATTCGCAACTGGCATGTGGGGTAGCATGGGCGGTCATGTTGAGTTTGGCGAAAGCCCGACTGAGGCCGCAATTCGCGAGGCTAAAGAAGAGTTGGGAATTGAGGTTGGCAATTTAGAATTTGTGCAGTGCATGAGCATGATGCACGATGGTAAACATTATTTGGATGTTTCGTTTAAGGCCGATATCATCAGCGGTGAACCGACTATCATGGAGCCGGATAAGATCGCGGAAATCGGCTGGTTCCCGCTAACTAATTTGCCTTCGCCGATGTTTCCGCCGGTGTCGACGGTGTTGGATGCGATTACGAGTGGGAATAAGTACCTGGAGATAAGGGAATAAACCTATGCGGGATAGGATTCCGAAGATTGAGGAAAAGTGAGGATTTGATGGGAGAGTTATTCTTGATGAGGCCTATATGATTGTCTTTGTAGCAAGTTCAAGAAAATATTATGACCGGGTAAAGATGCTTAAAGCAGAGCTCGATAAGTTTGACGTTAAGGGTTATTATCCGTACTTTGATTTACCAGATATTGAGGGTGATGACGAAAGGAAGAAGCAGGTGACTCTGCAGCATTTTCCTGAGATTGATCAGGTTGATACTTTGTATATTGTTGCTCCGGCTGGATATGTTGGTTATTCGGTGACGATTGAGACGGCCTATGCTTATGCTAAAGGCAAACGGATTATTAGTTCAGAGCCGATAACTGAATTTGCGGTGAGAGCGCTGGTGTCGGAGGTGATGACGCCTGATGAGTTCGTAGCTAGCGCGGGACGACGTTGAACGTCGTCCATGACCTATATTTATTATGCGCAAGCCAGTTTTGATTATTTTAATAGCGGGGATTATCGAGATTGTCGATGTAGTTTTTAAAGCGGCGGCGATTCGCGGTTTCAAACCTGATAGCGAAGTACTGAGCTGGCCGGTGGATTTGGCGCTGCATAAGAATCCGGGGATAACGGGGGATACAATGATTCCGCTCTTCATTGTGATACCGCTGACGATTATTGTGATTGGTTTTTTAGTGAGGTTTGCGTGGATGAAGAGAAAGATGAACGTGATGCAAGCAGCGGGAGCAAGTGTCGTGGTGATTGGGGCGATGGGTAACCTCGTCGATAGAGTCGTGAATGGATTTACGACGGATTATCTGATATTTTTTAGATTATCGGCGATCAATTTATCAGATATCCTCATAGTAGCTGGCGCGATTATTTTAATCGTTTATAATAAGTCCATTCCCCAGTCGACGAAACAGTGAAAACTTCCCCAGTCGGTCTATTTTCAACTCACATCTGCACAAACTTTCTCACCGTAGCACTAACTACGCCTCGAAAGCTTTGTTTGCTGTTCATTGAAACTAGCCTCAACTGGAAAAGTTTTCTTATAATTCTCTCCCCGTAATTAATACAATATGGGGTCTGCTTGTAGTTATGCGTCAGCGTTACTGGGTTTAACAGCACAAACGATACGAGTTGAGGCGGATATTACATCGGGGCTGCCGAAGTTCCTGATTGTCGGTCTGCCAGATACGGCGGTGAATGAATCGCGGGAGAGAGTGAGAGCAGCAATCAAGAATAGTGGCCTAAAGTTTCCGCGGACACACATTACGATTAATTTGGCGCCGGCGGATGTGAAGAAACAAGGGCCAGCTTATGATTTGGCGATTGCGGTGGCGGTGCTGGCGGCGCATGGTCATTTCGAGACACCGATCAAGTTAAGTGATTATGTGTTCTTGGGTGAATTAGCGCTTGATGGACGAGTTTGCCCAGTAAGAGGGGCGTTGCTCGCGGCTATGATGGCCAAAGCACAGGGGTTTAAGGGGATTATCGTCGCCAAGGAAAATGCGGATGAGGCGGCGTTAGTAGCTGACTTGCCGGTGCACCCGGTGGCGACGCTCGAGGAGTGTTTAGTGTGTTTGGAGGGGATCGATAAGTCGTTTACCACACAGATCAGCCAGCCGGCCGTAGCGACGGAGACTCAACCAGCGGACGACATGCATAATATTCGCGGACAAGCGCAAGTTAAACGAGCAATGGAAATTGCGGCGGCTGGAGGACATAATATCCTGCTGTCTGGTACACCGGGTAGTGGCAAGACGATGCTGGCCCGAGCACTGCCGTCGATTCTGCCGACGCTGACGTTTAGCGAAGCGCTCGAGATTACGATGATTCATTCCGTGGCGGGAACACTTGATGGAGCGAGGGCGTTGGCGGCAGCACGACCATTTCGCAGTCCGCACCATACGAGTTCGGGTACAGCGTTGGTTGGTGGTGGAGCGTGGCCGAAGCCGGGCGAAGTGTCGCTAGCACACCGCGGCGTGTTGTTTCTGGATGAGTTTCCAGAGTTTTCGCGGACGGTACTCGAAAACTTGCGGCAGCCACTCGAGGATGGCGTGGTGACAATTTCGCGAGCAGCGGGGACATTAGAATTTCCGGCGCGATTTATGTTGGTGGCGGCCATGAATCCGTGCCCCTGTGGCTTCCTGAATGACCCAGGACGGGCCTGCACCTGCAATCCGCACCAGATACTCAAGTACCAACAAAAAATCTCCGGGCCGCTGCTCGACCGTATTGATATGTGTTGCGAAGTGCCGCGCGTCGACTTTGCTAAGTTGACGAGTCGCGAGAACGAAGAATCGTCAGGTGACATTCGAGAACGAGTACAGGCTGCCCGAGATGTGCAAACGCAAAGATTCGTGGGCAGCAATGTGCACACGAATGCTGAGCTGCGGTCACAATTACTGCGGGAACACTGTGTGCTCGACGAAGAGAGTAATAACTTAATGAAGCACGCCGTCGATAGGTTGGCGATGAGCGCTCGAGGTTATACGCGAGTGTTGCGAGTGGCGAGAACGATTGCGGATTTAGCGGGGGTGTCGATTATTACGGCAGGGCATATTGCCGAGGCGTTGCAATACAGGCCCAGGACGGCGGTGCAATGAAGTTGTCGCTCGCAACCGCCCTGCTTCTCGTTTGGCCATCGTCGGGTCCTGCCGACTGCGGACCCCATTGGGTGCTCACTAGCGTTGCGCGCCCAATAGGGGACCCCCCTCCGTGTCACCCGACTAGAGGAAGTTGTATACGAGGCCTTCTCTCGAAGCAGTGCGGCTGCTCGCTCCTACAAGGCTCAGGCTGCTAAAAAGTTTAGCGAAGATACTCGAGGGGGTTGCGGAAGTCGTGACGTCCGCCCTGGCCGATGACTTCGAAGTGCAAGTGAGTACCAGTTGAGGTGCCGGTTGAGCCACAGCGACCAAGTGGGGCGCCGGCGGTGACGGTTTGACCGGTTTTAACGTAAAGAGAGTAATGGTGACCGTAACGCGTCATAAGGCCATTAGCGTGCTGAATTTCTACGGTGTTGCCGTAGCCATTGCGCCAGCCAGCATAAGAGACGACACCGTCCATAGCGGCATAGTTATCGTTTGTTGAGGTGCCGTTACTGTGGCCATTACAATCGACGTCGAGGCCAGAGTGAGACCAGCTGAGGCCACGAACGATGTAGGTGAGATCGGTCGGCCAGAGCATTTTAGCGCCAGCGTAACGGGCTGTGGAAGGCTTGGCAGTAGTCGGTACGGCGGTAAGTACGCGGCCGGCGGTGCTCGTTTTGACGGCAGGAGCAACGTAAAGGGCTGAGCCGCCAGGAATAATGACCTGCTGACCAACGGTTAAGGTACCACTAGCGTCTAGCTTGTTGAAGGCGATAATTTTGCTTTGATCGACGCTGTAAAGCTTAGCAATGCGCGCGATAGTGTCGCCCTTCTTAACGGTGGCAGCGATACCGGAGACAGGCAGAATGGTGAGCGACTGACCAGGTTTAACGAGTGAACGAGAAGTTAGCTTATTAGCCCACAGCAAAGTGTTGAGACTGATGCCGTAACGGGAAGCGATAGTCGACAAGGTGTCGCCGCTGCCAACAATATAGGTTTCAATCTTTTCGCGCGGAGCCACGCTAGCACTGCCGTCGGCGATAGTAAGAGCGGAAAGGGAACTGCTACCAACGACCATGGAGCTTGGCACCTGTTCGTAACCAATGAGGGTATTGGCATCGAGTGATGGGGTAAGCGTGCTGCCAGCCAGGTATTTAACAGGAGCTGAGGCGCTGATGTGGGTGACGTTGGCGTATTCGTCGGTTAGCTGCTCGGAGTGTTGGGTGACCAAACCGTACATAAGACTGCGTTGGCCGTAGGTTTCGGCCCGAACGGTGCCCAATTGGAAATTAACAACACCAGCCACGACAGCAATAACTACAGCCACAATGTGGAGCATGTGACGGTTAGCCAGGGCGTACATGAACTTGTTTTTGGCGGGGCGGTACCAGTGCTCGAGGCGACGGCGGAGAAGATAAAGACCATGATAAACAGGAACAACAAGATGGGGGAGGACAACCCGGCCGACGGCTAGAAAGGGCCGAGCGACTACTTTAAGGCTGCGCAAACCAAGGGACTTCGTACGCACTAAAATGCGAACGACGACTAAACTGCCACGGACAAAGATGTTCTTGATAGTAGGAATATGCCTAGGGGTCAAGAATAACAACCTATAGAATAGCTCGAAAGCCGTGGGTGGTCAAAGTAGCTCGTTCGAAAGTGAAAAATAATTTTGCTAACTGTAGCAAAAGAATTGACACATTTTGTCAAGCTGACTATACTCTGGCGACTTAGAATCAGCTGAAATTTTCTTTATGTCATACGTTGTTGAACAGCTCCCCGAGAACAAGGCCAAGATCACCGTGACCATCCCAGCAGAAGAGGTAACCGAGGCTTGTCATGTAGCTGCCGAACACATGGCGGAAGATGTAACCATTCCTGGTTACCGCCCGGGCAAGGCACCTTATGAGGCGATTAAGCAAAAAATTGGTGAAATGGCCATTTTGGAGCACGCCACCGAAGATTTGGTGCGTCAGACCTTTGTCGCCGCCATGGTCGAAGCTGACTTGGATGTGGTCGGCCAGCCGTTCTTTGCCATGGAGAAGTTGGCTCCAGATAACGACTTTATTTACACGGCGGAGATCGCTTTGATGCCGCAGATTACTAAGTTGGCTGATTGGACTAAGTTGTCCGTCGAAAAGAAAGAGACCGAGCCAACTAAGGAGTTGCTCGAACAGGCCAAGGCCGACATTGTGCGCATGCAGACCAAAGAGGTGAAGGCCGAAGCTGGTCGCGCGCTGACCATGGGCGATAAGGCGATTGTGAACCTGACCATGAAGAAGGACGGAGTGGTGCTAGAAGGTGGCGAGAGCAAGAACCATGGTGTATTCACGAATGAGAGCTATTACGTGCCTGGTTTTGTCGACGAGATTTTGGGCTTGAAAGAAGGTGAGGAAAAGACTTTCACTTTGAACTTCCCAGCCGAGCACTACCAGAAGCACTTGGCCGGTCAGCCGGTTGATTTCACCATTAAGTTGAATGAGATCTTCTTACTCCAGCCACCAATGTTTGATGATGCGTTTGCCGTCACCGTTGGTTTGACCAGTGCTAGTGAGATGGAAGAAAAGCTCATGGAAAACTTGCGCGCCGAGAACAAGATTGAAGAGGCACGACGCTTGGATAAGGCGGTGCTCGACCTCGTGGCCGACAAGTCGACGTTCGATATTATTCCAGATTTGCTGGTCAACCAAGAAATTGAAAAGATGACGCACGAATTGGAGCACCAGGTAACCAGCCAGGGCATGGACTTCACCCAATACTTGGCCTCGATCAACAAGTCGTTGACCGACCTCAAGATTGATTTCACCCCAGCCGCCTTGCAACGAATTAAGGTAGGAATTATTTTGAAGAAGATTTCTGCCGAGGAGAAAGTAACAGTCGACCAAACGGTGCTCGACGCTGAGCTCGACAAAGTTGCTGAGCAGTACAAGGACGACGCTGAGGCTGCTAAACAGATTTATGAGCCACAGTACCGGGATTATATTGAGAGGCAGATGGTGAACCGGAAGACCATCGACCTTTTGAAAGAGAAGATGGTGAGGTAAGTGATGAGAAAATAAAACACCTCCTGGAGCTGCGCAAAGCTCCGGGAGATGTTTTATTTTGTCCGAATCCAAAGCGTCGATCAGCCACGGCTTGGAAAGGGGCGCGAGGGGAGTGCGGTGCAGCACCCTATTCTCACGCGAGGTTTGTTTATTAATGGGCTCGAGGGGAGTGGTACGGACCACTCGACCCTCACGCAGACTGCTAATCAGTGGTATGCCAGTACTACGTCCTCGGCTTCACGTCGAAACGTAAGTTCCAGGAATCCATGTTTTGAACGAAATCAATTTTCAGGCGTTCGGCCAGTCGATCTCGCGATGCAAGAACGTTAGGCCAATGCTCATAGGTGATCGGCAAGTACACAATGTGCTGCACATAACCGCGTTGATTATGTACCGCGCAGATGTCACTACCTCCACACGTCCTGAAAACGACCTCGTATGAGTAGTGTTCGTCACCCCGGTTACCACGATAGAAGAACAGGAGGTAGTCACCGGTGGTAAGCTGATGATGACGAATGCCGTTCTTGGTGAAATGAGTAATGGAGTCAAACAACATGTTATCTCCGTGCCGAAGTGATCGGCGTGTGGGTTTACCGGATCTGAAGCATCGAGAATTCGATACCTCGGAAGGGGGCGCGAAGGGAGTGGAGTGAACACTCGACCCTCGCGCAGAGATCCGCAGTTTTTAGCTTGTGAAAGCCACAACTGCAAATGAGACGCTGCCGCCAGCTTCGTTGACCCATCCGAACTGCCACCCCGTGCCGTTTTCTCCACGGCTCAAGCACTTGAAGTAACATTCGTCGCGCTCGGAGATAAACCTCGTCTCCGTGGCCACGACATACCAGCAGTGCAGGGGTACTCGATCCAGAATGGACCGGTTTCGCTCGAGGAACACCAGCACATTGATGTTCACAGGATTGAGGTTGGCTTGCCGAGTCTTGCAGGACAGGTTGACGCCGTCGCTCTTCATCGTCTGGAAAAAGACGATTTTGCTCGGGTCTACCTGGCCACATGGCGCGTGATCTACCTGCTTATGGTGCAACCAGGGGTGGGGGTTGACCAGGGTCAGGGCAGCGTCGCCGTCGATCATGAGGTTGGGATTGATGGACATGTTAGACTCCGTGCCGAAGATGTCGGCGATGGGTGGTGGTGCCGAGTGTGAGCAGAAGCGCTCCAACTCGACTGAGTACTATACCATATTTTAGTGTTATTTTCAATAACTGTATGCCGAGGATTACTGTGTATAAGTCCTATTTACAGCCTTACAGTTGAGTTATATACTGTTACTATATATAACAACTATGGCTATTGCTTATACCGAGACGCTCAGAAATGTGGGGCTCAGTCAGACTGAGGCGGATTTATATGTGGCTTGTACGGCGTTGGGAGAGGCGCCGGCGAGTGTGATTGCCAGAAAAACGGGGATGAATAGGTCCACTACCTATGTTGGGTTGAAAGCGATGGAGAAAAAGGGGCTAGTTGGGTCCACCGAGACCAATGGCACACAGTTGTTTTATGCCAAGGAACCGGATTTGTTATTGAAACAGGCGGAGCGAAGTGTGGAGGATTTACGGAAGACGTTGCCGGATTTGCGGGCGTTGTCGGGCCGGGTGTCGTCCAAGCAACCGAGAGTGCAGTATTACCCGGGGATTGAGGGGGTGAAGACGGTGCTGGAGGATACGCTGACGGCGAAGGAGACTATTTTGACGTTTGGCGATGCAGATTTGGTGGTGGCGAACCTGAAGGATTATTACAGCGACTATATTGCTAGGCGGACGGCGGCGGGGATTAGGACGCAGGCGGTGCTGAATGAGGGCAATGTGGGTAAGAAGTTTTTTGCGGCGAGTCGGGAAGAGCTGCGTGAGGTGCGGTTGGTACCGAAGACGTATGCGATGCCGAATGAGATCAAGATTTACGACGGCAAGGTGGCGATCATGTCGCATAAGTCGCCGTATGGTGGGATTTTGATTCACGACCAGGCGATGTACGAGACGCAACGGTCGATTTTTGCGATGGCGTGGGAGTTTGCGAAGGGGGAGTAAAGGGTGTGGTAAAATGCGTATAGTAATCTTGATATCGTAAATTGTGATATCAAGTTCGGAATGATTTAGTTTTATGCCTTCAACAGTGCCAATAGAAATAATTGAGAATAAAATTTACGTTTTTCGCGGCCAAAAAGTAATGCTTGACCGTGACTTAGCGAAACTTTACGGAGTTCAAACAAAACGCTTTAATGAAGCTGTTCGAAGAAATATTCGCCGTTTCCCTGAGGATTTTTCTTTTAGACTGACGAAAGATGAGTTTACGAGTTTGAGGTCGCAAATTGCGACCTCAAACCGTGGAGGCCAACGCTATGAGCCTTTTGTCTTCACAGAACAGGGTATTGCCATGCTCTCTAGCGTCTTGAATAGTGAAAAGGCAATTGCAATAAATATCCAAATTATTCGTGCATTCATTTATTTACGTGACATGGCGATTGAAAATTCTGATCTCCGTTTGCGTCTGGAATACATAGAGAAGAATTATGATCAACAGTTTAGGATTATTTTTAATGCTTTACAGAATCCACAACAGAATGACCTGATCGAAGATGATCGAGAACCGATGGGCTTTAAAGATAACTCTTAAACATATTTTATGCGCTTTGGGGCTCATGTTAGTGCGGCTGGAGGGTTGTGGAAGGCGGGGGATAGGGGCGCTGCTTTAGGCTGCGAGGTGATACAGATATTTTCGAGATCACCGCAGGCGTTTGCGGCCAAGGCGATTACGGAGGAGGAGGCCGAAATGTTTAAGGCGGCCATGAAAGAGAATGGGATTAAGGACGTGTATATTCACGCGCCGTATATTGTGAATTTAGCGAGTGCGAAGAATACGACCAGGTTTGGGAGTGTGAAGATTTTAAGGGAAGAGCTCGAACGGGGGACGCAGCTCGGGGCGAAGGCGATCATGTTTCATCCGGGGAGTGCGAAGGAGGTTGGTGAGGAGGAGGGGAGAGAGTTGGTGATTAAGGGACTCGACCGAATTATGGACGGGTACACTGGGAGTTGTCAGTTGCTGATCGAAATTAGTGCTGGGGCTGGGGCGGTGATGGGTGATTCGTTCGAAGAAATTGCGGCGTTTATTGCTGGTGCTAAACGGGGTAAGGAGATTGGCGTGTGTTTTGATACGCAGCATGCCTTTGCCAGCGGGTACGACCTGAGGACCAAGGCTGACGTCGACAAAACTTTTGCTGATTTTGATAGGATTATTGGGCTCGATAAATTAGTGGCGAGTCATTGTAATGACAGTAAGGTGGAGTTTGAAGCACATAAAGATCGGCACCAGCATTTAGGGCATGGTTTTATCGGGGCAGATGCGTTTAAGTATTTAGTGGGGCACCCGAAGTTGAAGCATATCGATTTGATTCTCGAGACGCCGTTTGATGATGAGGAAGAACCAGGAAATAGGGAGGAGGATATGGCGTTGTTGAAGAAATTTAGGGGCGTATGATCCTAACCGTGCATGTAAAACCGAATGCCAAGGAGACAAAAGTCACGGGGTGGCTCGATTCGGGTACGGTGGTAGTGGCAGTTCATGCGCCGGCGACGGAGGGAAAGGCTAATGAGGAACTGGTGGCGTTTGTGGCGAAGAGTCTCAAAATGGCGAAGATGTTTGTAGTCTTAAAAAGGGGACACGCGAGTAAGGTAAAACATTTGGAGTTGCCAGATGGGACGTCGCTCAAAAATTTGGGGCAGTAGTTAAGGCAAATCGACGCCACCTTTAGTTAAGGGGTGACAACGGAGGATGCGCCAAGAGCCTTTGAGAATGCCCTTAACGAGGCCGTCGTGCATGATAGAGAGGCGACAGTATTCGGAACAGGAGGGATAGAAGGGGCAGAAACCGTAAGGGTAGAGGCCTTTCATGGGCCCGTGATCAAACGACAGGGTTTTTTGGTAAAGGAGGATGGGCGCTGTGGCTAGCAGTAAGTAACCCTGCCTTGCGGAGCGTGCGAAGGAGACCAGCTTCTTTTTGTCCATAATCGAGAGCTAAGGCCGGTTTGGCAGTGAGGAAAAGGACATCGTAACCGGTGGTGATGACGGGAATGCGCAAGCGGATGATTTCGCGATACTGGCGGCGAATGCGATTGCGAACAACGGCGCTTTTGCTAACCTTCTTGCCGACCACCACACTGAAGCGAGAAATAGCCAGACCATTAGGCGTCATTTTGATACCGCACGCCGAATCAAAGGCGCCCTTTTTGCTTTTCAGCACCCGGGCGACATCCTTCTCGTGGCGTAGACGGTGGACCATTGGGAACATATGTAGAGTATAGCTGATGCGGCTTAAAACATAAATCCAGGCCTGTAACAGCCCGGACCTATATTTCTTAGGGTGTTTAGCGTGGGCGGGCGGCAACGACTAGGCGTTTGCGACCCTTAGCACGGCGTCGTTTGAGCGTTGCACGACCATCTTTGGTCAACATGCGCTTACGGAAACCATGTACGCGAGCTCGCGTCTTCTTTTTTGGTTGGTATGTTCGCTTAGGCATAAATGAGTGAGCAGGTCAGTCTCAAGAGAGAATGTTCCTGAAGTGATTCAAAAGTCCTGGAGAGTATAGTTAAAATGGGGATAATTGTCAAAGCAGGGGCTCTAAGGCAGTGATTTGGGAAGGTGCAAGACCCCTAATTGTGGATAACTCCACACTTTATCCACAGTTTTGGCTAAGTTATCCACAAATCTATCCCCCTTGAGCGCACAGACTGACTGGTTGAAGCCTGTGGATATGTAGGCTATTATGTCGACAGTCGAGATAGGTGTCCTGGTTTATGGGCACTAATAATGGTGAGAGCCGAGGCCTTATGAATACTCACGAGCTCTGGCAAGCAGTACTAGGCGAGGTTGAGCTAAAACTCAGCCGGGCTAATTTTACTACTTGGTTCCGTGACACCTTTATTAGCGAGTACCATAACGGCCAAGTAATCATTGGCGTGCCGAATAATTTTACATTAACGTGGCTAGAGAAAAAGTATCATCGTGAAATTTTGGAGTCGTTGCAGAATGTCACCCAGGAGCCAGTGCGGACCTTGACCTATCATATTGAAACCAAGGCTAAGCCAGCGGCAGCGGTAGTCTTGAAGGAAGCCCCAGTTTTAGTGGTACAGCAACCACCACGTCAACAGGAAGATTACGGTTTTATCCAAACTGATAGTGGTGCCAGCGCTAAGACGGATACGCCAACAAGTAACATTGCGATCAATGCTAATTATACGTTTAGCAATTTCGTGGTTGGTAAGCAAAATGAATTGGCTCATGCGGCAGCTCAGGCGGTGGCGGCGCAACCAGGTGGCACCTACAATCCGTTGTTCATTTACGGTGGCGTCGGCCTTGGTAAAACGCATTTACTACACGCGATTGCGAACGAGATGCGTCGACAGAACCCAAACTGTCGCATTCTCTATGTAACTTGCGAGCATTTCACCAATGATTTTATTCACTCGGTACGTTTAGGTAAGGGTAAGGAGTTCAAAGATAGGTACCGCAATGTCGATTTATTCTTGGTCGACGATATTCAGTTCATTTCTGGTAAAGATGCCACGCAAGAAGAGTTCTTTCATACTTTCAATGCGTTACATCAAGATAACCGTCAGATTGTTATTACGTCTGACCGAGCACCAAAGGCTATTCAGCCGCTCGAGAAGCGCCTGCAGTCACGATTGGAGTGGGGCATGTTGGTCGATATTGGGACGCCTGACCTAGAAACACGTATCGCTATTTTGCAAAAGAAGTGTTTGGAGAAAGGCGTACTGCTCGACCGCGATATCCTCCACTACGTCGCCAGCGTCATTTACTCCAACATTCGTGAGCTAGAGGGTGCGCTGACCAAGATTATCGCCTTCCACCAGTTCAAAAATTTGGTGCCGTCGCTTGAAAGCGTCAAACCGATACTCGCCAGTTTTGAAAGTGAAAATGCTAAAAAAACCGTAACCGCTCGTCAGTTGATTAGTGTAGTAGCTGAGTACTTCGACCTCCAGACTGATGATTTGCTAGGAAAGAGTCGGGAAAAGCGCTTAGCCTTCCCACGACAGATAATCATGTACTTACTGCGTGAGGAGATGAAGAACTCCTACCCAGCGATTGGTAACGAGCTTGGAGGACGAGACCACACCACGGCGATGCACGCTTATACCAAGATTTCTGAGCTACTGAGCCATGATGATAAGTTACAGAAGGACCTGGAGCTGTTAAAACAGCGTCTCTACAGTGCATAACGGACTTTTCCCCCAGCTATACCGCAACTATCCACTAACTGTCCCCATGGGCTACTGTGGATAGAATGGGGGATAACCCAGTGCACAAGTCTGTGGATAGGAGAGAGGATAAAGAGGTGATAAGATAGAATGGAGAAGCGTCACAAAGATGTACACATACAGGTCACACTGGAAGTCGCGGGTTATCCACCTTGAGGAATGAGAAACGGGCCTGTGAAACTTAGGGATTGGGAGTTATCCCTGTTATCCACCGCCTTACAGAGTGGGTTACTATCTAAGATAAAAATTTAAGCACTCACATGAAGTTATCTTGTACGAGAGAAAATCTACATCAAGGATTGGCGATCACCAGTCACATAGGCAGTAAGAGTGTAAACCTACCAATTCTGCAGAACGTCTTATTGAAGGCCGACGCTGGTGGCTTACATTTAACGTCGACAAATTTGGAGTTGGCGGTGTCATGCTTAGTACGCGGAAAAGTTGATCAGACTGGTGAATATACAGTACCAGGAAAACTTTTTTACGATTATGTTAATTTGTTGCCGAATGACCGAATTGATTTAGATTTGCTTGACCATGCGTTGGCGGTGCAATGTGGGACGTCGAAAACTAAGATTAATGGCATTGCGGCGAACGAATATCCATTAATTCCAGCGGTGACGGGTGGAGTGATCTTTGGCGTAAATGCAGCTGGCTTTGATGCGGCCCTGGGGCAAACGTTATTTTCGGTCGCCATGAATGAGGCCCGACCAGAGCTGACGGGTGTGTACATGGTGTTTAGTGTGATTGATGGTGCACCAGTTGTGACTATGGCGGCGACGGATAGCTACCGACTGGGTGAGAAGGTGGTGCCGATTGTGGCCGGACCAGACGATGAGAAGAAGGTGATTGTGCCGCAACGGACGCTAATTGAAGTGCGCCGTATTATTAGCGTCTTCCGCGATAGTGTAGACGCACCAGAAACGATTGAGATTGAATTGACGGAGAACCAGATTGCTTTCCGTTTTGGGAATGTAGAACTGACGAGCAGGACACTTGAGGGTAAATATCCGGATTACAGGCAGATTATCCCCAAGACGGCGAATACAGAGGTAATTGT
The DNA here is from genome assembly GCA_964355955.1 of uncultured Gammaproteobacteria bacterium. Taxonomy (GTDB): domain Bacteria; phylum Patescibacteriota; class Patescibacteriia; order UBA9934; family UBA9934; genus UBA11707. The sequence goes on from CAYHFQ010000001.1 coordinate 106,850, forward strand.
GAAGCGGGCCGACTTGGCGCAAGCGGTTAAGCGAACGAGCTTGTTTAGTAAGGCTGGTTTGTTTGATGTGCGTTTAGAGGTGAACGTAGAGACTAAGATGCTGCAGCTTTCGGCGACGGATGCGGGACGTGGTGAGAATAGTGTGGCGATCGAGGCCGAAATTTCCGGGCCGGTTAATAACATTGTGCTGAACTATCGTTATTTATTGGATGGTTTGAATGCGATTGGGACGGAAAAGGTGGCGGTTCGCATGATTGATGGCGCTGCACCGTGTGTACTCATGCCGGTGGAAGCGCCCGAGGAGAAATACCTTTACATTATAATGCCTATTCGCCAATAAGATTCCAGATGCCGCTAAAGAGTTGGCGTTGGTTTTGGGCCATCATCGCGTCGTGAATTTCGACGAGGTAAAAAGGGTGTTGGCGCGTATTTAACATGACGAGGTAATTACCCATGACCCAGGTGGTGGCGGTAAAAGCTGAGGCACCAGACCAGAATTTTATTTGGCGGTTGGCATAGCCTTTGGTCGACATGGCGGTTTCAGCGTTGGATTGATTGCTGAGTAATTGTAGTTTGGGATTATTTGGTTGCTGCCAGTACCAGTCAATCCAGGTTTGGTAATGTTCGACGAAGGAGGGATCTTGAAAGCCCCAGTATAGCGTTTTAGTTTCTTTAATGCTTTTGTTCCAAAGTGGTGTTTGTTTGTAGATATAGTTGTCGATTTCTTCTTCAGGTATGAAGACGATTTTGGGGATGTTGTATTTGACGCTTTGGGCGACTTTTTGCAGTTCAGCGATGGCGGCTTGAACGGTCGCTTTTTTGATGTCTAGGGCTTTTTGTTCGCGATTGGTGAGAATGGCCAGATCTTCTGGTTGTTTGGCGATGAGTGAGCGGGAAGTGCCGCCGAGATCTTCTAGGACCACACCCTTTTTGACGAGCTCCTTGGCGACGCTGTATACGGTCGGGCGACTAATCCTGGTCAGTTTCGCGACTTCGGCTGGGGTCATTTGGCCGTGCTGCAAAAGAGCGAGATAAACCTCGCTTTCTTTGGGGCTGAAGCCGAGTTTGGTGAGATTTGGGTACAACATGGGGATAGAATACGGCTATGTGGATAAGTTGTCAATAAGTCATCAACACTATTTCAAGGCTTATAATATAGGGATAAATGTAAAAAGTAGTCCACAGTCTGTGGACAAAAGGTGGAAAAAATGGTAGATTGGTTTGTTCGTAAGTGAACATAATCAATAATAATCTCTGTTGTTATGCTACAACGAATCGATAATTATTTTAGGATAACGGAACGTGGTTCAACTTTTAGGATTGAGTTATTAGCTGGATTGTCGACGTTTTTTTCTCTTTCTTACATTTTCGTGGTGAATCCGGCGATATTATCGGCGGCTGGGATTAGCAAGAGCGCAATTTTCTTTGCGACTGTGGTTGGATCGGTCGTGACTACGTTGTTGATGGGATTGTGGGCTAGGTTGCCGTTTGCTGTTGCACCGGGACTCGAAATGAACGCGTATGTGGCTTATGTGGTAGTTGGCGTTATGGGTTTCACTTGGCAGGGTGCGCTGGGTGCGGTGTTTTGGTCTGGTATTTTGACGGTAATATTAAGTTTTACTCCATTGCGGGTGAACGTAGTTAAGGCTATTCCAGATAAACTAAAATCTGGTTTGGCTGCTGCTGTCGGTGTATTCTTAGTCCTTATTGCTCTCAAAGTTAGCGGGATATTGGCCTACGAAGGAATTCAGGTGAGGGGATTGGGTTTGCTTGCTTCTAAGGAGGCGATTATCTTCTACGTCGGACTAGTCTTGGTAGTGATCCTAAAATATTTTAAAGTTCGAGGAGCGGTTCTACTAAGTATTATTGGAGCTGCAGTAGTCGCTCATTTAATCGGATTAAGTCAGGTGATTGAGCCTATTAAACTTTCGAAGGAAATGTTTGCTGCCACGTTTGCTCTTGATTGGGGGATTATTCTGAATCCAAAAATCTGGTCAGTTATCATTGTTCTTTTCATTCTCGATTTTTATGGCAGCATTGCTAAATTTATTGGATTAACTAGAAATACTGCTATTGTTGATGAGAATGGTCACTTGCCGCGACTGAAGGAAGGATTGATTGCTGATGGTGCTGGTACCGTAATTGGTGCCGTCACGGGAACATCTAACCTGATTGCCTATGTGGAAAGTGCGGTTGGTATTGGCGAAGGCGGTCGTACGGGTTTGGTGGCCGTATTCGTTGTAGTGCTCATGGCATTATTTATGTTCCTGACGCCACTCGTGAACTTGGTGCCGGTGGCGGCAACGACCGGAGCCTTGTGCTTTGTTGGACTGACGTTGTTTCCGTGGAAAGAAATTGGGAAATATGACTGGACAGAGGTTATAGCTGTTATGGCTATGGTAGTGGTGACTATTTGGACGTTTGGTCTGGATAAGGCAATGTTCGCTGGGTTTGCCTCGTTCGTAGTGTTATTCATGGTTACTGGTAAATGGAAGCAATTGAATCCGTATCTCATTGGGTCGACATTGTTACTGCTCGTGAGTATTTTACTCTCTTAATAACTATAATATGACACAGAATATGACAACGAAATTAGTAGCTGATCAAAAGGAATGGAGTGTTGTAGCTAAGGAGTTGGAGGGTGAAAATTTGAAGTTGGCTTCCTACGATAATATATTGATGTTGGCTATTGGCGACGTGACTGGTAAGAAAGTGTTGGATTACGGGGCTGGTCCTGGTGTTTTGGCATTAGGATTAAAGAAAATGGGAGCTGAGGTGAAAGTGTGGGATATTAATGGTGAGATGCGGGCGAAGGCTGGAGCTAAGATCGGAACAGAAAATATATATAGTGAGTTGAGCCAAGTACCAAATAACTATTTTGATGTCGTAATTTGTAATTTGGTGTTGTGTATTGTGCCGGAGGATGAGGTGAGAAATATTGTGGTTAATCTAAAGAATTATATTAACGATGGAGGCAGTGTATATGTGGGTTTTTGCAACCCGCGAATATATAACGTCGTAGAAAGCAAATTAGATTTTCGTTTTCCGACTGGCAATAAGTATGAAGACAATCATGAGTATAAAAAGATTAAGAAAGAAGGTGGCTATGAGATTATAGAGACTCATCGTCCGCTGGAATGGTATAAAAAAATATTCGCTGAGGTGGGGCTGAATCTGGTAGAGACGTTGTTTACTCCGGAGTATGAGCTGAAGGAGAATAAGATAGAAGACTTTGTGATCTTCAAGTTGCAGGAATAATCAGTGAGTAGCCCAATATAAAAAAGAACCATTTCGGTTCTTTTTTATATTGAGTGAGGTGATTATGGGGTGGTCACGGGAGGGGTTATTGGAGGAGCGAGGGTGAGGGGGGTGGGAAGAACGGGCGCGTCCTGGAGGAGGACGTTGATGGCGGGGGAGTCGGAAGTGGTGCCATCGGAGTAAACGGCGACGGCGACGAGGGAGTACTGGGCGGAAGAGGGGAGGTTCCAGACCATGCTGGCGATGCTGGAAGGGGCTAGGAGCTCGCCGACGGTGCTCACGGCGCCAGTCCAGAGGTTGGTGGCCGTAATGTGGAGGGAGGCGACAGAAGCGGCGTCGGGAGTCTCGATCGAGATGGTGTAGGTTGGGGCAGTTTTGATGATTACTTGGTTAGGGAAGGGGTTCGTGATGCTGGGGCCGCGGTTGGTGCTGCCGGCTTCGGTGACGTTTATGTTGACGCTGGCGTCGCTCTGGTTGTCGACGTCGTCAAAGACAGTGGCGGTGAGGAGATGAGTGCCAATGGTGACCCAACTTGGGAGAGTGACGGCACCGTTGTTGGTGTTGCTCGAGCTGCCGACGTAGCTGCCGTCGATAGCGAATTCAACACGACCGAAGTTACGTTTAAGCTCCACGATGTATTGGAGGGAGAGATTGCGGCCGACGTTGCTGTTGTCGAGAGGTTCTAGGAGATTAATAACCGGGGTGTTGCGCGCGGTGTGGACGTCGTCGTCCTCGGTCGGGATGGTGCAGGTGGTGTAGGCGACTTCACCTTCTTTGAGATTAGTGTTGTGTTTGGTCATCCAGGTCTGAATGGCTGTTTCCCAAGGTGAGTAGTAAGGGTCGGCGGCGGGATTACCGGGAATCGCGCCGGTTGGATTGTTTTTGTCGACGTATTGCAGAATGGTGTGATACTCGCCACAGGTTAGTTCCTCACGATAACGGGCCGGGGTGAGTGGGGTGGCGAGTTTGCCAGAGGCGGTGTCGATGGTGACTGTGGTGCTCGGCATAACGCCATCGAGGACTGCTTTGCCGGTGGTAGGGATATTAGCGGCCGGGAAATTCTCAATTGGGGAATTGGCGAGAGCAGCGCGCATGAAAGCGTTCCAGATTGGGGCGGCGACAACTGAACCGTCAGCGCCACGACTCATTTCTTTACCGTTGGTATTGCCAACCCAGACGCCAGCGGCCAAGGAAGGTGTATAGCCGAGTGTCCAGGCGTCGTTGAAGTCGTTGGTGGTACCGGTTTTGGCAGCGACGGGACGGGCGCTAAGCTGGAGATAATTACTTGGGCCAAAGACGTAGCTGCGAGCAGCATTGTCTGACAGGACGTTGCTTAAAGTAGTGGCAATGTTTGAGTCGATAACTTGGCTGCCAACGTGTTCTTCTGGTTTCCATTCTTGTAGGGTGTTGCCTTTGTTGTCCACGACTTTGAGGACGCCGACGACGTCGTGGTGCAAACCGTTGTTAGCGAAGGTGGCGTAGGCGTTGGCGTGATCAATCAGTTTGACTTCGGCACCGCCAAGCACAATAGCCAGGCCAAATTGGCTGCGATCCGCGAAGGTGGAGTAACCTAATTTTTCTGCGAAGTTGAGAGCGTAGTCGACGCCAGTTAAGTAAAGAAGTTTAACGGCCGGGACGTTAAGTGAGCCTTGGAGGGCTTTACGGAGAGTGACTGGGCCGTTCTCGTCGACGTGATAATTTTTAGGATTGTAGTCGCCAGAGGCGGTGGGGAAATGGGTGTCTACATCCCACAGAATGGTGTTGGGGGTATAGCCTTTTTCGAAGGCGGCAGCAAAAACGATTGGTTTGATACTTGAGCCTGGTTGGAGGGGGCGGGTGGTGATGTTGACCTGGCCTTGAATGTCGTCGTTGGAATAGTCGACACTGCCGACCATGGCGAGAATTTGTCCAGTTTTTGGGTCGATAGCGGTGAGGCCAGAGTTATTGAAACCGTAACGTGCGCCAAGAGCTGCGACGCCGTCGGTAACTGCTTTCTCGGCAGCTAGTTGCTTGTCGTAGTCGAGGGTGGTGGTAACGGTTAAGCCGCCTTGGTCGACGTCGTGAGTAGAATATGTTTCTTCTAGGAGCTGTTTGACCCAAAAAACAAAGTGAGGGGCGGTGATGCCGCTACTGAAGTCGATGGCGACAGGAGAGTCTGTGGCCATGGCGGCGTCAGCGTCGGCCTGTGAGATGTAGCCTAAGGAAACCATGCGACCGAGAATCCAATCACGACGATCTTTAAGCTGGTCGGGGTTGTTGAGGTAACGAGTAGGAGCCTGAGGTAAGCCGGCCAAGGTGGCAGATTCGGCGAGGGTGAGATCTGTAACGTGTTTGTGGAAATAATTTTGACTGGCGGTTTCCACGCCGTAGATAGTGCCGCCGTAAGGGATTTCGTTTAGGTACATTTGGAGAATCTGGTCCTTGGTGAAGTTGCGGTCAAGGGCGAGGGAGAGAATAATTTCTTTGATTTTGCGGGTGATGGTGGCTTCGTTGGTGAGGATGGCATTTTTAACGAGCTGTTGAGTGATGGTTGAACCACCACCGCGGTTGCCCCGGAAAATAATGGCACGTAAAATGCCTTTGATACTGATGCCGTGGTTAGTATAGAAGTTTTCATCTTCTGCGCTAATGGCGGCGTGCTGTAAGTCGAGGGGAATTTGGTCTAAAGCGACGAGGGTGCGCTTTTCGTCGCCAGCAATTTCGTAAAGGAGGTGAGTGCCGGTGCGGTCGTAGATTTTGGTGGACAGTGAGACATCGCGCGTGAGCAAGGTGTTAGGGTCGGGGAGATCTTTGGAAAACCAGGCGTAGGCACCTAAGAAAAGGATGGCAAATAAGAGAAAACAGGCGATTAGGGCGAGGGCGATGTTTTTAGCCCAGGTCTTTTTGTCAGCTTTGGCAAAAAGGGGTGAAACATAGTGACGCCAAGCTCGGGCGAGGGGTGACTTTCCGAGTTTGGACTGGTAGTGGGAGTATGATTTCATATTATTTTGAGTATACGGGAAGCGGCTGAAAAGTGCAACTAAAAGGGGCTTATAATTTGGCTAACCTTAGCAAAGTCAAGTACTCTTTTGCTGGACAAATTTGCCTAAATCGGGTATAGTGTTATTAACATCTCGATGGTTTTCGAGGTGATTTTATTTCCCCTTATGACTAACTTCTCCTTTGCCAAGTTGCGCAAGCTGATCAAGAAGTCGCCCACTGAGTTCACCATGTTGGTGCTCATGGCGGTTGTCCTTGGTTATGGTTTGTTGCCAGCCGCGGTTATGGCTGACGAGAAGCCAGGGGACACCTCCTACACCACTCTCCAGATTGCGGCTATGACCAACGTGCTTAAGCCATATGGTGCTTTGCCTAAGGCTGATTTACGTGGTCCTAACTATACTATCACCGTGCCGGCTACTGCTTATAACAGTGAGGTCGGTCAGTGTGATGATACTCCGTTTATTACGGCTTCTGGTAGCCATGTGCGTCCTGGTGTGATTGCGGCCAACTTCTTGCCGATCGGTACTAGGGTTAAGATCCCGAAGTATTACGGTGACCAGATCTTCGTTGTAGAAGACCGTATGAACGCTCGTTATAATAAGCGTATCGACATTTGGATGGAATCTCATAGTGAGGCCATTAAGTGGGGTATGAAGAACGTGGAAATCGAAGTCTATAAAAACTAAAACTTACCAGCTGGCCTATTTTGGGCTTGTCACTGCGTCGACTTCTTCGTCTTAGCGCAAACTAAGCCTCAAAAGCTCTCCTTGCTCCGCACCCAAACTAGTCGCAGCTGGATAAGTTTTAATGAAATTCTGTTTAGCCAGAGCCGGCCTGATACGGTCGGCTTTTGGTTTGTGGCGACATCTTGCTTGGGAAGCGGTTCGGTTGTACTCTAGGGATATATGAAGAAATTATTGAGCTTAGGAGGTGTGGTGGCTGTTGGGTTCCTAATGTTGGGAGTTGGTTGTAAGCCAATTTCGCAGGTAGCCACGATTGATGACGTACCGAATTCGGGGGTTAGTGTTGATAAGCCAGCCGAAGTAGTGAGCGGCAGCTGGTATTTGACCTTTAACCTACCGAAGGATTGGGTGATGGTGCCGCAGTATGACGAAGGGGTACAGAAGGATGTGACGAGCGTGCCAGTGACCAGTGATATGTCGGACGTGATTGTACAGAGTACGAACAAGATTATTGCTTTGACCGGTTCATCAGAATTGGAGAAAGATTCTTTTGTGACGGATGATTACAGCTATATCCGCGCTTTCCGTTTGGATAAACATTCGGTGATTCCAGCAGAAGCGACAGATTTGGGTAATAATTTCTTCAAATTAGAAAAAGGTGTGAATGCGACTTATTACTTGAAGGGCAAGGGGAGTAATTATAAGTTTGTAGTGTATTACGATGGTGTTAATTTGAGTGAGGCGGAGAAGGTGATTGTGTCTGCTAAAGAGGTCACAGCGTTGGCGCAGTAGAACTTCCTCGAGACAACAAAAAGTCCCGGCTCAGATGAGTCGGGATTTTTTTGGAGGCCGCGGCCAGGTTCGAACCGGCGCATAGCGGTTTTGCAGACCGCCGCGTTAACCACTTCGCCACGCGGCCAGGATTGATGGTTGACCAGCAGAGGGTAACAAAAAATCTTCGATTGGGCAATATTTGCGGTGTTTGGCTGAAATTTAAGCCTCAAAAAGAATGCGGATGACCTGAGAGAGTTCCATGGAGGCGAGGTTTTTCGGGACGAGGGTTTTAATCCGCTTCTCGAGATCTGGGGTGAAAGTAGCGAGAAGCTCGTTTTTGTTAGCTTCAGGGACGCAAAGGATGATGTCGACAATAGCTTCGTCGGCGATGACGCGTTTGAGTTCGAGGTTGAGGAGGCGATAAAGCTCATTGCGGCGAACTTGTTTGGCGTGATCGAGGTCGCCAGAAGATGCGATGTCGGTATCTGGAACTGGTTCGTCGGTTTCCACCACGGAGAGGGGTTCGATTTCGCGGTCGATTAAAGTGAAGAACTTGGCCAGCTCGTTGTTAGTTAGAACGAGCAAAGTTTTCTCGGGAAAAGCGCCGTAGTGGTCAGATAACATCATATGTATATAGTCTACAAGGAATCGATAATTATTGCTATACTGTAGGTATGTTTCTACATCGCTTAGGAAAAGTGCGAGCGCCAGAATTTCCAGTAGGGTTGGTGTGGTTGAACGGAAATAAGGTATCGCTTAAGAAATTAGCGGGGAAGCCGGTGCTGGTGGATTTTTGGACGTACTCGTGTGTTAATTGTTTACGAACAGTGCCGCATTTACAGAAGATGTATGAGCGTTATCACGATTTAGGTTTAGAAATTATTGGAGTTCATACGCCTGAGTTTGCCTTTGAACATGATGAGGATAATGTTAAGCGAGCAATAAAAGAGATTGGGATTACTTATCCAGTAGTGCTCGATAATGATTATGATGTGTGGCATTTATATGCCAATAATTCTTGGCCACATTGCTTCCTTATCGGGCCAGATGGAGTGATTGTGTATGACCATGTGGGAGAAGGAAACTACGCGGAAACTGAGAAAGCGGTACAGGAAGCGTTGATTGCGGCTGGGGTGACAACACCACTACCGGCGGTAAATGATGATGAGGTTGGTGAGGGGGGAGTGTGCTACAGGACGACGCCAGAGTTGTATTTGGGATATTTGCGTGGCAAGTATGGAAATAAAGAAGATTTCTTACCAGATGTACCAGAAGCTTTTACTGATCATGGGATAATTCTGGAGGATACGCCGTATTTGCATGGGCACTGGCAGATTTGTGGGGAGTATGTGATGCATGCTAAAGAGCTGGCGGTAGCGAGTGAGTATTTGGCGTTAAAATATAGCGCGTTTGGGGTCAATTTGGTGCTGGCAACTGAAGAAGATGTGACAGTGGCTATTGAACTTGATGGTTTGCCGCTCCCTGATGATATGCTGGGAAGCGATGTTAAACGGGCTAAAGACGGAGCGTCGATTATTAAGGTGAAAGAAGCGAGGATGTATAATTTAGTGAAGGCTAGTGTTTATCATCAGGGTACGCTCAAGATTTTAACGAAAGACGTGGGGGTAAAGTTTTATGCTTTTACATTCGATGGCTGCGGATAGTTTGTAAAAAGTGACTATTTTCGCTACACTGGGGCCAGTATGATGGGATTAGGAGCGGCTAAAAGAATATATTTTGATCATGCGGCCGCCACGCCGCTTGATTTGCGGGTGAGTAAGGTGATGGCACCCTATGTTAGCGAAGATTTTGGCAATCCGTCGAGTGTGCATGCGGAGGGGAGAAAGGCTAAGAAGGCGATTGAGGAGGCGAGAAAGCAGGTAGCGGAGACGTTGGGAGTGAGTTCGGAAGAGATTGTCTTTACTTCGGGGGCGACGGAGTCAATTAATTTGTGTTACAGAGGTTTGATAGAGGCTGCTCCGAAGGATAAGAGGCATGTAGTGACTTTGGCCACGGAACATATGGCGACGTTACGGGTACTGCAAGATTTGGGTTGCGAAGTAACTTTTTTACCGGTAGATAAGGATGGCTTGATAAGCGTCGATGAAGTGAGGAAAGCGATAAGACCTGAGACAGTGCTCGTAACCATGATGTACGTCAATAACGAGATTGGGACAATTTTGCCGATTGCGGAAGTGGGGAACATGATCGCGAAGATGAAGAGAGTAAAGAAAGAAGTTTATCCGATTTTTTTTACGGATGCGGTACAGGCGGTGAATAGTTTGTCACTTGAGGTGACGAAGCTCCATGTAGACGCATTGTGTCTATCTGGCAGTAAGATGTATGGACCGAAAGGAAGCGGTGTGTTGTATGTTAAGAAAGGAACGCCGATGAAGGCACAGATAATGGGTGGTACGCAGGAGCATGGGATGAGAGCGGGGACTGAGAATGTGTCTGCAATTGTGGGTTTGGCGACGGCTTTGAAAATCGCGCAAGCTGAGCACGAAGATTATGAGCAGAGATTGAGGCCGCTGCAGAAGATGTTATTTGAAGGGATAATGACGAAAATACCCGGAGCAACGGTTAATGGCCACCGAACACAGCGAGTGTGCAATAACGTGAATGTGAGCTTGCCAGAGGTCGACGGCGAGGCAGTGGTCATGTATCTTGATGGTGCTGGGATAGCAGCTAGTACGGCTTCCTCCTGTACCTCGAGTGCGGGAGCAAGTCATGTGATTAAGGCGTTGGGTAAGAGTATAACCGAGGCCGAGAGTAGCGTGCGATTTACCCTTGGTAGAAGTACGACCAAACAACAAGTGAAAAAAGTTATTCAAGAACTAGTGCGGATTGTCGCGCTACTCAAAATTTCTTAATATGAAGTTACGAATCGTAGTTGACCCAGATTTGTGTATTGGCGCGGCCAGCTGTGTGACGATAGCGCCGGAAACTTTTCAGATGAACATGGAGAATAAGGCAGAGGTAATTGATCACGGCATTGCCGATGGCGGGCCGAGTTACGAACGAGTACTGGAGGTAAGTGAAGAAGAAAAAGATACGATTATCTTGGGCGCGCAGTCCTGCCCGACGTTGGCGATTACGATTTTCGACGAAAGTGGGGCTCAGCTCTATCCGGCGATTTAGCTGTCTTTGCGAGGAGACCGACGACGAAGCAATCTTGGTCTATCGCTAGCCACTCGGGTCGCTCGCAACCGCCATGTCTCCTCTTCCTAGCTGCGCCTCGTCAACCGTGCCAGCTGGCTCACCTCGTCTGACTCGGGGGCTGGCACAGGGCCGAGGCTGGCGTCGTCAGAGGAGACATGGCAGTCGCTCGCTCCTACAAGGCTCAGGCTCACTAATGATTTAATCTACCGACTACCAACTACAATCTACCAACTTTTGAATACTTTATATGCAATACGTAATCATCGGTGGGGGCATTGCCGGGACAACGACAGCGGAAGAGTTGCGCAAGGCTGATGCCACGGCTGAGATTACGATTGTGGATGAAGAGGCGCACGCTTGTTATTCGAGAGTATTATTGCCGCATTATATTAATGGCAAGGTGCCACGGGAGAAGGTTTTTTTGCGCACGGAGAAGTGGTATGCAGAACAGAGGATTGAAAGACTGGCTGGGACGATTGTGACGGAAATTGATACAAAGAATAATTTTGTGACGATTCATAGCGGCCGAGAGTTGCCGTATAATAAGTTGTTGCTGGCGACAGGCGGGCAGTTGAATTTGGCGCAGACTGACCCGAAGGGCGTGTGTTACTTGCAAACACTCGACGATGCTGATGGGATTGTGGCGCGCTTGACCGAGGTGAAGAGGTTGCCAAAGGAACAACAACGGGCAGTGATTATTGGCGGCGGGTTTATTTGCTTAGAGTTTGTTAATATTTTTGCGCTGCATGAGGTGTTGACTACGGTTGTGGTGCGTGGCGATGGATTTTGGTCACGAGTATTGAGCGCGCAAGCTAAGGCGGTGTTGGCTAAGCAAGCGGCGAGCAAGGGTGTAACGCTTTTGACGGGGCAAACTGAGGCAGTGCCTGTTGGTGAGATAGAGGTACATGGCGTGCAGTTGGCCGATGGTACGGTGTTGTCAGCGTCGATGGTTGGTGTGGGGTTGGGAACGCATGCTGATAAGTCCTTATTTGTGGAGGCTGGCGTCGACATTAAGTCCGGGATTTTGGCGAATAGCTATCTGGAGACGAACTTACCGAATGTTTATACGGCTGGTGATGCGGCCGAGTTTAGTCATCCGTTACTAGGACGCCAGATGCATATTGGTAATTGGTTGAACGCGCAAATGCAGGGGAAGGCGGTAGCAAAGACAATGATTGGTGAGAGAACGGAGTTTAGTTTGGTGTCGTCGTATTCAACTAATCTGCTCGGCATGCATATTGTGTTTATAGGGGATGCTAACCCTGAGTTTGCCAGCGAAGTTAGGTGTCATAAGGCGACGGAAACGAGTTGTGTCGACCTTTACGTTAGAAATGATAAGATAGTGGGGGCAGTGCTGATTGGGGACTTGGCTGACAGGGCTTTAATCACGAAAGCTATTCAAGAAGGAAAATCGACCCTATAATTACGGCAATATGGCACATATGTTAGACCAAGCAAAAGTTTACGCAGCTTACGACCCAGATGACATTGCTTATGGCATTGATCATTTAGCTGAGCAAGTGCGATTAGCTTGGAGCGAGAGCCGATTGGTGAAATTCCCAGCCTCGTATAAGACGTGTAGCAACATTGTGATTGCCGGAATGGGCGGTTCGGCGTTAGGGCCAGAGATGCTGCAGAGTGTGTTTTTTAATAATTTGATGGTACCGGTGACGATTGTGCGCGGTTATGATTTACCGTCGTTTGTTGATAATAAGACGTTGGTGCTGTTGTCGAGCTTTTCGGGGACGACTGAGGAGGTACTGGAGGCAGCGATGGTGGCCAAGAAACGCAAGGCTAAGATTTTTGCGATCGCAGCGGGAGGGGATTTGGCTAAATTGGCGGAGAAAGAGGGTTGGCCAATGTATGTGTTTACGCCGGGAGATTTGGCTAAGCAGCCACGGTTGGGAACTGGCTTTTCGCTGGCTGGAATTTTGGGCATGATGTCGACCTTGGAGTATGTGAAGTTTGGCGAAGCGGATGTGCGACGCTTGCTGACGGCGATGGGCGATGTGCTCGATACCTGTGCGGTGGATGTGACTGACACGGATAATCCAGCTAAGACGGTGGCGAAGAGTTTGCATGGTCGGACGGTGTTTGTGATTGGGGCGGAACATCTGCTCGGCAATGCGCACGTTTTGAGCAATCAGATTAATGAAACCAGCAAGCAGTTTGCAACTTATTTTGCGCTGCCAGAACTTAACCATCACTTGCTGGAAGGACTGACGTTTCCGAAGGGGTTTATTAAAAATGTGACGGTATTGATGTTACGTTCGAGCCATTATCATGAACGAGTTCAAAAGAGGTTCAAGGTGACGGCGGATATTTTTGAAAGGATTGGGATAGAAGTGATTGAGTATGATTGCGGAGGCAAAGATGCGATTGAGGAATGCGGCGAGGTGCTGCAGTACGGGAGCTTTTTGAGTTATTACTTGGCGATGTTGAATTATGTGAACCCGACGCCGATTCCGTTTGTTGATGAGTTTAAGAGTAAGATGGCGAGTTAGAGGGTAGATAGTAGAAGGAAGGAAATTAAAGGCCGAGTCTCCTGTAGCAGGAGGCTCGGCTTTTTACGACGACGTTACGCGAGCACACTCAGTTGAGTAGCAGCTTGAGGTGTCGGAGTTGGTCCTCAAGCTCACGCCACTTTTCGGAGCGGCAGTACAGCTCAGCGCTCAGCAACTCGACACCGCGCATGGCGTAGTTCTGTGGACCATACCTCGGTCCACCAAAGTTGATTGGCCGCACCTCGAGCTCCACCACATGGATGAAGTGCTCCGCCAAGCATCGGACCCGTCGCCTGCGCTTCTGGTCACAGAAGATGGTGACGTCACCACGGTAGTCGGCATTCAGGCTGAGGATGACCTCGCGGAAAAGTTGTAATGACTCCGGCAAGCTCGCCGCTTCTTCCGTCGCCTTGAACGTAAACCGCTCAGTGTGGCCGAACCGATCGTTTAGTGCTTGCTGCAAATGGGGCAGGAACACCGAGGTCTCTGTCGATTCTGGCCGGTGTCGACTGGTCACCCTGCTGTTCAGGACAAAGCAGACTTGCTGCTCGACCGACCACTTGGCTACCTCCTCGGCTATCTGCTTGGCTCGTAGCCACAAAACTGTTTCACCATCGGTATCCCCGACCTTGGGAATACCGGCCAAACACAACAAGACGAGATGACGTTGTTTATTGTGCATTTCTGCTCCCTGTAATTTTACCGTCGCACCTTGCGCCAGTGCTCTAAGGTTGGCAGAATTTAGGCTTTTCGTCAAACAGAAAACCCTCACACCGCGAGGCATGAGAGCCTTCTGGTTGAGGGTTGAGTTCAACGCTTCGTGCTGGTCGATGCGGCTCGCAGCAGCTCGTTGTACAGCGGCCGCAGGTCACCTCGGGCTTGCAGCAAGTAGACGTGCAGGTCGCACAGCTGATACCGGTCGTGCCACGCTTCGAGCTCATCCAGGGCTGCACCAGCCGGAGTCTTGATGGCTGTTGTCACCACTACCGCGACAATGCCAACCGCCTGACAACGTCGCACCTCCGTCGCCACCACCTCAGCGTTGATCGAAGTCAGTTCAAGGAAGACTACCTGCGGCTTGGTCTTCTCCTCGCCGAGCGGTATGGGCTTGTCTGGTTCGCTCGAGCGGTCCATCACCTGCAACCAGCCGTTCTGCGGCAAAGTTTCGTAGCGAGCGGTCAGGACTACCGGCGTCGAGTACGTCACGATGAAGAAGCGGATGGGCTCGGTCTTGAGCAGGTTGACCAGCAGCGGCAAGAAGTCGTGAGCAAAGGCGAGAGTAAAAGGCTTGGAGGACATGGGGACTCCTGTTCGGTTGTGCATCTCGCGAATTACGAGACTAAACAATATACCAAAAATCCCCACTTTCGTCAATCTTCTAGTCGCGGTATACTGTTTAGGAAATTCGTTATTCACTGGCCGAAATACCGTCTATGAAGATTAGAAAAGCTATCATTCCAGTGGCAGGAATGGGAACAAGATTCCTTCCAGCTACCAAAGCCCAACCAAAAGAAATGCTGCCGGTCGTGGATAAGCCAGTCATTCAATACATCGTGGAAGAAGCCGTAGCTGCCGGCATTGAAGAGATTATTTTCGTTACCGCCATCGGTAAGCAGGCACTCGAGAATCACTTTGACCGCAACTTCGAGCTCGAATATCGCTTGGAACAAAAAGGCAAACTCAAAGAACTCGAAGCCATTCGCGAGGTTGGCAAGCTCGCCAAGTTCGCCTTTGTCCGCCAGCAAAAGCCAATGGGTGACGGTCATGCTTTACTCTCCGCCGCCCCTTTTGTCGGTGCTGACGAAGCCGTGGCTGTGCTCTTCGGTGACGATATTATTACTGGGAAGGTTCCAGCTATCGGCCAGTTAATCGCCACCTACGAAAAATACGGCGACCCTGTCATCGCCATCCAAGAAATCCCCCGCGACCAAGTTTCCCGCTACGGCGTCATTGGTGGCGTCGAGCTCGATGCTTCTACCTGGCAAATTGACCGCTTTGTGGAAAAGCCAAAAGTCGAAGAAGCCCCAAGTAACCTAGCCGCTGTTGGTCGCTACATTATCACTCCCGAAATTCTGCGCCGCTTAGAAACTCAAACGCCAGGGAAAGATGGTGAAATTCGTCTAGCTGATGCTTTCGAGGCTCAATTGGCCGACAATCGTCCGCTCTACGGCTGCAAATTTGCCGGTCGTCGCTACGACTGTGGCAACAAACTCCAATTCATCATTGCCCAGATCGAGCTCGGCCTCACCCATCCCGAAGTCAGTGCAGACTTAAAGGAATATCTAAAGTCGCTCTAATATGAATGCTAAACGTCTTGCCTCGGGCTTACTTTTATCCAGCCTCCTACTAACATTAGGTATCGGTTGTAGTGGCAAAGACGCGGCCAGCAGTATGCCGGAGGTAAAACTTACTTATTGGCGTACTTTTGATAATAGCGACACCATGAGCGACATCATTACCGCCTACACTACACTCCATCCGAACGTCAGTATTGACTACAAAAAATTGCGCAGTGACGAATACGATAATGCTCTTTTGCGTGCCTTTGCCGACGGTGCTGGCCCCGATATATTCTCCGTCCACAATAGCGCCATTGGCCAATACCAAAGCCTCCTTCTCCCTGAACCGGCCACTACCACCATTCCTTACGCTGAAATTCAAGGCACACTCCGCAAGCAAACTGTGGTCATTACTAAGGTTTTGCCGACTGTCAGTATTAAGACGCTCAAGAGTGACTTTGTCGACACTGTAGCTGAGGACGTTATTTTCCCTTATCAGCCAGATCCTAAAGTTGCGGCTGAGGACCGGATTTATGGTTTGCCTTTGTCTGTCGACAGCCTTGCTCTGTATGCTAACAAAGATTTATTAAATGCGGTTAATATTCCTGCGGCTCCAGTTAACTGGCAAGAATTTCATGATGACGTTGTAAAACTCACAAAACTCGACAGTACTGGCAAAATTATCCAGTCTGGGGCTGGTTTTGGTACCAGTAAAAATGTTAATCGGGCGGTGGATATTCTTTCTGTGCTCATGATGCAGAACGGGGCCAACATGATTGACGACCGTGGCCGGGTGGCTTTCCAGACTGTACCAACTGGTACCGCTCAAGGACTTTTCCCAAGTCTTGATGCCACTACTTTCTATACCGACTTTGCTAACCCAACTAAGGATGCTTACACTTGGAACGAATCTTTCCCGTCATCTTTTGATGCCTTCACGGCTGGCCAAACTGCTTTTTATCTTGGCTACAGCTATGATTTGCCGCTTATTCGGACCGCGGCTCCAAAATTAAACTTCACCATTAATAATCTGCCACAAATTCAGAATGGGCGGGAAGTGAATTATCCAAACTACTGGGTGGAAGGTGTTTCGAAAGATACCGAGAATGCCGATTGGGCCTGGGATTTTATTAATTTTGCCACCCGCAAAGAAAATGTCACCTCCTATTTAACCAAAGCTCAAAAGCCAACCGCTCTCCGTTCACTCATTAGCACTCAACTTGATAGCGAAGACCTAGGCGTCTTTGCTTCTCAACTTTTACTGGCTAAAAGCTGGTACCACGGTAAGGATACAGCCGCTATGGAAAAGGCTATGAACTCCTTCATCGACGCTATTCTCCTCGGTACCACGGATCCAACCTCTGCTATCGAGACCACCGCCCGTGTTGTCTCACAAACTTACGACTAGGTAACTAAAAATTCACGTCTCGGCCGCACCCAGCGTCCGGGACGTGAATTTTTATTTCTGGTATACTTCCTACCAGTATGATTGCCATTCGCAAATCTCTCCTCGCTTTAATCCTCGGCTTTACCTTGGCTACCGGCTTGTTCGGCTTCACGCCACCGGCTAAAGCCATCACTATCGATGGCGAATACACTAAGATCACCCAACTCGGCCTCATCTTCGCCAACGTCTGCTCCGTAGCTAGACCAGATAACGGCACCGATCCTTGTGCTTGTCGCGGCCAAGGACTCTGCACTGTGGATAACATTCTGCAAGTCATTGTCAACGTTAGCTACCTCATTCTCGCCCTCAGCGGTTCAGCTGCCCTAATCGCTCTCGTCTACGGCGGCCTCGAATGGGTCATTTCCGCCGGTAATCCCGAACGTGTTAAACGCGGCAAAGATGCTTTGAGCGGCGCCGCCATTGGTCTTGCCATCGTCTTTGGTGCTTATGTCGCCATCAACCTCCTCATCAGCGTTCTAAATAGCGGCAATATACCCACCACTAACCTCGAAACAACCATCGGTAACGGCGCAGATCAAACTATCACTACTGATACTTCAACACCCTAATATGATTACCAGACATCAAGCTAAACGTGGCGCCATCATTGTTGCGTACTCTCTAGTCCTACTATTGCCTCTCATTCCAGGTCTGGTTCGTGCTGAAGATACAACCACCGTCACTCTCTACAACCCACTCGGTATAACCGACGTTCGCGTCATCATTGGTCGCGTCATTAAAGGCATTCTAGGCATTGTTGGATCCCTCGCTTTCGTCATGTTCATCTACGGTGGCGTACTCTGGATGACGAGTGCTGGTAACGCCGATCGTGTAAAAAAAGGTCAAAGCATCTTGGTCTGGACGGTCCTAGGTCTCGGTGTAATTTTCTCTAGTTACGCCGCCGTCAACGCTATTCTCAACTCTATCACCACCGGCAGCGTCACAGGAACATAACAATGTGCTATAATTAAATTATACATTCACCTTAACATTTTACTATGTCGAAAGTCTTCTCACGTCTCGTCATGGGACTTGGTCTCGCTACACTTCTCGTGTTGCCACTCGGCCTCTCCCACATCGGCTTTGTCCACGTTGCTCACGCCCAACAATTACAAACTAGCGATTTGCTTACCACCGGCTTCGGCGATACCGCTGGCCTTGGTCAAGCAGACTTAAAGACGACTATTGGCAACCTCATCCGCGTCATGCTCGGTTTCCTCGGTGTCGTCGCAGTCATCATCATTCTCCTTGGTGGTTTCAAATGGATGACCGCTGGTGGCAACGACGAGAAAGTGCAAGAAGCTAAGAACCTCATCATCGCTGGTATCATCGGCTTGGCCATCATTCTCTCCGCCTTTGCCATCGCTAGCTTCGTCATCAGCTCCATCATCGGCGCCACACAGTAAACCTCAATTTCATTTAGATTCTCGAATGACGGTCGGGCTGCAGTTGGTCTGCAACCTCTCCGCTATGCGAAAATTCTTCCTCGCCAGTTTACTGGCTGTTTCTTTGTTAGTGCCTCAGCTTACTTTAGCCGCCGACTCAGCTGCTACTAGCTATGGCTTAGAGTCGAGCGGTGGTGCCGCTGGTCTTCTCACGAATTCCGCAGAAAATACCAATATTACTACCTTTATCGGCTCGTTCATCATCAAGCCTATTCTCGGCTTGGTCGGACTTGGCTTCTTCATTCTCATGATCTACGGCGGCGTCCTCTGGATGGCTGCTGGCGGCAACGAAACTATCGTCAAAAAAGCCCAAAGCATCCTCACTAGCGCAGTTATTGGTGCCATTATTATCATTGCCGCTTACGCCCTCACCAATGCCGTGCTCAACGCTATCACCGCTGGCAATATCTCTGGTTAAACGCTCAGTATGAAAAAAATTGCCTACGCTTTTCTAGCCAGTCTACTTCTCCTTCCATCCTTCACTTTCGCTGCTGATCCGCCAGCCACACCATCAACCACCAATAGCTCTATTTACAGTTCTGGCCTCAACACCGGCGCTAACGCTGCCTACGACAATGCTCTACCTAACGCGGATCTCCTCGGCGTCATTACCCTTCTCATCAAAGCCGTGCTCGGTCTTCTCGGTGTCGTCTTCCTCGTGCTCATCATCTACGCTGGCATTCTCTGGCTAACTGCTGCCGGCAACGAAGACCGTGTCAAAAAAGCTCAGGGTATTCTCAAGAACGCAGTTATCGGTATCTTCATCGTCATAACTGCTTACGCTATCAGTTATTTCATCCTAACAAATATTTCCAATTCCATGACACAAATTTATAGCCCATAAGTACCACTTATCGTCCCTCACACTTCATGTTATAATGCTACTGTCTTAAAAATTTTAACCCTTCGCTATGAAGTTAAAGAACATTCTCGTGGCTGCGGCGCTCTTCGCCCTGCCCTTCGCTCCAATGCTAGTTACCACAACGCACGCTGCCGGTATCGACGTCACAACGAAGCTTGGCACTGTTGGTAGTGGAGCTGGTTACTCAGCTCAAACTGCCGACTCACTCACTAATACCATCGGCGTACTTATCCAAACTCTTCTCGGTTTCCTCGGTGTCGTCTTCCTCATCCTTATCATCTACGCTGGTCTTCTTTGGATGACTGCCGCTGGTAACGAAGATAAAGTTAAGAAAGCCCAGGGCATTCTCATGAGCTCCGTCATTGGCCTCATCATCTTGCTCTCCGCTTACGCTATCAGCTACTTCGTCATCAGCAACATTCAAAGCTCCATTCAGTAAACTCACTTACACACAAAAAGAGCCTGCGGGCTCTTTTTCGTTGTAAACAAAAAGTGGCCCCGGGAAGTAAATCCCGGGCGCCACGTCTGCCGTACGGTTCTTGCTACTTCATCAACGGCAGGAGATGAAGGAGATGCTGCGACTGTTCGGATTGGTCGTGGCCGAGTAGCAGGTCGTCGGCAACTTGGTCGCCTTGATGACGATGGCCAGACCGTTCTCTATCACCGGTGGGATGCCGGCGTTGTCGTAGTGGTCGCCATAGGCAGTGATGGCTTCTTGCCCATCCGTGACGCCCACATAGTACTTGTCGCCATAGTGGTCGGAGACCAGTACGGACGTCATCCGGCCGTTGATCCGCGCCACGATCGGCACCGGTGCCCCGTGGTCCATCTTGAAGACGGTCACGGTATCACACCCGGTGTAGTGCGGTACGACCATCCTCACCTCCTTCGGCACCCGCAACATGAAGATGCTAGGGCCGAGCTTGGAGAAGTCAGATGGCTCGACCTGCAAGAGACGGCAGGACCTCTGCTCGATCGCGATCTGCTGCGTCGGCGACAAGCCGCTGAACTCAGAGGCCTTGATACCACCGACGAGGAACAGAACAAGGGAAAGAATCATCGTAGACTCCATGGCACTCGGCCAACGGTTGTGAATGGAAGTTATTTTTGCTCGGCTCCTCTCTACCCGTTAAGGGAAAGGACCAAACGCGATGCGCGGGGTGGGCTAGTCCCCCTTTCTGCCCTACTCGACGTTGTCGTCTACAATCTTGGGCGGCGGTGCCGGCTTGTCCTGGGTCTTGACCCCCGTGGACTTGCCGCTCTGCTCGCCCTGATTGTTGAGCATCTGCTCCGCCTGGTCCATGGCGTCGAGTGCCTGGGCCGTGCTCAGGTGGCCGATGCCGCCGTAGTAGCCACCGATGCCGTCCGGCCAACGGTTGACGCTATTCGCCTGCGCCTCACCGACCGGATCGGACACCCGCTTGATGACGTCGCCGTCGATCGAACAGGTGACGTTGCCGTCGCCCTCCAAGCTCTTGAAGCAGGTCTTGTAGGCTTCGAGGTGCGCCTCAACCTCCAGCTCGTGCTTCTTCTGATCGAACGTCTGTTCGTTCAGCGCCAGCAACTGGTCGGTCTCGGCCTGGGTGACCTGGACGTTCGCCAACGTGGTCTTCACGTTGTTGTCCGTCAGAGCGGTCAGGGCCTTGACCCCAATGCAGACCGTCCGCGGGGTCGTCGCTCCGTTCACTCCGTCCACCACCAACTTGGTGTGGCCGAAGGGCGGGCAGTCGATGTCCGAGTGGACGTTGATGTTGGCGTCCACGAGGGTGATGGGCTCGGCCGCGAGGGCCAGGGAAAGTGCGAGTGAAAGGATCATTACAGTCTCTTGGTGAATGGCCAAAGCGGCCAGTTGGTGAGGTATCGCCGCCTATTTCCTCGGGAATCGAGGCTTTTGACGGACCTAGTAATATAGCAAAAAAACTGCCTTTTGTCAATCACTCACCAACTTTCTTGGCTCTAATTAGCCACAATTTAGCACTTAATCTGAAGCTCTCCCCCAGCCATGGGGAAGTTGGAGGGGGCTTTTAGTAACTTCGCAAAGTCAAAACAGCTGGACAAAAACCCAAAAATATGCTAAATTTCCCGGTCAGCAAACTGCAAATTTGCTGCCGTTTCCCCGTTTTTTCACAACGACGAACCCATTCCGGGCCCACCGTCTTCAAGTTAGTTAACGTCCACAACGCCCTCCAAAGGGCATTACAGGAGCCATCATGGCCGCCAAATTTGACGAACTCTCCCGCGACATCGACCTCAACCTCAACCAGAGGGGGTTCGACTCCACTCTGCACAGCATCAAGAACAAGGAGGGTAACCTCGTCCTCGACGCCATCGGCGAAACTGCCGTGGAAAACGTCATGCATGAGGTGGCCACTTCCCTCGACGCAACCGAGATCATCAAGCTCGGAACCGTCACGGACCTCCTCCTGGCGCTCATTTTGGCTCTGCCTGACGTCAGCCGCAAGTACCTGGCCAACTTGCTCGCCAAGCAGGTGAAGAAGGTCCTGAGCGACAAGTCCCTCGTCTCCGACGTGACGGCTGCTATGCTGATCGAAGCCCTGGATCAGGGTAACGCCATGGTCATGACCATCCTCGACAACGCTGGTCTGCAGCCCGAGGACATGCGGGCCGCGTTGCTCGACAAGTTCAGCGTGGACATCAAGGAACTCAAGGTCTGGTTGGCCGGCAAGCTCCCCGCCATCATCGGCGGTCACAGCAGCGGCGGAACCGACCCAGGTCACGACACCAGCCACGGCCCCACCGCGGTTGCCGTCGCCGCCCCGGTCCTCAACCGCCACCGGGCACAGTTGAATGGCCGCTTGGACATCATGAAGGGTTGGGATAGCCCTGTGCAGGACCTGCTGACCGCCCTGCAAAATGGTGCAGCTATCGAGGCCCATGGTGACCCGAGCAAGCTTGATGGTACGCCCCTGCCCAAAGACCAACGTCAATGGCTCGGTCTCGCTCATGGCTTCGTCAAGGGAATCGAGATCATGGTGGAAGATGACGGAGCCCGTGCGACCCTAAAAGCGTCGCTCGAGCAGCTCATCGCCAAGGGCGTGACCAAGGAAGAGTTGAGTGCCAACCCGCTCGACAAAGCCGGTCACTTCATCCACGGCGTGGTGAAAATCGGTCACAGTGACAAAATGACCGCCATCCTTGACCGGGCGGACGAAGCCATCGACCTGACAGAGGCCAGGGCTCACCTGCGCCGCTTCATGGGTAAGGACAAACCCACTGTCATCATCGACGTCCCGGAGAAAGACGCCGACGGTAATGTAATCGTCCTGTCCAAGGAACAGCAGGTGGAGCGTAAGAAGGAAGCAGAAGAAAAGCGGCTGGCCAACCGCACCAAGTTCGAAGTTGTCACTGAAGAGGCAGAGGCTTGGAGCAGGTGGGGTCTCAAAAAGATCAAGCAGGCAGTCGGCATCTACGTTGGCAGTGCTGTGACCATCTGCCTGGTCGCCACCGTCGATACCTTCCAGACCCATCTCCTGGAAGGCTGGCTCGCCATTGCGCACAACGTGGTGTTGGGTCTGGCCGTCTGCGGCCTGTTCACGAGTTCCATCGTGTTGATCATCGCCCGTCTCGGGCTCTCGGTTCTCGACGCACCGCTGAAGGTCATCGCCAAGTTCATCAAGACGATACCCGGCCAGGAAGACTTCACGTTTGAGGATGCCCCCATCTTCAAGCAGGCCAACCTCATCACCATCGTCGTCTTCGGGCTCGGGGTGCTGTTCACGGTTATCGCCATCTTCTGCGCCGTGGGCGGAGGTTCCGTCATGCTGCCCATCCTGGCCATCCTCGGAGTCTTCTCCTTGGGTGCTTGGGGCGAGCTACAGAAACGTTTCTTCCATGCCAAGTGGTCGGGGCACGCTCCGGCTGCTGGTCATGATGCTCATCCGACAGCTCCGGCTGGAGGCGGACACGCTCATGATCCTGGTGAGGAGCGCAAGCTCCAGAAGGCAGAGGTCAACTTCCTCACCGGACTCAAGGTGTTCTACGTCTTGATGGCTGTGTTCTTCGGAACTCTGATCATCACCGGTGTAGTGACTGCGGGTTACCGCTACCACCAAACAAGTCTGGATAAGGCAGCAGCCGCCGAAGTCACAGTCACCACGGAGCGCACCGCGGACTGCGCCGAGGTCACGGCCACTCTGACCAAGTGGGCCGGCGTGTGGAACGTCAAGAACAACTACCCGGATGAAGGGAGTCGGTTCAGCCACATGTGCGAAGAGACACAGAGCGAGAAGATCGGAACCGCTTGCGCCAAGCAGGCCTCTCTCTGCCGCTAGATTAGCCCGGCAGAATCAACCATCAACAATTAACCCAAAAGGGGAACACTACTCGTGAGAGCGGTGAGCATATAGTCTTCCATAGTGGAATATGAACTGTATGTCTCATCGCTCTCTTCTTTTTGTGGTTTTTTAGTCGTCCTTTGTGGCTGGATGTTCAGTATTAATTTGAGCCTCATGAAATTGTTTGATGAGAGCTAGATAGTTAGTGTAAGTTATTTGCTCGATGTGACCAGTGACGGCAATATCACGAGCGAAGAGAGCAGAAAAGTGGTCAGGACCACAGGAGGCTTCGATGGAATATTGCTGACCAGCAATAAGGCCATCGCCGAGGATGGGCGCGACGGGGAAACCGAGGGTAATGAGTTGGCGATGAAAGGAGGTGAAGAGTTCGTTGTTGATGGTGATGGTAGTCATACTTAGAGATCATGGCATGAAGCGTGGGAAAAAGCGAGAGAGTATGAGACAATGGATAAAGTATGAAAACTACTACAAAATTTAAAATTCTTGGGTTACTGAAGGGCGGGTACTTTTATTTGCCGATTTTTACGTTGTACGCCACTGATCATGGGATTACCATGAGTGTGGTGGTGTTTAGTCAGGCATTTTATAGCGTGTCACAGTTTTTGTTTGAGGTGCCAACTGGCGTGCTGGCTGATAGGTTTGGGCAGAAGACTTCGGTGTTGATTGGTTATACGCTCGAGGCTTTGGGTATTTTGACGGTGGTGTTGTGGCCGACGACGCTTGGCCTGTATGCCTGTTATGCAATTGGTGGTTTGGCGGCATCATTTTTGAGTGGGAGTGAAGAAGTTATTTTGTTTGAGGCTTGTAAGAAAGAGAAGACTAAGTATGCGCAAGTGTATGGGGCGTTTTTAAGTAATATTACTTTTGGCATGATGCTGTCCGCATTGCTTGGTGGTTTTGCTTTTGCCTTGTTTGATCGGGCAGCCTTTGTACCGTTACTTGTAGCCACGACGTTGGCGTTGTTATTGGCGGCCATATTAGCGACGACGTTTAAGATGCCAGCAAAAGCGTTCAAGCCTGGGAGTAAAGAGGCTAAATTGGCGGCGGAAAGTGGCGGTTCGGTGGCAATTCTTAAGAAGAGTTTGGCTTTGATGCGCGAGGACGATACTCTGTGGCACCTGATGATTGTGGGAGCGCTGACGCTGACAGGGGATTACTTCCTGTATAGCGTGTACCAACCAGCCTTTTTGGCAGTGCTGGTGCCGGCGATTTGGTTTGGTGCGGCGTTGTCGATTGGTTCCGTGGTTAACATGATATTGATACGTTATGTTTATGTGTTTGAACGTTACCTGACACTCGATAAGATTATTCTGTTTGTTAACTTATTCATAGCACTCGGCTATCTCGGCATGTCGAGTACTGGCAGCCCGTTCCTCATGTTAGTAGCGTTTATTGCGGCGCAGAGTTTATTTGGACTGGAGACGCCGGTAGTTAGTGATTATATTAACGAGCGGACGACGCCAGATGTGCGGAGTACGGTATTATCTGGCATTTCTTTTACGAATCGCTTTGTGAACGTATTCTTGCGGGCTGGTTTGGCGTTGGTTGTTGGCTTGGCGGGGATTAAGCTGGGCTTGTTTGCGCAAGGTTGTTACTTATTTGTGGGCGTGTTGTTTGGGTATTACTTGCTGGTAAAGTGTGGGTGTATTCACCGGATTACGATGCATGATGGTAAGGCGGTATAGATCATATGTTATAATTACCTTATATGGTAGTAACCAAGCGTGGGTTGAGTCCGGAGGCTAAGGGTTATAGGGCGACGCTTAAGGCGCTTAATAAAACTGAATCGCCAATTCATCGTGAAGGTGCAGAGAAGATGCGGGCGGAGAGATTGAAGAGTGAGGCGCCAGAGTCGGCGGAGGCGAGGGCGGGGAAGGAAAGATTGGCGGAATTAGTTGAACATGGTGACGTTGACACTGATACGATAGCTCGCTTAGCGATTTATTTGGATTGTGAGCCGTGGGAGGCGCTATCGAGACTGGAAACTTCTTCAGATGAATTGAGTAGATGGATCGATTTCCATCGGCAGCATGCTGATGAATTGGTTGATCTCCAAGATGTAAACAGTACACCATGGAATGGGTTACAAGCTAATATTTATCGAGCTCTACTTGAATCTGACGATCTTGATACTTTCACGAGATGGCCATTTAATCCGTTGTTGAAAATAGGATTAAAAGATGTTAATCGTGCTGATACTACTGTGCTAGTTGAGGATACAGAGAGATTAAGAATTAGTCAGGTATCTTTAGGTCTAGTAAAATTTAATAATGATAAACCATTGTTTTTATGCGCTGAAAATTTAACAAGATATAGCACTGAAAAAGTTCCATGGTCTATTGTTGGGCATAGGTCGGTGGTTCAAGCGGACTTGTTGCGTCGTGATCTTTGGACTATGGGACGGGAGCTTGCAATGTTGTTGCCCGAGCAATTTGGTTATAAAGATGCCAAGGAGGCCGATAGAATGATTACGAAGCAGGTTGAGCGGATTGGGCAATTCGTTGGTCAAGATTTTAAAAAGATTGACGGTGCGTTTTATGTGGGGCCAAAGACGGAGAAGCAGGAGAAGTTGCGGAAATTGGATAAGAAAGTGGCGCAGAAGATTGTGGTGGAATATAAGCAGGCGATAGCTGAAATTGCTGAGAAAAAGGCAGTACAAGAGAAAGAAGAAAATAAACGAGAAAAAGAGTTTAAGATGAGAATGCAGCGTCATCTAGTGCATTTGCAAGCAATTAATCAGGAGATAGACCCAGTGCAATTGCCAGCGACAGTTGAACGATTGACTGTTTCTAGTTGGTTTAACCAGACAATGGAAAAACTAGCTACGATAATGAGTTCAAAAGTACGAGAGAGGAAGCAGTTAGCGGATGACGAGTCAATGAAGCTATTAGCGGATCGTCAGGAGATTTTGATTTCTTTATCGAAATTGAATGATGCGTGGCGAGATAGTGGTAGAACCAGTATTTATGATGATGCGCCTAAATTAATGCAATATCAGAATGGTCTAGATAAGGTAAGGGCAGGAGGATTGGAATATTGGTCTAGGTTGGCGGAAGAAACTGCAATAGCCGCAGTTGATGAATATTTAGCGCGAGATAAGGAAAGCGATGATTTATTGCGAGATAAGTTAGATGAATTGAAGGGTAAATAAAACTCACCTGTCTCGAAGTGAGACAGGTGAGTTTTTTTGTGTGGGAAGTTATTCGGAGTCATCGTTGTTGTCGTCATCATTGAGGTGTGGGGCCATAGGGCCTTTGCCTGGGAAGTGATGGCCAAGGCGGTGATCGCCGCGGTGACCGAGTTCTGGTCGGAGACCAAAACCTTTTGGAATATCGTTATCTTTGGCCCAGGTTTTGAGAGATTCCATCTCTGTTTTCATGGCTGCTTGGCGGTCGGCTGGAGCGACGTCTTTTTGCGATTGCAGGAAGGCGTCGAGCTCCGCTTGCTTGGCAGTGATGGCGTCGGCCTGAGCTTGGGTTAGCTTGCCTTTGGTTATGGCTTCTTCAAGATGAGTAGCCATTTTTGCCTCCATGTCGGCATGGATCTGATTGCGTTGTTCGTCGAAAACAGCTTGAACGTCGTCCTTGTTTAAATGAAATTTAGTAGCGATGGCGGTGACTAAACCACTGACTGGATTGTCGTGAGCTGCTGGAACAGTTGCAGCGTAGGTGGTGCTGACAGCGGCGAAGACGCTAGCACCTAAAGTTGCTACGATAGCGGCGGTGACTATGGCGCGTTTAGCTTTGTTCATCATAGTTTAGTAGTCCTTCCCCTGGGAAAGTCCTAGATTATATTAATAAAATGAAAAAGAAGGGAAGAAACAGCACTGTCGCGCCTGGTCAGAAAAGGGGATGGTCATTTCCGAGGAGGCCGGTGTGCTGAGACTTATCGTAAGAGTAATGTAGCAGAAGGGTAGTGAAGAGATTATGAAGGGTCGCTCGCAGTCGGCCTGGACTCTCTCTTCTCCCCGCAGGGCGAGGACGCGGCGCCGCAGGTCGTCAACCGCGCCAGCCGTCTCACCTCGTATGACTCGGGCGCTGGCACAGGGCCGACCTTTGCTTGGCGCAAGAGTTCCAGGCCAACCGCTCGCTCCTACAAGGCTCAGACCTTGAGTGGGAGTTTGAGGGTGACAGTGGTGCCGTGGCCGGGGGTACTGAGCATAGTGACGTCGCCACCGATATCGGCCATGATGGATTGGACAATGGCGAGGCCGAGGCCGGAGCCGCCGGTAGCGCGAGAACGGCTTTGTTCAACGCGCCAGAAACGGTCGAAGATGTGTTCGAGGTCGGGAGGGGCGATGCCAATACCGGTGTCTGTTACCGTAATAAAGCCCCCTCCAACTCCCCCATGGCTGGGGGAGGGTTGTTCAGTGCCGATGGTGACGTCGACACTACCGTTTTCTTTATTGTAGATGATGGCATTGCTGATGATGTTGCTGAGCGCGACGTCGAGGAGGTCGCGGTTGGCTGAGATTTCGATGAGGTGAGGAGTTGGTGCCAGGTGCAGTGTAATGTGATGCGCTTCGGCTAAGGATTTGAGGCGGTCGACGGCGGCGGTGACGAGATCCACGAGGTTGATGAGGCTTGCGGGGCGAGGTGGGGAGTTGTGCTCGTCGAGTTTGGAGAGCAGGAGAAGATCGGCGACGAGGCGGCGCATGCGTTCGATTTCTTCCAGGTGGCTGTCGATACGGGCTGTGACGACAGGGTCGGTAGCGACCAGGCGTTCGTTTTCGAAGTCAGTTTTAAGAATGGCGAGAGGCGTGCGGAGTTCGTGGCTGGCGTCGCTTAAGAATTTCTTTTGGGCGCTGTAGGCGGCGCGGATTGGTTTGATAGTGGAACCAGCGACGAGGTAGCTAACTAAGCCGGCGATGATGAGGAGAATGCCGTTGACGACAACGAGAGTCTGGATGAGGTCGGAACGGACGTCTTCCGCAGTGGGCACAGGGACAAGCTCGGAACGCTCAAGGTCAAAACGGAGGCCGTGGAAACGGTTTTGGAGGCGCTCGCTAAAAATAGTGCGGGTGACGGCACTCGAAATAATGAGAATGGCGGCGAGGACGACAATGTAGAGAATTGTCAGCCAGAAACGAGTAGCGCCTAAGCGTTCCTCAAACGAGACGGTAGCCTTTTCCCCAGACTGTTTGGATGCGTTTGGCATAAGCTTTTGGTAACTTCTTACGTAAGTTTTTGAGGTGGACGTCGACAACGTTGCTAAAAGAGTCAAAGAAGCGGTCCCAAACGTGAGTCAGGATGTCCTCGCGGGTGACGACGCCGCCGAGATTCCGCAGGAAATATTCAAGCAGACCGTATTCGCGCAGAGTTAGTTCGATTGGTTTGTCGTCAACGGTGAGGGTTTGGCTGCGGGTGTCGAGTTTGAGGTTGCCGAGTGTGAGGACGTCGCTGACGACTTGGGGAGCGCGGCGGAGAATAGTGCGAATGCGGGCGACCAGTTCCTCGAACGAGAATGGTTTGACTAAGTAGTCGTCGGCACCGAGGTTGAGGCCTTCGACTTTAGCGTCGATAGCGTCTTTGGCGGTTAAAAAGAGGATGGGCACGTTGTTTTTAGCGGCACGGAGGTTTTGGCAAACGGTGAAGCCGTCACGGTTGGGCATCATGACGTCGAGAATGATGAGATCGTAACCGCCACCTTTGGCCATATTCTCGCCCTCCACACCGTCAAAGGCAAAATCGACCGCATAGCCGCGGGCTTGGAGGCCTAGGACTAGGCCTTTATTCAACTTGGGCTCATCCTCTACTACCAATAACTTCATGTGTAGACACTATAGCAAAATGGTGTGAAGAGACAATGAAGGAGGGGTTGACGTGATGATTAGTTAATTTGCGTCAAAATCTGCTCGGTGGCGGCTGATTAAGAGATGAGGGTTAAGGGTATATATGTTAAGATACTGGATATGATGACAAGTGTTGAGGAATTTTATGAGGAGGCGCAGAAGCTAGCGCAAATTTTTGATAGTTGGGTTGAAAAGATTAATTTGGCGGCGGTAGCTGACCATGTGTGTTATAAGTGTGGTGATGAAGAGGAGTTTTCAGGAATGAGAAAGATGTTTGAGGCGGAGAGCAAATTTATTTATCAGTCGATTATTTCTGGGCGGCGTATTGCGGTGATCAAGTTTGTGCGGCCGGTGTCGACGAGTATGGGAGAC
Organism: uncultured Gammaproteobacteria bacterium; assembly: GCA_964355955.1. Classification (GTDB taxonomy): domain Bacteria; phylum Patescibacteriota; class Patescibacteriia; order UBA9934; family UBA9934; genus UBA11707. Next base: position 136,725 of record CAYHFQ010000001.1, read on the forward strand.
ATTTGGTACTTGGAGTTGGCGGCACAGAAGCCGGATGGGAGTCAGCTAAGTGGTTTTGATCATGTGGAGATTTATCCGCTTAAGGGCACGATGGAGGCGCTGGCGGAGGAGATGATGGCGCAAGGGGTGAGGTTAGAAAAGATTGTGCGGCCGCATCATACGACTTATGATGGAGTGATTGAGGGGAGGTTGAAGATAAGATTGGAGGATGAGGCGTTGGTAGAGAAGATCAAGAGAGACGAGATGTAATTATAATAATATGGATTTTGAAACAGCAGTTGAAGTCATTTGGGATTATCATCGATTGCATCATGAGTGGAAAAAGGCTGACGTGATGTTGGTCTTGGGCAGTCACGATTTAAGAGTGGCGAAATATGCGGTGGATTTATACTTGCGAGGATTGGCTCCGCTAGTGGTAGTGTCGGGCGGCGTTGCGCACACTGATGATTTGCTGAAGACGGGTTGGACGGGGACGGAGGCGGCAGAGTTTGCTCGGGTGATAGTAGCGGCTGGAGTGCCAGCGGAGAAGATATTATTAGAGGAACAGGCAAAGAATACGAGTGAGAATTTTTCATTAAGTCGGCCAATAATTGATTGCGTACTTGCGAGTTGGAGTTCGGTATTGATAGTTACTAAACCGTATATGGAGAGGCGAGCCTATGCGACTGGGGCTAAGTTGTGGCCAGATAAAGAATTGTTAGTGACTTCACTGGAATTATCTTTTGATGAATATATCGGTGGTGATATCGCTCGAGATGATGTGATTAATTTGATGATGGGTGATTTACAAAGAATAGATGTTTACGGAAAGAAGGGATGGCAAACAGAACAGAATATTCCGACTGAAGTATGGACAGCGTTTGAGGAGTTAAAGAAGTTGGGGTATACGAAGCATTTATTAAAGGATTAATAAGTATTGATATGACTGACGATCAGATAACCGAAAAGAAAACGTCAGAGTGCCCGGTGTGTGGTGGCAAAGAGACAGAGACAGGGAGGACTGAGGTGAGAGAGGGGCAGACGTGGTATGAAATGAAGTGTGAGGAGTGCCAGAGTGTAGGTTGGGAATGGGCAAAGGAGTGGGAGGAGGGTGCTTAAGAAAATTCAAGCAAAGGTGTATACTGAACTTATATGCGTAAAATATTTGCTTCAATCTTCGTAGTGACGCTCGCGGCCAGTGCCTTGTATGCACTACATCCAGTCTACGCAGCTAATGCGGGAGACTTGATAAAGTGTCCAGACTTCAGCTCGGTTTATTTTTTAGCTAACGACGGAAAGCGCTACGTTTTCCCGAATGAGCATATTTACAAGAGTTGGTACCCAGATTTTGACGCTGTCAAAACTATTTCTTGTGCTGACTTAGGTTTGTTACCACTCGGCGCCAGGGTCATGTATCAGCCTGGAACAAGTTTGGTAAAAATTCCGAGCGACCCTTCGGTTTTCGTGGTCGAAGATAACGAAATCGTGCGGGAGATCCCAGATGAAGCAACGGCTATAGCGTTGTTTGGTGATAATTGGAGCGATCGTGTGGACGATGTGTCTGAGGCTTTTTGGCCTAGTTTTACAAAGGGAGAGCCTTTGGTTGGCAATGAGGTGCCAGAAGGAACTATTCTTGAGGATAATTTGAGTAAGCTGTTTAGGGTAAGAAATGATGGCACGGCGATCGAGGTGAATTCGTCATTAACTGCGGATCAAGAATTAGTACTTAAAGAACACGCTATTCATATTGATGATATTGAGTCGAGAATGGGTGTGACAATTGCTTTGACACAGGTGGATAATACAACGGCAACCACTGTGCTGACAGAGATTGAGAATGAACTTGAAACGGTTCATGTTGAACAGGAAGATGAAGTTGAGGTAGAAGATATTCTTGAAGTAGAAGATGTGGAAGATGCTGAGGTAAGTGCGGATGATGAGGTTGCCGAAAATACTTCAGGAACTGGTAGCGGTGACGTGGCTGATAGCACTGACGAGTCTATTAATTCCGATGTTTCAGGCGATGCTGAAAATATTGATAGCTCCGTTAGCGGTAATGAATCTAGCGATAGTGGTTCGTCTGATAATTCCGGAGACTCTAGCGGGTCTGATAGTTCAGAAGACTAAGAAATTATAAGATAGAAAAATACGGTAGCCTGAGCTGCCGTATTTTGAAATTATTTTGTAAGACCGAGGGCGTAGTCGAGCCACCAGTCTCCAGCTGTGGGGCCGCCGTTACAGGTGCCGTCGGATTCGCCCGGGGGTTTGACCCAGAGATAAGCGTCGACGAGGGTGTTGCCGGTGTTGGTGGTAGGGTTTTGGCCGATTGCTCGACCGCTTGGGTTGCACCACTCACCATTTGAGCCGTTACCGTTGCGGCTGGTGTCGATGATGAAATGTTTGTTGCTAATGAGGTTGCTGATAGTGGTGCCGTAGGTGATGTTTTCCCCGTTTGTGTAAAAGTTTGAGACATTGAGAACAAAGCCGTCAGCAGCGGCGATGTTGGCGGTGGTCAGGCGACTGGCCATGGTGGTGGCGTCGACCCAGTTGGCGTGGCCGGCGTCGAGGTAGACGAGAGAATTTGCGGAAGATTTGAGGATGGTGATGGTTTGGCCGAGTAAGGCGAGACGATTGGTGGTGACGCAAGAAGCGGAGGTGGCGTCGGGTTCGAGAATAATGACGGCGGGACGATTATGGAGGCCGGCGGCGAAGTTGGTTAGCCAGGTGAGATAGTCGGCGTCGGAGGCGGCGCCGCTCGAGGAGTAGCAACCAAGGTTAGGAATGTTGTAGGTGACGAGTACGGGGAGAGCGCCAGCATCAGTAGCGGTGGTGATGTAATTGTTAACCGAGTTCTCGATGTGACTGTTCCAGTCGCCGAACCATTTAGCGACGGGTTGTGAGGCGATTTTTTCAAGAGCGGCAGCGTCGGTTGGGTTGGTGCCGGCCCAGGCGGTGATTTGCTGGCGGGCGTCGGAGTTGGGGTCAGTGTAGATCGCGCTCAGCGCGATTGGGTTGTTTGTGGTCAAAGCTGAGCTTTGACTTGGTGTGGAAATGAGCTGGGAACGGGTTTTTAGGACTGAGAGGTCGGGAGAGTAGTCGAGAGAAGTGACGTCGAGGCCGCGAGTGAAATGCGGAAAGATAGTTGGTGGGAGATCGATGACGTAATTGGCCCAGTTGGCGCCGTAGAGACTGGTGGCTAGAGATTCGGTATTGAGCCAGCGAAGTTCTTGATTACTGTCGACGATGTAAGTGCGAGCGTCGCTTTGGATTTTGACGAGGACGACGTTGGGTTTGGGGAGGACTAAGGTTGATAAGGGAAGGGAGGCGAGGATGCTGTCGGAGACGGTAATGACGCGATCGAAATTATTTTGCCAGGTGAAGAAAATTTGCTCGTTGATAAAAGCGTGGCGCTGTAGGTGGCCATCTTTGTCAAGATCGACGTAGTAAACGTCGGAAAAGTTGGTGCCTTTAAGATAGCTACCGGATTCGACTGTGCTGGCGGCGAAGGCGGGGGAGAGCTGCGAGAAAAGTGAAGAGAAGAGGATTGAGCATAACAAACAAAGGCCTGTGATGGAGTTTTGCCAGAGTTTGTTAGAGGGAGGAAACATATTAATCAGTGTGTGATTTGTTTATTCAGTTAGTTTAAGGAATTCTTGGAGGATAATTGGGGCTTTAATGAAACCGTCATCGGCAGTAATATGACCGGCATTGGGGAGAATAAGGATGTTGGCGGAGAGAGCACTAAATTTTTCTTTGTTTTCTGCTAGTGCGTCGAATGGGTCATTGTCTGATAAAATAGCCGTTGATTTTTTTAGGACAGATTTTACTTTAGGTAGGTTGATTGGTGTAGTAATCCAAGGATTAGCAGTGGTGATAGTCTCGGCATCCTCAAGATTTTCTAAATTAAACCAACCGGCAACGAATAAGGCCCCGCCCACCGGAACATTGATTGTTTCTAGATAACGGAGAATGGTTTGGCAGCCTATACTGTGACCTATAAAATAAGTTTGGTTGTCTGGTGTGCCAACTGAACTGGCTAGATGCTGTACCCAGTTATTGATAGTTGGTGTTTCGGTATCGGGCATGGTTAGTAGATAGACTTGATAACCTCGTTGTTCGAGTTCAGTTTTGAGCCAGGGTCGCCAGTCGTCGTTCGGTCCTCCGCTCCAACGATGAATAATGAATACACGAGTCATATTAATTAATATTATACATATCTCTAAAAAATAATCGGTTTTCGCTCGATGCCGATGGTTTCGATAGTTCTTAGTGAAGATTTATTATCTGTTGTGTAATAAACTGTTATGAGGCGGCCCCAAACATAAAATGTTAGTTCGTGCCATTGCTTGTTTTCTTTTCGACCTAAAACTAATTTATCGCTTAAATGTTTTTCAATTTCTAAAAAAATCTGCTCGCTAAGTTTTTTGGCTGATTGACGATAGTTTTCGATGATTGTTTCCTCAGCCGCCAACCCGCTGTCTCGATAGAGTTCAAAAAAGGCTTCTTCGTAGGCACGAATGAAGCCGGTAATTGCGGAAACTGCGGATTCGCTATAAGCAATTTTAAGCATACAACCGCGCTTTAGTTGTTTGCTTTTTTTGGGTTGAGTAAGCTTTTTTTAGCTTTTGAGCTAAGCGGATGGCAGATTCGTCAATATAGTCAGAGATTATCTGACGAGCTTCGGTTGGGCTATATTGTTTATTTTTGGAGGTCATACTTTGTTTGAAGAATAGTCGTTTATAGCTGAATCGTCAAAGTTAATTTAAAATTGATCTATCCATTGTTTAGTAGCCTTGAACAGTTCGAGTCGAACTTTTGAAGAGTCAGCGAAATGGTGAGTAGCACCTTTAATGATAGTGAGTTTTTTAGGAGAGTTGGCGGTCGCGAAGTAGGTTTTGGCGCCTTTGACGAGAATACCTTTGCCGGCGGCAATAATACTAAGAGGTTTCTTAAAATTAGTGGCTAGTTTATCCCAAGGCAGATTGTCGACTTCCTCGGCCATGACTTTATTGATAATGACATTTGGCCCCCAATGCATGAGATAGCCGTTTAATTCTTTAATAAATTTACCACCAGGATAGCCGTATTTTTCTTTGGCGAAAGAGATGTCATAAGAACCATCCCAAAGAATAGCAGTGTCAAAATTTTGTTTAGGAGAAGTCAGAATAGTCGGAGCACCGAAACTGTGCCCAGCGACATAGATTTTTTTGACTTTGTGTTGGCGAAAATAATTAACGACAGTGTCGAGATCCGCAGCATGGCTGGTGAGTGTGCTGTCGATTAATTGGCGAGCGTCAGCTTGATAGCTGTAGAGATTAAAACGATAGACGGCGTAGCCTTGCTTCTCAAACCAGTTAGCGGCTTCGAGATAAAGACTTTCTTCGATGTTGCAGGGCAAGCCGTGAATGATGATCAGAAGAGGCTGGGTAAGGGAGCCGCTAAAACGGCCGTAAACAACATGCTTGGCGTCGACCTGAATGTTGAGATCTTTATTCATATTGTTTAAGAGTAGCAGATTTGACTGAGAGCTCAAATAGGCTTGGTTAGAGGTTAGAAGATTGACTAAAAGGTGATTTTGGGGTAGGTTAGTCTCTTGCTTGGAATGAATTCAAGCAAGCCACCAGGAGTCTGTTATGAGTTTGAAAAGTGTTGTTTTTGGTTGGATCAATGAGCTGTTGCACAACGAGAAGGCTGTGCAGGAAGTGCTGCGCATCCTCAGCGTAGCCAGGTTGCCGATGTTCGGTAAGGAAATCCTGACTCGGTGCAAGCCTGAGTTCGGCGTCACGGCAATTTACCCTGCACTACGGTACATGGAGGGCGAAGGGCTGGTGATCTGTCAGGAGATTTCGTCTCCGAGGATCCTTGCTCTCCGCGGCGGACGAGTTCGTCACTACTACAAAATTACTGATCTCGGACGAGCCCGGTTCGTCGGGACGAAGTAGATCTTCTCGGCCCCAGGCCGAACGACAAGCTCCCGCTCGTGAGCGGACTGTGTCGTTCGCGGCGTGGGGTTTGTTGTTTATTAAGCGTTAGGACAGAGAATAGTGAGAAGTAAGGCCATGCGGATGTAGAGGCCGTTGCGGGTTTGTTCGGGGAAGTAGCGGGCGCGGGGGTCGGCGTCGACCTCAGGAGCGATTTCGCCAACACGGGGGAGAGGATGGAGGATGATGGCGCTTAGTTTCATGGTGGCGACGTTCCTGGCATTGAGGGCAAAACGGGCTTGGACGGCATTGAAAGCAGAGTCGCCTTGAGTGGCGTCGGTGAAACGTTCACGTTGGACACGAGTTTGGTAGAAGACGTCGGCGATGAGGAGAGTTTGAGTGAGATCTTCGGTAATGGTGTAGGGGATGTTGGCGGCTGTGAGTTCATCTAGAATGTCGGCCTGCATGGCGAGTTCTGGTGGTGAGCAGAAGATGAAGTTCCAGTGTTCCTGACTGTCGGTTAAGTATTTGATGATGAGGCGACAGAGGGAACGGACGGTGCGGCCGTGTTTGAGGTCGCCGCAGAGAGCGATAGTGAGGTTGGGGTTGGCCGGAAAAGAACAGCAGATGGTGTAGAGATCAAGGAGGGCTTGGGTGGGGTGTTCGCCGTCACCGTCACCGGCGTTGATGATGGGAATATTAGCGACACGGGCTGCGGCTGCAGCAGCACCACGTTCCTTGTGACGGATGACGAGGGCGTCGATTTCGTAAGATTGGAGAACTTGGATGGTGTCTTCGAGCGTTTCACCTTTGGCGGCGGAGGAGAAGATGCCAGCGGCTTCCGTGAATTCGGTGCGGCCACCTAAATAGCGAACGGCGAGGCCAAAACTGGTGCGAGTACGAGTGCTTGGTTCGTAGAAGAGGAGGTAGACCAATTTACCGTGGAGGTAATTGAGGACGCCATGATCGCGGCGTTCTTGTTTGAGGCGGTCGGCGGTGGCGAAGAGGCTTTGAATGGTGGTGCGGTCAAATTGGGAGGCGGAGAGAATATGTTGCATAAAAAAACGGAACGCAGAGAGCGTTCCGTGGTTAGGTTAAATATTTGAGGATAATTGGTGCATAGGTTGGTGCGGGTAGTATAGCATGAAGTTGGATTTGGCGTTGTTGTTTATTCGATGATGAGGACTTCGTCGTCGCGGAGGGTTTTGTAAGGGAGATTGTGTTGCTGGCAGTACTCGACTTCTTGGGCGATGGCGGGAGATTCTGGGTGATCTGAGTCCCAGTGCGGGAGGAATATGTAGCCGATGAGGTTGAGACCAGTCCAGATGACTGCGGGGAGTTCGGGGTAGGGAGTTTCAGTGGCGTCGTCGACAATTTGGTAGGCGTCGAGATTCGGGGAGAGCACGCAACCGGCGGCGCTATAGCCAGCGTAAAGAAAATTGTCGGGAAGGAGAGATTGTGTGAGAATGATGTCGAGTCCACTGAGCTTCATGGCTTGGCGTAGAATGAAGACGTTGCCGCCGCTGACAAAGATAGCGCCGACTTCGTTTAGTTTGGCTTGAAGGCCGGCCTGTTGGCCAAAATAATCGTGCAGATCCAGAGTCTCTACAGTTAAGCCTAGCTCGAGCAGTGAGTCGAGATCTTTTTGGACGTGAGCGTCACGGCGAGCCTGATCGACGTTAGTGAAATCGAGAGCGTTCGGGATATAGGCAATGCGATCATGAGGAATGAGGGTTTTTAATTTGGCGGTTTGGTCGCCGAGGCGAAAGGAGGAGAGATAGAATTTCATACCTTGGTGTAGTGTGGTAAAATAAGGGAACTGATGCTTTAAGTTGTAGTATGCCTAATAATAAACCAGGTGAACAGGCAGGCCAGGGGGAGGTGCAAAAGGTTGAGGTGGTTGATAATAGAGTCGAAAAGGCTGCGTTAGCGCAAGTGGCGGAGCAGGAACAAGAGGTTAGAGTTGAGACTTTGGCGCAGGCTTTGGAACGAGGTAGGGGATACATGGAGGACATGGTGGCCGAAAGAAATGAGTTTAAAAGGCCGTATCGTGAAAGTTTACAGGAACGGGCGGAGAAGTTGGGAGAAGTTGAGACTTTGCGGGAGTTGCAGAGGCAGGTGGAGGATTTGCGCGCTTTGTTATTGGCACGAACTGGGCCTAATCCGATGCCAGAGCAGATTGCCTGGGCACAGGGCGAGGCGCGTGAAGGACTTTTAAGGTTGGCGTATGGCGCGCGAGCTTTTACAAGACATCACCGCGTACCGCCGTTCAGAGTTGGTGGGGCGATGTTGGCTTTGCGACGAGTAAGTGAGGAAGATAGTAATCCATATGCTATAGCTTTTGCTGCTAATACAAAAGTGGATGATAATCATGACGCGACTCCAGCGGGTGAGAAGTGGTGCGCCGAGCAGTATTTAATGGATTTAGTTGCGGAGCCAACCAATCCTGGTGAAACTGGTATTTATAAGATTCTTTCTTTTGGAGTAGTGGCTGAACCGAGAAGCGATGACAAGAGTGGTAAGTTGCATGAGACATTAACTCCTTGTGCTATTTGTCGAGATAGAATGGTGTATGACCCAAAGCTAACTGGGCCAGCGGGAATCGTTTCACTGGAGACGGAGATTGTGACGCAGAGCGTGAAGGATCCGGCTGCGAAGAGAATTGACCCGGTGGCGCATTTGCATGGGATGCATGGGGAGAGTATTGAGGTGGATTAGTGGGTTTTTCACAAAAGTCTATTTTATTTATGAAATCAGTTACTATATGTCCGATGCCACAGTCGCATAGTCGGCTACATGAGGCCCATCGTTTTTGGCATGAGGCGGAAAGGGCATATCAAGATCCAATCGAATTCACAGCAAAGCTGAACGCATTGTTACAAGCGTTGCGGAACGTGACATTTGTCATGCAAAAAGAACTTTCGAAAGACGAAAATTTCGATCAGTGGTATAGGGAAAAACAGGTTAAGATGAGGACTCTAGACTACATGAAATGGGCTGTAGATGCCCGTAATTATATCGTAAAACAGGGTGACTTGGAGAAAAGGAGTTTTGCTATGGTGTCTTTGCTCACGTACGCAGATAACCTTGTCGTCAAAGAAGAGGTTTCGCCTTTTTTAGGATTACCGACATTGTCCGCAATATACGCAAAGCGTATTCAGAATCAAGATCCACGCTGGGATGTTGTGCTGGAAGTTGAACGAAGCTGGATGATTACAGCCTTTCCTGAAAGAGAAGTTTTGCTAGTACTACAGGACGTATTTCAAGTCCTTCATGAGATGCTTTCCGAATGGCACACACGACACGAAGTCGTTATTAATACTTGTTCTGTTTCTAATACCGTCGATTCTCAGGAAAAATGTACTATGGGGTCGGATGAGTATCGTACCATTCGCTCCTCTTTAAATGAGGGTGGAATACTGACGGTTCAATCTCATATCATTAAGATTGATGACAAAATTAGGAAAATTGCTCATGAGAGATATCAGATCAAAAATAACTTGCTTGAAAATGGTGAAGTATCGCCTGAGTGGGAGGATGAACCATGGATAAGCGTTAATCACTTCATGCAATTAGCAAAGAAGATTCTTCAAAAAGATAAGTACCATCATCCGCACTTTTTCCTCTTTAGTTGTGGTATTTTAAGGGAAATTATTCCTGTTACTTATCACAACCGTCCTGAGAAATATTTAGTTATTAGGCATATGGCTAAGTATGTGAAGGAAAAAAATATTGATGGGATTATTTTCATTACTGAAAGTTGGACATCAGTGTCTGAACCAGATAAGTATGGAAATATTACCCCGCCGTCGGATGCAAAGGAAAAAGAAGAACTCCTCACGGTTTATATTGCGACTGCAGATGGACGAGCACGATCATATAGTATTACTTTTGCAAGAAACTGGACTGGCAAGATTCGATTTGGTGAAGTGACGTGTTCCGATATTCCCCAAAATTCTTTTATGGCACTTTTTTTTAAGGCCTGGGAAGTTAAATCCTCTTAACTTTAATAGTTATGAAGCAATATAGCCTAGTAAAGGTTTGTTCTATTATGTGAGGTGCCTAACCTGCACCTGAAATGCATGGGTTCACATATACGAAATAATCCTGGTGGAGGAAAGGGGATTGCTCGCACTTTTCGGATCGTCGTCGCTTATCGAGGGCTAGGTATGAAAACTAAGCTTGAAAACGAGATTAAGTATTTCAGTCTTTTAACGAATAGCCCTCGTTGGACCCCATGGTACTGCAGGATGCCGATGAGGTAGTGTGAACATTCGAGCGTACGTCAAATATTTATCACAGCAGGGGAGCATTTTGGATAAGCGTGAGCTGCTTGGTAATTTGCTCAGCAGGCTGATATACTTCAATAAATAGATTAATTTCTCCAAAATGAGTTTAATTATGCAGAATCTGCAAAAAATTAAAGGATATCTGATAAAGTCGGTAATCCTTGCTGTTATAATCATTTATGTCTTTCATTACTTTACAACTACAGTAGACGAAACTGGATTTTTGGGCATGAATACAAATGGAAGACAAATTTTTATTCAGTCGATGGATCACTACATGAAAACAATGGATAGTAGCGTGACGGTGAGTTCCGAATGGGATAACTATTCTCTTCTGGAAAGGCTGTGGCAAGAACCAATGCGAACGACTTTGAAAATGGATAAAGCCATGAGTGAAGATGATTATTTACAGTTTCAGATTGCAGGAGGGTTTTCGGAAACTACTCGCTCTAAAGATGTAGAGACTAGTCTTGAAACACCGTATGTAGATTTCGTGCGTAATTTATCTGAAATCAGCTTGTCCGAAGACTATTCGGTGTCCTCCGAGGAGCTGGAAACGATCGCTAATGAAGCTGGCGTAGTGACATACCGTGACTTATTGCGTGGGTTCGGATTTACTTCATATGAGTATTATGTGAATGGCGAGTTGATAAGCTCAATAATTTTAAATCCGCAGATTACGAATCACGTTCAAGGAAATTTTATATCGAAAGTTGGTAGTACCGAGAATCAGTCAGTAGCAGAGTAACCCTAACAAAGAATTATTTTATTTGAGACAAGGTCCTACGAATCCCCACGCAAGCTAAATTGTTGGCTTGCCCTCCCTCCGCAATCAAAAATATCCAGACAAGGTCTGGATATTTTTGGCGGAAGGGGAGAGATTCGAACTCTCGAAGCCTTGCGGCTTACGCGATTTCGAGTCGCGCGCACTAGACCAGCTATGCGACCCTTCCGTGCTCGCTTACCCGGCGGTCTTCCGCGCGGGTTCGTAAAAATGTAACTCACCCTTGCTCTCGACGCGCCGGCCGCTCGCCTCGCCTGCGCTGCGCTTGGCGGGGGCTCGTAATGAAATTAGTGGCTCGTGAGTGAGGGGATAATAGCCAAGAAAGGGGAGAATGGCAAGTTAAGATTAGGCCAGCTTCTGTTGGTTATTGAGGTAAATAGTGGCGGACAGGAGGAGGGCGGTGAGCATAGCCAGGTCATTTTTGAAGAAGGGGACGTCAACGAGGCCGTGGATAAGGATGGTGAAAAAGGCTGCGAGGAGAGCTAAGCTCATGGGGTTGGTACGATGGTGATAGAGGGTTTTTAGGGTGAGGTAAGAAATGATGAGGAAGGCGAGGAGGCCGGGGAGGCCGAGTTCGACCCAGATGTTTAGGAAAATGTTGTGAGGGTACTGGAAGATTTCGAAGTAGGTGGCGTCGTGATAGGGGGTGATGACGCTTGGGAAGCCGGAGAGGCCGGCGCCCTGGAGGGGGTGATCGCGGAGCATCGATAACGTCTCGTGCCACATTTGGGTGCGAGCGGTGCCGCTGACGTCGTGGAGGAAGATTTTTTCTTTAATTAAGGGGATAGAGAGAGCGCCGATAAGGGCGAGGAGGGCGAGGGCCGTGCTGACGAATTTTGTGGTGCGAGAGGCTTTAGAGAAGAGAAGAGTGATAAAGAGGGCGGCGGGAATGGCGATGAGGGCGGCTTCGGTTTTAGCGAGGATGATGGTGAGTGCAATTACTGTGATTGAGGCTGCTAGAGCCAGTTTGTGCTTTGCATTAAGGCCCCCTCCTAACTCCCCCATGGCTGGAGGAGGGTTTACGAGTACGACGATGAGTATGGCTAAAATGGGGGCGAGGAAGAGGCCAACGGCGTTTGGAAAGTCGAATATAGATGTTACGCGATGTTCGGCGAGCCAAGCGAGAGGGAAGCCGAGACCGGTGAGGTATTGGGCCAGACCGAGAAGAGCAACGATGACCGCGCTGCCAGCTAGGGCGATAAAAGCAGACGTCCAGTCGGCGGGTTTTTTAAAGGTCGATAAGGTTAGAATGAGGATGACGGCTGGCTCGAGGTAATAGGCTTTGAGGATGCCGAGGGCAGTGAAGACGTCAGGGGCGTGAGCGGCTGCGAAGAAAGCACAGGCGAGGAAAAAGAGAAGGGCTAAGCGCCAACCCTTAGAGTTGGGTAACGCTAAGTGTTGATTATGAAGAAAATGTTTCTGAACGAGCCAGATGGTGAGGAGGATGAGAGTGAGGATTTCCAAGGCTGTTGTTGGGAGAGGGCCGAGGGAGAAGCGGAGGAGATAGGTGGGGAGGAGGCCGCAGAATAGTATTAAGCCTAGGCGGAAGTTGGGCCAGGCGAGAATGGCGAAGGAGGTGAAGAGGATGAGGAGAAAAGCGGCGTAGAGCATAGTGTTTATATAGGTCAAGTTTTGTCGCTCGCGACTGGCAGAGCAGTCCTCTTCCTAGCTGCACCTCGTCAACCGCACCAGCCGTCTCACCTCGTATGACTCGGGCGCTGGCGCAGGGCCGAGGCTGGCGTCGTCAGAGGACCACCCTGCCAGTTGCTTGCTCCTACAAGGCTCAGGCTCTACAATTTACTAGGTGAAACGAGTTGTAATAGCTGCTTGGGGCTGGGGCCGCCGAAGAGCGGGAGAGTGAGGAGATAAACGATGACGCCGAAGATGATGGAGAAGGTGACGTGCGGGAGGGGGATGAGCGTGACAGCGAAGTACATGATAAGGCCAGAAAGTAAGGCGGCGAGGAGGCGTTTGAGGGAGAGTTTTGTTTTGGTGGTAGTGAGAACAACGGCGGCGGTGATGAGGGCGATGAGGGTTTCCGAGCCGAGGGTGACCCAGGCGGCGGCGATCATGCCGTAATGGCTGATGCCGTAAATGTAGCCGATGGTAGCGATGATGGCGACGAAAAGGTAGCCAAGGATCATGGGGCGTTGTTTGTGAATGGCAACGACGGTGTGACCGAAGAGAGAGCTGACGAAGACGGCAGCAGTGGCGGGGCCGAGAATGGCGAGAATAGGGCCACCTGAGGCGAGATCGGGGTCGATGAGGGCGAGGAGAGGGCCGCCGAGAGCGATGGCACCGAGGGCATAGGGAACGGCGAGGAGAACGAGGCCGTCAAAACCGCGTTGGAGGTGTTCGCGGAAGCTCGTGTGATCGCGCTTGGCCCAGGCAAAAGTCATGAGAGGCAACATGAGACCCATGAACATGACGGGAACGGTAGTTACAACGTCGACAAATTTATAAGCGGCGGCATAGAGACCAATGTCGTGGTCGCCAATGTGGAGAAGTGACATGAAGAAGACGTCACCCTTGAGATAAACTAAGTTCAAAGTACTGGAAAGGCCAATAGGCCAGGTGCGCAGGAAAGCGGATTTCCAGATAGTGAGGTCGATTTTTGGTTTGAGGTGACCAAATTTGAAGACGGCGAAGAGGGTGATGGTGAGTTGGACTAGGCTGCCAACGATGAAGATACTGGCGGCGATGACGATGGAGGGAGCGAAGAGGGGGAGTAAGGCGGCGAGAACAAAAACAAAGGTGCGGTTGAGAGTTTCCGCGAGGACGACGTAGTGAATAGCTAAGCGTTTTTGAAAGACGCCAGCGAACATGGAGGCGACTGAGCCGAAGAAGAAGGAGGCGCAAGAAAGGACGGCGGCCAGTTTTACTTCGGGTGAATAGGGGAAGAAAAATACGAGGGCGGCGCCGAAACTGAGAAAGAGAAAGGCGGAGAAGAGACGCAAGGTGAGAATGCCACCCAGAATGCGTTTTTCATCGGCTTCGGGTTCCGCGATCATCTGGGCCGTGGTGAGGGTGAGGCCGAAGTCGACGATGATGGCGAAAATTGAGCCGTAGGTGAGGGCGACGGAGAGGGCACCGAGACCGGCGGTGTGCAAGTATTTGAGGAGGAGGACAAAGGTAATGAGGGAAAGCGCCGTGCCCAGGCCTTTGCCGATAATCTGGACGAGGGCGTTTTTGGCTAGTTTTTGGTTGAGTTCTGACATATTAGAATAGACTGAGTATGCCAGTTGCGGGAGATTATGGCTAACTATTTTTAGTGAGACTCACTCTGACTATTACTTAGGCTCTTCGCCGATTAACTCGAGTCCTGTGAGGCGGGTGATGTTTTTGACTGTTAATCGGGCTTCTTCAATTGAACTATCCCGTAACAATAAGACTTTTTTCGCTCCGTTTATGACGTAGGTACAGTAATGTTTTTCGTGTCCCGCTGACCGGTATCTGGCAGAAAATTCCACTCCCATCATTAAGTTATTAAAGTCGCTGACTTTGTGATGGCGTGTAAAGGACCAAGGTTTACCTTGCATGATCAGAAAAGTTTTGTCTACGTTGAAGACTACAATGCGGAGTTTCAGTATGCAAAAATAAGTGACTAGGAAAGAGCAGAGGCTCATGATGAGTGCCCAGATCAGAATTTTAAGGGAGTTTTCTTGTAGGGCGAATAACGGAATATACGTACCGAGTAATAAAAAACCCGTGCCAAAAGCCACAAAAAGAAAAGAAGTCTTTTTTCCGTCACAGTAGTAATAAGTAGCAGAATCTTCGATGCTTCGGCCTCGTACAGCAGCTATGGTTAAGAAGACGGCTATTGCCAGAAAAACCAGGGCTAACAAATTTCCTCCAGGAAGAGCATAATCAGCTGAAATATTAATATTTCGCAAAAAAGTGATTATTGCTGCGAGTGCGAAGGTGATGGGTGCAGCGTAGTCACCCGGAGCATGAATTTGTTTCATAGCGGGTAGTATAGAGGAATAATTTCAGGATCTCATGTTTGCTCTTTAAGATACATCGAAAAATCGAACTTGGAAACACCTCGAGGTGAGTAAGGTAGGGAATATAAAATTTAGTGGATAAGTAATGCAAGAGAAAGTGCTATAATGAAGGGACTATGTTGCAATGTTTCAAGCGAGTAGGTATTTTAGGGCTTGGGTTAGCTATGACCATGGGATTATTGTTGCCGGGAATGACACAGGCGGCGACGTCGATACCAGTGTTGGCGGCAATGCGGGTGACGACATCGGGTAATGGGACGTTGACGATGGCGCCAGGGGAAACTAAGGATGTGACGGTGACTTGGCAGAATATTGGTACGCAGACGTGGAGTAATACGGGTGCTGGTTATGTTTCTTTATATACTTATGGACCGAAATATCGGGTAAGTCAGTTTGCGCCGTCGACGTGGTTGTCCGCTAGCCAAGTACAAAAGATTAAAGAGGCGACCGTGAAGAGTAAGGGTACGGCAACGGTGTCGTTTCAGTTGAAGGCGCCAACAACAGAAGGTAAGTTTAGTGAAACTTTTGCGTTGGCGTCGGAGAGTACAGCTTGGATTACGGGCGGTGATTTTACTTTAACTGTGAACGTGGCTAAGCCAGTGCCAGTGGTGGCTAAGACTACAACGACTACGACTGCGCCCGTGGTGACGGCAGCGGATGCCGGCTTGAAGGCAGCGCTTGCCATGCAGTCGGCGAATAAGGTGAAGGCTAAGGCTGGAAAGACGGTGTCGTTGTCAGCTGGATTTACAAATACTGGGAGCAAGACCTGGACGAGTTATGGTTTGCAAACACCGGACGTCAGTGTGGCGTCGACCAGTAATGTGTCGTTTACTAATTCGACGTGGGTCGGTAGTAAATTGGCTTATGTAAGTGGGGCGGCGGTGAAACCAGGCGAAACGGCTTATGTGAGTTTTGCTATTACGGCACCGGGCGTGAATGGCACGCATTCGGCGAAGTTTCAGTTTACGGCGAATGATGTGACCGTGAGTGAGGCCGTGATTGAGATTCCAGTAATGGTAACGGATGGTCGGAACGAGGTTGTGAACGTGGCAGAGGGAGCGACAACGTCAGTGCCTGCCGTAAATGAAGATGATGCCATTTTGGGTAACGAGATTGCGGAACCGGTGGTACGGGTTGGCGTGTTGATTGTGGATGAGGAGACGGATAACCAGGTGGTGATTACGAGCAATGAGAGTGATTTTACGGTGACTGATACGAACGGCAATTTATTAGCGGAAATGACTAAAGGCAAGAAAATGACGGCGGCTTGGGATGGTACGCGCTACACTTTTGACCGTGGGAATGGATTAGAGAAGTCGACCTATCCTCTGCGCTTTGTGCCGAAGATAGCAAATGCGGTGATGTTGGTAGCTAATTTTGATCGAACCGTTACCCGCGGTAGCAGCAATGCTGATAATACTTTTCGCAACGTGTTGGAGTTGCGTTATAACGACGTGAAGTCGCGTAGTTGGTTGATTAATGAGTTGCCAATGGAGTTTTATTTGAAGGGTTTGGCTGAGACTTCCAATGTTTCTCATATTGAGTTTCAGAAAGCGTTGATCACGGCGGCCAGAACTTATGCGTTTTACCACTGGACGCGAAATACTAAGCATGACGGTGAAGGTTTTCACGTCGACGCTTATTCCGATCAGGTTTATAAAGGTCATGGGCAAGAGGTGAGGACGCCGCGCTTGAGTCAGGCGGTGGATGCAACACGAGGTGAGATTGTGACGTATAACGGTGAGACGGCGATTACGGCTTATTTCTCGAGGAGTGCTGGTAAGACGCTTGATTGGAGCGAAGTGTGGGGTGGTAATGTGCCGTGGAGCAAGAGTGTGCCGGTGCCGTGCGATGTTGGTAAGACGCTGTGGGGACATGGCATTGGGATGTCGGCTTCGGGAGCCTTGTGTATGGCGAATGACGGCAAGTTGTGGGAGGAAATTATCAAATACTTCTATACTGGCGTTGCCTTAGATAAGAGATGGTAGGTTATGAATAAAGTTATCGTGATCGCTTTGTTTGCCATTTTCAGTGCTTCGTTCGCGAAGTCTGCTTTGGCAGTGAGTCCGCTTGAGGCTATTTATGCGGCCAGACCAGATTTGCAGAAGGCGTTTGATAAGACAGAACAGCATGAGGCGATTACGGGATCCGCAGCTGGTTTTTTGATGAATTTAGAGGATTGGGCTAGGCAGTATGGTTGGCAGACACACCTAGAGCTAGATATGTACAAGCCGGTTGGTACAATACCGGCCAGGTTGGCGAAGGCTGGAGCTCAGCCGAAGGTGACGGCGGCGAAGTACGTGGTGATTGATGATGCTAGTGGTGAAATTTTGGCCGCGAATAAGGCTGGTGAGATTTGGCCGATAGCATCTATTACGAAATTGATGACGACGGGATTGGCACTCGATAGCGGACTTGATGTTGGTGGCGTGGGAGATGTTAAGATGAGTGACGAGGTGGGAGGAGCGAGATTGAATGTGGTGAATGGAACGAAGTTCATGATTCGTGATTTGTTGGCGGCGACGTTGGTTGGCTCGGCCAATAATGCGGCGAATGCGGTGGCGCGGTTAACGGGATTATCGAAAACAGATTTTGTGACGGCTATGAATGCTAGAGCGACTAAGCTTGGCTTGGCACAGACGCAGTTTGTCGACCCAACAGGAATTGAGTTAGGTAACGTGTCGACAGCACGAGAGGTGGCGTATTTTGCTAAAAAGGCTTTTGATAATGAAAATATTCGACATTTTGCGGGGTCGTCCAGAATTCATCTGGCGGCTTTGAATGATGCCAACTATGTGCGAGATATAGCGAGTACAAACTGGATGCTCTATAACTCGGCGTATGATGATTTTTACGTAACAGCAGGTAAGACTGGTTTTTTGAATGAGTCCGGTTGGAACGCGGTGGTGCAGTTGCACCCGATGAGCGATAAAGATGCGCGACGTTCGCTGACTGTTGTTGTGCTGGGGGCTGAAAGTAGGCGAGCTAGTTTTGATGATGTGGCGGCGTTAGCGAAAAGCGCGTGGAGTAACTTTAGTTGGTAACCGCAAATGACAAAGTCTGTAAGCCTTGGCAGGGTTAAAAGGTTAGTGTATGATTTTGTCATACAGTTAAATTAGACAAGAATATGCGCTCGGTTATTTCTATTTCGTTACCAGCCACGATTACAAAAAGTATTGAACAAGACATGAAGACAGAACATTTTGCTTCAAAAAGTGAGTTTTTTAGGCACTTATATAGAGATTGGAGAGCCGCTAAGTTGGCTAGAGAATTTGCTGAAGAAGATAAAAATCTTAAACCTGGTGATACTAAAGTGATGAAGAAAGTGACCGATCTTTGGGCGTAATTATGATTATTTCCACGAAGCCAAGGTTTCGTCGAGAGGCCAAGAAGTTGCCAGATACTATTAAGGAAATTCTTGGAGAAAAGATTTTAATATTTCAAGAAGATGTATACGATAATCGGCTACATACTCATAAACTGAAGGGAAGTCTGGCGAGGTTTTGGGCGTTTTCACTAAATGCAAAGTTTAGAGTGATGTTTGAATTTATCGATGATGACGAGGTGACGCTGCGATCTGTTGGCGATCATAGTATTTATGACTAGATTATTGTGGTAGAATGAGGGTAATACTCATCATGTTTTTTGGTATGTCAGATTTTTCGGATCGGGGTCATGATCAGCCGGTGTTTGTTGATGATGAGGAGAAGAATGAAAGACTGGCTGCTGAAAAGGCGCTGGCGTGGTTGAAGGCTATTTTAAGACAGACAGATGCACGAATGATCACGGCTGAGTCTTTGGAGAGGGCATTAACAGATGCACCAGAGGCTGAGGTGGCCGATATTTTGCAGCAAAAAGTGACAGATTTGATGCTGGAGGTTTATTATTCGTCGGGAAATACCGGACAAGTAAAGGGAAGTGAAGATGCAGTGCAAATATATTTAGCTTTCTTGGATGCCTCGACTGCTATGACGCCGCATGAGTTTAGTGCGGTTGAGCGTTTACATCATGAGTTGAAACATCATTTCTCGCAGTTAGCAATGTTAAAGCCAAGAAATAAAGAAGATGAGGCCATTATTCATCATTTGGAGTGGGTGAAGAATAAGTTTGAGGCGGCAGCTGGAGATTTTGCGGAAGCTAAGGAGTTTGTGGCGGCGAGTGTGAAGGGTGATTTAGTCGGTGATATTAAAGAGCGAATGGCACATGAGGCGGATGAAATAGCTGAGGGGCGCGAATTATCACTGAACGAACAAATAAGTGTGGATCGTTTAAGGAGTAGTTTAGATTCTGTTTTTTTTGCTACTGAGCCTGACGAGAAGGAGGCTAACCCAGAAAGTTTGATTAAGGATTTGCATGATTTAGGACAACACAAGGAAGTTATTGAGGTAATATCAGCTGTCAACGTGTATGTGCGAGATTTTCTTGCACTACCATTAGAGGATCAGAGTTATCGCGATGTCAGATATTTCTATAAGTTAATGTTGAATGATTTAGTGGTCTTGTCGACTATTTATAAGGTTTTGAAGTCAGAAGAAAGAGAAGTCGCGAATAGTTTGAAGGCGATTATTGAGGAAAAGATGCCGGAAGTAGAAAAATTAGTGGCTCAGTTTGCAGCTGATAAAGAAATACAATTGGAGGATAAGGTAGATAAGTATAAGGATGATTTTGATAATTGTATATTTAATCCGTCAGAAGAAGCCATTAAGGTTTTTAAACCGGCAATTGAAGGATTGCAAAATTTGCAGCGTGAAGACGTTGTGCTCGAATTATTGCAGGACCAAATAAGTGAGGCGAAGATGTTTTTTGATAAGACGTATGATTTAGAATGGTTACAAAAGTGGTTGGAGAAGTCTCACGCTCGGTTAGAATTGCTAGATAGTTTGGGCGATATAAAAATATCTGAGGAGGAAGCTCAATTGTTAGAGGAACTGCGTCGTTGTTGGATAGAAAAAATGCAGGATACGCAAAAACTGATAGAGCGAATAATAGCGGAGGATGAGAATCAAGTGGAAGAGGCTATGAAATTGAAGAAAGCACAGGGTTCGTTGCTTGGTACTCTTGGTAAACATGCTGGTAGGTTAGAGGCTGGAGAAAAGGCAGAATTGACGGCGGAGCAGGGTAAATTGTTGGGTTTGTTGAGGAGGCATGAGGATAAGATCGAGATGAGTGAGGTGCCAGAGCAGATTAATTTGTCGGAAGCAGAGGCGCTAAAACTGCAGGGAAGATTGTTTCTATTTGTGTTACAGAAAAATGTTGGTGAATTACAAAAAACTGTTGATTTATTACGTATAGGTAAGAGGTCAGATTTAGTGCTACAGGAAATTTCGGAAGAAAGAGGCAGGGCTATACTGTCCGATTTCGTTATTGGCTCAGGCGAGCATATTAACGTGTGGTTAAAGATCAATAATTTAACAGTTGGTGAACGGGCAGCTCTGCAAGATTGGCAAGATTATGTGGAGATAAAAAAGAGAATGTGGGATAGTAATTCAGCGCGGCATAAGGCTGAGTACGAAGCAGAGCAAGAAATGAATAAGGCTAGTAGATTAGCTGATTTTAAGCGTTGGTTGAGTGGTGAGGAGGAAGGTGATAAAGGTTTTGCGCAAGGTTGTTTAAATGATTTACACGGTCAAAAACAGTTTGCAGCGGTAGAGCAGTTGCTGCAAAAAGAGCTACGTTCAGTTGGTATAGAAGGTATTAGAGATTTCTTAGTGAGTGAAGATGCTGAAAAAATTGCTGCTTGGATCAAGAGAACCAAAAATGTACTGGCGGTATTTGATGCGATTAGTGAGGACTATAAGCAGCCGAATGAGCGAGCTATTGAGTTGTTGTACCGTCAGAAAACTCAATTCACCTTGCCGAGAATGGAGAGCAGGTTGCAGACAGTGTTGAAGGGTCAGACTAAGGAAGCTGTAGAAAAAAAAGAGGTGGATGATTTAGCTAAACAATTAGATAGGGCATTAATTGGTGATCACTCTGGTGTATTAAACGCCCTAAATTATGTCGAAAAATTGATTGCTAAGGGACAACGAAGAGAAATTGAGGGATCATTAGTTTGGCTGGTGGAAGGACTTAATAATGAGGTTGGAATGAACCGAATACTGGAAAGTGGAAAAGCTGGTATCGCTCTTGAACTAGAAAAGCGGGCACGTGTTCTAACGGAGCTCGCTAACCTGGATCATATATTGAATGGTGAAGAAAAGAAGATAGTCGAACGTTATAAGACCTTGGAAAAGCCAGGAACGCAGTTATTGAAGGATAAATTAGAGGCGTTAAGGGCAGCGGAGACCGAAATGTTGTTGGATAAGTGGGCTCATGCTTTGTACGATGATGATGCGAATATTGAATTTGCTAAATCGTTGTTGTATTCGTTGCATGAGAATAAAGCATTTGAAGATGCAGCGTGGAAATTACGTAATGAAGTGCGTCTTCAGTTAGATGACGCGAGAACGGCTATTGAATCTGGTGGCATTGAAGAGGTTAACGGTTGGTTGAAACATCAGGAACATTTGTTAGGTATTTTTGGAGTAATCGCAAATTTTGCAACTTCAGATGAAAAGGCGGTGGAGAAGGAATATACAGAGGATGCGCAAATTTTGGAAGTGCAGATTAAGGCCAAGAGAGACAAACTGCTCGGTAAGAAATTAGTGGATGTAAAGCCAGTAGATAAGGTGGCGGGTGGAGCAGCAGAAAAGAAGGAACTAAGCGATGAAGAGCGTCGTGAGATTGTGACTACGCAATTGAGTTTAGGGAGTTTTGGTTATGCTGAGCAGTTGCTAGCAAAATGGTGGCCGGATAATGAGCGTTGGTTCACTGATTCAGAACTGAGACAGGCGGCGCAAGAAGGGATTGAGAAACAATGGAAGGAAAAGCCGCTCATGAGGTCGATTTTGGAGAAGTTTATTAAAAAGTTTGAACTATATACGCCGGTTGAACCGAAGCCCGTGAGGAAGAGTAAGAAGAATATTTAATGCTCGCAACCGCCATTTCTCCTCTTCCTAGCTGCGCCTCGTCAACCGCACCACCCGTCTCACCTCGTATGACTCGGGCGGTGGCGCAGGGCCGAGGCTGGCGTCGTCATAGGAGAAATGGCAGTCGCTCGCTGAAACCAAGTGAAATACAAAAGCTCGGCTGAGGCCGGGCTTTTTGGTGTTCTAAGTGAGGTGACTGGTTGGCGGCTCGGTGGGAATAGCGTGAGATGGTGTGCGTTCTTCGTGTTCCAGGAGGGAAGCGTCGCCACGGCGGTGCTTACAGTCAGCTACGAGTTTGGCGATGGTGAGTTTGATGTCGTCGGGGTTGTCGATGTTTTTGAATTGAAAACGCTCACGTTCGGCAGCAGTTTGAATGAAGACATTGCCATAAGTGAGAAAAGTGCCAAGAAAACCATTAGTTTCACTGGTGATATCCTGTACCTGGTTGAGGCGCAGTTCGGACACGGTGCGAGAGAAGAGGCCGTGTTGTTCAATGTTGATGACGCGTTCTGTGGTGACAATCCAGACGTCGAGGAAATAGTCAGTGATTTGAGCCATGGTAATGACGGCGACGACCAACATGTAGCAACCGAGGAGCAGAGTGAGGGCCGGACCCCAGAATGGCTGGCTCATGATGGTGAGGTGACCGAGTTTGATAGCACCCCAGATGGCAAAGGGGACGATGGTCATGGCGAGGGTAAAGAAAAAGGCGCTGGCCAAGTCGAGCCAGAAGCGACGAAGGAAAAGTACGGTGACCTCACCGCTTTCTTGGTTTGGAAGGGCTTTTAAGCTGATCATAGGCCGAAGGTTGAAGTGCTACTGCCAGAGAAGGGTAAAATTTCGATGACGGTGACGTTGTGCTGCCAGTCGATGTTGCTGACCATGACACCAACGACGCCGAGTACAGCTAGGTAACCACCAAAGTAGAGAAGAAGAATGACGGTGGTGCCGAAAGATTGCATGCCGAATTTAGCAATGTGGTAAATGTTGAAAAACATGTAAACGGTGGTGGCGAGCAGAATGACGGAGAAGGGTATCAGGAGATACCAGAGGGGGAAATGAAGGGTGTTCATACGTGATCATTAAGCCTTAATTTGTGGGTCCTGCCGCTGCGGACCCCGTTCGGTGCTCGCAAGCTGCGCGCCGCCCGGGGACCTCCCTCCGCGTCACCCACTAAAGGATTTCACGGTCATCGGCTTAATTAATTTCGGGGATAGTCATACCCGAGGTCGGTGTAGTCGCGAACACTCGCGGTACGGCCGCGGGGGGTGCGTTCGAGGAAGCCGATTTGCAGGAGGAAGGGCTCGTAGATTTCTTCGATGGTGGCCATTTCTTCTTGGGTGGCGGCGGCCAAGGTGGTGAGGCCGACGGGGCCACCGGCGAACTTCTCGATGATGGTGGTGAGGAGGTGTCTGTCGACGTTGTCGAGACCTAATGGGTCAATGGCTAAAAGGTCGAGGGCGGCGTCGGCGACTTGTTCTGTGACCATACCGTCGTGGAGGATTTCGGCGTAGTCGCGAACACGTTTGAGCAAGCGGTTGGCAATGCGCGGGGTTCGCCTGGCGCGCGAGGCAATGCGTGAGGCGGCTCCTGTGGCTAATTGTACGCCTAAAATGCCGGCGCTGCGAGCCATGATGCGGCCGATTTCTTCGTCGGTGTAAAAGTCGAGGTGGTAAGTGGTGCCAAAGCGGTCGCGAAGTGGGGCAGAAAGCATGGAAAGGCGAGTAGTGGCGCCGATGATGGTGAAGGGGGCGAGGTCGAGGCGGAGGGTGCGGGCGCTTGGCCCTTTGCCGACGACGAGGTCGAGCGCAAAGTCTTCCATGGCGGGGTAGAGGACTTCTTCGATGGCGTGGTTCATGCGGTGGATTTCGTCGATGAAGAGAACGTCGCCAGCTTCGAGGTTGGTGAGAATGGCGGCCAAGTCGCCGACGCGTTCCAGGGCGGGGCCTGAGGTGACCTTTACTTTGGCGCCCATTTCGCCGCCGATGATATGGGCTAAGGTGGTTTTGCCGAGACCTGGGTTGCCGTAGAGAAGGACGTGTTCTAATGGAGCGCCACGCTTTTTGGCAGCGCCCATGAAGATGGTGAGGCTGTTTTTAAGATCTTCCTGGCCGACAAAGTCTTGCAAAGCGGCGGGGCGTAAGCCAATTTCAAAGCGAGCCTCGTCGTTTTTAGCGGCTGGGGCGACCAGGGCTTCATCGTTACTCATTTCGTCCGCTTCAATCATAGTAGGTATATTGTACACTATCCGTGGGGCTCTTTGCCTTTTTCTATAATAATAGTAGACTGTAGCTGTTCACGAGTTACCCAGCCGGGGTGGCGAAATGGTATACGCAAGACACTTAAAATGTCTGGATCGTAAGGTCGTGCGGGTTCGACTCCCGCCCCTGGCACCAAGTTTTTAAAATATTATGGATAAGCAATACCGTCCGAATGCCGCCGTGTTAATTACCGATGGTAGCGGGCGGATTTTGTTGTGTGAGAGAATCGATACAGCCCCCTCCATCTCCCCCATGGCTGGGGGAGGGTTACAAGTGCAAACGGTGCAGGGTGGTGTCGACCATGGTGAGACGGCTAGAGAGGCGGCGGTGAGAGAGGTTCGTGAAGAAGTTGGGTTAAAGCCGGAGCAGTTTACGATCATTGCGGAACAGGCGGAGAAGTTTAGGTATGAATGGCCCGAGGATTATAAGGCGAGATTCCCGCCGGGCATTGTGGATGAATTTGTGGGGCAAGAGCAGACCTTCTTTTTGGCGCAGGTGGAGCCTGACGTGGTTTTCGACTTAGAAACGCATCACCCGGAGTTTAGCAGGGTATGGTGGGGGAGTCCGCAGGAATTGGTTGACCAGTGTTGGGAGGTGAAGAGACCGGGGATAGAGAGGGCGTTAAAGGATTTTGGATTGCTGTAATGATATTAGCGCACTTCGATGATGGGTGTGCCGGCGGCGGGGGTGTAGAGCGTGGCGCAGTGATTTTTGTAGAGGAGTTTGTCTGAGAGAAGTCGGCCAGTGCGCTTGTTGAAGCTTTTGCGATAAATAGCGTTCTCGCGGAAGATGCGGTCAGTTTTTTTGGATTGGGTGAAACGGTGGCCTACTTCATGGATTTTGTAGGAGATGGGGGTGAGGGCAGAAGAGCGAATTTCACCGCGTAGATGAGTAGCGTCGACGGCAATAGTTATTTGGAAGGTGAGTTTGGTAGGATTGTAAAATTGGAGGTCGACGTAGTTGTAATAAACAGCAGCGCCAGTGCCGAAGGGCAGGACGCGACCGGAGTCGGGGAAGATGTCGTAACTGTGACGATGACGTTCGGTAACAACAAGCGGGGAATGAAGAGCCATCCAGTAGAGTAAATTTGCTGATTGACAGAGGCCGCCGCCGATGCCTTCCATGACTTTGCCGTTACTCAGCAGCATACCGGTAACGTAGCCCTTTTGTTTGGTAGCCCAGCCGATAGTGCGCCAAAAAGAGAAGGTTTCGCCTGGTTTGATGATGATATTATTGATTTTGGCGGAGGCGAGTCTGAGATTAATTATTTTGTTTTGTTGGAGGCGTTGGTCTGAGTCGCCAAGCTTGCGGAGAAGGACGGATTCGTGGGAGGCGACATGATACGGAAGAGGTATTGCTTGCTTGGTGGTAGCGAGATTCTGGACGAAGACCCACCGTAGCCAACGTAATAGGCGATAACGCCAAATACTAACAATATAAAGAAAAGGGAACCGTTGACCAAGTTTCATAATTAATTGCGGTTCCAAGTTTGAGTAGCGGGGACGGGGAAGGTGCCGAGGGAAGGTTGGCGGTTGTGGATGCTGATGGCGACGGGGGTGATGGTGATGTTTGTGTCGGTGATAGTGATTTGCAGCATCATGCCCTGAGTGGTGGCGACCGACCAATCTTGGTCGAAGACGAAGTTGCCGAGGGAGTAAGCGACGGGAATGCCGCTGACGGTATTGATTGGCTCGATGATGTGCGGATGAGCACCGACGATGAGATCCGCACCGGCATCGACGAACATTTGAGCAGCGTCGACCTGGGCGGGGGAGGGTTCAATTTGATACTCGTTGCCCCAGTGTGGCATGACGATGACGAAGTTGCCGGCGGCTTTTTCTGCGATGATGGCAGTAGCGATTGTTTGAGGCTCTTCGAGAAAGGCGTGGAAGCCGATGAGGGCTATGTTCAGGCCCCCACTAACTCCCCCATAGCTGGGGGAGGACTTCCAGTGGACGATGTGAAGTTGGCTCTCGACTGGGTCGCCGAAAGTTTGCAGGCCGAGATTGGTTAGAGCTTGATGGGTAGCTGTAGTGACTGCTGAACCGAAGTCGTCACCGTGGTTGTTGGCGAGGGAGAGATTTGTGAAGCCAGCGTTTTTGAGGCCGACTATGGAGGATGGCAGGGTGTCGAAGGCTAAGACCTCGCCTTCGTAGCGATAGGCGTCACGAATGGTACTTTCGAAGTTGCCGATAACGAGGTCGGAACCTGACCATTGATCTTTGATGGCGGCGAAGGGATAGTCGACGCCGTTTTTGATGATGGCTTTCTCGACTTCGCGAGCCAGCATGATGTCGCCGACGAAGGTGATTTTAACAGAGGAAGGGGTGGTAGATGGTAGATTGTAGAAAGTAGAAGGCTCAGTAATCGAGTTTGAAGTTGTTTTGTCAGAAGCTGAGGAGGTGCTGGCGGTGACAGCAAAGCCGGCCCAGATGAAAATGAGGGGGAGAAAGATAAGGCCGAAAATGAGGGGGAGGCGACGAAACATAAGGAGAGTATAAGCTAGAAAAGGTGAAGTAACAAAAAATACCAGCCGAGGCTGGAATCTTTTGGAGCGGCAGACCGGGGTCGAACCGGCGACCTTCTCCTTGGCAAGGAGACGTTCTACCACTGAACTACTACCGCCCGGTTTAGTCCTTCCGCATTTGGCCTATTTTGGGCTTACAACTGCGCCAACTCGTTCACCGTATAGATTACTATACGCCTCACGAGCTTGGCTGGTTGCGCACCCAAACTAGTCTCAAACGTGAAAGTCCTAAGTTATTGTGAAAGGTTACTATAACCATTTGCGGGGGAAATATAGCATTGCTTGGGTTTTGCGTCAATTGCCGAGGGTGGCGCGATTATTTGGCGAATTCTAGGCGAGCGACTTTGAGTTCGACGTAGTTTAGCCGTTCACCATTAACCTTTACTTGTGGATCGAGACGGTCTAGAACTTGCATGTTGTGCAGGGATTGTTGGGCTAACGTCTCTAATAATCCTTCATGTTGATCTAGTTTTGTTTCATGACGGTTAACGGTAGTGGCAATGACATCTAATAAGGCATCGGTATGATCAAAACGAAGCATAAGGACGTCGTAAAGCTCGGCGATGGTTGTTGGTTTAGTATTAAGCATAGAGATTATTATTTTTTATTATAGCACTTCGGGGGAGGAGAGCTAGAGCTGCTCTTCCTCCCCGTTTGGGCTATTTAGTTCCGGTTAAGCAGCAACGGCGACCTGAACACCAGCACCTTTTTTAGCCTGCTGTGCGTGCAGCCAGGCAACACCACTTTTACAGCCGGCTTTGAATTGTTCGCGAGCAACTTCCAGGGTGAGAATGCGGAATTCTGTGCTGATATCTTCTGGGAGATCAAAACGTCGGACGACTTCTTGAACTTTGTCGACGAGGGTGAAGTACCAACCTGGTTTACCTGCAGTAGCTGAAGTTGCTTTTTGGATGGCCATATAATTTATAGTTAGACGGAAGGAATCAGAGTGCGTGATTTAGTGAACCAGTAACCGAAGGCACCGAGAGAGCTAGCTACAAGACCGCCACCAGCTAGAGGTTTAAGAGGGATGGGGGTTGAATGTTTAGTGTTAGCGGCAGCAGAGATAGCGGCGGAATGATCTTCGACAACATCGGCAGTAGTGCGAGGCATGAGAACGTCTTCATTGCCTAAGTGGCGGAGAATGCCGGTGATGGTTAGCTCCGAGGAGGTGAGGGACGACCAAATGATGCCAGTGGTTTTGTAGGCGTCGATAATGACGTCGTGGCCGTCGACTTTGAGAGTGAGCTTTGAACCATTGCGAGTAACGACGGTACCGTGAACGGTAATGAGTGATGGTTCGGTTGAGGCGCTGAGGTCGGTTGAGGACGTCAGTTCTGCGTTGCCAGTTATGGTGATAGCAGAAGCGTTAGATAGTTTAATGCGTTGTTCGCCGTTCGCGGTAGAGGTAATGCCGGTGATGGTGATGATGTCGCCGAGGGCGAGAGCTGGCCAGTCGGCGTTGTCCATGTAGAGAGTGGCGCCATTAATGAAGGCGATCTGCTTGCCGAAGGTGCCTGGTGTGGCAATGATTGTGCCTTGGTAGGTAACTAGGATGTTGTCGGCAACGCCCGTGAGGGTGGTGATTAGTTGTGGTGCTTTGCTGACTTTGGTGGATTTCTTTTTGGTTGTTGCTTTAGTAGCTACTTTGGTGACAGATGTCTTGGTGACAGTTAATTTAGGGGCTGTAATTTGTTTAGTTGTTGATGAAGCGTTGATTGATGTGGTGGTGACTGGAGCGAGTTTAACGGCCGTCCCGCTCTGATTGGTTATTGGGTTTGTGTCACCACTCAGGGCAGAGGTGGTTAAAGTTGAGCTTTGACTGAGCTCGACGATTACAGGCGGCTCGACTGCTGGTGAGACTTCGCTAATAATGGAATTAGACGAGCCTGGAGTTGGGGTGGTGGAGAGGAGCCAAGCGTCACCTGTACGGCTGAGACTTGCGTCGTGTTTAGGGGCGGCGAGGAATGACGTGCCGTAGCTGACGGTGTCGACGAGTTGACCTGAGGCGTCGAAGAGATTCAGTGTGTCGCCATCGTTGTTGAGTTTGCCACTTGGGTTCAGAATGGTTTGGTAGCCGCCAGCGAGAATGGTATCGGTGAAAGCTGTGACTTGGCCGGAGGCGTCCGTGATTGAATAGCCGCTCAGTTCGACGTCAACAGGATTGGGGTTGTAGACTTCCACCCATTCGTCAAAACCGGTACTGGGAGAGGGGAGGAATTCGTTGAGCACGAGGGGCATAAGTGAGGGCTGAGTGGCGGGTTGGCTGAGTGGCGGGGTGGTGGATTCAGTGATTGATTCGGGGATGATGGGTGTTATGCTTGGCTCGGCGATAACAGGAGAGTCGAGAATTGGTGTTGTAACAATTGTTTCGAGGATTGGTTCGCTAATTGGCTCGGCGATAGGTGCGGCGACGATTGGAGCTGAGTCAATTATGGGTTCGGTTGTGGTCAGAATAGGCGTTTCGGTAATGGTTGACGCTTCGACGATGCTGTTCTGATCGGTAGCGGGGGTGTCGACAATTAGCTCGGGTGGGATGGCCTGTACCTCGATGGTGATTATAGGATCGGTGGGGATGACAATGATGTCAGTTGAGGCTGCACTTGGTTCGGTGAGAACGACAGGCTCGGGAATAAGTATTGGGTCGGTCACAACTGGCATGGGCGTGAGGGTGTCGGTGATGATGAAATCTGGCGTTGGCTCTGCCGGTAAGACATCCGCTGGCCCCTCCATGGCTGGAGGGGGATATTCGGGTGAGGTGGTGATTGACTCCGTGACAACTGGCTCGGGAGAAACGAGGGTATTGATGATTGGTTCGGGGATTGGTGCAATCACAGGTTCGACGATCAATGCAGGATCAGGAATGGGCCCAGTAGTAGTCAGCGGAGCTGCCACTACGGGCTGAACGAAGCCTGGAGAGCCGAGTTGGGTAGCGTCGATGAGGTTGATTGATGAGGAGGGATTTTGCCAGGTCAGAGTGGCTAGATTGCGCTCCATGGAGGAGAAGATGGGCGTGGTGCTGCCGTAATCTGGGGTGCCAGCGTCGACTAAACTGTCCACCACGAGGTCGGAAGTGTCGAGAAGTGAGAGGGTTAATTTAGTGTTCGGCAGGCTAATGGCGGTTGTCACATAATCGGCCTGATTGACGAGGGTGGAGACATCGCTCGGGGCGTAGTTGGCGATGAGGAAGGTACTGTAAGCGGGTATGGTTGACCCTTGGGGGAGGGTTAGATTAGTGCTGCTCGTGCCAGCGCCGGTTATGTTCCATCCACTGAGATCGATGGGGCTTCCTCCAAGATTGGCCAGCTCCAGCCACTCGTCGGAGCTATTTCGCAGGCTTCCTCCCCAGTCCACTTCCGAGAAGAAGATTCCTGGTGGTGGCTCCGCCGCACGGGCGGATAGAGTAAGCAGAGGGGACAGCAACCCGACAAATACAAAGCTTGTGCAGAGGACATATAATGATTTCATAGGAGATTAAATTGTGAATGAACGGCGCGCCGGCAAAGCAAACTCCCCGTAGTTCAAAACAACATACGGGGAGGTATGGGGCTTCGAACTACGGGGAGTAGTTTGTAGTTATATTGTCCCAAGCACACGAAATGTCGTCAAGCGATTTGATGGTGGATAAGTGGTCTACCTCAGACGTATACGTTTGACGTAGACCAGAACATTGCAAAATTGGCCAGAAAAAGTATGATACTGCCACGGGCGGATGGTGAAATGGTAGACACGCATGCCTTAGGAGCATGTGCCGCAAGGTATGAGAGTTCGAGTCTCTCTCCGCCCAGAGCGACTTTACCCAGCGGTCTACCGCGCGGGTTCGTAACGAACTAGCTCACCCTTGCTCGCGACACGCTGGCCAGTCGCTTCGCCTCGCTGAAGCTCGGCGGGGGCTCGGGAGCTCGACTTGCTCCGCATTCAAACTCATCACAAAACTGAAAGTTTTCTATTGATCCTGTTGTTCGCCTGAGGGCGATTTTTTTGTTTGCGGTATGTTGTTCGATAATGTTGTGTGCTAATATTGTTGAGTAAATTGTTTAGTGAATAATTTGATTGCTATGTCTGATGCGAAAAGGTTGCAGATATTACCGAGATCATTGGTTTATCAGGATGGAACTGCTGGCAATGAACATGATATTAGGGCTCTGGGTGGTGATTGGGAGCATAGCGAGAGATCAGGGACGATGTCGCCAGAAATTTCTGCTAAGTTAGCGAGTATTTTTCCGTCTGGTGAGGTGTACGGCTTTGATGCTGATAAGCCAGAGTATGGCAGTGAGTTATTAGAAATACATCGAGCACCGACGGAAGAAGAGATTGCAGCGCTGCGGGCAGTGGCTGCAGAAAATGGCGCAGAATTTAATGGTGAGGTGCGAACTGCGGAGGAATATGAGCGTGAATTTGCCAATGTTGATCAGTTAAGAAAAGAGAGTAGGGAGAGGCTGAACCAGATGTACGAAGGTAAACAAGTAGAACCTCCGGTTAGTCGTTATACTCGATTATAGTGAAAAGCAATTGCCCCACTGTTCCAGCTAAGGTGGAGCGGTGGGGCCTTTTGGTATTGACCGATTGGTTTGTTAAGGCTCGGCGGGGGCTCGGGGCTGTACAAAGATTGGATTTTCAGGTATATTTTTATGTCCGCGCTTTTGCGGATACAACCAACTCTCAACCCAGAGGTTTCCAATGTTCAGTTCAGATCCGTCTGCTACGTCGCCGATGATGCCAATAACGGATGAGGAAGTGATCGCGTTGGCGACCGAGATGCGCATGACACTACGCGGTCGAAGTGTCACCTTGTTGGCCGGGTGCTTGCATCTGCTACGAGGCCCGAAAGTCCGGCGTGAGCTCGAGCTGGTGTTGGTTGGCCTGCTCGATGACATCTATCTGCAGGGCACGCCGTTCATGACGCGGATCAAGGCGGTGCTGGCCTACGCGCTCATTCGTGACGCTGGTTTGCATGCTCTCAACGTGGAGCTCGAGGCTGAGAACAGGAGACTCAAGGCGGAAAATGCGTGTCTCGTGGAGGAGATGAGATTGCGGCGGATGCTCGAAGCACCACCGTCGGTGATTGACACGCCGCTCAATCAGCCCAAGTAGCTCGGCTGCCTCTTCAAGCCCCCGGCTCGTGCGAACGAGTGCGGGGGTCTTCTGCTTTTTAAAGGATTAGATTATAGTGGCTTTGATTATGCGTATTATTTTGATTCCAGGATATAAGGCGACGTCAGCTTCTAACTTCTTTCCGTGGTTGTACGAAGAGTTACGAAAGCTTGGCCATGAGGTGCTGACGGTTAATTTACCGAATGTGGAGGCGCCGGATAGAGATGAATGGACGAAGGCGTTGTTGGAGCAGGTGGGGGCGCTCGACGACCAGACGGTGATTGTCGGTCACAGCCTGGGGGGCGCTGCGACTTTACGCTTTTTGGAAGCGGCGGAAGCATTTACGACGCCGCATGCGGTAGTGTTGATTAGTACGCCGTGGATGATTAATAGCGAGCAATTCCGGGGCTTTTTCATGAGTGAGCTCGATTTTGAGGTACTGATGTGGAAGGCGTCGAAGTTCGTGGTAATTCATTCTCGAGATGATAAGACAATTCCGTTTGACCATGCGGAGAAGTACGCTAAAGTGCTGCACGCGAAGTTAGTTGAGGTGGCTGATGCGGGGCATTTTACGGGGACTGAGTATCCTGTATTGCTAGAGACGATTAAGGCTGTATGTAATGAGCCAGTGGTGTTTGCGCCGGGGGAGACGTTGCCGGATGAGTTCGCCGATCTTCAAGAACGGTAATTGGTATAACTATGTTTACCGGAATTATTAAAGGATTAGGTGAAGTAGTAGCGATTAATGACAGGGAAAATTTCCGGGAAATTGTCGTTGATGTAAAGGATCTGGTTGCTAAGCCGGTGATTGGGGCGAGTGTGGCGGTGAGCGGCGCTTGTTTGACGATTACTAAGATTGACGGCTCGAAATTGAGTTTTGAAGCAATGGAGGAAACGCTGAAAAAGACGACGACGGGGGAGCTAATAGTCGGTTCATTAGTAAATATTGAAACACCGATGATGGTGGGGGATGAACTCGGTGGCCATTTTGTATTGGGCCACGTCGACGGTTTGGGCGAGGTGGTAGAAAGAGTGACCGAGGGGGAGAATACGCATTTGACGTTTACAGTGCCGACGAATTTAGTGAAGTATATTGTGGATAAAGGTAGTGTA
Organism: uncultured Gammaproteobacteria bacterium; assembly: GCA_964355955.1. Lineage (GTDB taxonomy): Bacteria > Patescibacteriota > Patescibacteriia > UBA9934 > UBA9934 > UBA11707. Next base: position 169,665 of record CAYHFQ010000001.1, read on the forward strand.
GCTGTAGACGGCATTAGTTTGACCGTTTGTGATCCAACGGAGGATAGATTTAGCGTGTGGTTGTTGCCGTTGACGCTTAAATTGACGACTTTAGGAGCAAAGAAAGTGGGGGAGAGTGTTAATTTGGAGGCTGATTATTTGTTGAAAGCGGTGTTGGGACGCGCTTAGGCTAAGGCTCGTTGTTCGCCGTTTTCGTTAACGCGAGACTCGGTGATTCGGCCAAGGCTCGGGGACTATATTGTGTCGGGTCCTGCCGCTGCGGACCCCGCTGGGTGCTCGCAAGCTGCGCGCCCAAGC
>CAYHFQ010000002.1:0-102616 GCA_964355955.1 uncultured Gammaproteobacteria bacterium
GATCGTCAAAACACCCGACCGAGTAAGAAAGGGACTCCCCGAGTCTCGCGTTCTGCGAACAAGGTAAATCAAATATGAACCAATTAAAACTAAAAATTGTCACCCCGGAGCGCATCGTCTTCGAAGGCAACGTCGACTCCTTGACGGCCATGACCGAGAACGGCGAGATCACCGTGCTGCCGGAGCACATCCCGTTGGCTACCTTGCTCAAGGCTGGCGAAATGCGGGCCATGGTCGGTGGCGAGATGACACTCCTCGCGGTCTCGACCGGCTTGCTCGAAGTCCGGGCTGGCAACGAGATTGTCATCCTCGCGGACACGGCCGAACGCTCGGAGGAACTCGAACTGGTCGCCATCGAAGCCGCCAAGGCCGCTGCCGAGGCTGCTCTCGTGGCTGCCAAGGACAAGGACGCTGTCAGCTTTGCCGACGCGGCTGCTCACCTGGAGCGCGAACTGGCTCGTTACCGTGTGGCCATCAAGCACAAGCACCGCAGCCCCAAAAATTAACAGCACATGAAAAGGGGCCTAAAAGCCTCTTTTTTTGGTCTACGTCAAACGTATACCTTTGACGTAGACCACTTATCCACATGCCGCGAGTTCCTCTTTTACCTGTACAATACCCGGGTATGAGTACTCTCCTCGATGGCCTCAATGCCGAGCAACTTACCGCCGTCACGCACGGCACCGGACCCCTCATGATTGTTGCTGGGGCGGGCACGGGCAAGACCACTGTCATCACCAAACGCATCGCTTGGCTCATCGAGTCCGGTCTCGCTAAGCAGGAGGAAATTCTCGCCCTCACCTTTACGGAAAAGGCCGCTACGGAAATGGAAGAGCGCGTCGACCAACTGCTACCAATCGGTTACCTCGACCTCTGGATCGCCACCTTCCACGGCTTTTGCGAACGCGTGTTGCGTACTTATGGCATCGACATCGGCCTGGCCAACACGTTCAAGCTCCTCACCACTGTCGACACCTGGATGCTGGTTCGTAAAAATCTTAACCTCTTCAATTTCGACTACTTTGCGCCACAAGGCAACCCAACCAAATTTATCGAAACAATTTTGACGCATTACTCTCGGGCCAAAGACGAAGGTGTTACGCCGGCTATGTACCAGGCTCGCGTCGCCCAGCTCGAGCTCGACGCCGAGTTTCCAGATTTAGCGATGCAAGTGGAGGTGAACAGCGAGGAGTCGGTCCTCGAACGCCAAAAAATGCGCGAGCTGGCCGACGGTTACGCCGTGTACCAGCAACTGCTCGCCGATAATAGTGCACTCGACTTTGGCGACCTCATTCTACAAACGCTAACCCTCTTCCGTACGCGCCCTAATATCCTCAAAAAATATCAGGAGCAGTTCAAGTACGTCGTGGTCGACGAATTTCAGGACACCAACACCGCCCAGTACGAACTCGTAAAATTACTCGCCGGCACCGTTCGTAATATTACCGTAGTGGGGGACGACGACCAAGCTATTTATCGTTTTCGTGGCGCCGCACTCGCTAACATTCTCAACTTCCGTACTGACTTCCCGGACACCGCTCGCGTCGTTCTTACGCATAACTATCGTAGCGGCAAAATAATTCTCGACCACGCTTACAGTCTCATTCAAAACAACAACCCTCATCGCCTTGAAGCCAGCGAGCAGCTCAACAAACAGCTAGTAGCCGCTAATGGTATGGAGGGCTTTGTTGAGCACCTCCACTTGCCAACTCTCGCCGACGAGATCGCCCAAACCGCGGAAATCATCCTCGCCCTCCATGGCTCTGGTTGCGCTTGGAACGACATTGCTATTCTCATCCGTGGTAACGACGCCGCAGATCCTTTCATTCTCGAATTCGAGCGCGCTGGCATTCCGTATCGCTTCATGGCGCTTTCCGGACTTTATACTAAACCAATTATTCTCGACGCTTTAGCCTACCTTCGCGCCGTCGACCAACCCCACGATAGCCCGTCGCTTTATCGTATCTTGAGCCATCCTCGTCTTGGCTTGCCGGAGCGCGACATCGTCGAACTCACCATGCACGCCCGCAAAAGTGGCACCACGCTTTGGCAGGTTCTCGCTAGCTGCGAACTGTTGCCGAATATTAGTGAGGACAGTAAAAAGCGCGCTCGCGAAATATTAGATATCCTCGACGACCTCCGCTCCAGGGCCAAGCGTCAACCGGTCACTGAACTCTACGTCGAAGTCCTCAAGCGTACCGGCTTGCTCGGTGACACCACTCGTTTGGGTGAACGCCAACAGCGTGAAGAGTATCAGCTGATGCAGTCATTCCTCGAGCGCCTCCGTCGTTTTGCGGAAGGTAACGCTGACAAGAGCGTTCATAATTTCCTCGAAGAATTCGCTCATGAACGCGCGGCCGGTGAAAGTGGCGCCTTGCCGCATGATGTGGAAGAAGGTCCAGACGTCGTTAATATCATGACCGTGCACGGTGCCAAGGGCCTGGAGTTCCGCTTTGTCTTCGTCGTCAACTTGGTCGAGCAGCGTTTCCCCTCACAGGCTCGCGGCACCTCGCTCTCATTCCCGCCGGGCCTCGTCAACGAAGACTGGTCAAGTGAAGAACATCACCGCGAAGAACGCCGCCTCTTTTACGTCGCCATGACCCGGGCCAAAGAAGGTCTCTATCTCATGTCAGCTGACGATTACGGTGGCGTCCGCTACAAAAAACCTTCGCGCTATCTAATCGAGCTCGGCTTCGTCGACCCCGCCACGATTAAAACCGGTCAGAAGGAAAAGGACGTTCTCGGCGGTTCGGTTGCAGTCACTGACACCGCCCCCTTCGTTTACAAAGTTCCAGAAAAACTCAGCTTCACCCAAATCACTGCCTTCGCCAAATGCCCATTGCAATACAAATTCGCCCACGTCTTGCACGTGCCAATCTTCGGCCGTCACCAAATGAGCTACGGCAAGTCCATGCACAATACACTCCAGCATTTTATGGAGTCTCTATTGCCGTCAGGAGCTTCGGCCAAGGTACCGCTGCTAGTCGACCTCCTCAAACTCTTCGACGAGCAATGGATTGACGAATGGTACGAGAGCGACGAACAACGAGAAGAATATCGCTCTGGCGGCCGATCATCGTTGGTGACTTTTCATAAACAGGTAATCGAGCAACAACCCAAACCAATCTATCTCGAAGCCGGCTTCACGCTCAAAGTACTCGATGTCACGCTCAAAGGTCGCATTGACCGTATCGACCAGACAGCCGACGGTTGGGAAATTGTCGACTACAAAACTGGCGGCGCTAAAACCATTAAAGATTTAGCTTGGGACGACAAACGCCAGTTGGTGCTGTACGCTATGGCGGTAGCCCAGTGTTTCCCCGACGCCCCCGCCAACATCAAACTCACTTACTATTATCTGGAAGATAACTCAACTGTCAGCTTTGAGGCGACAGAGAAGGACAAGGCCAAGCTCATCGACGACATTACCGAATTCATGAGCGCCATCAAGGTCAGCAACTTCGCCCCAGAGCCAAGTCAGCACACCTGCAAGTTCTGCGACTTTAAGGATATCTGTGACTTCAACGCTTCGTAAATATGGGCATGCAAGACATTAGCAACTTCCTCGCCACGTCATTCTTGAAACGCCACGGCATCGAGCAATCCGTCACCGCCACCATGATCGTGCAACGTGCCAACGTCATCCTGGCCGAGCTCATCATCAACTCACCGCTTAAGAACGACGTCTACGTCATCTCCTACAAAAATGACGAGTTGGTGGTGGCTTGTCGTCACGCTGCCGCTAGTCACGCCGTGCAGGGACTACTGCCACAATTGCGTCAGGCCATTCAACAAGATTTTCCCAATAAATCTTTTCTAGCTCTCCGTACTCGCTTGAGCGGCCAAGAGTGGTATAATGACGCTAGTCTTGAACCTGGCTCCTGAACCATTATGAATTTACGCGATTATCTCCTCTCATTGTTAGCCGGAACTGTCGCCGCTCTCACCTCGGCGGTCATTGTGCTACTCATGATCGACCCTGTCAGTGCTGGCTTACTGGCTTTTGCGAGCCTCTACATAACCCTAGGTGCGGCTGCTGTCGGGCTATTTACCATCATCGGTACCCTGATTCGTGTTAAGCGCCAAGCCGCTGGTGCCGACGTCGGCCAGGCCGTGGCCCGGTCGCTCCGCCAAGCTATCTTCTTTGCCGTCCTACTCCTCATCTCACTTTTCCTCTCGGCCCGCGATTTGCTCACGGTGTGGACAGTTTTACTGCTCGTTATTTTGGTAACCTTAGTCGAATTTTTCTTCCTAGCAGGGAAGCGTGAAGCGTAGTAAAGTGTGAGCTGATATGTTCAACCGACTCTTCGGTCGCTTTTCGCGCGACATTGCTATTGACCTTGGTACTTCGCATACTCGCCTTTTCATTAAGGAGAAGGGTATTGTCATGCACGAGCCATCCATCGTTGCCGTCAACACCCGCACCAATCAAATTCTGGCCGTCGGTCACGCTGCTAAAGACATGGTGGGTAAAACGCCACCGCATATTATTACCACCAGACCACTCAGCAAGGGTGTTATTTCCGACTTCGAAGTGACAGAGAAAATGCTTAAATATTTCGTCGACACCATTCACCAGGAATCATTCACTATCGTGCCCCGTCCACACATTGTGATGAGTGTGCCACTCGAAATTACAGAGGTTGAACGCAAAGCTGTGGAAGACGCCGCTATTGGAGCCGGTGCTCGCGAAGTGTCTTTGGTGGAGTCACCAATTCTTGCTGCCTTGGGTGCTGGTCTGCCGATCGAAGCCTCCATCGGCAACATGATTGTCGACATTGGCGGCGGCACTACGGAGATTGCTGTCATCTCACTGTGCGGCATCGTCACCTGGAAGTCGCTCACGGTAGCTGGCGACGAAATGACTAAAAATATTATCACCTACGCTCGTGATGTCTTTAACATTTTGACTGGCGACAAAGTGGCGGAACAGGTCAAGATGCGGATTGGTAGCACGGTCGATACCGGCAACCGGCTCGAAATCGAAATGCGTGGTCGTGACCTTGTTACAGGCTTGCCTAAACAAGTCATTATCAATGAAGGCCAAGTGCGTGAAGCCATCTACAAATCCGTCAAAGTCATTATCGAAAATATCAAAGCGACGATTGAAGTTACGCCACCAGAACTTGTGGCCGACATTTACGAGCGCGGTATTGTGCTGACCGGCGGGGGAGCATTACTCCGCGGTATTGAACGCAGCATCAGTAAGGAGGTGGACATCCCTGTACGTATTGCCGAAGACCCCATGACGGCCACGGTGCGCGGCGCTGGCCTCTTGCTCGACCAGCCGTTACTCCTCAAGGACATAGCCTTGCCTGCCACCGGTCACGACGCCGTCCGCTAACTAAGCGAGTATGCTTCGTCAATCGAGAATCACGAAGACGGGTTACGGCTTGCGCACAGCCGGTATTTTTGTCGCCATCGTCCTCGGCTATTTGTTGTTGCGCGCTATTCCGCCAGTTGGTCGAGTCTTGGCGCGGGTTGAACACGGCTTCGTAGTTTTAGGTACGGGTATTGGGGGCATCATTTCTCGTGTGACAAGTTCCGAATCTTCGACTAATTCTAAGCTAAACGTCTGTACCACTCAGCTCGCGCTGGCCACAACACAGGTAGCTGGTTTAAGTGACGAAGCGAAGAACATCAAAGAGCTAGAAGCTATGCTCGGTTATGTAGCCGAGTCCCACGTCACAGGAGTGGCAGCTCGCATCGTCACTCGATCGCTGCCTGAGACATCCGAATTAACTATCGACAAGGGCAGCAGCGACGGCGTAGTGAGCGGCAGTGCCGTCACCATTGCGGATGGGCACCTACTCGGCGTAGTCACGAGCGTGGCTAATGGTTCAGCTCAAGTCCGCCTAGTCCACAGTCAAGCCAGTAGTATTCCCGCCATGATTATAAATAGCGACCGCACTATCGGTTTGGTGGAAGGGCAGGAGGGTACGGTGCTCCGCATGCAGTACATTCCGCTCGATGCTAACGTCCATGAAGGCGACGTGGTCGTCACGTCCGGCCTAGCTGGGGGTTTGCCGGCTAACATCGTCATCGGTTTGGTGACGAGCGTTATTAGCGTGGAGACGGCGCCTTTTCTAGAAGCCTTAATCGAGCCACTCTATGATGACCGTACCTGGACCAACGTGCTTGTCTTAAGTCCAACTTTTTAATATGCGCGAGGCCATTTATCTCGCCATAGGTTTTGCGCTGACCATGCTGATGGCTATAGGCATTGTGCCGTCTTTGCCGTTCCCCCTAACTTACACACCACTCGTGTTAATCACCGGCTTGTTGGTACTCCAGCGTGAGGGAGTTGGGCCTGGTGTGGCCTGGTTATTGCTCGGTAGTTTACTCATGACTATTGATCACGTTGCACCCTACACACTTTGGCCAACCATCATTGCCACCCTAGTCGCCGTTATTTTCGCTACCCGAGTTTTCGCCACCCGTTCCGTTTACGCTCTCATGGGTCTCGGGTTAGTTACTGGCCTCACTTATAGTTTAACTGTCCTGTTTGGTGCGCTCTTGGCGGTAATATTTTCAGCTACCCCGCTACCGTCTACTTTGCTACCCAGCCTCTTAGCTTTTTTTGTACTTTTACAACTTTGCCTCTACCTTGGCTTCATGGCTATAGTCTCCCTCCGCAGCTGGACCTTACGAACCTTCGTTGTCCGCTAGTATGAAATCTCCTTCGCCTTTCGGTACCTTGCTAAACGACGACTTGGGCGTGCTGTCAGACAGCTCGTCGGACATTGCTATGACGGAAGTAGTTGGTCGTCGTGGCCGCGTCGATAGTGAACCTGTTCGGGCTTTTGTCGGTAATGTCATTCCAGCCAAACGTTACAAACTTGGAATTATTTTGACCCTCAGTTTACTCGGATTCTTTTTAGCTCGTGCTGGTTATTTCCAAATCATCCAAGGCGCCAACTATCGTGCCATTGCCGAGTCGAACCGTGGTCGCACACACATCTTGCCAGCCAAACGTGGCTTGATTACGGATCGGGACGGCGTCATCCTCGCTAAGAATATCCCGTCATTTACACTCATCGCCCGACCAGCCGAATTGCCAAAGAAAGAAGTAGCTCGCAATAGTTTGTTTGCGGAGGTAGCTTCTGAGCTTGGTGGCGACGCTTTGGCCTGGACAGCAGCCTACGAAACTGGTCATGCCGCTTCATCCTTTGAGCTAATGGAGAACGTGCCGTATGAGCAGGCCTTAGCTTTTGCTGTGCATGATAGCGACGTGGTGGGTATCGACTTGATGCTCGACGCCAAACGGTCTTATGTTACCAACGCCATTCCATCGCTCTCGCATGTCATGGGTTACACTGGCGTCATGAATGCGGAAGATTACGCAGCAGAGAAAAAGAATGGCTACCAACCTTACGACAAGATTGGTAAGCAGGGCGTGGAGTCGACGCATGAGGCGGAATTACGTGGTACGAACGGTTACGAAACGCTCGAGGTCAACGCCCAGGGCAAATACTTGCGCACGGTGGCTAAGCAGGACCCAGTTGATGGCGCCCGTTTGACGTTGTCTATCGACGCCAACTTGCAGCAGCATATTGAACAGGTCATGGCGGGGAGGCTCAAGGGTACCGTGGCCTCGCGTGGGGCCGTCGTCGTCATGAATCCGAAGAATGGGGAGATTCTCGCCTTAGTTTCGTGGCCAGCCTATGACGCCAATCTTTTTACGGATGGCATTAGTCAGACTAATTACGACGCACTTCTCAACGACCCCGATCATCCGCTCTTCCCACGGGCCACGGCGGGGGAGTACCCCTCGGGCAGTACCATTAAGCCAATGTATGCTGCGGCCGCTTTAACCGAGGGCATCATCACCCCAAGTACCACCGTCATCTCAACTGGTGGCTTGCAGATCGGCAACCGCTTCTTTCCCGACTGGCGGCCAGGTGGCCACGGCCTCACTAACGTCTACCACGCCATTGCGGACAGCGTGAATACTTTTTTCTACATGATCGGCGGTGGCTACGATACGTTTAAAGGCTTGGGTATCGACCGGCTCATGTCCTGGGCGGCCACTTTCGGCTTCGGAACTGTGAGCGGCCTTGATGTGCCAGGGGAGGGCAACGGTTTTTTGCCAAGCCCCGCTGCAAAACTCGAGGCCACTGGCGAGCCGTGGTACATCGGCGACACTTACAATGTCTCGATCGGTCAGGGCGACTTCTTAGTGACGCCCGTCCAAATCGCTCGCGCCACTTCCGTCTTTGCTAACGACGGTGTGCTCGAAACCCCACACCTCGAACTCGGCCTCGACTTGCCAGAGACACGTATTGTCTCAAGCGAAGTCGCCCAAGTCATTAAAGACGCCATGCGCCAAACAGTCACCAATGGCTCAGCTAGCTCCATGCAGAGCGTACCTGTCGCTGTGGTCGGTAAAACTGGTACCGCCCAGTGGTCGCACTCTTCACCACCACATTCCTGGTTCACCGGTTTCGCGCCGTACGATGATCCAGAGATAACGATTACCACTGTCATTGAAGAAGGCGGCAATGCGGCGCTGGCAATTCCCATCAGCCGGGAGATATTAGAATGGTACTTTGCGGACCGCAAATAAGCGGGATGATCATTCGCAAATAGGCGGGGTTACCATGCCCCGCTGAAGTTATCCACGGCTCTCGTTGACCAACAAAATTACGCATGATAATACTGAAGCAGTTTAAATACTGTCCTATGCGCATTTTGCCATCACGCTGGCTGTTTGGTCTTATCGGTATCATAGGGCTTGGCTTATTGGCTTTACCATCAGCCACTTTCGCTACAGTCACAGATCAAGACAGCTCGCCGTTTGTGGTCAAAAATCAAATCAAACTCGCACCGGACATGCGCACCGGTGCGTTTTCGTATACTTACCCCATCACCTTACCTCCTGGCCGTAATGGTCTTCAGCCCAGCCTCGGTCTATCTTACAGTAGCAGTAATAGCGATAACGCCAACCTCGCCGGCTACGGCTGGTTGCTGAATCTCCCAACCATCGAACGCATAGCCACCCACGGCACCGATGACCTCTACACTAGTCACGACTTTACCTCATCACTTTCCGGCGACCTCGAAGACATTTCTTTAACCGACGCCACGCACGGCACATACGGCGCCAAGGTCGACGATGGTTCCTTCCTCGCTTACGTCTACAATTCCGACGAGTCGTGGACAGTCACGGACAAGCAGGGCACCATCTACACTTTTGCCGCAGACACCTCAGCTCAAATCGTTAGCAATACCGACACCACGCACGTCTTCCGTTGGTACTTAACCGAGATGCGAGACACCAACGATAACTTCATCGCTTACACTTACTCCAAAGACGCTGGCCAAGTTTATCCCTCATCTATCACCTACACCGGTCACGGTAGCACCGCTGGCATTTTTGCTGTTAACTTCACTCTGGAGAGCCGCAGCGACGCGGTCACTTCTTTCGCCACTGGTTTCTCTGTCAAAACCTCTTATCGCATCAGCGCCATCAACGTCACCGAGAATAGCTCCACTATTCGTAATTACGCCTTAGCCTACATCGCTGGTAGCAACGACATTCGTTCACTACTCTCAACTATCACGGAAACCGCCACCGACGAAGCGACCTCATCAATAATTACCAAACCAGCTACTACTTTTGACTATTCTGCCAACACGGATTCATGGACGGAAGACACGAGTTTTGGCGGCTTACCAGAACCTATTGCTGGCACTAGTCTTGGCAGCCTCGGCATTTATTTCTTCGACGTCAACGGCGACGCTTTGCCAGACATGGTGAAGTCGAAAAGTACTACTCGCACTGTTTATATTAACAACGGCGACAATACGTGGACAGAGGACACCAGTATTACCGTACCGTTGCAGTTCGCTAATTCTTTAGGAAAGGATACAGGCGTCCGAGTATTTGATTTGAATGGCGATGGCGAACAGGATTTAATCTCTTCACATATTGATTCTAGCGGCAATGTAGCTTCTGGAATTTATCTAAACAATGGTGACGGTACTGGCTGGACGGAGGATACGACGCTTGCTGTACCAATTGCTTTTACCAACGACGGCAGTGGTTTAGATTTTGGTGTGCGCATTATAGATGCAGATGGAGACGGTATGCAGGACTTAGTCTACAGTCGAGATGGCATGACGACGGCAGTTTATATTAATAATGGTGACGGTACCGGCTGGACCGAGGACACTGGTTATGTGGTACCTATACAGTTTGTGACTTCTGGTTTGTACGACATGGGAGTTCGTCAGCTCGATGTTAATGGGGATGGGTTGCTTGATTTAGTAAAATCTAGATACACCGGCTCTTCATCGGTTATCGACGAAGCGGTCTACATTAATAACGGAAATGGTACAGGATGGAGCGAAGATACAAATTACTCCGTACCTGTTGCTGTAATTTTAAGTAATTTCGCGGATAACGGTGTTCGCTATCTAGATGTTAATAGAGACGGGTTGACCGACATTGTCTACTTCCGTTCGTATTCCGGAACTGATTATAAAGATGTCTACATTAATAACGGAAATGGTACTGGTTGGACAGAAGATGCGTCCTATCAAGCTCCATTAGCGTATACGATTAACGGTTTTGATGTCGGTGTTCGTGAAGAAGACATCAACGGTGACGGACTGGATGATACTATTCGTTCTCGTGATATTAGTACTTTACAAGAAAATCTCTACCTCGCCAGTCCCACGTTCAGCGATAAACTTACCACTGTCACCACCAGCACTGGTGCTTCAACTTCCGTCACTTACCAACCCTCAATCACAGTGGGTGGCGACCTCTCGTTCCCACTATCCGTTGTTGCGACTGAAACTGTCGACGACGGCCTAGGCCACACTGCCACCACTAGCTACGACTTCGCGGATGGCGATTACTACTACGCCAGTGAGTATGACCGCAAGTTCGCTGGCTTCGGTATGGTCACCATCACTGACGCTAGTGGCAAAGTCACTAAGCGTTATTATCACCAGGGCAACGCCACCAATAGTACCCAGGGCGAAAGTAGCGACGACGTCAGCAAACTCTGGCAAATGTATCGCGAAGAAAGCTATGACGACGCCAGCCATCTATTCCGCACTGTCATTCATTCGTTCACCAGTGTCGACCTCGGCTATAGTCGAACCTTCGTTTACGAGAACCAAACGCTTGAACTCCGCTATGACGCGGACAGTGACCACACGGACTTAGCCACAAGCTACACTTATGATACTTCAACTGGTAATCTAACCGAAAAGAAAGAGTGGGGGAGAGTCACCGGCGTTGACGCTGGCACGTTTACAGATTCTGCCAGTGACACCCGGATCACAGATTACACTTACGCCAGTTTCTCGACCGGTCTGTGTGGCCTCGTCGACGATGAGCTGGTCAAAAACAACGCTGGCTCTACCGTTCAGGAAACAAAATATTATTACGATAGCTCAAGCCTCGGTACCGCCACGCTCGGCAATCTGACGACCGAAGCGCATTGGACAGCTGGCAGTAGCTTCGTTAATACCGCCTATACTTACGACGGCTACGGTTTACTCGCCACTAAAACCGATGCTTTGAGTAACACCACCACCTTCACACCTGACTCGGCTAATCTCTACACAGCCACCCAGACGAATGCTTTAAGCCAGGCCACGGCTTACACTTACGATTACTCATCGGGCCAAGTCTTAACGACGACGGACTCTAATGGGGGAGTCTTCGCCACTACTTACGACGCGCTTGATCGCCCTCTAACAACTTCTCAACCAGTTATCGGCAGCAGCGGCTCGGTCACTAGCAAGACTTTCAATTATGACGACTCGACCTTACCGACCATGGTCCACGAGACCGATGCTTATAATAGCTCGACTAATCGCGAGACCTACGTGTATTCGGACGGCCTAGGTCGCGTCATTCAGCAGCGTGTGGAAGCCGAGGGTACCAGCACGTTCGACATCACCGATACGCTCTATAACGAACTCGGCCAGGTCGCTAGTACCACATTGCCTTACGCCTCAACTGGCTCGGCTTACACTACGCCGACCACAGACACGACGCTTTACCAAACTCTCGCTTACGACGCCCTCGGCCGCGTCACTGCCTCAACCAACGTGGAAGGCACGTCGAGCAAGTCCTACGAAGATTGGGTCGTCACCGAAACCGATGCTCTCAGTAACACCAAGAATTTTGCTTACGACGCTTACGGCAACTTGAGCGTGGTCGTCGAGCACAAGGGGGCTGTCAGCTATACCACAACTTACGTTTGGGACGCACTCGGTCGCCTGTACAGTTTGACGGATGCCGATGGCGCTGTGCGTGGTTTTAGCTATGACGGCTTGGGTCGACGTCTAACGGCGCAAGACCTACATGTCGCAACAGATACCATGTTTGGCGTTTGGACCTACACTTACGACGCTGTAGGCAACCTAGCGATTTCCTATAGCCCGAACGGTATTACTACCACTTACATCTACGACGTCCTCAATCGCGTAACCACCGAAGACGCCTCATCAGCCTCCGGCACAGAAATAACTTACACTTACGATAGTTGCACACTTGGCGTTGGTCGCCTCTGCCAAACCGTAGTCACCGGGGGAGCCACCACCGCTTACACTTACGATGCCCTCGGCCGCACTGCCACTGAAGCAAAAACTATTAGCAGCAACACCTACGCCACCAGTTACACTTACGACTTGCAGGGCAATCAAGCCACTATCACCTATCCCGACGGCGCCATCACCACTTTTACTCTCGGCACCGCTGGTCGCGTCAGCCAAGTCGACTTCACGGACATCGTCAGTTCCGGCAACGCCACTCCAGCTAGCAGCGTGGTCTACGCCCCAAACGGCAAAATCAGCAGCTTCACTAACGGCAACGGTGTCACCACCGCCTTCACCTACAACGCCGCTGACCTCTACCGCTTATCCAACCTAGTCAGTACGAGCGGCAGCAATAACATTCAGAATTTTGCTTACACCTACGACGCAGCTGGCGACATCAGCCAAATCGCCGACACTTCCAGTCTCTACGCTGCGGACACTATTGCCTACACTTACGACGATCTCTACCGCTTAACCGCCGCCACTGCCACCAGCACAGACTCAACACTCGCTTACAGCAAAACCTGGAGCTATGGTGCCACCGGCAACATCTTGGTTGGTGAAGGCCCCTCCCGCACCTACGGCGGCACGGACACTGGCAACTACGCCAACCCGCACGCCGTCACGGCCATGGGTACGCGCACTCTCACCTACGACCACAACGGCAATACCACCAACGAAGGCATTTGGACTAACACCTGGAACTGGCGGAACCAAATGACGCAGTCGGCAAGGAGTGGTCCCTCAGTCACAGTCACCTACACCTACGACGCCGACGGCAACCGTGTCAGCCAAGTCAACGGCTCTCTCACCCTCGTCTACCCGAACGAATATTACTCCTACACCGGCACTACCCACGACCGCCAGATTCCACTCCCTGGCTACGGCATGGTCGCGACATCAAAGTACAAGGTCTCAACTTCAACATCGACGATCGCTTACCACCATCACGACCACTTGGGCGGTGAACACGTCGACACCGACTCCACCGGAGCTACCCTCGAGTACACCATCTACTCGCCCTACGGCAGTATTCAGAAAACCTCTGGCACCTCGGGCTACCTCAACGTCAACAAATTCACCGGCAAGCAAGTAGATAAGGACACCGGGTTCTACTACTACGGGGCAAGGTATTGCTCTGCGAATTATGGGCGTTTCCTCAGCGAGGATAATGTGTTTTTGGCAGTTGGCGACGACAACAGCCACTTACGAGATCCACAAGCACTGAACTCCTATTCGTACGCCAGGAACAACCCACTACGATTCGTCGATCCAGATGGCAATTTCTTTAGTGGCTTTGGCGATATCGCCATTCTCGGTATCGACATAGGCTTCTTATTAAGCGATAATAAAGCAGGTGCTGGAATTGGCACAATGGCAGCGGATGTGGGGTTCTTGGCTCTCGATACAATTAGCACCATTATTCCTGGTGTGCCTGCGGGTGCTGGAGTAGCAGCACATGGTATAACAGCCACAACTAAAGCAGCTGAAGGAGTAATTAGAGCAGGCGAAGCCGCTCGGGTCACCAAAGCGACATTAAACGCAGAGAGGAAATCGGCAGTAAAGAATGCTTGGAAGGCAGAACGTGAAGCAGTGACTAAAACAGGTACAGGTACTCGACGCTGGAGCGAATCTCAAACTTCTGAATTATTAGGAAAAGGCAAGGTATCCGGCTATGAAGGACATCATATTAACAGTGTGAACGGCAGCCCATTATTAGCTGGAATTGCCAATAATATTAAATTTCTGACACGGGATGAGCATTTAGCTGAGCATGGTGGTAGTTGGCTTAATAAAACCGTTGGTAAATTACTTAATCGTTAATAGTATGAATATTCAAGATACGATAATGCCAATTCTAAGAAAAGCTGAAACTTTAGGTACAGAAAAATTAGATGACGGAACTTTGTTAATTGGCAGAGTTCCGCATATCGCTCCTCTAGCCCGACTCCATATTGTACCGGGTGGTCTTAGAGAGGAGGGTATTGCTTTGTTGGAGGATCATATTAATAGGAAAATACCTAATAATTATAGAGATTTTTTGCGACAGACAAATGGACTTCACGTATATTCTGATGCAATTAGCCTTGATGGATTACGGACTAATTATGCGCGTGACATCGCTGGAGCCTGGCAGCCATTTAGTCTTATTGAGCCTAATACTTATGAACGTCCAAGAGATGCTAAGGACTCTTATTTATTTATAGGTGGATATGGCTACGACGGATCCTCTCTATTCGTTGATTCCGATTCTGGTAAAGTTTATCGGTGTGCTCAAAAATATGCATCCGAAATTTTTAACGTCTGGCCTGACTTCTGGACAATGCTAACTTCTGAAGTTGAAAGATTAGATGGGTTGTTCGATGCTGAAGGAAAGAAGAAATATCCAGATCGGCCAACTACTCCAGAGCCAAATATAAATATATAGATTGTTAATTTTATAAGTTTTTTTATAATTTAATACGGCATTAAATCAGCTCCTCCCGCAACTACGCCAACCCGCACGCCGTCACCACCATGGGTACCCGCACCTTCACCTACGATAATAACGGCAATACCACCAACGAAGGCGTCTGGACCAACACCTGGAACTGGCGTAACCAAATGACACAATCCACCCGTACCGGCCCCTCCGTCACTGTCACTTACGCCTACGACGCGGACGGCAATCGTGTCAGCCAAATCAACGGCAGCCTCACCCTCATCTACCCGAACGAATACTACTCCTACACCGGCACCACCCACGATCGTCAGATCCCATTACCTGGTTACGGCATGGTCGCGACTTCAAAATACAAAGTTAGCACTTCAACCTCCACCATCGCCTATCACCACCATGATCACTTGGGCGGCGAACACGTCGACACCGACTCCTCCGGCGCCACCCTCGAGTACACCATCTACTCACCGTACGGCAGTATTCAGAAGACGAGTGGAACAACCGGCTATGTTAACTCGAACAAATTCACTGGCAAGCAAGTAGACAAGGATACTGGGTTCTATTACTACGGAGCACGTTACTATTCTGCGAATTTTGGTAGGTTCCTAAGCCAAGATAACGTCTTCCTCGCCATCGGTGTAGATAACGGCATATTAAAAGACTCGCAGGCACTAAATTCCTACTCATACGCCAGGAACAACCCACTACGATTCGTCGATCCAGACGGTAACTCATTCTGGGATTTCGTAAATCGTGCTGGTAATAGTTTCGGTCGAATTGCTGACTCGATGATCAGAGCCAATAACAGAGTAATTGCTCCAGCAACCAACAGCGCTTATAATTTCATCACCCTTGGAGCAGGCGACGCCGCTTCTAACATGGGGCGTAACGGGGTAACTGTCGGTGGGTTAGCTCATGTGGGTTATGGGGTTGTGTATGGAACTGTCACTACGGCTCTCGCTGCGCTAGATATCGGTGCTGCAGCTGGAGGAGCGGCTGTGAATTTTGGAGTTATGAGCGGTAGAGGCGGTGGTCAGAATTTGGGAAACGCTTCGGGTAAGTCTGTTAACGGCAGAACAACAATACCTTCTCATTGGACGGTTGAAGAATCTAAGCGTGGGGGAGGGTATATTTATACAAATCCAAACGACACAAGAGAAAATATTAGGCTAATGCCGGGAAACAAAAGCAGTCCCCACACGGTGAGTCAGGCTCCATATATGAGACATCAAGTAAACGGAGGCTATCTAGATTCATCTAAAAGAATTAATTCAGATAACGCAGCTACGCACTTTCCAATTAAAACAATCAAATAATTATGAACTATATCAGAAAGCACATTTTCAATTTACTTAATCAGTACCAAGATCTCGCAATGCAACATAAAGAGTGGACCGAAAATTTAACCACTTCATATATAACACCAACGGAATTTATCGCCGAATGGTTTGATGATATATTCAACCATGGAGCCGATGAGCTAATTAAGGCGGGTGAGATAAGTATTGAAGAGTGGGAAATTATAGAACCGTTCCATGCGTCATTTCGTGCATTCGCAGATGAATACTATAAAAACGAAAATTCAATTCCAGCAGACATGACGACTTATGAGCCTTGGGTAGTAATTGCCAAGACAGCAGCAGAGACAGTCGAGAAGTTGGAAGATCTGGGTTGGAAGCTATGATAAACAATAAAGAACAATTAGAAATTTGTGAGAAATATCAACTACCTTAAGTGGAATCAGCTGAGAATCTAAAAATCGGTATTTCACAAAACGTACGAGAAAGATTGTTATCAATTAATGGTCTTCGTCATAAACAGGAGGGAGATACGACTGGGTGGTATATCTGGACTGGTGAAGAGTGGACGGAAGATTCCGCATTCCTTGTTCCTGTTCACGTTAAACATATAAATGAATGGAACCCTTTAATCGGCAAATATCTTGGGCTTCCTCCTGGGACAAGATTCCTTATTACTTCGGAATATGAGGACGTATGGCAAGATCCGTCACTACTAAACTAACTTAACTATGAAAATTATAAACAAATTAAAACAATGGTGGATGAATCATCAGATAAATATTATGAAGTACACTTGTCCATGTTGTGGGTATATGACTTTCGATGAGGCTCTTGGTTCAGATGAAATTTGTGATATTTGTTCATGGCACGATGACCTGGTCTCTTATAACCATCCTGACAGGGCTATCGGACCTAACAAAGTCACATTGATACAGGCACAGGTAAACTATCTTGAATTCGGCATAAGCAATCCTAGCCTAAAAAAATCAAGAGTAAATATCACTAACTACCCAAAGGATAGTTTATGGCGTTTAATTGATTTGACTATCGACAAAAATCTTATGAATGGTGGCGGTGAGAGATTTTGGGACCTCTTAATTAAAGAAGTTGGCGAACCCCTACCTAAGTATTACTGGCTTAGTAATAATGGGAGTTAAAAAAGTAATATGGTTAAAAAATCTGTCGAGTCCAGTCTAACCGCTGACAACGAATGCGCAATCTGCCAAACGGGGAGTACTGTTGAAAAGTTCGTTGCTCCAGGCATGAAAAGCCAATTAAGTACTAAGCTTTGTTTAGAGTGCAAAGAAAAAGTCAATCAACATTTTTTAGCCGAAACACAGGACTCAAATATCGTCAGAGCTATAACCTGGGGAGTTCTTGCGGCTGCAGTTGGTAGTGCTGTTTGGTACTTTGTAGCCATCTGGACGGGTTTAGAAATAGGCTATCTCGCTATTGGCTTAGGACTTTGGATCGGTTTAGCGGTTCATTTCGGATCGGGTAAAAAGAAGGGCCGTCGATTACAAATAATCAGTTTAATTCTGACTTTCTTAGCTATTATAATTGCGAAGAAACTAATCTTTGATTATTATCTCAACGATTATCTTCAGGGTCATTTGGCAGATTTTCAGGATTTTGTAGTCGGTCAAAAGGTGAGTGTATCATTTTTTGCGGTTGAATTTTGGCAAAGTGTCGCGTCCATCAAGGGTCTACTAATTAGTCTGCTCGGACTTGTTGTGGCCTTTGTCATTTGCGCACCAAGAAAACTTAAATAATAGTAGCTTGACTCCCTCACCTCATCTGCTATCATAGAACTATCAAACAAATCCGTTCCGCTTTTAGCGGAGCGGCTTTCGTTCTACCAAGAGAAATAGTTAAAACAGCAGTATGTCCAATCCCAACGTTTGTTACATTTCAGCTAGCGGCCTCGTCGACATGAAGGCTGAGTTGATTGATCGTATTAAAAATATTCGCCCAATTATTGCCGGTAAGATTGGTGATGCTAAGGAACTTGGTGATATCTCGGAAAATTTTGAATATCACGACGCTAAAGAACAGCAAGCCCAAAACGAAATGCGCATTGTCGACTTGACGCACATGATTTCCACGGCCGTGATTGTGGACAATAAGGTGGGCGGTATGGTCGGCTTGGGCTCTAAGTTCACCGTCAAAGCGGGTGCCGTCGAGAAGACTTACCAATTGGTCGGCGAGAGCGAGGCCAACCCCATGGAAGCCAAAATCAGCAATGTTTCGCCACTCGGCGCTGCCTTCATGAACAAGGCACTCGGCGAGAAAGTGAGCGTGACCACCCCGGGCGGCGAAGTCACTTACGAGATAATCGCTATCGCTTAGCCACAAATCTCGGCTTTACAGAAGCACTTCTTTCCCGTAAAATTGGGCGAGAAGTGCTTTTGTATAGCTAGCGTTTTGCTTATGTCTGGAGATGCCAAATTAGGAAATGAAGGATTAATGCGTCGAGACCGTTTGGCTAGCTTGCGTGAGCAGGGGATTGAGCCATATCCCGCCGAACTCGAGCGGACTCATGTTATTGCCGACGTGGTCGGTCAGTTTGCGGAGCTTGAAGCCGCTGGCGCCTCAGTCACCATCGTCGGCCGTGTTAAGGCCTTGCGTCAAATGGGTGGCCTCACGTTTATTCGCCTCGTCGACGGCACGGGGGACATGCAGGTGGTCCTCAAAGAAGATCAAGTTGGTGCCGAACAATATCAACTCTTTATCAATCACGCCGACGTGGGCGACTTCTTCGGTTTTACTGGCGGCATGTACGTCACCCAAAAAGGCGAACGCTCCGTGCTCGCCGGCAACTTTACCATTCTCGCTAAAGCACTCTCACCTTTGCCAGACAAGTGGAGCGGTTTGCAAGACGTTGAATTGCGCTATCGCCACCGCGAGCTCGATCTCATTAGCAATCCGGAAGTGCGTAAGCGTTTTGAGACTCGGAGTAAAATCGTTTCCACCATGCGTCGTTTCCTTGACGAGCGTGGCTTCATGGAAGTCGAAACACCTATTTTGCAACCAATCCCCGGCGGCGCCAGTGCTCGTCCCTTCATTACTCACCACAACGCACTCGACGCTGATCTCTATTTACGCATCGCGCCTGAACTTTACCTCAAGCGTCTCGTTGTCGGCGGCTTCGAAAAGATTTACGAAATTGGCCGCTGCTTCCGCAACGAAGGCATCGACTACGCCCACAATCCAGAATTCACCATGATGGAGCTCTACTGGGCCTACGCTGACAAAAACTCTTTCGTCGCCATGCTCGAAGAGCTCGTGGTCACCATTGTTAACGCCAGTTTTGGCGGCCTAGTCGTTCCATACGGCGAGGGCAGTATTGACTTCACCGCACCATGGAAGAAAGTCACTTTCCGTCAAGCCATCATCGACGCTTGCGGCATCGATATCGACACTATTCACTCGTCGGCCGAATTATTCGTCGCCATCAAAGCTGCTAAACTAAAAATCGACTTCAAAGGCTGCGTTGGCATGGGCGAGTTCTACGATCAGCTCTACAAGAAAACGGCTCGCGCCGCTATTACTCAGCCAACCTGGGTTTTTGACTATCCAATCGAACTCAAGCCATTAGCTAAAGCCAATCCAGCCGATCCAACCAAGAGTTCATCTGTTCAGTTGGTCGTGCAAGGCGCGGAAATTATCAACGCTTACTATTACGAACTCAACGACCCACTCGACCAGCGTGCCCGCTTTGAAGAACAACAGTCACTCCGCGAACAGGGCAGTGAGGAAGCTCAGTGGATGGACGAGGACTTCCTGTCAGCCCTGGAACACGCCATGCCACCTACCTCTGGCGTCGGCATCGGTATTGACCGCTTGGTCGCCTTCTTAACCAACTCACCAAGCCTTAAAGAAGTCATTCTTTTTCCAACCTTGAAACCAATCCAGCCAGCAGTCGTAAAAAATGACGAGGCGGCCGTATGAAAAAAGTAATGGTCTTCGGCTCGTTCGACGTGCTGCACGAGGGTCACCACCACTTCCTAAAAGACGCTAAGGCGCTAGGTGACTATCTAGTAGTCGCTCTAGCCTCGGACGCCAGCATCCGTTTCCTCAAAGAACATGAACCCAAGACTAGCTTCGACGTCAGAGCGGCGGCCTTAAGCCTCAGTGAATACGTCGACGAAGTAGTGGCAGGGGACGAGCTAGACGACGATGGGAATGACGCTTTCGGCACCTGGCAAGTAATAGACAAATTAAAACCAGACATCATCGCCTGCGGTTACGACCAGCAGGCTATAAACGAACTTCTCACGCAACGTTTTGCGACACTAGATTCTCCGCAGATTGTTAGTCTGCCACCGTTTGAACCAACAATTTACAAATCCTCACTGCTCAATTCCCTTATATGATCGACTTAAAAATTCTGCGCGAAACGCCAAACGTAATCAGAGAAGCCGCTAAGGCTAAGAATGTCGAGATCGATATTGACCGCATTCTCGACCTGGACCGTAAAGTCCGCGGCTTGAAGGGCGAAATGGAAAGTATCGCGGCGCAAAAAAATGACTCCGGCAAGCGTATTGCTAAGGCTACGCCCGAGGAGCGCAAGGCCATGATTGAGGAAATGCGTCCACTAGACGCCCGCGCCGAAAATTTGCAAGCCGAATTCGCGCCGCTCGCCGAAGAACTCGAAGAGTTGCTGCACAAAATCCCTAATCCATCTTTGCCAGACGTGCGGATTGGCCACAGCGATACCGAGAACGTCGCTATCCGCTTGGTTGGCGAACCACGTAAATTTGCTTTCCCTGTTAAGGATCACTTGGAACTCGGCGAAGCGCTCGGCATTATCGACACCGTGCGGGCTGCTAAAGTCAGCGGCGCTCGCTTCACCTACTTGGTAGGGGACGGAGCCCTCCTTGAAATGGCTCTCGTCGACTACGCTGTTCGCACCGCCATCAAACACGGCTTCACGCCAGTTACTGTGCCACATCTCGTCAGCGCCAAAGCTATGCGCGCTATGGGTTATTTGGAGCACGGTGGTCACGACGAAATCTATTATCTAGCCAAAGACAACCTTTACCTCATCGGTACGTCGGAACAAGCCATCGGCCCCATGCACACGGATGAGATTCTCGACATCGACGCTGCTCCTAAGCGTTACGTCGGCATTTCACCGTGCTATCGCCGCGAGTCGGGCACCTACGGCAAGGACACCAAGGGTATCATTCGTTTGCACCAATTCACTAAAGTAGAAATGTTTAGTTTCTGTAAGCCGGAAGATTCCGCAGCGCAACACGAAATGATGCTGGTGATCGAAGAAGAGCTCATGCAGGGCCTTGGTTTGCCATACCACGTTCTCGACATCGTCTCGGGCGACCTTGGATTACCTGCCGCCAAAAAGTGGGACATCGAAGCCTGGTTCCCATCCCAAGAGCGTTACCGCGAAACTCATTCCACCAGTAACTGCACAGACTTCCAAGCTCGCCGCCTCAATACTCGTTATCGTACAGAGGAGGGGATTAACTTCGTTCACACCGTCAACGGCACTGCCTTCTCCGGCCGACCAATCGCCGCTATCCTCGAAAACTTCCAGGAAGCCGACGGCAGCGTGCGCATTCCGGAAGTTTTGCAAGCCTACATGGGCAAGAGTGTCATCACCCCAAGAACAGTCTAGTTTGTGCGTACTTGGGTCGAGATTTCGCGTACCGCCATGGCTAGCAACGTCGCTGCACTGCAGGCTTTATTAGAGCCGACTGTCTCTCTTTGTGCTTTCGTGAAGAGTTTCGCCTACGGCCATGACATTTCGCTCACCACCAAGTTACTCGGTGAATCCGGCGTGACGCATTTTGGCGTCGACAGCATTGACGAGGCCTTGGACGTGAGAGCAGTAGCACCAGAGGCCGCTATCTTTATTATGGGCATGGTGCCGGTCGAGCGTTTTGATGAAGTTGTGGCGCACGATTGCGTGCAAAATATTTACGACGAAGAAGGCTTGCGCGCCATTGTTGATGCGGCCGTCAAGCAGCAGAAAGTTGCGCTCATTAATATTGAGATAGAGACCGGCTTAAATCGATTGGGCGTCATCGAACGCGTTTTGGTCGACCTTTTACGAACCATAAAAAACAATCCTCGTAGTGTTAAACTTGTCGGTTTGTCGACCCATCTCTCGTCAGCGGAAGATGTCGCCGAGCAACATTACGTCTACGCTCAGGAAGATGGCTTGCAGCGCGCTCTGGAGCTTTGTGCGAGTTATGAACTCAGCGTGCCGTTCGTGCATTGCGCTAATAGTGCAGCGACAATTTTTGCGCCCCGCGTGCACGACACTATGGTTCGCGTCGGCATAGCCCTTTACGGTTTGTGGCCGAGCGCCGAACTCAAGCTAGCTGTACAACGTGGTCGGGCTTTTGAGTTACAGCCAGTTCTCAGTTGGAAAACTAAAGTTGTGCAAATAAAAGACGTACCAGCCGGCGGGGCAGTCGGTTATGATCGAACCTTTATTACCAATCGAGCCATCCGCGTCGCAGTTTTGCCAGTTGGCTATTGGGACGGTTACGATCGCGGGTTATCGAACAAAGGCAAAGTGCTTATTCATGGCCGTCCCTGTGCTGTACTCGGTCGGATTTGCATGAACATGATGATGGTCGACGTCTCAGAAATTGCGCAAATCAAAGCGGGCGACGTGGCGACTCTGCTTGGCCGTGAAGGCATGGGTATGGTGACCGCGGAGACAATCGCCCAGGAACTTGGTACAATTAACTATGAAGTCGTCACTCGCATCAATCCGCTCATCCCACGTTTAGTCGTATGATGCAGCACCGCAACTTTACGCGCGTTGCCCACGCCAAATCTTATGCTGGCGGTCGTTTGCGCAACCCATTTTTTGATCACGAGCCACGGCATATTAACCCGTGGTTTTTGTTAGTCGGTATTTCAGTCATCAGTTTAGGATTATTTGCCGCCTTTCTTTACGCACCATTTCTCCAATACAATCAGCTAGAAGTTGACGGTCTGACCACCTTATCTTCCGGTGAAGTTGAGGCTACAGTCAACGAAGTACTGAATCATAACCGTTGGTTGTTAGTGCCTGGTCGTCAGTTATTTTTAATGAATAGTGCACGAGTTATTAAAGAGCTAGACATTAAATTTAACTTTGCTAGTATCTCTTTGCATCGCAGCGGGCGTCATTTAGTGATTAACGCTGTTGAACGGATTACGCAAGTGACATGGCTCGTTGGTGATAAAGGCTATTTACTTGATTTGTCCGGCTTGGCGGTAGCCGAGGCCTCGCCTGAAGTGCTGGCTAATGTGACCGCACGTAAAAGTGGTGCGGTGGAGATTCCCGCAGCTCCAGGCGTGCAACCTACCATGCCAATTATTATAAATAACCAGGCGGAGGAAGTAGTGCTAGGCCAAGGCGTACTCGATGTAACACGACTAACCAACGTGCTCATGCTAGACAGTGCCCTGCGAGAGAGGGGACTCATACCTCGTTCTTACGTATTTGAGGACAGTTCGCAGCCTTGGTTAACAGTGCAAACAGATTCAATCGCACTGCTGGTCGACGTCACTCAAAGTATTATCGAGGCTGTCAGCATGTTCGATACTTACCGCACGCAAGGGAACACTTCTTTTACGACACTAAAGTACATTGATTTACGTTTTGGCAATCACCTTTATATTCAAACTAAATAAATTATAATATGACTACAATCGAACTCCTGAACACTAAGGCGCCAGCATTTTCGTTAGCCGACCAAGAAGGTAAGATTCACAACTTGAAAGACTACGCTGGCAAGCTGCTTGTCCTATATTTCTACCCAAAGGATTTGACACCTGGCTGCACAATCGAGGCCTGCAACTTTCGTGACAACCTAGCTCGGGTCAGGAGCGCTGGTGCAGCTGTGCTCGGCGTCTCAGCGGACTCTGTGAAGCGCCACGCTAAGTTCGCGGAGGTAGAGAAGCTTAACTTCCCGGTGCTGAGCGATGAGTCTCACGAGATGCTAAACGCTTACGGCGTGTGGCAGGAAAAGAAAATGATGGGGAAGAAGTACATGGGTATCGTCAGAACGACACTTATTATCGACGAGCAGGGGATGGTTCGTAAGATTTGGACTGATGTTAAAGTGAACGGCCATGTCGACGAAGTGATTGCGACGCTTAAGGAACTAAAATAATTAGCCATAGCCATTATTATAACCCGTTATTGGGCTTTGTAATGGATCTGTCTGACTGGACACTTGTAGATAATAATTGAGGTGGGGTAGGCGAGAACCATACATTCTCGCCTTTATTCCTGCATAATTAGGTGTCGCGCATTATACCTTTTGCGAACCATAGGTTGACAATAAAAGAAAACCCAGTAAACGTTAGAATCGTTAGTTGTCTTTATCTAATAATACATTTCTCCTACTGCCATGTAATACCAACAATACAGTAGTTCATTATACTGGCCGAGACCGACTAGTCACCATCAGTAAGCCCTGAGGCTGGATGTCGTTGATCGCCTATGTGTCGCAATATGTTAATTACCTACCAATAGCCTAACTAGCTCCAATGAGAGCTATAGGGCTTAAATGACCGACGCATTTAAATGCGCTGTGTTAAACTAGGGGTCCTGTAGTACCTCTAATTTCAATATCGAAAAGCAGGCGTCAACCTGTGGCGCTTAGTTTGATAAATAGCTCATCGGATTAACCGGAATACCACTCTTACGTACCTCAAAATGTAAATGCGGCCCAGTCGAAAGACCGGCTCCTTGCATGCCAGGCTTACCACCGGATAAGCCAATCTGCTCGCCGCGAGCTACGTACTGATCAGGCTTAACATCCATGCGCATCATGTGAGCATAAAGCGTCGCCATGCCGTTGGTATGGATGATCATGACATAGTTGCCATATTGACTGCCGGTCTTTGCCCAAGCCACGTAGCCAGGTGCGGCAGCTTCAATTGAAGTACCAACAGGTACAGCAATATCTAAACCAGAGTGTTCAAACATTCTGCGGAAGGGGTACGTAGGGTCGTGAAATAATGTAGTGATAATTCCCCGTAATGGCCAAGTCATTTCAGAAGACCCTTCCCCCACCTGGTCATTTTGCGCCAACTTAGCTTCAATCGAGTTCTGTAGAGCAGAAATTTCAGCAGCTACACTTTGCTGTTCCTGACGTAGCTCGCTCATGAGCGTGGTGTACCCTGCTTGGCTCTCCTCTGCTTGCGCCATGAGCACTTCCTTCGCCTGCTGCTGTCCTTCAAGCTTAGCGACTTTAGCCGTTAGTTCACTAGCTAAATCGTTCAGTGACGCTAGCTTAAGTTCGTGGTCGGCCTTATCTGCTTCGAGCCCCGCCTGGGTGGCCTGAGTAGCGTCGACGGTCTGTTTCAAGCCGCGGTTAACATCCTCCAACTGCGATACACTATTAAACGCTTCGTGGAAATTACCAGCGCCAAAAAACGTAGCTACTAAGCCGTGATCCTCATGCTGATTCAAAGTGAAGAGCATGTTAGACAACATCGCCCGTTGACGTTCCAAGTCAGCCGCCTGCGCCCCGATGTCATTCTCAAGTACGCGCATCTCGAGGTTTTGTTGCTCGATTTCCGTTTGTGTGGCGGTAATATCAAGCTCAGCAATAGCTGTTTGATTCTCTATTAAGGCTACATCGTTAGCCAAGGATGCACTCATGGCAGCAGCTCCATTTATTCTTTTCTTAAGCGTAGTTAGCTTATTGTTAACTTCACTTATAGCTGCCTTTTTTTGAGCTATCTGATCCTGCAGTTCTTGCGTCGTCGCTTCCGCCGAAACTCTATCTACGCGACCGGCAAACAAGACCATTGTTATCAATGGGATCAAGGCCAATAGTGCGATTGATTGGCGTCGAGACATGGCAGAATGATTAACCGACTAATTCAAGGGCTCGTTGCAAACGAGCTAACGATTCCTCTTTACCTAAAGCCCACAACAATTCATACGGGCTAGCAGACTTCTCAAGACCGGACAGCGCTACACGCATTGGCCACAACACATTACCATTCTGCAGTCCGTTAATTGTAATATACTCCTTTATAGCCGCTTCGAGAAGTACAACTTCTGCAAACGCTGCTTCATCTAGCTGTCCGATGACTGCCGTCACATTTTTTAATTGAAGTGCCGAGTCTTCCGTCGTCGATTTCTTCCACGTTAAAATAGCCGGGTCATAAGCAGCGACGCCAACGTAAGCGCCCAACTTATCAGCGAACTCGGTTAATCTGCTGACGCGCTCGCGTTCGATTATCAGCGCTTTCTGCAAGGTAGGTGACGCCAAATCTAGTGTCGTAAAAGGTTGTACCGCCGCGACAAGTTCATTCTGCGTCAGCTTCATTAAATACTGATGGTTCATCCAATCCAATTTTTCGATATTCATCACCGCCCCTGCCCTACTGACTTTTGACAGGTCAAAAAGCTCAACCAACTCGGCCCGGTCGTAAATCTCCTGGTCTGCCTTCGGGTTATAGCCAAGCGTGCTGATGAAGTTAATTAGAGTTTCTGGCAAATAGCCCTTGCTCAAATAACTCTCCACCGACACGTCCCCTTTCCGCTTACTGAGCTTAGTTTTGTCTGGATTCAGAATTAGCGGAACGTGAGCGTAAACTGGCATCGCGATCCCAAGCATGGCGCACAAAATAATCTGCTTCGGCGTCGATGAAATCCACTCTTCGCCACGCAGCACATGACTAATCTTCATCAAGTAATCATCAACGACGACAGCCAAATGATATGAAGCAAAGCCGTCGGACTTAATTATTACCTGATCGTCGACGTCGGCGTTATTGAAGCTGATCTCGCCGCGAATTGCGTCGACAAATTTGGATTCGCCTTCCGGGATCCGCAGGCGAATAACAAACTTCTCGCCAGCTTCTTGGCGTGCCTTCACTTCGTCGAGACTCAAGCCAGCACAGCGGCGGTCGTACTTAGGATTCTGTTTAGCGTCGACTTGAGCAGCTCGCATCTCGACGAGTCTCTCGCTAGTACAGAAACAGACGTAAGCATTACCGTCGGCCAACAAACGGTCAGCATGCGGGCGATATAAATCGAGTCTCTTCGATTGTGTATATGGCCCAACGTCACCTTTCTCGCTGAGCGTGCCATCTGGCAACAAAATTGGCCCTTCGTCGTAATCAATATTCAGCTTCTTAAAAGTATTAAGCAAACTTTCCACTGCTCCTTCGACTAAACGAGCTTGGTCGGTGTCTTCGATGCGTACAATAAACTGACCGCCCGTTTGGCGCGCCAAATAATAATCAAACATGACGGTTCGTAGCGTACCGATGTGCATGTAACCGGTTGGTGATGGCGCGATGCGAGTTCGAGTAATCATATTAGCGACCAATTAATTGTAGAAAAATTTCAGGTAAAGTTCGACGTACAGCTCGCCAGAAGCGATGTTCTCGTAGTGTAAGCAAGATGACCATCAGTGGAAAGACGACCGTCGCTCGCCAGATTCGGCGCCAACGTCGCGGTTCAATCGCCAGCCGCCACACCCATTCCAAGCCAATCCTCTGCAGCAGCCTCGGCGCTCTTGGCAAAGTTTTGCCAATCATCGCGGCTGCTCCACCCACGCCAATCATTACTCTCACTGTGGATAAGTGGTCTACATTCAATGTATACATTGAATGTAGACCAAATATGCACCTCTCCTGCTTCCCCTGCCCCAGTCCTACTGCAATCACTTGCGCCTGCAATCCTCGCATCTCGTCGATGACGTTCGGCGGTAAATCCCCTGCCTCAGCGATTACTCCAGGATCAAGCACGACTACGTCCAGGCCGGGCCACTGCAAACGAAGCTCAGCCGCGGCTCGTTCGTTCGCGCCCTGTTCGCCGAGCAAGAGAAGACGTTGCTGAGACTCGACGCATAGTTCAGCCAGCAGTAATAGCG
This sequence comes from uncultured Gammaproteobacteria bacterium, assembly GCA_964355955.1. Lineage (GTDB taxonomy): Bacteria > Patescibacteriota > Patescibacteriia > UBA9934 > UBA9934 > UBA11707. Next base: position 28,170 of record CAYHFQ010000002.1, read on the forward strand.
CTTGCACGCCCGGCACGCGGTTTCGCAGAGTCTGTTCGGTCAAGGCGGCCGAGGCAAACCGCAAACCAACACCGTCTGGCAAATTCAAGTCAAGGCCGTTCAATAGTTCTTTAAACGATGCATCATGTTGCGCCGCCAATAAAAACTCCGGATTCGGCGTACACACCAAGTGCGTCATCGCAGCCGCTTTATCGCCGAGCCAATCACGAAACAGCGCCCTCGTCTGTGCTACGTCGACGTTATCGATTCGAACTCCAAGCAAGCTCACCGAATTCATACCCGGCGCCATAAAATCACGCACAACGCACCAAGCAGATCAAAAAATAAGTCTGCTAAACTGTCGCCCAAACCCATCTGTACTAAACCCGACCAACTATTTACCCGCGTCAATTCCGCCAAAATAAACTCCATCCATTCCCAACCAATACCAATCAACCCCACAAAACCTAGAACTACTCCGGCAAAAAAAACTTTACTCAACCATTCTTGCTTCAATTTAAAACGAACATCCAGCACTACATGGTCCCACAAGGCCAGCGCCAAGACAGCCATCGCTACCCCACCGCCGAAGTGCATAGGCACGTCGTAATATGGGTACCAAGAATACAGCGCGATCATGCCCAAGATGTGAAAGAATATAACCCAGGCTACGGCTTTTGCTGCTTGTTTATAAGTTGTCATATTGCCCAATTCTAGCAGCAAAAAAGCGAGCAAGCAAGGCTTGACGAGGCTTTGTTAGCACTCTATACTTAGGACTGCTAAGGTTGTTACCGTTTATTTTAGCCATTTTCCTATGATGCCTAGTAATTTTACATCAAAGTCGAACCAAGCCATGCAGGCTGCCCAGATGATCGCCGCGGACAATGGTCAGCACGGGATTGAACCAATTCACCTTCTCGCCGCTCTTTTGGCCGATGATGAAGGCATGGTCATGACTCTTCTCCAAAAGCTGAATTCGCCAATCTCCGCCATTCAAAACGACGTCGTGCGGATGCTCGAAACCATCCCCCGCCACGCCAGCGTGGAGCAGCCAATTCCTGGCCAGATTTTCTTGACGCCACCTTTGGCCCACGTTCTCGAAAGCGCCATCACGCTCGCCAAACAATTCGGCGACGAATACATCTCCACCGAACATCTCCTCCTCGCTTTACTGACGGAAAAGATGACGGGCGGCTTACTCCACAATCACGGCTTAACGGCCGAGGGTATTTTGACGACGCTCAAAGAAATTCGCGGTGACGCTAAAATCAACACGCCAGACCCAGAAAAGAAGACGCAATCAATCGAACGTTTTAGCGTCAACATGACGGAACTCGCCCGTCGCGGCAAACTCGACCCGGTCATTGGCCGCGACGAAGAAATTCGCCGCGTCATGCAAGTTTTGTCCCGCCGCACCAAAAATAATCCTGTTCTAATCGGTGAAGCTGGCGTGGGAAAGACCGCCATTATCGAAGGTCTCGCTCAGCGCATCATTGCCGGCGACGTGCCAGAGTCGCTCAAAGAAAAAGAAATCGTCAGCCTCGACTTGGGTGCCATGGTTGCCGGTACCAAATTCCGTGGCGAGTTCGAAGAGCGCCTCAAGTCCGTCGTCAATGAAATCAACGCCAGCAACGGCAAGATTATTTTATTCATCGACGAACTGCACATGTTAGTCGGCGCTGGTCATGGCGACGATGCTCCGATGGACGCTAGCAACTTACTGAAACCTGCTTTGGCGCGCGGTGAAATTCGCGTGGTTGGTGCCACTACCACCAAGGAATACCAAAAGCATATCGAGAAAGACCAGGCCCTAGAAAGACGTTTCCAACCTATCATGGTTAATGAGCCAAGCGTGGACGACACCATCGCCATTCTTCGCGGCATTAAGGAACGCTACGAAATTCACCACGGCGTGCGTATTTCCGACAACGCTATTATTGCCGCCACTGAACTTTCCACCCGCTATATTACCGACCGTCAGTTGCCCGACAAAGCTGTCGATTTAATCGACGAAGCTGCCTCAGCGTTGCGTCTACAGATTGACTCCATGCCAGAAGAATTGGATCGCTTGAAGCGTGACGAAATGCGTTTGCAAATTGAACGCCAAGCCCTACTGAAAGAAGAAGACAAGGCGTCCAAGTCTCGCTTAAAAGAAATTGAGCGCCAAATCGCTGACTTGAAGGAGCAGTCCGGCGCCCTCGAAATCGCCTGGAATTCGGAAAAGCAATTGATTGAAGGTATTCGCGCTGCCAAAAATGACATGGACAAGCTTATCAACGAGGCTGAATTTGAAGAACGTCGTGGCAATCTACAACGCGTCGCCGAAATTCGTTACGGTCAAATTCCTGCCAAACGTGAAGCCCTCAAAAAAACCGAGGGCGAGCTAAAAGTTTTGCAGCAACAACGCGGCCTCCTAAAAGAAGTCGTTGGCGAAGAAGACATCGCTGCCGTGGTTGGCCGCTGGACGCATATTCCGGTATCAAAGATGTTGGAAGGCGAACTCACTAAACTTGCCCGCATGGAAGACGCCCTCAAAAAGCGTGTCATCGGCCAAGAAGAAGCTATTCACGCCGTCAGCAACGCCCTCCGCCGTTCCCGCGCTGGCATTAGCGAAGAAAACCGTCCGATTGGTAGCTTCATTTTCATGGGCCCAACCGGCGTCGGTAAAACCGAACTCGCCAAAGCCCTCGCTGAGTTCATGTTCAATGACGAGAAGGCTCTTGTTCGCTTAGACATGAGCGAATACATGGAGCGCCACAGTATGAGCAAGATGGTCGGTTCCCCACCAGGCTATGTGGGCTACGACGAAGCCGGTCAGCTAACCGAGAAGATTCGCAAGCATCCTTACTCCGTCGTCCTGTTCGACGAAATTGAAAAGGCCCATCCCGACGTCTTCAATCTTCTCCTGCAAATTCTTGACGACGGCCACATTACGGACGCCAAGGGTCGCAAAGTCAATTTCAAAAATACCGTTATCATCATGACGAGCAACATTGGTTCCGACGCCATTCTAAGCAACGTTCAACGCTCGAGCCTCGGCTTCCATGACGGCACCGTCACCGCCGACGATTCAACCAAGGGCAAAGTCCTCGAACTTCTTAAGGAACATTTCCGACCCGAGTTCTTAAACCGCATCGACGAAACTATTGTCTTCCACGCCTTAACCCAAGAACAGATCGCCGAGGTCGTTGAGCTACAGTTGGCCATCGTCGGTAAACGATTAATAACCGAGCGCGGCATCGGCCTCAAAGTAACGGAGAAAGCCAAGAAACTCCTGGCCCTTCGCGGTTACGATCCACAATACGGCGCTCGTCCTCTCAAACGCGTCATTCAGTCCATGATTCTCGATCCACTAGCCATGAAGATTATCACTGGCGACATTCGTGACAGCGCCGCCCTCACCATTGATGCTAACAAAAAAGAAGAGATTGAGATTCGGAGTAAAGAATTGGTGGGTAGTAGAAAGTAGATTGTAGAGGGTAGACTAAGAATTATAAAAGAGCCCGGCTCAGGCCAGGCTTTTTTATAATAGACTTTGTTAATCTACTCTCTACTTTCTACCCTCTACAATCCGCTTACTTCTTATAATTCTCCATCGCTGCCACGATAATTGCTTTAGCTGCAGCTGCGTCCTGCCAGTCCTCAATCTTCGTCATCTTCTTTTCTAAGATTTTGTAGCTCTCGAAGAAGAACGAAATTTCATCCTTCAAGTGCTGAGTCACGTCGGCCAAGTCGTTGATGTGCTTAAAACGCACGTCGTCCTTCGCAACCGCCAAAATCTTTTCGTCCTGGCCCTTGTCGTCGCTCATCACGAGCACGCCAATTGGACGCACATCAACCGCCACGCCTGGGAAAAGTGGGTTGCTAACCATGACCAAAACGTCCAATGGATCGCCATCGCCGCCCAAAGTCTCCGGGAAGAAACCGTAGTCACAGGGGTAAAACATTGGTGAGAACAGCACGCGGTCGAGCTTGATGATGCCCTGTTCGTGGTCAAATTCGTACTTGTTCTGGCTGCCGCGTGGCACTTCAATCACGGCTTGGCAAACGTCTGGGGCCTTGCTTCCAATGCTCAAATTCATAGGTCTGTAGTTAAAGTCGATGCCCGCATAATAGTGCCCATTTTGCCCTCTGTCAAAGGCTTTTCCGCCTGTGGTATAATAAAGCCCTATGAAACGACTTCTTGCTACCCTGGCCCTGGCCACGCTCGTGCTCACACCACTCAGCTCGGTGTTAGCTTTTGATCCTAACTATATTATCTCCGACGACGAACTAACCAACCCTTTCGCTCTTGATCGCAATCAAATTCAAGCCTACCTCGACCGCGGCTACCTCGGCACCTATCGCACCGAAGATAATACTGGCGTCGTCCGTTACGCCGCGGACATTATTTTACGCGCCGCGCAAAGTGCTGGCGTCAGTCCAAAATTCCTCCTCGTCCTCCTCCAAAAAGAACAGAGCCTTGTGGAGGACGACGCCCCGACCGATAATCAGCTCGACTGGGCCACTGGTTACGCCGTTTGCGACGACTGCTCTAAAGATGACGGCACCATTCAGCGTTGGCGCGGTTTCGGCAAGCAAGTAAATTCCGCCGCCTTGCAATTCAGCGAAGGCTACATGGCCGACATTGCTGCCGCTGGTAGCACGCAGGGCAAATACGGTCCGGACCTGAAAGTGACCATTGACAGTACCACCGTCACTCCGGTCAATGCTGCCACCGCTGCCCTCTACGCTTACACACCGCACATTCACGGCAACGCCAACTTCGCCTCTATTTGGGACCGCTGGTTCGGCGCCAACTATCCTAGCGGGTCACTTTTGCAGGTCGCAGGTCAAGCTGGCGTCTACTTAATTCAGGACGGCTACAAGCGTCACATCACTAGCTACAGCGCCCTCACTTCCCGCTTCAATTCAGACCTGATAGTCCAAGTCAGCCAAACAATCTTGAATAATTATCCAGACGGATCGCCTATCAGTTTCCCTAACTATTCGTTATTAGCAGATGAAGAAAGCAACGTTTACTTATTGGTCGACGATAGTCTCCGCAAAATAGACAGCGACGCTACTTTCAAGTCAATCGGTTTTTCGAGCGACGAAATAGTGGAAATCACCAACGCCGAGCGTGACGCCTACACCATGGGTAGCGACATCACCAGCGCTACCATCAGCCCAGCCGGCATGCTTTACCAGTTAAAGTCGAACAAGGCTGTTTACTATGTTCGCGACGGCATCCGTCAGGTCATAGTCGACCCAGCTATCCTCGCCGCTCGCTTCCCTAACGAGCAGCCAACACCGGCCGACTCGGTCGTCATCGAGCAATACAAAGAAGGTAAGGCTTTACTCTTGCCCGACGGCAACTTAGTTAAAGGCGTGCTCGATCCAACAGTTTACGTCATCACGGGTGGCATGCGTCGCGCCATTGACTCCGAAGAAACTTTCTACAGTTTTGGCTGGTCTTGGAATCACGTCCTCACAATCAACGACGAAGCCCTCGCCTTGCACCCACTTGGCGCAGCGCTAACTTCAGCTTCAGAATAATATGATCGTCTTCGCCGCGCACGTTCCCAACTCGCCCCTCCTATTGCCCTCAATTAGCGGCGACCGGATTGGAGCAGTTAAAAAAACCTGCGCTGCCATGGATCAGCTAGCCGACGAGCTCTACGCCGCCAAACCAGACACCATCGTCATCATCAGCGACCACCCGACGCGTTATAGCGAAGCCTTTTCTATCTCTGTTAGCGACCCTTACACCGCGGACTTAGCTAACGTGGGCGATTTGAGTTACAAGCAAACCTATCACCCAGACTTCAGTTTAATCGACGCCTTGCAAAGGGCTCTCCGCAAGTTCGACGAAGCCGTAACTTTAACCACAGATCCTCATCTTAATTTCGCCGCCGCCATTCCGCTGGATTTACTCACCGAACATTTGCCGAATATTCACATCGTGCCAATCAGTCCTTGCGACCTGGACCCCAAGGCCCACTTTACCTTCGGCCAATCACTTAAGCACACCCTGACCGAAAGCAAGAAACGTATTGCTGTTATCTCAGCTGGCGACTTGGCCCACACCCTCACGGATTTCGCTCCAGGCGGTTTACATACCAGCGGCTCTGATTACGACGACACCATGCTGACGCTACTCGAACAACACAACGTCGTTGGCATCTTGCAAATCGAAGAGAAATTGCGTCATGAAGCCCAGGAAGCAGCCTATTTCAAACTTATGATATTACTCGGCATTCTCGACGGAATGCCAGTTACCACTAATTTAATGAACTACGAGTACCCTTACGGCGTCGGCCTAGCTGTGGTAAATTTTATATTGGAGTAATAACCTTCCACCATGTACCTCCGAGTTTACCCAATCTTAAGACTGCCGCGGAGGTTCGGCGTCTTTGACTATCAGCTACCGGAGGGACTCAACGTCTCGTCCGGCGATTTAGTGCATGTCCCGTTTCATAATCGCGTCATCCTAGCTGTCGCCGTAGCCCTAACCGAAGTGACCGAGGTCAGGAGCAAACTCGCCGAGGTGATCGACGTCGCCTTTCCGCAAGCCCTAGCCGAACGCGATACTCACCGCTTAGTGAATCTGGCCCAAACAATTGCCCAGTCACCTTCCACTATTTTTTTATCTACCTTCGGCCAGTTAAAATCAGAACATTCCGCCCCACGTCTAGTGTCGCAAAATAACACTCAACTCTCACTACCAAAAGACCTAGTGGAGCAGTTACAGAACATCGTAAAGCTAATTTCGTTAAAACAAATCAATCAAGGTAGCGATGGTATAACTTGCCAACTAGGCACCGAGGCTTCTTTTGCCCTCGCCCGCCTCCTCCGCCAACGGACTAATGGACAAATGCTCATCATCATGCCCCGCGAACGCGACGTCGAACTCCTTGGCAAGCTCATCGACCTCGGCAAAAGCACCGCCATGCTCCACGGTCACACCAAACCCTACGAGCGCGAAAAAATCATTCACGCCTGGCGTTCTGGCCGCCTACAAACCTTGATCGGTACCCTCCAAGCTACTCTCATTCCAGCCCACAAAATCGACACCGTCCTCCTCATGAGCACCGGCACGGACGACCATTTTTCCGATCGCCGTAATCCACGGCTCGATAACCGCCTTTGTGCCCAAGCTCAGGCCGTCCAGCATAACGCCCTCTTTGTCACTACTGACTTTTTGCCACGACCTGAAGAATTGGCCACCTTCGAACTCTCCTCATTCTCACCAGCCGCCGAGCCGATCATGGTCGATTTGCGTAAACCAGACGAACAAACCGACACTCAGCTACTCTCCGAAACCCTCCTCGCTGAGGTAAATAAGGCTTTACAAAGCCAAAAAAAGGTGCTACTTTTCTACAACCGCAAAGGCGTCGCCAAACGCGTCGTCTGCTCCAGTTGTTGCGCCATGGTCATTTGCCCCACTTGCGGCAACGTCCCGTCCATCCGGCCGCCAACTGCCCATTGCTTACGCTGCGGTCACGTCTGGCCAATTCCGGAGAAATGCGGCGCTTGTACCACCGGTCACCTCGGCCTCAAAGGTATCGGCAACGCCCACCTGGAAAAAGCATTAGTCGCCCTCTTCCCTACCTACTCTGTCGGTCGCGTCGAGAAGAATCACACCGAGGGCCGCAACGCCCAAATCCAGCTAGTCACCGAATATTTCTTTTCGAGTTTAGTCGAACCATTCGGCCGCAAAGAATACGGTTTGGTCGCCGACTTGGCTGCGGACCTATCACTCAACCCCGAGAACTTCCGAGCCGAAGAAGAAACGGCTCGCAAGCTGCACCGCCTAGCCAGCTTCGGCAAGCAGCAAAATGCCACGGTCCTCATCCAAACTTGGTTGCCGGACTTAATCGAAGAAATGCGTAACGCCGAAACCTGGCTGAACAACGAGACAACTACTAGGCAAAGCTACGGTCTGCCACCATTTGCCGCGGAGCTTACCGTGCGTCACGTCGACTCAGCTGCGCTCATCGCTATCACCAATCAAACCTTTATCGACGTTCCGGAAAAGCTTGAAGCGATCGGCCGAATTCCGTACAATAAACTCGACGAAGTTATCAATACTCTAGCAACTTTGCCAGACACCGCCGTCATTTCTATTGATCAAACCTATGCCAGCTCTAACCGTCCTCTGCAATCCTAATCCTGAACTCCGCGTTCTCTCTGTCGCCTTAAGCACCGAAGAGATCTTGTTGCCACACACGCAAAAACTTATTGACGACATGATTGTCACCATGCAAGTGGAAGACGGCGTTGGTCTGGCTGCCCCGCAAGTTGGTGCTCATCTCCGCCTGATAGTCGCCGAGACTCCACGCGGTAACATGGCTTTCATTAATCCCGTCATCACTTCCCGCTCGGTTCGCCTCATCAACTCCACCGAAGGTTGTCTCTCCGTGCCTGGTATGTCTGGCGTTGTTAAGCGTCACTCCAGCGTCAAAGTAACCGCTCAAGACCGTACCGGTAAAACCATCGAGCTCAAAGCCAACGGCCTCCTCTCCATCATCTTCCAACACGAAATCGATCACTTGGACGGCGTTCTCTTCATTGACCGCGCCGAAAAAGTTGTTACCGACGCCAAATCCCGCCTGTAATTTTGAAAACTTATCAGGCTTTCCCCTAACAGGTTTTCCCCCTAATAGATATTCATCGGATGTAGACTCAGTCTACATCGGATGTATATCGTATCCTATGAAAATCGTTTTCTTCGGCACCCCCCAATTTTCCGCTGATTTTTTACTCGGCCTCATCAACGAGCCTTCTTTCGAAGTCATCGCCGTCGTCTGCCAACCCGACGAACCGCAAGGCCGCAAGAAAATCATGACTGCGCCACCAACCAAATCATTAGCCGAGTCTCGTAACATCCCCGTCTTCCAACCAACCAAACTCAAGGACGACACGTTCGTCGAGTCTCTTCGATCACTTAACGCCGACGCTTTCGTAGTGGTTGCTTACGGCCGCATAATCCCCCAAATCGTCCTCGACTTACCCAAGCTCGGTACTATCAACGTTCACCCATCGCTCTTGCCCAAGTACCGCGGCCCTTCGCCCATGCAATCCGCCATCGCTGCTGGTGAAACAGAAACTGGCATCTCCATCATGCTCCTCGACGCACTCATGGACCACGGACCAATCTTGGCGCAAACGAAGTTATCGATAACCTCGGATACCACTAGCGAATCGTTGATGGCCGAAGTTGTTGCTACTGGCGTGCCATTGCTTATCGAAACTCTAAAAAAGTTTGAACTCGGTGAAATCACGCCAATCGAGCAAGATCATTCAGCCGCTACCATCTGTTCATTACTCTCACGAGCCGACGGTATCATTGACTGGACGCAACCAGCGGCCCTCATCGACGCCAAAATCCGCGGCCTCAATCCTTGGCCAGGTACATCGAGCGCTAATCTCAAAATCTTTTCAGCCTGTATACGCTCAACGTATACGCTCAACTTAGACCTATCACCAGGTCAAATCCTCATCGACGGCGACCACCTCCTCATCGGCACCGGCACCACCGCCCTCGCCATCCTGGAACTCCAGCCCGCCGCCGGCAAGCGTATGTCTGCCGCCGCTTTCATTGCTGGGCATCACGAACTTAACGGAACGAGTTTATTATAAACTTTTTAGACGAACTATAGTCCCCGAGCCTTGGCCTGCACGAGCGACAATAAAAAATCACCTCACCGGACGCTTTCTCGCGTCACGGGAGGTGATTTTTTTTCATTACGGTAAGAACCCACCAGCTTGAATACTCCACAACTTCTTGTACGTCCCCTCATGCTGGATCAACTCTTCGTGCGTGCCAGCGTCGACTACAGCCCCCTTTTCGATGACCACAATGCGGTCCATCTGCATAATCGTACTCAAGCGATGCGCGATGACAATCACCGTCTTACTCTTCATCAACTCATGCAAAGCGTCCTGAATAAGTGATTCGCTCTCGGAGTCAAGACTACTCGTCGCCTCGTCGAGTACCAGGATTGGCGCGTTCTTGAGAATTGCTCGAGCAATCGCCACGCGTTGCCTCTCACCACCAGACAGTTTAACGCCACGCTCACCAACCTTCGTGTCATAACCATGCGCCAGCTCCGAGATAAACTCATGACAATGGGCCTTCTTGCTGGCCGCAATCACTTCTTTGTCACTCGCATCACGCCGACCATAACGAATATTCTCCATCACCGTTCGATGAAAGAGCAACGAATCTTGCGGCACGAGCGATACCAGCGACCGCAAACTCTCCTGCGTCACTTTGCTAATATCCTGTCCGTCGATAGTAATCGCCCCCTTCGTCACGTCAAAGAACCGCATGAGCAGTTTGATCACCGTACTCTTCCCCGCCCCGCTCGGCCCAATGAACGCCACCTTCTCGCGTGGTTTAATATCAATCGTCAGATCGCGCAAAATTGGTTTACTCTCACTGTAACCAAACGTCACATTCTTAAAAGCAATTTCCCCCTTCTTAACCATGAGCTTCTTGGCCCCCTTTTTGTCGACTAATTCAAAAGGCAATTCCAATACGTCGACCATCTCTTTAGCGTCCGCAAAGCCTTCATAAACATCACGAATAACGCGACCAAAGTCCCACAAACGATTAAAAAGGCCAATCAAAGCAGCCTGAATAAGCGCGAAGTCACCCAAGGTAATTCGACCAAGAACATACAGGTGGATAGCAATATACATCGCCACCGCGTTCAAAACCAACATGAAACCACCCTGCACGGCGTCGTTCACCGCCCCCAGGTTCCAGGTAAACGTCATCATCTTGCGCCACCTGGCGTTCACCTCCACAAATCGTGTCTCCTCAAACTTTTTACCTACAAACTGCTGAATCGTCACAGCATTGCCAACAGCATCCGCCAACACGCCGCTCGCCTCAGTATCCAACTGTGCCCGAATTAAGTCATACTTAAGCTTCCATTTGGCCACGAAGATATTGGCGATGATAAATAAGACCGCCCAAATACAAAGTATGCCCGCAAACAACGGACTACGGAGATAAAAGATTATGATCGTACCAACAATCGCAACAACAATAGAAATCAGCTTCCAAGTGAACTGATCCATCAAGCGTTCGAAAGCGCGGCCAAAACGATGAATCTTCTTTACCAACGAACCAGCAAAGTTATCGGTAAAAAAACGATAGGAGTGACTGAGTAGATGACTAAAGGCCGTCTGCTCCAAATCAGCAATAATTTTTGGCTGAATATAATTATTGGTAACGCCGGCTAAGCGATGCAACAACCAAGAAGATGCGTTCACACCAACCATCAAACCCAAAATACCAAGCAAAGTCGCCGCTAACACCTCACCTGTTTGCCCGGTCGCGAATGCATCAAAAAACCTCTTACTCAGCAATGATGGTATTAGTTCTAAAACGTTCACCCCCACCAGCACGAGCAACAAAAAACTCATGGACCACGGATACCGCTTAACGTGCTGCCAGTAAACTTTGATTGTTGAGTTGATAGATAATGACATGGCGGGATTATAACACGAGCTAACTATTTCACTCCAGCCGGAGTTACGCCAGACAAGAACCCAAAGTTATTGTTAGTACCGTCTCGATCCTGTACCTGGCCTAAGACAGACCTCATTCCTGCGGCATCATAAACAACAGCATGATCGTAATAGCCGGTATCAAGGTTAACCAGACCCTTCACATTCATGGACTTAGCGATTACGGCCTCTTCATAAAGCGTCATCGGCTGTGAGAAGTCAATAATACCGAATGTGCCGTCTTTGAAAGTAGCTATTGCTCGACGCTTATCCCTAACATTACTCGAGTTTCCAGCCACTGCCAATTCCCCATCGTCGACCAATAGATGCCCAGACATCATATCGATTTTATTCTTTTTAGCTAAACTGAGTAGCGTTGAAAAATCCTCCAAATTCTTACGGAAAGCCAATGGTTCTGCGGTCTCATTGCTATCCAAGTCATGTTTAGTTAGCTTATCACGGTTCACAATTATCATGTGTCCTTCAGCATCTACAATTACCGCGCCATCACGATTAGAAATTAGATAGTTCACCACACTTCCGTTGTCGATAGCTAATTCTGCCGGCTTCATAGCGCCTGTCGTGTAAGCACCGACGCTTTCCGCTACCAAGGCACCATCCGGGTAATTATCGCGCATAACCTGCTCAGTCAACCCACCGCCAACTTTGACTGTATAATCAACAGTCGCTCCCTTGCTTGGGTCGCCAATTACAACCGTAGCCAATTCTTTGCCATCAGTGCGCCAAGTTACCATTCTGAAACCAGCTTTGAGTTTCTTGGAACTACGTCTTACCTCCGGCGTTATCGACGCCCATTCATCACGCATGACCCCTGCAGATAGTAATCGATCAAAACCTTTATTTAATACATATCCAAAATTACCATCTTTTAAACTGCGGGTAGTCTTGCTAAGACTTCCCTCGGTAATTGGAATATTTGCCCCAGCATCTTGCAACTGAGCAATAATATCGGCCGCCCGCCTATCACCAGTATCCGTCTCCAGGCCTTCGGTATTAAAAAATTCTAAGATTTTCTGCACCTGGAAAGACCCTAACATTGTGTACATACCAAGTACATCACTAGGTATGCCTCTACCATCAGCCTTTAAATAATTTTTGGCAAAAGTGGTTTTCTGGTTAATATTGTCCCAAGTCACCGGTTCACCGTCAATTGCCCTTGTCCCAACATCAATCAATATTTTGTCTCCCGCCGCCGCGTCAATAGCCGCATTTATTTTTTTACGAATATCTTCAACTTTAGAAATATCATTAACATCTATCCCTTGCGCTACTCCATGCCAATCAACTTGCTTCATGAATTCTGCCTCCAGAGTATTTGCAGCGTCTTTATTGATATCACGAATCAACGAGATCTTAGCCAGACCCTGCGTAAACTCGGTAAAGTTGGCTGCTTTAGGCACGCTCACCTTAACAGTTGAATTAAATTGGCCCCTTCCCTCCTGCTGTCCAATGCCAAAGTTGATAAATAATAGCTTGGCGTGTTCCGACTCTAGATTCTCGTCTGTAATGACATCAGCAAAACCGTAGACTTCGGTTGAATGTAAGGTATTGGCATAAGCCTGAGCCAAGCGAAAACCATTAATATTGGTCATTAACTTCAAGACGGCAGCTACGTCCGCCTCAGTCGAAGCGTTCATTTCTGTAGGAAATCCCTTAAAGTTTAGCTTACTAAAATAAAGTTCACCAGCATTTGTACCAAACTCCTGAGTTATATAGTTAGCCTGGGCCACTACCTCGTCCATGGTCTCCGGTGAGAGAGTAAACTGCACGTTAGAATAATCAGCTCTTTCTGCTAATTTACTCATAAAACTCCGGTATTGGAAATACCCATACAATGGCTTGGTTTCCGCATCATACCGCGCCGAAAAAACCGGGAAACCGGAAAAATCTAGATGCTTAAGAATTTCACTCCTCGTCCTATCTGACTTAAACTGTCGCAATAACTCATCGATGTTTCTTAAATCTTCTAATGACTTCGGCTGTTGCCAATTTCCCTCTAAGTGAACGTCCTCGTAGCCAGTAATTTTCAATCTATGCAAATTGCTCTCGAGAGAGGCAGTCTCTATAATTAAATTAATGTTATCTGCTTCCTTAAGATTATCTATCGTCCAATTAGTCGGATAACCAACTATCTTAACATTGATTCCGTCATCATACCTATTAACTAAACTGGCCAGCAAAACCGTCGCAACGGGACTACTATTGATTTCCGCTAATGAAATTTGACCCTCAGATCTATGTTGCTTATCAACAGCGATAGCAATATCACCTTTCACTAAACTAGGGTCATTCACTAAATACGCCATCCGTGCAGAATCATAGCCGGAAGATTGTTCAAGATCTTTGATCTTTTTAATTAGCTGAAAAAAATTATCATCAGTTACTACGCCGCCATAGAATTGCTCCCGAGCTTGCTTTAATAAAATAGCCTCAAGACCAACCTTCGGCTGAAAGTCTTCACTATTTTTAATAGCCTTCAGAAAGTTCTCGTATTCTGGTAATCCTAAAGCGTCAAATTTAGGAAACGACGATGGATCAGCATTCTCAATATAGCGCGGGATTAAGGTTGCATAATAATCCTTAGAACCAACATCTTTTATTAAGGATTCTAACTGATTACCAATTTCTATAAACTGCTGCGGATTTTTAAAATCTAAGCCAGGAAATCCTTCAAAAGAGGCCGAGTTTAGCAAATGGGTGCCAATTTCAAAACTAAATTTACGGTCATCATAATGATCCCCTTGGAAATCATAATTCTGCGCTTTCGTAAGACCAAACTCCCAATACCCAATGTCATTAAGCTGCTTGGCAGCCGCCACAATATCTTTAGTGTATTTTTGATTAATTACGGTTGGGAACTCATGCGGATCAAAAGTTAATGAATCAATATATTCATCGACTAAAAAAGAACTGTATCTAGCCCCATAATCATCTCTATCAGATTCTTGAACTGCTTTAAATAAAAAAGCTCTTAAGCGTGGTAAGTCTTTCTTGTGCAATTCATGAGGTAAATCCTTGAATTCAAAATGTTCAACTAAATTCGCCATCCCCCTACCCAACAAATGCTGCATTTTTAAAAAATCAGTCTGACCGTCAATTTCAACGCTAGGTACACGCTGATTAGAATATTCCCTAGCCTGTCTGTACAGCAGCCCTTGAGCACATGTAGCTACATCGTTATACTCGACAATTTCTTCATGTTTTGGGTCTTTGATAACAATGTTATCAATAAACTTCCCCCAGGCTTCGCGTTCATCTAAATATTGACGCAAGTCTTGCTCGTCTTTTAGTTCAACCGGTAGTCCATCTAATTTAAAGTGTTCTTCAAAAACGTAAGATAGTTCATTATTATCAAGCTTTGGATAATAAGCATGAAGTTTTTTAATCAACTCAGGAATTCTCTCCCTCGTCACTGGTGTCGCCATCTCGCCGGCAAATTCTTTAACAAATTTAGCCTCTGCCTCGGCCCGCTCGTCAGTTACTTTGCTCGCTACTAATTCCAACTTTTTAAACGGTACATTCCTCTCCGCGAACTCTTCCGCTGTAGTTGCGTGCGGAGGAACTGGATGTTCAATCTGGTTCCCTTCAGCCAAAGTCGTCAAACCGAGCAGAACGCCTTGCATCAGGCGACTCTTCCAGGTAAACCTAACTGGCTCTTTTCTCACCTCAGGTGAATATCCACCTCTCTCACCATGGCCAAAACTCATATGCGTTTATTATAACACGAATATTTTATCTATTCCTGTGCGGTCTGATAGACCATCGGCATACCTGTCAAAAAAGCAAACTTGTTATTCGTTCCATCCTGATCCTGTTGACCTAAGGCAAATAACATACCAGAAGCATCGTACACATTTGCATGATCGTAATAACCAGTATCGAGGTTGACGAGACCTTTTACGTTCATCGACTTAGCAATAACCGCTTCCTCATACAGGGTCATTGGCTGCGAGAAATCTATCAAGCCAAAAGTGCCGTCCTTAAACGTCGCAATCGCCCGCCGCTTATCTCTGACGTTACTCGAGTTACTGGCTATAGCGAGTTCACCATTATCCACCAATAAATGACCAGACATGACATCAATCTCGTTCTTGCGAGCTAACGTAAGTAGAGTCGAAAAATCCTCTAGCTTGTCGCGAAAAGCTAAATGATCAGCAGCCTCTTTACTATCCAGGTCATGCCTAGTTAGTTTATCGCGGTTAACGATATTCAAGGCCCCGTTGACATCAACAATCGCTAACCCATCGCGATCGGAAATTAAATAGTTAACCACATAACCGTGGTTAATAGTTAACTCAGCTGGCTTCATCGCACCAGTCGTGTAAGCGCCCACGCTTTCGGCTACCAAGGCGCCTTCTGGGTATTTGTCATGCATAACCTGTTCGGTTAACCCACCACCAACCTTCACGGTATAATCTACCGTCGCTCCTTTAGCTGGATCGCCTATCACCGCCTTCGCCAACTCCTCACCATTATTTTTCCAATTAACAAAAGTATACCCAGCCTTAAGTCGCTCGGTTCGAGTTTCAAAAATAGGCGTAATACCCTGCCATTCTGGCCGCATAACGTCGGCTGCTGCCAACTTGTTTTCAATTTTGCTCCAAATATAAGCTGGGTCACCCATGCTCCGCCAAGCCTTTTGCCAACTGCCCTCAGTCACAGGGATATTAGCTCCTGCCGCTTGCAAACGCTCAATAGTTTCCGCTACTCGGGCGTCACCTGTATCTGCGGCCAAGCCTTCAGCGTCAAAGAACTCTAAAATCTTCCGCACTTCAAAAGATCCCAACATCTTATAGACGCCTACTACATCTGGGTCTATACCGTATTGTTCAGCCTGTAAATAATGCTCAGCAAAAGTAATTTTTTTCTCCATTGTCAGCCAACTGACAGGTACGTTAGCGATATCTCTAATACCGACCTCCACAACCAGTCCGTCCCCTGCTGCAGCATCGATTGCCAAGTTAATATTCTGGCGTACCGACTCCACGGCCTCGATATTATCGATATCAACACCCTTGGCAACTCCTACCCAGTCTACTTGAGATAAAAATTTTTGCTTCAGCTCTTCCGCTACCTTATTATCCAAATCTTGCACTAACCCAATTTTCGCCAGGCCAGCAGTAAACTCGGCAAACGTTGTGGCTAGTGGAATAGAAACTTCAAATTTTGGCTTTATTCCAGAATATCGAGTCTCTGGCGTAGAACCTATGCCGTAATACACTAATAATCTCTTAGTATTTTCATGCTCTAAATTCTCATCAGTAATAATTGGGGCGAAAGTATAAAGATGATCAGAATGTAGAGTTTTAGCATAACTACTGGCCAAATCTTCCTGAAAACTATTAATAAATAGTTTTAGAGTAGCGGCCACATCAGCTTCGGTTTTTTCATTAACTTCTTGTGGAAAGGCAGCAAAAGTTAGTTTGTTCAAATAGCCCCTAGCCTCACCAGTTCCAACAACATCTACTAAATAGTCAAACTGCCGTTTTATTTCTGGTAGATTATCGGGAGTTACCGCAAAAATACAGTCAGAGAAGTCGGCTCGTTCCACTAAGCCCGGGCCGAACCAGCGACTGACCAGAGAGCCACGTTTTAATATGTTGGCCTTGTAACTTGCCGAAAAGACTGGAAATTTTGAATAATCAAGATGTCTAACAATTATTCGTCCAGTTCTTTCGTGCTCTTTTAAAATTGCCGCCAGATTCTCTAGATCATGCCAAGTTCTGGGCTGACTCAGTTCACCCTCAAACTTCACGTCACGATAATTACTGGACCCGATGTCAATTTGGCTACCTAATAAATCAACAGCCTCGATTGCTTTCTCGATTTCCGTAATGTTTTCTAAAGTCCAAACCATCGGGAAGCCATTTAAGGAGATTTTATCCGGAATTCTGTAATTAAAAAATTGGTGAAAAAAGGCTTTACCTGTTGGGCTCTTTTCTACTTCTTGTAGTGCTAGTTCACCAGGCAGCTTATGTTCAGCAGCAAGCGATAAGGTTAAGTCACCTCGCCAATGAGCAACTGGAGCCATCAAGGAAACGAGAAGTTCCGGTTCAACATCTGACTCGGCATCAAGTCTAGCTAACTCAGCCAAGACAGTCTCTAAATTTTCAGGCGTTATATCCCCCAATTGCGCTTGGCGTCGAATAATCCTTATTAATTCGTTTCTTGTATTATCTCGATCCCAGGCAAAATCAATATTATTATCAAATTCAATAAAGAAAGTTTGATACGTTTCCAAGCCTGCAGTATTAAGTTCAGGGAAATTTCTTGTTTCAGCTAAATCTACAAAATGTGACGCCAGACTTGACCGATAAATCGTTGAACCAGCAGACTTACCGAGATCAGTCAAAATTCTAACAGTGTCCGCAAATTGCTCAGGGTGGTGAAAATCTAATGGATTAAAACCCTCAAATGTTGAACTCCTAAGTAGTTGATGGCCTAATCCAAAACTGACAGGAGCATCTTTATTCACCCAATCACCATCTTGAATATCTAATGATTTGCTAATCCCATTCTTATAAAAGCTTATTTGGTTCAACTGTTTAGCGGCCGCTAAACTATCTGCTGAATCATCCTTGTGGATGACTGTCGGAAATTCAGCTGAATCGAAGGTTAATGTGGCAATATATCTATCTAACAAAGCAGTCGTACAAGCATCGTCAACATGGTTCAATGCGCCACCACGACGAACCGCCTCCAATAAAAACGAACGTAAGCGTGGTAAATCACGCTTGTGAATTATATGCGGTAAACCTGCAAATTCTATTTCTTCCACGCGTCGTAACTGATCGTCAACGGTTTCTACCTGCAACTGATAAAAATCTTCTTTGTCTCTAACTACTAGCTTAGGAATAGGACTCTTTTGGTAAGTATGTTCATGTTCATACAAGACGCTGAGCAACCATGAATCCTCCGACTTTTCAAAAATTTTCTTCCACGACTCGTGAGTTGCGAGATATTGACGAAAATCTTGCTCATTTTTTATTTTCTCGGGAAAACCGGCTAATTTGAATTGTAGTATGAAATCAGTGGGTATAGTGTCGTGAGGAGTGGCGAAAGATTGAAGCTTTTTATCCAAAGCTGGCAACTGGTCAGCCGTAATCGGAGATTGTAATTCAACGGCAAAAACACGCTTGAATTCTTCACCTCGTTCAGCTAAATCTTGAGCCGCTGGATTCGCGCCCACTTCACTTATTTTCACTAATGGCTCAGAACGCGCTGCAAATTCAGCTGTGGAAGTTTCACTATAGCCATCTGGTACGTCCAACCGCTCTCCGGCAGCCATCGTCGCCAGACCAAGCAAAGCGCCCCGCATCAACCGGCTACCTCCCTCCCCTTGGCCAAACTTCATATAGCCCCATTATACCATGCTCTTCAACACCCGATAAATCTCCACCATCGCCCAGGTATCGAGGGCACAGTAGTCGAGCAAGTCGCGTTTAATCTTCTCCTTGTCACTGGCTGACGTCGACGGAGATATAAGCTTCTCCCAGCGCTCACTCGCTTGGTCACCCTTACTGATATTCATCACCGAATAATTCAACGATGGTACTAAGACTGGCAAAACCTTTTTAATACTGGCACTCCCCTTAAAAGCCGGGTCGACGTAATAGCCATCAGAAAAAATCGTCATCAAGTCGAACATCTTGTCATTGATTTCTTTCAAGAACGCTGCATGCTCAGGGTGCAGTTCGGCGAGTTTGTCATTCCGTTGCTTCTCATAACTGCTATACCAACTAATCACCGTCCCATTCGGATCGAGGTCCTTCTTCATCCGTTCAATCAGCGGCAACGTCAAATCTCCCTCCGGCTCAGTTATAAGAAACTCGCGATGTTCTATCTCCCCATCTGCTCCCATAATGTGCAAACTGTACTGGAAAGGAATCTGCTCATACGCCCCAAAGCCGTCAAACATCGGAATAGCGCTACTGTATCCCTCGTAATCAAAGAACTGGAGTGGAAACTGCAAGCCGTCTAACGCTTCTTTAATCGCGCCATGATCGATTATCGCCTTGCCGAGCACATAAGACTCATACTGCAACTTCTGCGCCACGTTCAAGTCCTCGGGATTATGAATGTCGGTCAGCGCTAACTCCCCGCGGTCCACCCAATCAATCAACTTCTTCTTGCTCATGCCAATCCGGTTAAAGTTATGCACGGAATATGCCGGCACCTCTGGATTAGAATAACCAAAGGTGGAGCACTGATTACTCCGTCCCTCGTACACGCAAGCGCAACCTTTGCTCTCCGGCATTTCCAAACACTCTTTCATCTGCATCATCTCCCCCTTTACCTGTTCTTCCGCCGCTATCACCTCCCCCGTCAAATCAGCTTCGATGAATAACTCACAATTCACCACCTTGCCGTTTTTACGATATTCACGATTCAAATGAATAACGCCGGTCTTAACTACTTTCACCCCACACGCTTCAATGACAATCTTCTGAAAGGCCAAGTCGTTGACGTGGTGATGCGGCACTTTACGCTTCACCTCATTCGTCGCCTTCACCTCCCACAATTCCCAAGAATCGAGCTCGGTATTGAACTTCAAAATATCCGCCCGCAAATAAAACACATCGCTCTGAAACGTCGCCTGAAAAATCGTCTGCTTCTCCTCAATGGCCTTCTTGGTATCTATCACCGCCTGGCCATGATGACTCTCAATCAGCACTCCCTCAGGATACAGCAGCCGACACGCCGCCTCCGCCAAGTTACCATCCTCAATAATCTTCTTCTCAAAGTCGCTAAACTCCACGTCCGCAAACAACTCTGGCTTATGCTTCCGCAGCCACAGGTTCTTCTTACAAAAAGTGTATTCGAGGTAATCGGTTTTGGTGATGAGCATAATGAAATTAATCGATCAACTTTTTAATCTGCTTTTCAAAGTCCGACTCAATTGGCTGTGTTTTATTGAACATCTCATATTCAGATAATGCCTTTTTCTCAGCCGTAGCCATACTTACCACACCTTTATTCTTCAACACCTTAAACTTGTTAAAAGCTAAGAAATTACCAATACTCTCGGCAAACTCCTTCATGGTTAAAGTCTGTTCCTGTTCAATCAAGTTTTCGACATAGTCAAAGTAGTTAGTTATCGTTCGCTCTAACCTCTTGATATCCTTCTCGGCTAAATAATTCTTAGCCACCACGACATCCGACGGCAACACCCGACCATCTGGACTATTCTTCCAACTCGTTAACCCCATATGCTTCTTGTTCCTATCGACCTTACTATGGATAATCTCCGCCGCCGTCTGACCAGTAATCGCAAAATGGAATAGGTTTTGTACGGTCGCAAAAAATGCTCGAGTCGTAGGTGACTTGGGATCATAGTCAACACTACACTCCGAAAATATATCCGTGATCTGCAAATACACCCTACGTTCACTCGCCCGAATCGACCGAACTCTCTCCAGCAACTCTCTAAAATAATCCTTACCAAATACTTCCTTACCCTGTTTCAACCTCTCATCATCCATGGCGAAACCTTTAACCACATACTCCTGCAGCACCCTTGTCGCCCATATCCTAAACTGTGTCGCCTGCACAGAATTCACCCGGTATCCAACGGAAATAATGGCGTCGAGGTTATAGAACTGAGTTTCATATTCCTTGCCATCAGCGGCAGTTATTCGAATTTTTCGAATAACTGCTTTTTCGCTTAACTCAGCAGTTTTAAACACCTCTTTAAGGTGATAATTGATAGTATTTGCCTCCACGCCAAATAACTCCGCCATCATCTTCTGCGTCAACCACAAAGTTTCCCCCTCTACCCGCACCTCAAACCTAACCGCTCCACTTGGGGTGGTGTAGAGGATAAAAGGGGTCAAGTTTGATTTTTCTTTAGCCATATCTCAATCCTCAATATTAACCAGAAAATTAGCCCTTATTTACCGCTCAGTTAAATATATTGTACTAAAAATGGACCCCTAATTCAAGCTAAATAAAGCAAGAAGTAAACCACGCACTCGCTATAACTCCACATACTCCTCAACCGCCGTATCCTCCTGACTATACGCCATATCATCATCCTCGCTCTCACTCTCCCCACTACCCTGCCACCCAGCGGCCAGCTGAGCTGGTCCCGCTA
The DNA here is from genome assembly GCA_964355955.1 of uncultured Gammaproteobacteria bacterium. Classification (GTDB taxonomy): domain Bacteria; phylum Patescibacteriota; class Patescibacteriia; order UBA9934; family UBA9934; genus UBA11707. Next base: position 49,768 of record CAYHFQ010000002.1, read on the forward strand.
CGCCCCTACCCAGCCCCTGAACACACTGTTCCTTAACTGCCCGCTCTGCCCACACTCTAAACCTATTCGCTAACCCCGGATTACTCCTATACCCAACGGCCAGTATCGCCTCCAAACTATAACTCTTAACCTCATAGTTCTTCCCATCCCTCGCAGTTATCCGGTTTTTCCGGACAACTGTATTCTCGCTAATCTCACCACCTTTAAACGCATTCTGTAAATGCTCGCTGACTGTTTTGATACTAATGCCGAACACCTCTCCTATTTCCTTTTGGGTGAGCCAGACGGTGCAATCCTCAACTCGTACATTAAAACGAATTGAACTGTTAGGTATTGCGTAGACAGCAGACTTAGGCTCAGAGGCAATCACACTCTACAAAGCTAATCGACTCTTAAAAAACTCTCTTACATTCTCATCCACAAAATAAACATAACACCCCTTCATCCCACGAGTCATTAAGATCTTGTATATATTACGAACGTATTTATTAAGTTGATCTGGATTATTCTTCAGCGACTTCTTGCCGCTAGCATCTTTGTAAGAAGTCCAATTAGTTTTATATTCAAGTGTCTCTGAATCAAACTTCAAGTCACCGCCAACTATCACGCCCACATAATCAAACTCTAAGCCCTGTGACGTATGAATGCAGCCAACCTGGTCGAGGCCTCGAGGATCTATCGCCCAGGTAGTACCAACCTTACGAGAGTTCCAAGGCATTCTAAAATCGTGGCTCATTATCTCGACGTCAGCAACACCTCCATCAGCGTTGCCATCACGAATGGGCGTCCACTTCCAAGCATAACCAGCCACTATACGAGCGCTGTTACCTTCTGCCGATTTATCTTTAATAGCATCCCTAAGAGCATGCGGATCATCAAAGATTTGAAAATCAAAAGCCATCTTGTCCCAGCCATTAAAATTAGCTGTGGACTTGAGGTGTAAAACATCATTCAACCAATTGATATAACCTTCAGCTCCAGAACATCTGAATTGAGCAACTAAATCAACCGTATGAACTTTGGCACTAAATAGTTCTGCAACTCTGATTATTTCCTTTACTGTACCAATATCTTCCGGTCTAATCGCCTGATCATCATCAACAAAGAATATACTTGTCTTAGCTGCCTTCACGATATCTTCTACTTGGTTTTGTCCGTAATATTGGTACGCTGTTTTATTCTTAAGACGATGAGCTTCGTCGACAATAACCACATCAAACGTGTCAGGCAATGCATCGACAAAACCAGCCGAACCCTTAAACAAATTCTTTAGACGGTTCTTCTTGTGCTCCTTGGCCAGTTTGTGAACGATTGTATCGCGAAATGAGGCGTTAGGAGCTACAAAGATGGTATTGAGCTCGTTCTTAAGCAATCCGCCAAGCAGATTGACTGAGATTACAGACTTGCCAGTGCCTGGGCCACCCTTAATAATTACTACTGATTTCTCCTTATTAGTTAGTGCTACCGAACGAGCAGTCTCATAAGCCACCTTTTGCTCATCCAATAAAATAAACTCCTGGTTACCGCTAAACATACCAGCGACATGGTCAATCAACTTCTTGCTTGGCTTAATCTTACCGTATTCTATTTCGTAGAGAATCTCCTCGCCGTTACCTTTTCCAACATACTTCTTAAGAAACTGCTCGAGCTTAACCTGATCATTTTTGAAATAAATAGGCGTCTCTTGAACTAACTCCTCATAAATACCGGTCGACAACGGCTCAGGCGAACGCTTTTCAAAATTATGTAGATAAGCGCAAGAAAATGGCGTCAGGTCCTTGGAATCAATATTCTCATTATAATCCTGTAAAAAATGCTTATAAGATTGGGCCTGATAGGATGGATGCGGCGTATCCCTAACTCCACCACCAAGATAGGTGCTCACAACTCCATCCTTCTCAGTTGCCTCAGCTGACTCCCACTGTTTGAGCTCGACTAAAATAAAGTTCTTGTTACCCTCTTCGTCATGTCCAGAAACGAAAAAGTCGATTCGGTTCGAGGTAGCAGGAATTACATACTCAATCAGAACTCCACAGCTCAGGTCCAGCTCGGCTTTTCGCACAACCCTCTCCATATACTGGAGCGAGTTCTCCCATGCTCGGCGTTCACTCGGAGCAACACGTCTCCCTAACATCCGCTGAAATTGCCCCTCAATAATCGGTGCAATCATGTTCGAGTCGACGTCCTCTCTAAATCCGCCAATGGTGCTCTTATATAGAAACATACACGATAAATTCTTTTAAATACGTGATAATCTTTTTAATACATTTTGATACTTACTGATAAATTCACCAGTCTCATAAGGTTCACCCGAATAGAACATATCCTTATCCACGTTATAATCTTCTGAAAGCTGCAATGCGTTGCGTAAACTCTTCATGACACCCTTATCTACCTCTTCACCCTGTTTAATTTTGTTTGCAGATAGATGATACGATAAGGTTTGATGCCTTTTAAAAAATTTATTTCCGTTCGTTATTGTTCTTTCAAAACACTCAGTTTGGTTATTATATATACAATTAAAATTACGTAGAATACGAGTAAGTTTCATTAAAGTTACTGGTCGTTGACCTTTTTTCATTATTTTAGCATTTTTTACAATCCAAAGCGCGAGATTATATATCACACCATCCTCACTCAAACCGTTATCGTGTTGAGCGATCTTCATTGAAATTTGGAATAATTCGTCATCATTACATATTAAAGAAACATGATGTCGGTCAAGAAAAACTAGAAGAGAGACGAGGGCGGATCTCTTATTACCATTATGGAATGAATGGTTATTTGAGATAGCATACATTAATGCAGCCCCAGATGTTTCTACAGTTGGATATTTGTAATTATATCCAAATGATGTTTGAGGGTGAAAAACAGCAGACTCTAACAAGTTAATATTCTTAATACCGTCAGGAGAAATAGGATCCTCTGATAGCGCGGCATCCTTCGCTAATTCAGAGTGAATGGCGATAATCTCAGAAGTAGTCAGATAAACAGGCTCGTCTAATCTCTTGCCTATAGTAGAATAATCGAAATACTCTACTTTAGCATTTTTCTTGGCTTCTTTTCGCGTCAAAGAAATATCTGCAGGATTTACATTAGATATAGTTTTTAGGATAAAAGCTAAATGCTTCTGCCTGATTACACTATTTCGATTAATTAAATAATCAAACTTATCACTGCTAGCGCCAAGATCCCAAAGCAATATTAATAGATTATCAGGGTCGATGTTATAATTTCTTGCAATTCGGCCAATTGTTCTTTTTGTCGATTTCATATTTTGCATTCTCAACCTATAACTCCGTATACTTCACCGCACTCCCCTTACTCTTCTCCACCGGATACTTCTCCCCATTCTTCGCCAGTTTGCGTTCGAAGGCGTCACTCAGGTCAATCCCTAAGTCATGCGTCATGAGGAGTACCCAGTAGAATACGTCCGCCAGTTCGTCCGCCACGTCGGCCTTGTGCTCCGCGAGGTACTTGGTCAAAGCATCGCCATTCCGCCACTGGAAGTGTTCAAGTACCTCTGTGGCCTCTAGTTGGAGCGAAATAGCGCAGTCCTTGGGATTATGAAACTGCCGCCAATTCCTAGCGTCGCGAAAGGAGGTGACGAGGGCGGTCAGTTCGGCGATGGATTTAGGCATATGTTGTGGATAAGTTGACTTTTACTCAAATATACACTATTCTAACACATGTAAGCCCTCGGGTTTGCCCGATTTTGATCAAGATCCGTCCCTCGGGGCGGATCTTTGAGTTAATGGCCAACTTTTAAACGATAGTCCAAATCTTGGGCAAAGATTATTTCATCTAAATATCCCTGCTTTTTAGCGTCAAAAACTTCTCGACCTATATGGTCACGCGCCCCAATTACAATACACGATTTTTGATATTCGTCTTTCAAATAGCGTACCGCGTGCATTAAATCCCCATCCCCTGAGAAAAGTACCAATGAATCATAGGAATCACGATACTTCACTAGGTCGATTGCCATTTCAACATCCAAATCACACTTCTTTTCAAACCCAATCTTATTATCAGAAGAATGGATATATTTAACTCGCTTAGTGACAATTTCAAATTTATTCCATTTGGCTTTTTCCAAAATCAATCGCGACCATTCAGAAAGTGCTGACGACCTTTCATCTTTGCCAAAATCTGAACCATAGTAAAAACGTCTATTCTGTCTATTACCGAGCGAAAAGTGCTTGACCAACTGAGCCAATTTACCAATATCAATATTCCAACCTAGACTATTCTTCCATTTCTCTACATTACCAAAATCAACAATAACCATCGTTCGGTCAAGCTTAACTGCATATGTATCGAGATATTTCTTAATCTGTTCCTTATTCATAATCCAGATCCATCTTACACCATTTTCGTGATATCACGAAAATGGTGTGTCGGTATGTTCCAATCTGGAACATACCGGGTTTCCCTTTATTTAATGATTTGTTGACGTCAACAAAATGATAATTCATTGGTGAATTGATAAAAATGTGCAATAAATAATAAACGTGAAAAACATCAAAATTTAGTCATAATTCACGTTTATCTTGACTATAAACGTGAAAAATGGTAAAATATCGTCATAATTCACGTTAATTATTTGCTATGGCTAGGCTCAAGTCGTATCTAAAAGAGATTGATAATTTGCGTAAACGCTATTTTTTGGCTTTACCAGGCAAAGAATCGCTCGTGAAACTAATTAGTGAAGCTGAGGTTTCGGAGCAAGTTTATAACTCAAATGCTATTGAGAATAGTACGTTAACCTTGGAAGAGACCGAGAAGATTTTGCTTAAATTGGACCTCGATCGCTACATCAGCGAACGAGAACTATTTGAAGCTAAGAATCTAGCTCAGGTGACTAACTACATGGAGATACGGGCTCATGAGCAGCCACTCAATGAGGACGTGGTGCTCCTGCTCCACAAAATGCTGTTAACGAATATTCGTACCGATATCGCCGGACGGTTCCGAGCGGCAGACGAATGGGTTCGTGTTGGTAGCTATATTGCTGCCAACCCAGCTGAAATTTACGAGCTTCTGGCTAACATGTTTACAGAATATGCCGCCAATCCGCAGCTGCACATTGTTAAACGTCTAGCTAGGTTCCATTTAACCTTTGAGCATATTCACCCGTTTGTTGACGGCAATGGTCGCATGGGCCGCACCATGAATAACTACCTCTTGCTACGTGACGGTTATGTGCCGCTCACTATTCTTTTCGCTACCCGCGAGTTGTATTACCAGGCTTTCAAGGAGTTTGATGCGACAGGTTCAACGTCGACTATGGAAGATATCATCGGTTTAGCCCTACGAGAAAGTTACCACAAGCGCTTGGCATATCTTGAAGGTAAAAAGATTATTACCCTCAATGAATATGGGAAGATAAACAATATCACGCTTTCTGCCCTACTCAATAAAGCCGCACGCCAAACTATTGAAGCTTTTCGCGAGAAAGGGACGTGGAAGATTGGAGTTTAAAAGGCAACCTAACCATCTCCTTCTCCCCCTCTTGTTTACGGAGCGCCAACGTCAATCCCTCCCAGTCAAAGAACGGCAAGACAAACAACATATACCCCAAGCCGATCGGGTGATTTAGGTACGGCGAGAAGACGTGGGTGATGAAGAGAGCCACTACGCCAGCGTACAGGCCGATGGTGAGCCAACGGTGGCCGTGATTGTGATAGGTGAAGTAAAACGCGCGGCTGACGACGACGAAATACCACACGAAGGCGATGAGGCCGAGCAAGCCCATCTTGAGCCAAATATCTTGATAACCCCATTCAAAACGGTAGGTGGTGTATTCGCCCGTTGGGTTGGTAGCGCGGATGCGGGGGTCGTCGGTAATGAAGGTGACGTCGTGACCAAAGCCACGGCCGAGCATCGGGCTCGCTACAATTTCCTGGTACATCGGGTAAAGCAAGTTCCAACGACTGCTAATGGCAAGCCCTCTGTCATCCGCTTGCGACGCTTTATAGAAGGCCGCCTCTTTCAAATTCGGATGTTTCGGAATCGGTGAAACGATAACCGCCCAGAACAACACGGCACCCAAAGCCATCACCAAACCAACTCGGCCAGCATTCAAAACATATTTACCGACACTCTTCGGTGCATCAAGCAGCGCAAACAAGGCAACGATGCCAGCCCCAGCCATAGCACCTAGCACAAAGCTGCGGGAAAGACTTGCTATAAACGTGGCCGTACAAAGAATTAACGTCGCCTTAGCAATTAGTGGCATCCTTTCGCTCTTCCAGACGGTGAACCTCGCAGCGACCAGAGCAAAGATCATGACCATCGGGAAGAAATGGGCTGGCTCGAACACGCGGAAGTACCATGGGCTAGCAGAAGGCAAAAGATTACCAACGAACCACTTAGGCCCTGTGAGCAACGTCACCTCGGCAATCCGGGCATCACGCACAAACTCATACACTCCCCGTAGTAATCCTCCTGGCAAATGCGTAAACAGGAAAACGATCAAGAGCGTATTAACGCAAATAAAAATCGTACTAGCAAACAGCACCTGCAGCAGCTCTCGCTTCTTATTGCTGTCCCAAGCGATCGACAACAGCGGCAACAAATAAGCAATCGTCACATAACTATTAGCGTCATCAAAGGCTTCGCCGACATTGTTCTGCGCTAAACCGATAATCGCGCCTATACCAACCGCCAACAACAGCAGCAACCACGGCGTATCGCGGAGTACCATAAACTTCGGCCACGTCTTTGTCCTTATCGACGACGCCAACCAGGCCAACATGACAGCCGCAAAAATTACCATCCTAATACTCAAACTAAATCCGCCAACGCTGGCATCGATCAAATGCCCATGCCCGCCGACCATAATTTCGGCAAAGGCAATCAGCAATCCGTTAATCGGATTCTTATATGCCATTACCGCTGTCGCCACAAAAATGACACCCAGCGCTATCAACGACGGAATTTGCTGATGTTGAATAGGAATCGCCACCAGTGTCAGCAAAGTCAACGCCGCCAACACTATCCCTGCTGTTTTTCCTACAAATTGCTTGTTAAACATATTTTCGACTAACCTCGTTTAATAATCGCCGCGCCATATGCCAAAACAATGAACACTGGCGCTAGTACCCACAACATAAGTGCCGAGCCAACACCGTGATGCTTGGCGAAATACTTGCGCATACTCTCCCGCACCCATTTTTGCTTCCTAATCGTCGCCAACTGGTCGAACGTATGGCCCTTATGATGCACAATCTCCACGTCGGCATAATGTCGTATTTTGAAGCCAGCGTCGTGCGCCATCTTGCAATAATCCACCTCCTCAAACCAAATGAAATAACGCTCGTCAAACAAACCAATTTTATCGATAACTTCCTTACGAATCATCATGAACGCCCCCATGATCGAGTCGACATCTTGCGTCTTCAAGGCGTCGACGTCACGCATCATGTAATCATCAATGCTCCGTACTCGACGAATGAAGTGCGGCACTTTAAGCATTATCAGCAACTGGTCGATCATCTTCGGGAAGCGACGAATACTGTCTTGCAACTCACCGTTCGGATAGCGAATAATACAACTCCCAATCCCCACCTCCGCATCCCTATCCATATGCTGCACCATTTTTTCGATGGCATCTGCGGGAATGACAGTATCAGGATTGAGGAGAAGCACATATCTCCCCTTGGCCAACTTCATTCCCTGATTCACTGCTGCCGCGAACCCTCGGTTCTCCTCGTTGGACTTATAGGTCACATCGGTCAAGTATTCTTTAACGAGTTTTTCTGTAGCTGCATTAGCTGCATTATCAATTACAATCACTTCGCGGTCTACGCCAGTCGAGGCTTGTACAGCCGCCAAGCACGCCGTCAAAACAGCTGGAGCTTCCTTATACGTCAGGATTACGATGGAGACGTCGGTCATACAAGATGATGTTTTTTAACCATGATTTCACGAGCCGCTTCGTACTTACTCACCCTCGCTGGCTTCCACGGCAACCAACGCCACGGCAATTGATACACGAACGACGGCAACCAACTGCTCCCAATGCGTGACGGCCCGTCGATAGTAACGTCAAACCACACACCCGGCACCAACACACCTTCAAAGCCCCGTTCGAGCATAGTCAACCACACATCCCAATCCTGAAAGCGTTTAATGGTTTCATCGAACCCCGGAAAGACGCTGTGCTTCACTAAACAAGTGGTATGCACAAAATTCACCCGCTTTAAACGATTGGCGCTGAACGGCAGACCACGGAAGATCTTCCAACCAAAACGGAAACCGGTGTAGGCGTAACCAACATTTTTCGGCGCCGACTCAAGTGTCGCGAAACATTTGGTTAGCATGCCTTTTTTGAGGACGACGTCCGCATCCGCAAACATAAGATACTTACCAGTCGCCGCATAGAGTCCCCTATTCCTGGCTGGATTAGAGCCTTTATTCTCCTGGTGGATCACTGTCACTTTATTCGCATATTTTTTGAGCACCTCGGCCGTATTGTCCGTGCTCCCATCGTCGACCACGATCACCTCAATACCGACTCCCGCCTGCGCCAAAATCGAATCCAAGCAAGCCGGCAAAGTTGCGGCATGCTGGTAAGTTGGCACGATGACGGAAATAAGTGGCTTCATACTAGCTCAGTAATTCATCTAACTTCGACATCTGCGCCAACCTTGTAAACTCGGCGAGCACGCGTTCCCTCCCCTTCTGTCCTTGCTCTCGTCCGAGCCTATCATCGTTCATGTAGCCCTCGATGGCCTTCGTTAAGTCTGCCACCGAGCCGTCGATGAGTTTCCCCGTCACACCGTCGACCACCGCCTCATCAACTCCTGGCGTGTTATTCGCCACCACCGGCAAGCCGAACAACCCAGCCTCCAGATAAACTATGCCGAAGCCTTCGCGATCCGTAGCCGACTTCTTAGCCGGCATGACGAACAGGTCGGCGTCACGGTAGAACTGAGCCAGCGCCGCATTCTCGATGATACTGTGCACAGTTACACGATTACGCAAACCAAGTTCCGCAATCTTCTCCTCGATGATTTTACGGTATGGCCCGTCGCCGATGATATCGTACGTAACCCCAGGCAAGTTCTTGATAGCTTCGAGGACTAGCAAATGGCCCTTACGCTCTACCAGCCTAGCCACCGTCAACAGCCGCAATCCAGTTCTTGCCTCACCTACTACCGAGTCCGAGCCTGGCTTCTCATTAGTTTTCTCTTCCCTCACCTCATCGATTGCAATTCCCTCCGTCTTTGCGAGCTCGGTGAAGCAATCTTCTGCACTCTTAACCATCTCATCCGCCACGCACGGATACACCACCAACGGCGTAACACCCGGCACAAAAGTCGATACTTCGTCGGCCAACGCTTGCGAGTTCGTCACCACCTTTTTAGCGAGCCTTAGAATTCTCTTCGTTAATTCCCTTCTGATGAAGCCCTGTCGCGCTAAGTCAAAATCAAGTCCGTGCAAAAATATCACGTACGGTTTACCACCCAACAACTTCGCCGCCAACGCCGCTGTCCCAAACGGCAAAACATGATGAATCCATAATTGATCGTAATCTTCACGTCTCTGCCAATATAACGAAAATAGCTCATTATAACTCGGCATGACATCAAACGCCGCTATCTCAACATTCCCCGGAAACGTCTTGACGATACCCTCAATATAACGGGCCACGCCACCCTTGAACCCCGGCGCCTCAATTGTCGGCAAGAGAATGCGAGCCATATTAGCGTCGACGAAGAATCTGGCGGAAGGAATGAAGGTGGTCAACGGTGAAGGCACGGCTGGCAAAGATACAGACGACGTAAACGAGGCCCCCGATTATCATGGAAGCGACGAATGGGACGTGTGATTTGACCGCGAACACGACAAGCGCCATGACCAGGCCGGACAAATAGAAACCCCCCACGCTCTTAATAAGCTCGACAAACTTGAGTGAAGCAATTGGGGCGGCGAAATACCAGCCCGCCGCAAACATGAAGATGAAAGAAATGAGGGCGGCTACACAAGCGCCAGCAATGCCAAGGATTGGAATCAGTATGAGATTAGCCATTACGTTGATAACCATGACGCTACCCATAATGGCAGTTTTGATATGTTGGCGACGCGTGGCGTTGAGCAGTGAACCAATCGGGAAGTCGAGGAAAATTGGTAAAAGTACAAAGATTAGAATCGACAACGGCACGGCGGCACTAGCGTAGTCATGGTTAAAATAACTAATAATTTCTGGGGCTAGCGACCAAATACCAAAAACAATCGGCGCTGCCAATAACGAGACGTACCACTCGGCGTCAAGAAAAATCTTTTTGAGGTCCGCAGGTTTATCCGCTGCCGCACTCATAGTTGGATACAACGCACCAATAAAGGCTAAAGGCAGGAACTGAAAGGCATACGTCAGCTTGTAGGCCACGCCGTAAACACCAACGGCTGCCTGACCAAGAATGGCGTTAAGTACAAAACTATCAAAGTAAGAATAGATCTTGACGAAGACGGCGGCCAGGAAGAACGGAAAAGCCATGCGGAGGAGGACCGTGTCGAAAGAAACTTTCGGCAAGAGCGACTTGAGGCCAAGGCGACGAGTAACTTGGTAGGCCGAGAAGCAGAGGTTAAAAGTGCTACCAAGCGTCAATGCTAAAACGAGTGTTGGCAAGGTGGCGGTGTGAGTGACAATGAGAATAAGGCCGAGCACCGTCGACAACAACTGGCCAGAAAAGATGCCAAGCGACTCATAAGCCAAGTTCTGCATGCCACGCAAAACGCTGTAGAAAGTTAGCGACAAAGTGTCGGCGATCATGATACCCAGTGCTAGCAAGACGAGCATCTGTACTTGCTCCGTATAGCCAACTACAGCCGGTAAAATGAAAGCGATGATGATGGAGAATGGGATGGTGAAAAGCTTGAAGCCGAGGATGCTGCGTAACCAACGAGTAGCGTCTCCCGGTGTTCGCGCCACTTCGCGGGTCAGTACAGAGGTCAAACCAATATCGTCGAGCACACCAATCGTCGTCACCATGCCAAGCGCCAAAAAGTACGCGCCGTTCCCGGAACTGCCCAAATAATTGGCCAGAATAGCAAAATAGGCAAAAGCTATACACTTCTGCCCAATGCTCGCCGCCGTCAAAAACAGGGTATTTTTAGCTAATTTGCTGGTGGTCATGTGGCCTCATGGTACTCCAAATTGGTGATGTTTACAAACAAAAATCCCCCACTTGCGTGAGAGATTCCTGCTGGATAAGCGAATTAACGCTTGCGCCACTGTGGTGAACGGCGAGCACCGTGCTTACCGAACTTCTTGCGCTCCTTCTTGCGAGGATCGCGGGTCAAGAGGCTCTGGGCCTTCAAGGTTGCTTTGAGCGCTTCATCCATCATGACGAGGGCGCGAGCAATACCGAGCTTTACAGCGTCGGACTGACCGGTTGGGCCACCACCGACGGTCTTGACGGTGACGTCCATGCTGGTCAAGTTACCCGTTTCCTTGAGTGGGCGTTCAACTGAAGCCTGCAAGGTTGGGGTGGTGAAGAACTCCTGATATGGTTTACCGTTGACGGTGATCTTACCACTACCAGCTGGGTACAAACGCACCTGAGCTACTGCAGTCTTACGACGACCGACGGATTGGAAATACTTTTCAGCCATATTAGGAAATTGACAACCGCTTCATGCGGTTCGTGCGGTGCTTGTTCTTAGGAAGCATACGTGACACGGCAGCGCGGAGGACGGATGCTGGATCCTTTTCCCACATCACACGCATGGTGGTCTCGTGAATACCGCCTGGGTGACCACTGTGATGGAAGTACTTCTTGTCTTCGTACTTTTTGCCCGTCACCTTGATTCCGGCGCAGTTGGTCACGACGACCAGGTTGCCAGCGTCGACGTTTGGCTGATAGACAGCACTGGTTTTGCCCACCAGGTTCATGGCAATTTGTGTTGCCAAGCGACCGAGGATTTTGCCAGTAGCGTCGAAGGCCACCGTCTTACGGACTGGATTGATTATTGTGTTTGCCATATTTAGACGAATTCGATGAGCGCCAAGTCAGCTGCATCACCCTTACGAGCACCGAGTTTGGTGATTCGTGTGTAGCCGCCAGTGCGAGTGAGGAAACGAGGACCGAGAACTTCGAGCAACTTCTTCACTGGCTGTTCAGTCGTGAAGTAGCCGAGCAAAGCGCGGCGGGTTGCCAAGTCGTTCTTGCGGGCCATGGTGACCAACTTCTCCACTGCTGGACGAGCATACTTAGCACGAGCGATGGTGGTTTCAATCTTTTCGTAGGTGATAAGACTGGTCACCAAGTCGCGTAACATTGCTTTGCGGCCAGAAGTGTGGCGACTAAAGGTTTTCTTATTTTTACGATGTCGCATACGTGTTAGCCTTCGGCCGAAGCATCAGATGCTTTCGCGATCTGTTCGGTGAGTGAGGCGTGGCTAAGCTGGCTTTGAATCCAGGTGAAGTGATTGAGAAGAATTTTGGTGGCGTGTTCAACAGCTTCTTGGGCCGTCACCGTGCCGTCCGTGATGATGTTCATGATGACCTTGTCGTAGTTGGTGATTTCACCGACACGGGTGTTTTCAATGCGGATACCGCACTGACGCACCGGGCTGAACAAAGCGTCAACGCCGATCATACCAATCTCTGTGTTTGGTACTTCGCGTTCCTCGGTTGGCATATAACCGCGGCCACGGGAGACCACGATGTCCATTTCGAAGTTGATGCTGTCAGTCAAGGTACAAAGGACCAAGTCTGGGTTCATGATTTCCACGTCAGCGTTGGCTGAGATGTCGGCGGCAGTGATGACGCCTGGCTTGCTAGCAGTAACTTTGAGGGACACCGGTTCTTCCGAGTGGACCTTCAAGCGCAACTGTTTCAAGTTCAACATGATTTCCAAACCGTCTTCTTTGACACCAGTGATGGCGGCAAACTCATGCTGCACACCCTTGATCTTCATGGCCGTAACTGCGGCACCAGGCAAAGACGAGAGCAAGACGCGGCGAAGTGCATTGCCCACTGTCGTACCGTAACCGTGATGGAGAGGCTCGATAGTGAGAATAGCTTCGTGCTCGTGTTCGCCGGCAGTGAAGTACATCTTTGACGGAAGAAGAATGTTCTCCATAGGATGATGGGATTAGCGCATCGAGTAAAACTCGACGATTAGCTTAGGATCAAACACTTCCTTAAGGTCCTCGCCTGCCGGAATGCTGACCACTTTGCCCACATTGTTTTCCATATGGAGCCAACCAGGAACGGTTGTGGTCTTCAAACGATCACTGAGGTCGCTGAATACTTTCTTTTCCTTCTTGTTTTCGCGGAGGCCGACGACGTCACCGACACGGACCTGGTATGAAGGGATGTTAACCTTGATACCGTTGACCGTGAACATGCCGTGGCTGACCATCTGACGAGCCTGTGGACGAGTCTTGGCGAAACCGAGACGGAAGGCTGTGTTGTCCAAGCGGAGCTCGAGCAAACGACACAACTGTTCACCGGTGTTACCTTCCATCTTCTCCGCCTTGGCGAAGTAGTTGCGGAACTGACGCTCCATCATGCCGTACAAACGCTTGGCCTTTTGCTTCTCACGCAACTGCTGGCCGTAGACCGAGAGACGTGATGGGCGACCCATGTTCTTCTTGCCGTGCACACCCGGTGGGTATGGACGCTTCTGCATGAGCTTGAGGATGCTGGAACTCGTGGAAAGTGGGACGCCTTCACGACGACTCATTTTGCCGAGCTTATTTAATGTTTTTCCCATAGATTACATGCGACGTGCTCGACGTGGACGGCAGCCGTTGTGGGCTACTGGCGTCAAGTCGTTGATCGAGAGAACGTTGAAACCGTTGCCGTTCAAAGCGCGCAAGGCTCCGTCGCGGCCGTTGCCGATACCACTGACGAAAACGTGCAAATCCTTGAGTCCGTACACGGCGCTGGCCTCGGCAATCTTTTTGACGATGACGCTAGCGGCGTATGGAGTGGCCTTCTTCGGACCTTTGAAACCACAGTTACCGGCGCTTGACCAGGTGACAGTGTTACCATTTGGATCCGTCAAAGTTACGATTGTGTTGTTAAAGCTGGCTTGGATGTAAGCGCGGCCTTGGGGAATGGTGCGCATCACGCGCTTCTTACCCTTAGCTGTGCGGAGCGTCTTGTCGGCCTTGCCCTTGGCTACTGGAGCCTTGGCGTCGGCAACTTCCGCTACTTTGTCTTTGATAATTTCTTCAGTCATAGCAGGGCTTAGGTCTTGGTTAACATGCGGCGACCACTTCCGGCCGTCTTACGAACGTTGCCACGTACTGTACGTGAGTTCGACTTGGTGCGTTGACCACGAACCGGCAAACCCTTGGAATGACGGGAACCGCGGTAAGAACCAATGTCCTTAAGACGCTTGATGTGGCCCATGACTTCGCGGCGCAATTCACCTTCGACGCGGAATTCCTTTTCCACAATCGTGCGGATGGCGTTTTCCTCGTCTGGGGTCAAATCCTTAACGCGAGTTTCTGGACTTACCTTCGAGCGGGTAAGAATGTCAGCTGCACGGGTCTCACCGACTCCAAAAATGTATTGGAGGGCAATGACGATGCGCTTGTTGTTTGGGAGTGTTACTCCAGCAATACGTGCCATAGACTAACCTTGACGTTGTTTATGCTTCGGACTCTTGGGACAAATGACGTGGACTCGACCCTGGCGGCGCACCACCTGGCAGTCGCGACACATCGGCTTCACTGATGCACGAACTTTCATACGCAAATTAATTGACTACTAGTTCTTAACTGTGTCTTACGACAAAATCATCCGGCAAACGGGGGATGATTTTGACGAAGGATGTCATGCCTTCCCGCCTAGAAACGGAAAGTGATGCGTCCTTTTGTGAGATCATACGGACTGATCTCAACTTTGACATCGTCACCCGGCAGGATACGAATGCGATTTTGGCGCATTTTACCCGACAAGTGAGCGAGAATCTCTTGGTCGTTCTCGAGGGTTACTCGGAACGAGCCTGCAGGTAAGGCCTCCATGACCTCTCCCCGCATCTCAATAAACTGCTTTTCTACCATAGTGTAGCGGGACTATAGCAAATCTTCGCTATCTTTGCAAGAAAAGCTTGGTTTCCTGAGCTGGCGCAATGGTACTTCATGTAGATATTAGTGTCAATTATTTAGCCTTATTTCTAATAAATAAGTTTTTTATATCTTTTCCCAGATTTCTGACATTCTCCAAGAATGACTTTGCGGGACGTAATTCGGCTGGCTCCGCAATTTTTGCAGTTCTAAGCTCTAATGGTAAAACTGGTGGTCGAGCCCCTTCTTCATTCACAACCAAACGCTTAAAATCTGCTAAATTATTAATTTTGATTATATTTGGAAAGCCTTCCATGCCTGCTCTACCTTGCATTTTAGTGTTCAGAGCCCAGTAATCCTTAAAAGCCTGGTAACGATCTTCTGGCGTCATTTGCTCATTTTTAACCTCTGCCATCAACCGACGTTTTTCCAAATTCTGCGCATCCCTCTCCTGCCTATCAGGACTAAGACTTGGCCTTGTCATAGCCATTAATTCGTCGTCCTGAACTGGCTCGGGTTCTGGCTCTGGCTCAGGCTCGCCTCGCAACTGACGCAATTTCTGGCTTGCTCTCGCCCTATCTCTTGCCACTAGTGCCTTGTCTGCTTTTGAAGTTTTCCTCAGGCTCTCATTGTGAAGTTTATCAGCGTCTGCCCACAAGTTGAATTCCATTAAACTCAATTCCTTATCAACAGATGGCAAATGAGCCGATACTTCCACGCCACCACCTCCAGCTAAAGACGCCTGTCTGTATGCGACGTAGGCATCATAGCGCTCCTCCAGTGGCGATGCTTCATTCAAAATCTTACTCTCTGCCTCCATTTTCACCGCTTTCCACTTTCGCTCATTTTCTCGCCGACTTGCCCTCGCCTCTTTCTCCGCTGGTGATAATTCATGATACGTCTTTGGAAGCTCACCTCGCTGAGTCTTACTCATTACATCATTTGCCATAATACATGATTAACTCATTATTCTCCCCAACCAAACATCTTCGCCCACCATCCCCCAATGCCCTTACTTACTCTCTTTTCTTCAACAGCTGGCGAGAACGTCGGCAGATCTCCGGTGTCAAATGTATCCTCAGCCCTGTGCGCTTCACCTGGTGGAGCCTGATCGATACTCTGCCGTATAGCTCTCGCCTTAGCTGCTTCTAATCTCGCCATAGCGATCTCCGCATATGGTTGCTTAACAGGTTTTTGCTCACGAATCGTTTTAAACTCTCCCTCATAACCAGGCAGCTCTGCTCTCCCGCCAAACCTAAGCTCAACCACTTCTCCCTGTCGCGGTGACAAAATATCATCTTCCATATATTATCAATTACTTCTTCTCGCTACTCCCAAACATCATCTTAAGCCAACTCTTGATACCTTCAATCATCCCCTTGCCAGGCTTCCGTTCTCCATTCCCACCATAACTCTTCTCCCAACCTGAGTCACCCATTCCTGTACTGATCTTTTGTACCTTACTTTTTCCTGCATCTAAATTCTTGGTCTGTTCCTTCTTAACCGATTTTCTAACATCACTCTTCCCTACATCTGGATTCCATGACTCAGCCTCGACCCGCGACTCTCTAGGTGCATCAGCTTCAAATGACTCGATCTCACCATCATTCTCATCATCTACACTATCTAATTCACCGTAAATTTTTGTTAATCTTATACCAACTGCTTCACGATCCTGATTAATCGCCTCAGAAATTCCTGCTTGTTCATAAGCAGCCATTTCCTGCCTATGCGCTTCCACAGTCTCTCGGAACTGTTCAGCTCCCCGCCATTCATCTACGCCTTCATCATCATACGCCTGAAACTGTTCTCTCGTAATCCAATTTTTCTCTTTCCTACCACGCAATTTATCTTCTTCCCTAGCAGCTGCGAGGCGTTCCTCGAAAGTAGAATTTTTATAATCATGTGTTCGGTCATTGGCATTATTAATCTTATCCTGAAGTTCTTGAGCTTTCCTGTCTCTTTCCGAGCTAATCCTTCTTAAAGAATCTATTGGATGTAACATCGTATTCAACATATGTTACAAAGTATAACGTACTTTTAATTACATTCCCAACACCGCCTTTATACGACGTACTCCCGCTGACACTGCTTCCTCCTTAACAATCTTAAAGCCACCGAGCTCGCCCGTGTGCTCAACATGCGGCCCGCCACAAATCTCCTTACTATAATCACCCACAAAATAAACCTTAATCTTACCGCCAACACTGGCGTATTTATCTTCAAAGAGACCGATAGCGCCACGAGCCTTGGCTTCTTCCACGCTCAACAGCTCAAACTTTACTGGCATGTCCTTCTTAATCTGTTCGTTGACGATAGCCTCAACCTGGGCGATTTGTTCTGGCGTCATCTTCTCGCCATGACTAAAATCAAAGCGCATTCTCTCCGCCGTAATATTACTCCCCTTTTGGCCGACGTGATTACCGAGTACATCACGCAACGCCTGCTGCAATAAATGCGTCGCTGTATGCAACCGCGTAGTTTCCACCGAATGGTCGGCGAGTCCGCCGGCAAACTTCTGCTCAGCGCCGCTCCTTGAAAGATCCTGATGTTTCTTAAACTCTCCAGCAAAAACCTCACGATCAACTTGCTGACCTTGTTCGGCCGCCAGCTCCTGCGTCACCTCAAGTGGGAAACCGAATGACTGGTAAAGGTTAAAAGCATCCTCGCCGGAAATACTCTTCGTCTTGTCCCAGACCTTCTGGAACTCGCGCAAGCCTTGAGCTAACGTCTTTTCAAATTTCTTCGCCTCATCTTCAATCGCTAGCGTAATCGTCGCTTTCTTTTCGATGAGCACTGGATATGATTCGCCAAGCGAACTGACGACCTCGTCAATAACTGCAGCAATCATTTTACCGCTTTCGATATTGAGCTTGCGGCCATGACGAATGGCGCGACGAACCAAACGGCGCAAAATGTAACCCTGATCTTTATTAGCTGGCAGCACCCCGTCCATGACCATGATAGAGGCAGCGCGAATATGGTCGGCAATAACTCTCATCGATTTTTTTGTCTCAGCATCGGCTTCATACGACTTACCAGAAAGCTCCTCGAGCTTCTTCAAAATGTCAGCAAACAACTCAGTCTGATAAACGTTTGAACGATGTTGCAAAGCCACAATCGTGCGCTCCAAGCCCATGCCGGTGTCGACGCTGCCCTTCGCCAAAGACAACAACGTGCCGTCCTCCTGCTTATTGAACTGCATGAAGACGTTATTCCAAATCTCCATCCACGGCCCCGAGTTCGTTCCTTTATTGCCGCTTGGTTCACCCTCACCAACCCAATAAAAAATTTCTGTGTCCGGCCCGCATGGTCCCGTCTTGCCGGCTGGTCCCCACCAGTTGTCTTCTTTGCCGAGCTTGGAAATACGCTCCGGTGCCACGCCCAAACTCAACCACTTGTCATACGACTCTTGATCGAACGGCGAATTCTCGTCGCCCTCAAAAACCGTGAACGCCAAATGTGACAGCGGGATATTCAACCACTCCGCACTCGTCAAAAACTCAAAGCTCCATTCAATCGATTCCTGCTTAAAATAATCAGCCAGTGACCAGTTACCAAGCATGGTAAAAAATGTGAGGTGCGTGTCATCGCCCACGTCGTCAATATCGCCAGTGCGAATACAGCGCTGAAAGTCCACCAAGCGCTTGCCAGCTGGGTGCGGCTCACCGAGCAAATATGGCACCAACGGGTGCATACCAGCCGTGGTAAACAACACGGTCGGATCATTCACCGGCACCACGGATGCCGAAGGAATCTCCGCGTGTCCCTTACTCTTAAAAAAATCCAAGTACTTCTGACGCAATTCATTGGCTGTAATCATAGTGCAACGATTGTAACTGACCCTGTAAAAAAAGTCGACGCCCTCAGGATTGAAGGCGTCTCACGAAGATGGCGGCTTATGTAACTGTAGTTCAGGAATCGGCTCAGGGTGTGGGGCCGGCTCGCCAGTCGCCAAGCGCTCCAAGTATTCCTTTTCCTCCAAAACCCACGGAGGATGCTCGCCCGGCAGCAAGACCTGAACAGGCGGGCCAAGATAGCCCAGCATCTCATCATCTTCAAGTTGATGAATTGGCGACTCCTCCTCGTTATTTTCAGCGAATACCCTCGACTCTGGCACGCCGTCAACATAATCGATGAAAGTCGAGCGCTGCAGTGAAATCCTGGGAACTGCTAGCCGAGCCTTGCGCCGAGCCGTGTCAGCGTTGATTGTCGGTAGCCGGCCGATCGTCGGCACAGCTCTGTTACGCCGCCGTTCGCGCCCCAGTTCCAGAAAAAACGCTACCCACAAAAGCGTGGTCACGAGGCAGCAACAGCTGCCAAAAAACTGTTGCATTACCCCTCCTTTTTGGTTACGGGTAGCGGCAAATTAGCAAAGCTAAGCCATTTTTACAAGCCCTCGTCCCAAGTCACCTGGCCATCACCAGCAATATCGACCGTGGTTCCCTGATATTCAGGCAGTGCACCGAGCAAGACGTCGACGTAGGCCTTAACTACCGCAAACCGTTCACGTAGCGCAAACTGCTCGTCCTTACCGTAGGCCTGACGTTCTGCTGCCACGCCGTAAACCTCCATGCCGAGCGCCTGGCCAATATACAATGCTCGCGGCAAGTGGAATGTTTGGCTGGAAACTATGGCCGACGTCACGCCAAAAATATTACGCGCCCGGTACATCGTGTCGTAAGTGTCAAAACCAGCGTGATCCAGAAAAATATCCTCTGGTGCAACGCCTAACGTCAACAAATAACGGCGCATCGCGTTCACCTCGTCATAATCTTTACTACCGTGATCACCTGAAACAATAATTTTTGGTGCTTTGCCAGCTGCATACAACTCGTCGGCCATGAGCAACCTATCTTTGAGCACGTCAGAAGGTTGGCCACTCGGCAAGACGCTGGCGCCTGGCACAATAATAACTTGCACAACTGGCACAGCGTCGACAGCAAGAATATGATCGGCAAGTGAACCAATTGCCGCTTGCGCACTAATAAACAAAGCGATAACTAAACCGAGCAAGACCACAATACTGCCCCACACTAATCTAGCTAGTCTCATAAGCCGGTGCTCATTTCCGTTGGTCTGGCCGACTTCAGTAATTTACGCTTGAGGCCATGAATAACAGCCGTCATTTCTGGGCTACCAAGCGCGTAGGCCACCACACAGTACACCAGCAGGCCGATGCCACCAGCCACGACCGTCTGTGAAACAACGTGCCAGAAAGTATCCAGTTCCCACACGGCTGACATAGCGTACTTTAATAGCTGCATCGCCCCAGCCGCTGCGCCGCCAGCCAACAACAATAATGTCGCCGACCAAGCAATCTTGCGCTCATCAAGGTTGCCAATTCGCTTATGCAACAAGACCCACAAAACAATGGCTTGGAAAATTGCCGTCAACGTAAAACTCAAGCCAAGGCCGGTCACACCCATGCTATGAGTAAAGAACCAGGCTCCAGCCGCGTTCAGCAAAGCCGAACCGAGACCAACTACAAATGGCGTAACCGTGTCCTCATGAGCAAAGTAGGCCCGCACTAGAACGTAAACGAGTGACTGCGCCAAAAAGCTGATGGCAAAGAAGCCCAGAATATTAGCAGTCGTAATCGTCGCCGCCCAATCAAAGCTCGGTGAACCGTAAAGAATACGGACTATTTGCGCTCGCAGAAGTAACGTCACCGCGGTGATTGGAATAATGAAGAACATGACCTGGCGGACAGTTTCCGAGAAAGATTTGCGGAAAGATTCTTTGTCATTTTTGTTAGCAAAGTCACAGAACGTGGGGTAAGCGGCAATAGCGTAAGACACGGCAAAGACGCCAATCGGGAAGTAGTTTAAGGCGTAAGAAATATTAAGTAATGTCGCCGAACCAGCCACCAAGGCCGACGCCAGAATGTCCATCACTAAGAAGTTGACTTGGTTGATAGCCAGACCCATCACGCGTGGTCCCATTTGTTTGAGCGAATGCCAAACGTCCGACTCTTTCCAGAACTTAACAAAAGCAAAACGATAACCTAGGCCAAACACGCCAACCAACTGGATTGAAGCATGGAGTAACGCGCCAAAAACCGTACCATAAGCCAAACCAAGCGGGCCAAAAATTGGTACAAAGAAAATTGCTCCAAAAATAATGCCCAAGTTGTTTACAATGGGCGCAAAGCTGTACAGGAAAAAGCGTTTAGCTCCCTGCAGCACCGACCCGAAGACCATGGAAATGCTGAAAAAGGCCTGACCGATAAACATGATCCGCATCATCTTCACCATGAGAGCTCGCGTTTCAGGTGGGAAGTTAAGACCGAGCGGGATGGCCAGTAGCGGCGCAAATATTTCACCAAGAACAGCTAGAACGAGGAAGCCGATGACTAAAGTGATCAACATGGCGTTGGTGTACTTCCAAGCCTTCTCTTCGTTATGAGCAAAATAGTAACGAGAGAAGATAGTAATGAAACTGGCCGACAAGGCGCCAATCACAAACAGCTGAAGTAGTATGTCCGGAATACGCAATGCCTGGTAGTAAGCGTCAGTTATCTGGTCATGACCGTAAAACAAATGCAGTAAAATGCGGTCGCGCACAAAACCAGCAATGCGCGAAGCAATGGAGAAAACACCGACGATTATCGCCGCACTAGCAATCGTCGGTGAAGCGTTATTAAAGAGTTTTTTGATCATAACTCGCTCTCTATTTCCGCTTGATTTTCGGTTTCAGCCGCTGCCTGACTTTGACCAGCTCGACGGCGAACAACGATAACGCTCAGCAAACAACCAATAGCCAACAACCCAAGGATAATCAACAGGATTTGTACAACGGGATTGGTCAAACGCCAAAATGAATTTATAGCGTCGTCTATTACTGGCTCAGCCGCCACAACGTTATCGAAGATGCCAAAAGCCTTATCTGGCCACGCCGTACCATCTGAAGAATTCGGCAAAATAGTATTAGCGGTGGCAACTGCAGTACCAGCTACTGGCGAGTTCGTCGTAGCATTCGTGGCAGTAGTAACTGAATTAGTTGCACCTGGCGCAGTCACAGTTGCCACCGAAGTCGTGACTGGCGCAACCGCCACAGTCTTAACCGGTACAGTTGGTATTGGCGTCACCACCGGTGTCGGCGGAGCCACTACAACTGGCTTCGGCGTATCGTCTACGCTGTCACAAGCATCACCAAGCCCATCATGATCGAGGTCGGCTTGATCGGCGTTAGCGTTATTCTGGCAGTTATCAGCATCGTCGAGTACGCCGTCCTTATCCGCGTCGAGTATGGCCGTGTAGAGCACAGTCATCGCCGAATCGTTACTGGAGTTCTCGTCATCTGGATTCGAGCCGGCTAAAACGGCATAAATATTGAATGAACTATCTGGTATAAAAAAATCAACAAAAACTTCTTCAGGTGCGCCACTAGCTCGTAACGAAACTGGTTGAGTTGCACCAATAATCTTGGAGCCATTATAAAAAACAACGCTAGCTTGCATGTCGACGTCGCCTAAATTACGAACACGAGCGTAAATACGAACTGTATCACCACTATAAAATTTGCTAGTCGAGAAAGTAATCGAGCCATTGTCGATGGCTACGTCAGCATTAACTGCTAACGAAACCTGCGGCGCCGTCAAGCACAAGAGCAAACCCGCTAGGCCAAGAAAATAGGGCTTCATACAACACGAAGTTTACCATGCACCACTCCGCTAATCCAATACTCCCGGGCGATATCTGGGTGGATATGTAAACGCAAACGGTAGCTTGGATGGACGCGAACCGTGACGTTCGAGAGTACAGCTGGTTGGTCGCCGATAATCTCCACCTCCACCAGCTTGCCGTTAGTCAGGTGCAAACTCGCCGCTTCAGTATCCGAACAATGCAAATGCGCTTGCGGAATAATAACGCTTGCCTCTGCCGTCACCTCTCCTGCTGGGCCGACTAAACGACAGGTCGCCGCCATACTCACGTCGCCAGAACGAGCGATTGGCGCGTTCAAACCAAGCACAGCAGCTTCCGTCGGCGTCAGCTCAACCTGCGTAAACTTACGGTGTGGCCCCAGCACGCGGAGAGTAATCGATCGCTTGAGCTTACCGAACACTTCCAGCGACTGCGCATACGCAAACTGCCCACTCTGCGCCAAAGCGTGAGTAATAGTCGACGCTGTGCCCGCCCCAAACAACTTAGCCTGATGCTCTTCAGACAAATGAATATGCGACGGTACGATTTCAATCGGGATTGGACGCGACATAGCTCTATTATATCACGTCTTTAATTATTTCCTTATTTTGTCGTAAGCCTGGCCATACGACGGCCGCCTAATGGAACCAAACAGCATAATATAAGGTTCCGCCAAGCCGTTAACCAACAAAAATCGTAACCTCCCAATCTTCTCTTGCCGACGCATCGTGATCCCAACCTTTACCGAATTGAGGACGCCAAACTTGTAGCCAGCATCGCGCACCCGCAAGCCGTAGTCATGGTCTTCGGCAAACGTCACCGCTGGATCAAAGCCCCCAATCTCATTGTGAACCTTGCGCCAAACCATCATCATCGTACCAATCGGGTGCGGATGTCGCGATCCCCACAAACGTACATAATTATTATAAAATTTGAACGACAGCCTATCGAGCGCAGTCCCACTCTTCACCGCCACATCACACGTCACCAAATCCAACTTTCGCTCCACAAACTCTTTGACCGCTTTCTCTAGCCAATCCTTCCCCTCAATAATCGCATCTGCATCCAAAAACAAAATTATTTCTGCCGTCGACGCTTTCACGCCAGCATTCCTCCCCACCGCCGCAATTCCACCGGGCACGACCTTCACGCCCTCAAATCCCAGGGCCATCTCCCTCGTACCATCTGTACTCCCCGCGTCCGCCACCACAATCTCATCGGGAGTTCTCGTCTGCCCTAAAAGAGCAGTCAATAAAACCGGCAAATACTTAGCTTCATTTTTCGTTGGAATGACGACAGCGACTCGAGGCATAGTTGGAACTATTGTATCAAACTCTTAGCGAAACAAAAACTAGCCGACGCTTTGACACTTTCGACTCCACATGCGAATATTCAGCCGCTAAGGAGTTAGCATGATCCTCATTCTTTTCAGTCACCTCGCCACCGCTGGCGTCACCCCGCAGTTCAACGTCAAAGTCGCCGGTAGCGCCAAGTTGACCGAGAAAATCGACCTCGGAGTGTTCACCAACGCTCTGCTGTTGCCCGGCACTACGGCCTACTACTGCGCCTACGCCGGCCCCGGCTTCCAGCTCACCCCATGGTGGTGGACGTCTCCGCGTGGCGGCGTCATCCTCAACTGGCCCACCTCCGGTCAAGCGTCACCCATTGTTTCGCTGTGGAACTACCTCACGTTCTACGGCGGCGACGTCTCGCTGTTCGCCGAGACCGAAGTGTACCCGCTGCCTGGCGGAGGTGTTGACTACTTCGGCTTCTACCAGGTCGACTACCACTTCAAGGCCTTGAGCCTCGGCCTGCTCGGCGAACAAGTGAACGCCGGCATCACTTTCGGGCCCGAAGCATCCTACAGCTTCAACGAGCACCTTACCGCTGGCATGGAGTACCACTTCAACCCCCTCGACCTCGCCGCCCAGACCATTCGTCTCGACCTCTCGCTCAAGTTCAACTGACGCCTTCTCCCTGTCGCCCTGAAGCCCTCGTGCTTCCGGGCGGCTTCTTCGTTTGAGCGAATTTATTGGTAAACAAAAAAAGCGGACGCCCGGCCCGATGACCGTGCGTCCTACTGTGTCGCCCGAACAGCGACTACTTGCCGAGTGCCTGACCGATCCGCCTGTGCAGTCTGGCCATGAACTCCTTGACCATGACCTTCCAGCTGAACATGCCGTAGCCATCGCCCGCAGGATTCAGAGCCTCGACCAGGCTCTCGAGCTCCTGCTTGAGCTCGCCAAGATCCAGAGTTCCGACCAGCTCGGCCTTGGCTGCCGCCTCGTCCTCGCAGCGCTTCTTCTCGCGAGCGAGGTGACCCAGCACATCGAAGGCGATCTCACGATCACCGAACGCTGCCAGCGCATGTAACCATGCCTCCGCGATCTCGTCATGCCCCTCCGGGATCGTGGTCAGCACCAGAAGCTGACCGTACGATGGCAGCTCGGTCCAGCCACAATTGGCGAGCACCGCGACGACCGACTCGTGGAAGGGTTTCAATGCAATCTTCTCGTTTTCCAAGTTCTCTCCAGGTTGTTACTATTCGGTCACCATGGCCGAAAGCGCTCTAAAGCTAGCATAATTTCTGGCCGAAGTCAACAAAAAAGGCTCGACCTAAGTCGAGTCTCTCTTGGTGTATCTGAGCGGATTCGAACCGCTGACCTTCTCCTTCGGAGGGAGACACTCTATCCAGCTGAGCTACAGATACCTACTTTTTTGTTAAAACGTACATCGCAATGCCTGACGCGACCGAAACATTCAACGATTGCTTCTTACCCATCGGTATCACTACCAATCCATCGAGTAATTTGCGAGTCTCCTCGTCGATGCCCGCCACTTCATTGCCCAAAACCAAGGCAATCTTTTCCTCGTCGAGCCCAGCGATGTCCTTCGCCTCCTCCCCCGTCTCCAAACCGAGCACAGTGTAACCCGCCGCCCGACACTCGTCGATGGCGGCTGTCACGTCGGTCTTGGACCAGTCAACCAAAAGTTCAGCGCCCAGGGCGACTTTGGCAATTTCTTTGCGGGGTGGCGTCTCCGTAAAGCCCGTTAAATATAGCTTTTCCACGTTAAAAGCAGCCGCATTGCGGAAGATACTGCCGACGTTATGGAGACTGCGAATGTCGTGAGCGATGATAATCATAGCCCGAGGAGCATACTAGGATTAGCCAAAAACGACAATTCGTGTAATACTCGCGCCAAATTAACCGGTAATCTCAATTCAATATGAGTCAGTTCCCAACCTTGCGTACCAACCTCTGCCCTAGCCCTGATTTGTGCGGCAGCTGCGGCTGGTCCCACATTCCCTACGAAAAGCAACTCCAACAGAAACTTTCCGACATCAACGGCAGCTTTGCTATTAAAAAGTTGCGCTACACCGTGGAAGAAATCATCGCCGCGGGAAAGACCGAACATTACCGCAACCGCATGGACTTCGTTATCGACTTCCAGGGCAAGATGGGTTTGCGCGAAAAGGGTAAGTGGTGGAGCGTCATTGACGACCACACTTGTTTCTTGGGCGACGTCAAAATTGAAGAACTTTTCAAAGTCACCCGCGACTGGACCAAAACTGCTGGCCTCACCTGCTTTGACCGCAAGGCCCACACCGGCTTACTCCGTTACGCTGTAATTCGCGCCACCAGTATTGGTGAGAGCATGATCACCGTGGTGACTAGTGCACCAAAAGATGAAATCGAAAAATCTAGTGTCGTAAAAGCACTGCAGGATTTAGCTGAAGTCTCTAAGGCTACAACCGTCGTTTGGTCCATCAACCACACTATCACGGACGTCAGCTTCGGCGACGAGTTAATCACCATTGCGGGCGAGGGCGTCATTAACGAGAACATCGGCGGCGTGAAGTACCGCATCTCACCTAACGCTTTCTTCCAGACTAACTCGCACATGGCCGCCGTGCTCCTCGACACCGTTCGTGAATTCGCTGGCGACTTAACCGACAAAACTTTACTCGATTTGTACTGCGGAACTGGTTTCTTCGGTGTTGCCATGGCCGGTCACGCCAAGAAGACTATCGGTGTCGAGCTCAACCCCGACGCCATTCGTGATGCCAAAGTCAACGCTGAAATCAACAAGGTAGACGTCACCTTCCACGACGTCGCTACCGAAAAGTTTGACTGGATGTCACTTGGTGCCGACGTCGTCATTCTCGACCCACCTCGCAGTGGTATGCATGACAAAGCCCTAGCCGACGTCATTGCCGCCAAACCAGAACGCATTGTCTACGTTTCCTGTAACTACAAGAACTTCGCACGCGAATTACAGCAACTGCAGCTCCACTATTCCATCGAAAGCATGCGCGCCATCGACATGTTCCCCCACACCCCCCACGTTGAGCTCATCACCTCCCTCCTCCGCCGTCCACCAGCCGTCCAAGCCTAACATTGCCAAAAAAGCTCATTTCTGCTAGTATCATCACTTATTTAATCGGCACTGAGTTATCTCGGTGACTACCTCAACTCTATGAAAAAGTCAGGATTCGTGAGCATTATCGGCCGCAGCAACGTCGGCAAGTCTACCTTGCTCAACAGCTTAGTCGGCAGCAAAATTTCCATCACCACCCCTAAACCACAAACCACCCGTCGTCCAATTCAAGGCGTCATCACGAGCGACCAGGGCCAGGCTGTCATTGTCGACACCCCAGGCTTCATGCAAAAAGCCCGTGACCCACTTACCCAAAAGTTGACCGGTTGGATTAAGGACGCTTTGCGTGACGTCGAATTGGTCATCTACGTGATCGACCCAACTCGTCAGATTGGCGACGAAGAAAAGGCTGCGCAGCGCATGATTGAGCACGTCACTGTGCCGAAGCTCCTCGTCATCAACAAGATGGACGACCCAACCTACCGCTACAACGTCGACTTCTACCGCGACCTAGCCAAGAAGTTTGACGCCTACGTGGAAGTTTCCGCTTTAACCGGCAAGGACGTCAACCTCATTAAGCGCTGGATTTTCGACAACTTGCCGGAAGGCGAGGCTCACTACCCAGACTTCCAGTTGACCAACCAAAGCAACAAAGAATGGTTGAGCGAACTGATCCGCGAAAAACTCTTCCTCCGCTTGCGTGAAGAACTCCCATATTCCACTCACGTCGAGGTTGAAGACATCAACGAACGTCAGAACGGTGTGGTCTACGTCAAAGCCACCGTCTTCACCTCCGCCGCTCGTTACAAGCCCATGATCATCGGTGTCGGCGCTCGTGGCATCAAAGAAATCGGCCAATCCACCCGCCGCGAACTCGAAGCTATCACGGACAAGAAGTATTACCTGGACCTCAACGTTGAAGTCGACGCTAGCTGGTTGAACAGGTTGGAGATTTAGTAAAAACAAACTCCCGAAAGCATTTAGCTCTCGGGAGTTTGTTTTTATTTTTTAACTACTTTCTTCGGCCGTAAACCAATCTTCTTCCTTGCTAAATCGCTGATATGTTCCTCCGGTGGCAAATGCTCTGGCATAGTGCCGCCAATCTCTTCGATAGTCTTGCGTACTTTCCGCCCAACAGTAAAATGTGTGGTACTCGCTGCTTTTTCACCTTCGACTTCATCAATCTTCAACTTCGCATCAGTCTGCGTTATACGAAACAGATTAGCCGCTAATTCCGTCGACCCGGCTCGATCCAATAAGTCATCTCGTCCCAAGCCCTTCTTCTCTTTAATCTCCTCAGCCGTCAACCCGTACAGTCCGAGATAGCCAGCATTGTTAAATTTACCAAAATCCTGAACTCCAGCCTTCCTAGCGGTATCAAACAACTGTTTATTGTGATTAGTTACCTGTTGTCTGATATATAATCTCTTCCCATCGTCATCCATGTTCTCGAACAACTCTTGCTTACGAGTCTGCACGGCGAAGTACGTTTGAGCGAAAGCAATTTCAGGCTTTCGAGAATCACCATTTTGTGCAATCAAGTAACAGGCGAAACGCGAAAGATGATAGTCCTTCAATTTTCGCTGAGCTTTTGAGCCTATGCTGACCATTTTAGGGGCGCCCCTAAAATGGTCTTCAAGCGATTGGCCACTAATTTTACACGTTACCTGAGAACGTCTAATAGCAACGTGAAAATCCTGCCAATTTCTGTAACCTAATAAAGGCATCAATTCTCGGGCCTCCCAGTACTCATAACCAAACTCATCAACCTTCTTAATCGACTCAAAATCTTTATGTAGCGATACGGGTACCAGGGCTGAATCCATAAGCAAAATAAAAATTTTGAGTTAGATGTCTACTATAGCAAAAAGAGTCCGCCTAAGCGAACTCTTTTTAAAAGTGCAGTTAAATTAATCCTTCCTTACAATACCCACAACAGCACCAAAGACAGCTCCGAGAATAGTACCAATCGACATGGCACCTACGGAAACGTAGCTAACCAACTGGTCGCCGTAACCTGCTACGCCGAACTTAGCAATGAGGGCCATGATCGCGCCGAGCACAATGCCGCCAATCAAGCCGCACAAGCTACCCAAGAAAGCGTGAATGACCATGCGGTAGAATGGATCACTGAATGTACACAACTTCATATCACACATCTTCATAGTGAAAAGTTAATAAGTTATAGAGGTTATTGTATACCCTGCTAAGGATTTTACCAGACTTAAGGTAGAAAGCATAGTGAATCCTAGGGATAATGGCTTGATTGCTACTTTAAGAATCAAAGGGTTCTCAGGATTGGCTAAGATTACATAATTTGCTAAGTCACTATTGGCTGTAACCGTACGAACAACGGTCGGCGTACCATTAATATTCAAAGTGTAGTTACTCCAGTCTTCATCCGCTGATAGCTTAGTAATATCACTATTGCTGGCGGCCGAATTACTAGCTACCTTACCCTCCAACTTAGCCAATGCGTCAGTCACATTACTGCTAAAGTTTTGCAACTTCTCGAGCGTGCTATCAAACAAGCCAAGTGCAATGTGTGAAGTTCGCGTCGTCGTTAGTTCGTCATACTGTGCTTTGGACAACCAAATGACACTATTCTCGTCACCAGTCACGTCATAATCTTGTGCTGGCCAATACGCTGGTAGCAGAATACGTTCAGCGTTGCCCAAACCGTCAGTCTTAACTGAGCCGGTTGTATCAACGTCGACGTAGACTGCGTCAGGAATCTTCGCAATCTGCCCCACTGGCACATTCGCCGCAGCCGCACGCGCCGCTACCGATTCGGCCGTTTCCTCCCGCGACTTAAGCGTCCACGTCAACTTCGCCGACTCCCCCGCTGTCCAATTATCGATGGTCACATTCCGTTGCCCGTACACAGGGTCAGCTGGCGTACTAACACCAAACCAGTTCTGAGCAATCGTCAACGTTGACCCAGCATGAAGCTTAGCCGCCTCAGCAGTCGTGCTATCAACCGGTTCTTGTTGCCACGGCAAACAACCACTCCCCATGGTAAGAATCGATAATCCCAGCAACGCAGCGTAACTAGCTCGGCGAAATGTAGTCATATTATTTATTCAGAGCCCAGGCCTGCAAAGCTTCGTAAGTAGCGCTGCCACAAATATTCTTCTTACTCTCGGTGTTATAGAAAAACGGTACACCACCACATTCGCCAGTATCACATTTCTCAAGCAAGGCAGCGTTAGTCTCATTATTCCACACCTCGTATTTTTCCACCGTGACACCAAGCTCCTTCTCTAATTGTTCGATCAACGGTTTCATCGTAATGCAATGTGGGCAATTCTCGCCGTAATATTCCTGCAAGGCCATAACGCTAGCTTATTTTTAGATTATTCGTCATACTGGTCTCAATCTATGCGTAATCGTACCACAATTGGCTTAGCAGTAATAATCGTCACGCTCGCCATCATCTTTCTAGTTGGCCATCGTTTGGGCTATTTCTGGGCTGGTGGCGACGGCGTCATTACACCCGTTACTACCGAGCTAATCGACGTCTTCGCGGCCACGGATAATAGCCATGCGGCCGACACCCCACTGCTCACCTGGCTACCCGGCGAAATAATTTCGACTCCAGTCGATCAATTCTTCGCGCTGCGCACCAACGGCCCGACCAACGCGCCAATCTTTAACCTCGACGTTAACTCGCAATTAAAAATTATTTCAACGCAGGGTGACGATATTACCGTGGATCTTATCACTGGCCGCCTAGTCATCGACGGCAAAGTAACAGTCGTTGTTCGCGACACCACCATCAACATCGACGGCATCGCGACTCTCGTCAACTATAGCTGGCTCAACAAAATGGACGTCAGCGTTCTCTCTGGCTCGGCCAACATTCACCAGGGCCAATACTCCAGCATCGTTAACAGCGATCACGCAGTAAGCCTGGATACTCTCACACCCTTCGAAGCCATCAAACCAACCACTTTCAGCGTCGACGCCGCCTCTGTCAAAACTTTTTACGACTGGGCCCTGGGACGCTAACGAGCCGACATCCGAGGTAGACCCTGTCTTCCTCGGATGTCAACGGTACGAGTCTACAACTCAAACGTCTGGTCGAGCCTTGGAATCGTCACGTCCGTTATCCCCTGCGTTTTCAAATAATCTGCAAAACGATTTTTAATGTCGTTCTCACCATGAGTTAAAAATATCTTTGGTACCGCGCCATGCAACGGATGAACGAACTTTGTCAGTTTAGTCCTATCACCATGCGCTGAAAAGGCCTCGATGTTAAAAATTGAGGCGTGGACAGTCACCTTGTCGTGAAAAATTTCCACCACCTTGGCACCATCCTGAATTTGCCGACCAAGTGTATAAGCCGCTTGATAGCCTACAATTAGCAGACCGGCTTTTTCATCCTCCAAATAGCGCAACATGTGGTGCAAAATGCGACCGCCCGACATCATGCCATTGCCAGCGATGATAATCTTTGGGCGATGATCCAGGTTAATGGCCTGTGATTCCTGTTTGGTTAACGTCTCATGCAAATTAGGGAAAGCAAAAAAGTCGCCGTCATTACTCGCTGGATGATCAAAAACTAAATACGACTTGCAATCGCGGTAAATTTCTGTCGCCCTAATTGCTAGCGGGCTGTCCAGATAAATCGGCACGGCTGGAATCTTTTTATCACCAAGCAAAATATCGAGTTCATACAATAACTCCTGCGTTCGTTCAATGGAGAAGGCCGGAATCATCAAAGTACCGCCCCGACCGATGACTGAATTAACCACCGTGGCCAATTTATTACCACGAGTCGCCACGTCGTCATGAACTTTATCGCCGTAGGTAGCTTCGCAAATCAACACGTCAGCATGATCGAGCGGCTCCGTATCTGGCAAAATTGGGGTGTTGTCATTGCCCAAGTCGCCACTGAAAACAATTCGCTCAGGCTTGCCTGAAGCTGTTTCACTTCCAGCGACGTCGAGCGTAATATAAGACGACCCCAAAATGTGGCCAGCATCATGAAACATTGCGACAACACCCGGTACAATCTCCACCTGCTCGCCATAACTCGCACCCTTCATGTGGGCCATGCAGGCTACCACGTCGGCCTCCTCATACGGTACGCCATGACCACACTTAGCTGCTTGATCGCGCATGATACTGAGCGAATCCTCGAGCACAATATGGGCCAAACTCTTGGTTGGTGTGGTGGCATAAATGATGCCGTTAAACCCATCGCGTACCAACTTTGGTAGACGGCCAGTATGATCAAAATGGGCGTGCGTCACTAACGCTACCGTAATCGAGGCTGCATCAAAAGAAAAATCATCCAAATTGGTAGTAGCACAAGATTGCTCACCTTGGACGGCGCCGCAGTCAATCAAAATTTTTGCTTTTGACGTTTGCAGTAAAAAACAAGAACCTGTTACCTGCTCCGTGGCGCCGTAGAAAGTGAGTTGCATACCAAGTAATTATTCTTGAGGAACGCGAGCTACGTACTCATCAAAACGGCTCTTCAAGTGCGTCTCTTGGCCCTCCGTGTTCTGATCCAGGTCGAGGCCGCCAATATCGATATTGTCATTAATCACGCTTTCAACTATGGAATCGTAGCCTTCTTTGTCTAACACCATATCCAATTCACCACGCTCCACAATCTGTTCGAACAATTCATCTTCGGTCATACAGGTATAATCAATTATCGTGGGTATAGTATAACACCACCTCAAGATGCCTGCGACGAAACTGGACAAAGAGCGTAAAATATGCTATTATCTTCGCTTATGTCAGCACTGAATTGGTCAGCTATTCCCCGCCCGATTATCGCCCTCTCACCGATGGCGGATATGACCGACTCTGCTTTTTGTCGTGTCGTTCAGGAAGTCACTGATAGTTACAATCAACGCTTCAACCTCGAAGCTTCGTCACAGCGGGTGGCGGTGAGCAGGTCCCCTGCAGGCCACGCTGTTGCATCCGATGCAACTAGTGACCTGGAGGGTGCGAGCCTGACAGGACCCGCTGCAACAATAGCAAAATCACCCCTAGTAATGTTTAGAGAAATGGTTTCAGCGGAGGCTGTCGTCCGTGGCAACGATAAGACTTTTGGCATGACCGCTATTCACGAGGCCGAGCGACCGCTCGTCCAACAAATTTTTGGCAGCGACCCTGTCACCATGGCCAAGGCTGCCAACATGATCGAAGCCGAGCATCACCCTGAAGGTTTTGACATCAACATGGGTTGTCCAGTTTATAAAATTGTCCACAACTTTAACGGCGCTGCGCTCATGCAGAACGCCGAACTCGCCGGCAACATCGTCAAAGCCATGAAGGCGGCCATTACTGTCCCATTATCCGTCAAAATTCGCCTGGGCTGGAGCGAGCCGACTGAATGCGTCGCCTTTGCCCAAGCATTGGAAGCCGCCGGCGCTGATCTCATTACCGTGCACGGCCGCACCAAACTGCAAGGCTACAGCGGTGTAGCTGACTGGCGACAAGTCGGCGAAGTCAAAAAAGCTGTCAGCATTCCAGTCTTGGTCAACGGCGACATCCACACGGCGGAAAAAGTCGTCGAAGCCCTCAAGCAAAGTAACGCCGACGGTGTGCTCATTGCTCGTGGCGCTCTCGGTAACCCTTGGATATTTGCCCAAATCAACGAGGTGCTAGCTGGCCTCCCCATCACTCCAGTCACGATTGGTGAGCGTTTACGCGTCGTTCGTCGCCATTTAGACCTCCACGTCGAGCAGTACGGCGAATCCTCTGTGCCCACCTTCCGTAAGCACCTTTCCTGGTATTTCAAGGGCCTACCCCACATGAAGGACTATAAAGAGGGCATGATGAAGGCCTCGACCAAGCTGGAACTCGAGACTATACTTGACGCATTCCTGGCGGTGCATAACACTACCGACTCTACGAGCTACCGCCCCAGCGTACTTACCAAAAAATAACCCAGTTATGAAGCTCGGCATTCTCACGTTTAGTAAGACCAAAAAGGCCCTGGCGGTCGGTACACTTAGTATTGCCCGTGAAGCCAAGAAGCGTGGTCATGAGGTCACTTTCCTCTACAGTACCAACGTTGGCTTGGTCTTCGGCAACGGCAAACGTATTTCCTACGAAGGTCGCAGCATCACTCGCGCTGACTTTGACGTTATCCTCGTCCGCCCTGGTTTTACTGGCGACCCGAGCATTAACGCCAGCATCATCAAGCAGTTCCAGTTGGCTGGTTTCTTCGTTATCAATAACTACTTAGCCGTTTTCCGCGCCAAGAACAAAATTCGCACCATGCAGATGCTCGACCATTT
Organism: uncultured Gammaproteobacteria bacterium; assembly: GCA_964355955.1. Lineage (GTDB taxonomy): Bacteria > Patescibacteriota > Patescibacteriia > UBA9934 > UBA9934 > UBA11707. The sequence continues at coordinate 84,092 of CAYHFQ010000002.1, forward strand.
TGGCGTGCCTGTGCCAAAGACTCTCGTCGTCGCGAATCCAGCGCAGATCGCCGTAGCTGCTACGGAATTTACTTTTCCGGTCATTATTAAAACTATTTTCGGCACGCACGGCACCGGTGTCTTTATTGCGGAAAGCATGCGTTCACTCTCCCCCATCGTCGACTATTTAACCAAGAAGGAACGCGGACCAATCAAGTTGCAGGAATATATTGCGGAGGCTAAAGGTAAAGACATCCGCGCTTTCGTCTGCGGTAAACGGATTGTCGCAGCTATGGAACGTGTGGCGAAGGATGGCGAATTCCGCGCCAACTTCCACAAGGGCGGCAGTGTCGGCAGCGTCGAACTAACCAAGCTCGAGCAGCAACTCGCCATCAAAGCCTCACAAATCCTCGGCCTCGATATTTCCGGCGTCGACATTCTCCGCACCAACACTGGTCCAAAAATCATCGAAGTTAACAGCAACCCCGGCCTCGAAGGCATCAGCAAAGCCACCAACATCCCAGTTGCCGAAAAAGTCGTCGACTTCATTGAACACCGCGTCGCTTCCGTTGGTCTCAAACAGGCCAAGCCGCTGCCGAAGAGACGGATGATGGAGTAATTGAACCAGTAAAAAAATCAGCTGAGGCTGATTTTTTGATAGTACTTGACAGGAATACTTTACTACAGTACAGTGCTTGTTGTATGATGACTTTAACTGCGACACAACGCGAACAAGAGCTCTGGACTGCGGTTTTAAGTTTAAAGACTCCGTTGGAGTGCCAGAAGTTTTTTGGTGATTTACTGACAGCGGATGAGGTTGTTGATTTTGCGAAGCGCTGGCAAGTGGCACGTATGCTTTCTGCTGGTGTGTCTTATACTGTTATTCAAAAAGAGACCGCGCTGTCGAGCAGAACCATTGCGCGTATTTCAAATTGGCTCAAAGAAGGAACCGGTGGCTATCGTTTGCTCTTAAAGCGCACCGATGCTACTGCCTCACATCATACCGTTCTCGCGTCTCCTCGACGTCGAACGGCTCATTGAAGTTGCAAGACTTGTTCAATGATTCGCTCCGCATCGATGAGATGCTGGAGCGATTTTTTAATTTAAAAATCCTCGCCGGTTACCTTTGGGCTTGATGAAGTATCGAGCTCAAGAAGGAACCGGAGAGATCATTCTCCGACTCTACTCATCTTAGGAGGTACTCATGGAAAAGATCATTCCCTATAGTTCACTTGTTCATGTGCTGGTTCTTGAGTGCGGAGAGCCTCTCGTTGCTTGCAATGAAGTGCAGGAGATTCTCTGGCAGTACAAGAAGGACGATATGAAACCGTATCTTGGAGACCTGATGCTGCTTCGTAAAGGAGCCTTGCAACGTCTGCGCAAGGCAGCCCGTCTTCTCAATAGACTTCGTCCAGGAGCACAGCTCTCCGTCGCCTACGCATACCGCCTTCTCCTGATCCAGGAACAATACTTCTGGAATCAGTTCAAGAAGTTTCGTGAGCAGTATCCGAATGAGTCCGAACTCGAGATTCGTGAACGTACGCACATGTTCTGCGCGTCACCTGACGTCGCGGGACATCCGACGGGTGGCGCGGTTGACCTCACGATTGTCGGGCTCGATATGGGGTCTGAGATTGCAGATTTTAGTAGCTCACTGATCCGAACGTTTCATCCCGATCTCACGACTCAACAGCGTAAGAATCGAGCTCTGCTTCGTCGGGTCATGATGAAGGCTGGATTCGCTCCGTTCGATGGCGAATGGTGGCACTTCTCGTTCGGTGACCGTGAATGGGCTGCGTACTATGGGAAACCGTGCGCAATCTACAGTCAGATCGACTATCACTAAACACGTCACTTCTCACTCTGCCGCATCTCTTCCCTCTTTGGGAATTGAGATGCGGCGCCCCTTATTCATGCTTCAAACTTTATGAACTCTCCCATTCCAAAATACCTTGCGTTCGATATTGATAACACCCTCATTTTTGGTACTGAGGCTGATGTGTTTTATAGACAGTACAAATATGCACTCGAACTGGCGTTCGCTCGAGAAATGAAAATTTCTGTTAAACAAGCCCAAATGTGTCTCAACGCCTATCGAACAGCCTATGACGGACAAGGCGAGTTAGCGTTTGACTCATTCGGCATCTCTCAAACATGTGTTTACGATGCATTTTGTACAGTGAATCCTGCTGGTGCTTTGCCCTTGATGGAGAAAACGATTGCGACAATTGCTCGTCTCCGAGAATACACAAAACTCATCGCGATTACCGATGGACCAGTAGAACAAATTGATCGATTATTTACCGCGACAGGAATTCAACGAGCATGGTTTACAGAGATTATTGGCTGGGAACGTGGAAAAGAAAAACCAAAGAACGGGTCATCGCAAATTTATACCGATATTATTGCGCGATACGGCATAGCACCAGAAGAATTCATGATGGTTGGCGATGTGTATTCCATCGACGTTGAACCTGTGAGACGGATTGGAGCGAGGGCTGTACATATTGGTAATTCACCAGAATCGATTCCGGACATTTCACTTCTTTCATTCACTTAAAACTTATTTATGACCAACAAACCAACATCAGTGTGGATTGATACAGATCCGGGAAATGACGACATGATGGCAATTTTGCTGCTGGCGCAGAATTCTTTAGTGAATATCCTTGGGGTGTCGACAGTATTTGGCAATGCGTCACTGCCGAAAGTAACAAGAAATGCCAAGTTTATTTTGGATTTGGCAAAACGAAATAACATTCCTCTTTTTGCGGGAGCAGAACAGCCATTGGTTCGCGATCAGATTTGTGCGGACATTCATGGCGAAAGTGGGCTTGATGGCGTGACGCTAGTTGAAGAAGACTTCGTGGTCGCTGATAAAGCGCAAGAGGCAATCATAAAAGCTCTTGAAGACGCGGAAGAACCCATCACTATTCTTGCGCTTGGTCCGCTGACGAATATCGCGAAACTCTTTACTGCTCGTCCTGATCTCATCAGCCGTGTTCAACGACTCGTCATCATGGGTGGAGCAATTGAGGTTCCGGGAAACAAGAATCGTGTTGCGGAGTTTAATGTGTTTTGTGATCCGGAAGCAGCGGAGATTGTTTTTAATACCATCATTCCGAAGACGCTCATTCCTCTCGACCCCTGTACTAGCGTCGTCCTCACCGACCAAGACATTGCGTCACTTCCTAATGGAACTGTCGGCACGACGCTAAAACGTATACTTAAACCCTATATCGAAAACATTTGCATCTTCGAAGGTGTTCAGGGCGCCTTGATGTACGACCCTATCGCCGCCTATTTCCTTCTCAATCCCGCCGCCTTCACTACAGTGCCCATGGACGTTCGCGTCGAAACCTCATCCAAAGGACTTACTTACGGCATGACCGTCGCCGAACGCCGTATCATCGCCGAACGTGTTTTCAATATGGATGTTGTCACAGAAGTGAATGCGAAACAGTTTATCTCAGCATTTATTGAAGCGATAGAAGAAATGGACGATAGAGCAATTGCTTAAACCTTCGCCTTATTCGCCGTTTCGTAAATCAAAGCTGGTGACAAGGCCATAATCTCTTCAGCCGACACTCCTTGCAAGTGAGCCAAACGGATGACCGTCAAAAACATTTTAACCGTTGTCTCCTTGACCTCCGCTAAATCACCAGCATTTCCGTGATCACGAGCCTCGGCGTATTTGGCAATCTTAGCTACAGATTTAGCTAGGTGCAGAGCCGAATGACGGACGCCGAAGTCGAAGACGTCTTCAGGGCTCATGTTAGCAGTGGCGGGATAGCTGACTGGAGTGATGGCCCATTCAGCAGCGACTTCGTCCATTAGGTTTTTTAGTTGAGTCATATTATTAATATATAATTAATCTAATCTCTATCGTTCTAGGAGCCCGTCTTTTCCAAGAAGCATCAATGGGGCTACATATTCACCATCACAATGAAGATTTTTGGCATATTTGCCGTCAGATGATCTTTCGAATGTGACAATTTTTCCAACCATCTCAGGGATACCATATCGTATACCAATAGCTTCGGATATAGTACCAACGCCAACAGGCTTGAATTTTGGTAAATACTCCTGCGCTTCTGCAACAGGAACCGCATGAAATTCAAGAATACCGAGGCGACGTACATGTTCATTTCGACGGGAGCGCAACTCCCCTGTCTCTTGTGCATCGACTACGACTGCACTTGGCTTATTTGCTTGGGTAAGTGATTTCTCAATCCCATAAATATAAAACTTTCCAGATGACATTTTTTTGTAAGCTGCTATTGCGAGCAGACACTGTTCTGGCGATGGAGAAAAACTAACGCTGGGCAGAGTTCCTGGATATAGCGACCTCAGATGATTGCTCTCAAGTACTTCCTCAAGCGTCATCCCGTCTGGAATATCGTCAATTCGATAGTCCCCATCTCCTGAAAGAATTCTTGGCTCAAGCACAATCTCCTCACCTAAATCTTGATCTGTTAAATGGAATAATGGATCCGTAGGTACAGGCTGCTTATACTCAATTAAAAATTTGTACGCCAAGCCCATCTCTCGGCTCATAATATAGCCCTCTCGCTTTTCTGCAAATTCTAGCCTATCGCGATTTGTTTGTTCAGGTTTTTGACGTTCATTAGTACTCATACGAAGTGTTTACAAGATCACTTAATGATAGATATTCAATATCTTACATCATATCCCAAATAAAGGCTGCAAGTTATCGTGTATGGCGGCACGCGTGTGGCGAGCGAGCTAGTTAGTAAGACGTGTATGGCGCCTCGTTCTCGCAAGCGAGCTTGCTCCACTTCGGCGCGATCCAAACTCTAAGCTAACTCATTCCTGCATAGTGTATAGCGGCACGCGTGTGGCGAGCGAGCTCGCCGCGCGAGGCCGCGATCCACGCCCGCAACGTGCTCCGCACGTTGGTCGGCTTTGCCGACGAACCAACAAAAAACCAGCCAAAGGCTGATTTTTTGTTGGTTCCGGGACGTGGATTCGAACCACGGTACCCTCCTCCAGAGGGAGGTGTCCTGCCGCTAGACGATCCCGGAAGAATCGCTAATAACGCTAGGAAGATACCAGTTTATCTAACTTGCGTCAATTATTGACTAACGACAGTCAATCTCTAAAAGTATCAATTAATAAATGGCTAATTGGCTAAATAACACGTCAATACTGGCTCACACGCGAATTTTTGCATCCACCCCAACCGCCTCACTAATATTAGCAAGTCCGTCCCGTTTTAAAAGTTTAACGAGGTCGCGGTTGATATCCCGGATAACCTGCGGCCCCTCAAAAATCATTCCGGTAATAAGCTGAACTAGACTCGCACCACAGCGAATCTTCGTATAGGCATCTTCGGCCGTGAACACGCCGCCCGAACCAATTATGACAAACCGTCTGTTAGTCGTGCGAAAAAGATGAGCAATTAGAGCATTCGCTGCCTTAAACGTTGGCTTACCGCTTATTCCACCGCGACCAACATGTTTTATTTCTTCTTGATCAATCTCTACCCGATTACGCTGTTTTGTCAGGTTGGCAATAATTACCCCATGCACGCGATGCCGCGCCAACACAGCGACGATTGCATCTAGTTCGTCGGTTGTAATGTCTACCGGAAGCTTTACAAAAATTGGTTTCGCCGTTGCTACGGTGTCCAAACTGCCAAGCAGCAGCTCAAGTCGTTCAGGAGTTGCAAACGGCTCGCCACCGTAGGCGTTGGGGCAACTAATATTAATGGTTAGGTAATCAGCCACGCCGTGCAAAGCACTGAAGGCCTTATGGTAATCCGCTATACCAGCCTGCGTTTCAACCGTCGCCTGGCTGTTAGTCTTAGCCACGCTAAAACCAACTGGAAACGCAAAGCGCTTTCCTTGTAATCGCTGGGCAACCGCCTGGCAACCGTCATTCTTTAACCCATAATTAACCACGAGCCCGCAGGACTTGGGCAAACGCCACAAGCGCGGCTTGGCGTTACCCTCACACGACTCTCCCGTTACCGAACCAACTTCCGTAAAGCCAAAGCCAATCGCAGCCACAACGTCGGTCAACAAAGCATTTTTATCAAAACCGGCGGATAGACCAATGGGATTCGCAAATTGCAAGCCAAGAAGAGTCTGCTCGAGCATTGGGTGCCGATACTGATACAACCATCTCAAGCCAGCGCGTCCGCTAGCGGTCGCCCCAAGTACCCTGCCAAGTACGGTGAAGGCGTCATGTACTTTTTCTGGATTTAGCCAAAAAAAGATTGGCTTTAAAAAATGACGATAGGCAAAGCGAAGAATCATATTATACTAATATTTTACTCCTCTTTTATTAATTCAACCAACTATTTTTTTGTTTATTGTTAGCCCCTTTTTCTATAATATCTCTTGACCAATACCCCTTTTTATGCTATCATTAACCCCGAGTCGCTGCCTGTCGCAGCCACCTTTCCCACCCACCAGCCCACCCACCGGAGACGTCACCATGACGCCACAACAGTTCATCACCGAAAACCTCACACTTGTCGGGTTTCCAAAGACCGTCTTTGACTTCGTGGGCTGCCTGTTCGTCGGCGTGTCCATTGTGGCCGCGTATCGCTGGCTGCTCCACAGCAGCAAGGAGAACCGCACCACCATCGAGTGACCACCGCGTCGCTCCCCTCGTGCACCCGCCAGGGTGACCCTAGAGACACACTGTCTCCGGAAGTCACGCCATGCCGGGTGCTTCTGTTTTTACTGAATTATTGCGGGGCATGGTATCCCCGCCTATTACCTGAAGTATTGCCATATTCCCCAAAAAAACATACTATTCCGCCATATGGATCATAATACTTTTGCCACTCAAGACGGGAGTAAAATCAAGGTTGCTATTGTGCGAGCTAGGTTTAACGAGGAGATTACGCTCGGACTTTTAAACGGCGCCATTGAGGCTCTACACGAGGCTGGCGTCACCGACGACCGCATCAAAACCGTGGAAGTTCCAGGCTCATTTGAAATCATTCACGCTGCCAACGTCCTCGCTAAACAAGCCGAGTACGACGCCATTCTCTGCTTGGGCTGCATCATCCGCGGCTCCACCAAGCATGACGAGTACTTGGCCAACGCCGTCTACAGTGCCATGAAGGACATCATGATTGCGCATACCGTGCCAGTCGTCGCGGCCGTCCTCACCGTTAATGACAAGCAGCAGGCGGAAGAACGCTCTGGCCCAGGTGCCATGAACCGCGGTGCCGAAGCAGCTAAAGTCGCGCTTGAAATGACCAACCCTAATCTCTTCGGCGGCCTATGATAGCGCGCGGCATGGTCGTTCCCGGCCTCGGCATCGCTGGCACTATTTTTGGTGTCCCGACAGCCAACCTTAAGCTGGAACAACCAATAATTCTAACCCCCGGCGTTTACCTCGGTCGCACTAGCTGGCAAGGCCAGGCTTATCCCTCCGTCATCTGTTACGGCGCTGATGGAGCTGACAAGTTCGAGGTTCACATTCTCAACATGACGCTCTGCCTCACCGCGCAAACTCTTAACGTCGAAATCGGCGACAAAGTAAGTGAAATGATCAACGAATCAAACGTCGACGTGTTACGCACAAAAATATTAGCGGACGTCGAGAAGGCCAAATCTCTTCTTGGTCTTAAATAGTATTTTCATTGACAAAAGGGCTATTTTCTGCTATATTATATAGTCGATTTAACGCCGTTTATACTCCTAATCATGGGAGAAAATAGCCTAATCGATACCTTTCCACCCACCCCGAGGCTAACATGAACATCAACAACCCCGACACCGCCGACAACTCCCTTCACCCGCTCTCCGTCCTCGCCCAACGGGGCCTGCTGACGGAAGACGCCATCCGCGACGCCATGGCCTACGATGAAGTAGTCCCGTGGCAAGCCTACGGCAACGGTGGCATCGAGGCCAGCCGCAACTACCCGGACACGGGCAAGTGGGTGCTGAGCAACCCGACGGCCTTCGCCACCATGAAGGGCGACCACAATGCCATCCTCAAGCACCTGCTCAACCACGATCGCTGGGGTAAAAACCTCTGCGGCTACGTGGCAGACAGTCACCCTGGCGTCTTCAACGTCATCAAGGATGAGAAGCAGCGTCGCGACCTGGCCCAAACCGTCATTCACAACTACGACTACCAGGGCTTGCTCTTCCGCTGGTGGGAGACGTGGAGTCAGGTGTTCGGTGAGGAGACTTGCGCCAACCTTCTGAAGTTCGCCATCCACGACAAAGGCGTGCACGCCAAGGTGCTCGAACAAATGCACAGCCGCTCCCACTACTGGAGCGACGTGCAGAGCGTGGAAGTGCTGCTCGACCTGGTCAACTGGGCTGCCTACTACGAGCCCTCCCTGGTCTACAGCTTGCGCGGTCGAATCGCCTTCTTCCTCGCTGCCAAGAAGTACGGATATGATCGTGACGAGACCAGGGAGGATGCTGACCGGCGGGGCTACAGCAAGGACAGGCCGCTCGGGCGCATCAACCGCTACGACGACGAGTTGCTGAAGCTCGGCTTCCCGTTGATCCAGAAGACCATCGACGAGGCCAAGGTCAAGATGATTCGTGACGGCGGCGTCTACCTGCTCTCGAGCGAAGACCTGAGAGCCATGTCGGTGGACGCGCAAGCCGAAGCCTGGCTGCAGGTGAAGGATCTGACGGGGAAAGACGTGCTCGAGCAGTACATCAAGGCGCTGGAGAAGAAGCCTTCCCTGACTCTCGCCAGCCGGATGGTGGAGAAGTTGCACCGGCTCGCGCTGGCCGGCAACACGCAGCTGTTCAAGCGCGTGGTCGAGACCGTCGGCACCACCAACCACCCACTCGTTCGCGTCATCGGTGGAGCTCTCCACGCCTTTGGCTGGGAAGTTCACATCGTGACCGAACGCCCGGGTCCTCGCGGACTCGAGCAGCAAGTGGAGTGCCTGGCGCGCGACGGCCGCAAGCTGGTGGTGAAGCCCAACACTTCCTACCGGGGAGCGCCAACTGGCCTCACCACCGGCGAACAGGTGTTCGTCTACGTCTGGGCTCACAACCCATTTGTGGATCAGGACAACCGGCTCGTTCAGAACGGCAACTGCTACCCCATCAATCGACTCGACGCCGCGATCTGGTCCAGCTGACCAGCGTTCGCACTAATGCCCCCGGATGCACATGCATCTGGGGGCGCTCTTGTTAGTGAATACAAGTAAATTATAAAGGCGGGGCGCAGTGTCCCCGCCTATTATATTTGCCAACTTATTCGACTACAGCTCCACCGAAGGCATCGGTGAATAAGGCCACCGTTTCCTCTTCCTTATCTGGAATCGATACAACTTCCGTCACAATCATCGGGCGCTGCATCATTACGCTGGCAATCGCGTCCTCGAGCAAGCGCAAGTTCTTGCCATCCTTTAGTGCGTCGGCATGAAAAGCGTAGGGGAAAGTAATCGTCAGTTTAGCTCCGTTGATAGCGCTCGGTTTACCCGTTCGTAAACCCATTGGCAAGGCAATATTCCGGTCCGCCACGTAATCACAACAACGCTCCCACTTATCCTGAATTTCCGCGAGCGTAAACGTGATCAGTGCGGCACCGTCAATATTATCGGCCGCGTTCGAAATCGGCTCGTGCTGGCGGGGGGCGGTGACCCCGCCTATTACCTTTTCGGTGATAACTGGACGAGGAGTCACTAAACTACCAACATTGCCACTAACGGCCCTCGGCATTATCGGCGGAGCCGCTGGCGTACTCGGCGGTACAACCATCGAGGCCTCAACCGAACCAATTCCCAATACGAACTCCACCAACGCTAACTCCAGCGGCAACTGCGGTAAAGTCGAGAGCGAATGACGCCCTCGTGCCGTCAGCAATAAATCAAGTAATCGCCGAGCCGCCGTGGCTTCAAACGTCGCTTTCTTCCCGGCTACCGAGTTCATTAAATCCTCACGAATCTCCTCGATGAGTTCATCAGTCAAATGCTTAACCGAACCGCCATCAGCCACAAATGTGCTTATCTTATCGAGTGCAACCTGCACATTTTTCTGTTCGATGGCAGCAATGAGTTCTCGCACCAACTCAATCGTCGTTACTGGCAGTATCGACGCCGCGAGAGCTACAGTTATGTGCTTATCGCCGAGTGACAACACCTGGCCGAGCAAACTCTCCGCGTCGCGCAAACAACCCTCCGAGATTTTCGCGATCACGCGCAACACTTCCTCGTCGACCTCAATCCCCTCTTTTTTGGTAATTGATAACAAACGAACGATCATCTCCGGTGCCGCAATTTTGTGGAAGTCAAAACGCTGACAACGGCTAATAATCGTGGCTGGAATTTTGTGCAGTTCCGTCGTCGCCAAGATGAAGATAACGTGAGCTGGTGGCTCTTCCAGCGTCTTCAACAAAGCGTTGAAAGCGGACGTGGAAAGCATGTGAACTTCGTCGATGATGAAGACTTTATACTTCCCTTGTTGCGGCACAAACCGCACGTTCTCAATCACGTTCTCGCGGACGTTATCGACGCCAGTATTACTCGCCGCATCAATTTCAACCGTATCCAAAAATCGTCCTTCAGCAAATGCTAAACAATGATCGCAGGTACCGCAGGGCTCGCTCTCCCCTGCTTTTCGTTGCAGACAATTAACCGCCTTAGCTAGCAAGCGAGCAATGGTCGTTTTACCAATACCGCGAGGACCAGCAAACAAATAGGCATGAGCCAACGTGCCGCTAGCAATCTGGTTCTGAATCGTCTTAACAACGTGTTCCTGCTCGGCAACATCCGCGAACTTAGCCGGGCGATATTTGCGATAAAGTGTCTCAGCCATAGACCCCTATCCTACTGCAAAATGGGACTACAAGCCAGTGGGTGGAATGGGGACAACTGGTTGCACCTGTTTTGGCACGCCGACGCCTGAACGAAGGGCAATTTCACGCTCCACAATCTTCTTATCGCGACCATAAAGCAAGCGGGAAATCTCACGCAACGCCTGGCCGACTTTCGGCTTGCCTTCCTGTTTGTTGTCGACCCGCAGCGTAAATGGTTTGCCCTGAGCGTTGTCGATGATGATTTTGCAGTTCCAAGTCAGCGCCTCGTTATTCATGAGATCGTAAGCGGAGAAGGTTGGTTCGAATACTTTTTCCAAAACCTCAGTATCGTCTGGGCCAACGCGAGAGACAAACATACTACCAACGTTACCCAGCACAGCGTCGCGAATCTCGCTCTTACCGTCCTTCACCAACTGGCCCATGTACTGGTGCGCCATCACTAAGTTGAGGCGATACTTACGAGCCTCAGACAAAATGGTAGCGATGCTTGGCGTGACGAAGTTTTGGAATTCGTCGACGTAGAGATAGAAATCTTTACGCTTGCTCTCCTCCATATCAGCCCGAGCAAAAGCCGCCATCTGCAATTTAGCGACGATGATCAAGCCGAGCAACGAGGCGTTCACTTCACCAGTTTTACCCTTACTTAAGTTGACGAGCAAAATCTTGCCCTCATCCATGATCTCGCGGAAGTTGAAAGCAGACTTACTTTGACCGATGATATTGCGCATCATCTCGTTTTCCACGAATCTTCCGACCTTACTCACCAAATAGCCCATGGTTTCGCTCTTGTGGTAGTCGCTAGTTTTAGCTTGCTCGTCTTCCCAGAAACTCCGCACAACTGGGTCCTTAACACGAGCAATCCATTCCTTTTGGAAGGCGTCGTCGGCAATCATGCGAGGAATTTCCGCAATAGTACCCGGGTGAGTTGGGTCCGCCATCAAGGTCAACATGAAGTTACGCATGGAGTGCTCGAACATTGGGCCGATCATTTCTGGCGGGAACAGCATGTAAAAAATGCTGATCATTTCCTGCACCGCAAAGTCGCGCATGTCTTCGCTCGGTGCTTCCAACATGTTTAAGCCCATTGGTCGTTCGGTGTCGCTTGGGTTGAAATAAATGACGTCGTCGTAACGCTCTTTAGGAATAAGCTCCATGATACCGTCTGCCAAGTCGCCGTGTGGGTCAATGACACCCACGCCCTTGCCGGCAATAATATCTTGAATGACGAGGTTCTTAATAAACTCAGATTTACCAGAACCAGTCTTACCAATAATGTACATGTGGCGACGACGGTCACCATCCTTAATGAAGACTGGCTTGGTTGCGCCGCGGTAGGTATTAGTACCCAAACGCAAACCTTCACTTGGCGTGTTGGTTGGGGCTGGGGCCACACGGGCCATCATCCACAAAATGTTCGGCGTGTCCGTACTTGGCAGCGGCAAATGCCACAAGGACGCCATCTCTTCCGTATTAAGAACGATACTCTGGTGCTCCGCAAAAGTACGGTAAATGAAATGCTCAACTAAACGCTTCTTACGTAAGGGCAAAACTTTCTGCAATGAATTACCGTACTCATAAATATTGTACTGGCCAAAAGCCTGCATGGCGTTATTGAGGTTTGCCAAAGCAGCTTCCGCGGACTTAGCCGAGGAAATAATCCGAATATTGACCTCCATGCCAGCCTTAGTAATTTTATTACCAATACCTTCAAGCATCTTGGTTTCCGTCTGCGACATCTTCCGTTGATAATTCTCCGTCTTTTTCTTCTCGATATCTTCTTTGCTAGCGAACCAGTTACCTATACCCTTACCCTTGACCGCTTCCTCCATCGTCATGCCATTATGCATGTTCTTCACAATCCGGGCACCCAATTCACGCCACTTGTGATGCACTGGACGAACAATATATTGCACTGCTAAGCCATCCCCGTCCTCCACCTTCGATAAAGCATTAGTGAGAGCATCAAGTGGATCAGAGTCAATCTCTTTGTAAGTCTTCAACGGGAAAACGCCTTGACGCTTCAACTCTAAATACCCGCCAAGCACGACGCCGGTGGTGGCGAAAATATTGTAATCCTCAACTTCCTTCAGGCTGGCGTCGCTATACTGCGCATGCAATTGTTGCTGCACAAATTCCAGCATGTTGCGGGGTGCGTTAATGTAGAATGAAACGAGCTTTTGATGGGCAACAATTTCCAAAGCAATCGAGTCTGGTCGGCCAGCTAACCAAGCATGAATACCAAAACCATGGTGCGGCTTGAGGCCACCAATAGCGGCAAAGAAAGTTTCGGCAATCGCAATGGATTCTTTAATAACCTGCGCCGACTCGTTGCCTTTGGCTTCCTCTTGGTTGCGGTATCGTGGGATAGTCACGAGCAATGTAACATTAGCATGCTCACCACCACGTTGTCTGAACTTGCGGTGCATTTTAAATCGGAGCAAGAAAATGCCACCAATAACGCTACCGATAACTACAGCCACAATTATCAACCGTGGCCACATGGACAAGCCGCTACTCGTGGCATATGGCGTAGCAGCAATATCACCCGCAATGAGAAAAAAGGCTGGAAACACATTAAATAGCGTTCATGCCGTGGTGAGACTTGCTCTCCCCAAAAGCGATAATAAGATCTGTCTTAATCTTGGCCTCTTGTTCGAGGAAGAAACGGTTAATCCCCGGAATTGAGTGTAGCCATTCTTTAATCAGCTTAAGCACAGCGTGAACTTTCACCTTGCCTTTAGCTATCATGTTGCGAATTTTCTGCGCCACTTCTTCACCCTTAGCACGGAAGAGTGGTTTTTTGTCCGGTGCTAAATCCTTATAAATATCCGCAATGCCTTTGGATAGAATATCCTCGACGCCTTTAAGAAGCTCATCCTGCGGCGGCACGATTGGCGCAGCAGCAACCATCGGCGCCACCGGTCGCACACTCGGTGCTTGTTCCATCACTGGCGACTCTTCACTCTGCAGCTGCTCCCCGCTTTCCTGGCCGAGTTCTGTCTCTTGTTGCGTCTCCTGAACTTCAACATTACCCGGAGTTTCCGGGTTTAACAGGTTGACGCCTAACTTTTCGGTTACTTCGTCGCTCATGGCGACATTATACCACAATTAAAAAATCCCTCGCACAAGACCAAACAGCGAAGAGCTCGAGCCCCCGCCGAGCTTCAGCGAGGCGAAGCGACTGGCCGACGTGTCGAAAGCTAGGGTGAGTTAATTCGTTATCGAACCCGTGCGATAGACCGTCGGGCAAAGGAGCTATCGGCGCTCGCGAAGATGTTGTCCACTAGCCTTATCCTCAACCGCATAACCTAAGCCAAACAACTCATCGCGCAGCAAATCTGACTTGGCCCAATCCTTTGCCAAACGAGCTAGTTCGCGTTCATCTAACAACTTTTGTGCAGCCTCGGTAATACGGAGTGGCCGCGCAACGACGTCTTCCAAAGCCAAGCCGAGCACTTCGTCCATCTTAAGCAAGGTTGCCGACTTCACATCTGTGCCAACTGCGCCGTCATTAACAAAATTCCACAACACGGCGAGTGCCGCTGGGGTATCGAGATCGTTATTCACAGCTAACATGAACTTGCCCATCGTCACCTCGTCTACGTTGCTTGGCTTCTGCCAGTCACGCGCCAGGTCGACCAAATTGTTCAACGCATTTTGAGCTGCTTTCACGCCCTCCCAAGTAAAATTGAGCTGCGTGCGGTAATGAGCGCCGAGCACAAAGTAACGGAAGCCTAGTGGTGAAATATTCTTTAAATCCAAGTCATCCAAAGAGTAAATATTGCCGAGCGACTTACTCATCTTGCCGCCGTCAATCAACATGAACTCGTTATGAAGCCAGTAATTAGCCTCCATCACGCCACGTGCGGCCAAAGTTTGCGCAATCTCATTCTCGTGGTGCACGGCAATATGATCGACGCCACCCGTGTGAATATCAAACGGCACGCCCAAATACTTCTCGCTCATGGCCGAGCATTCCAAATGCCAACCCGGGAAGCCCTTGCCCCACGGTGACTCCCACTCCATATGACGTTGTTCGCCCGCTGGCGAGAACTTCCACAGCGCAAAATCACTCGGACTGCGCTTTTCCGCGTTGACGATCACGCGCGCGCCTTCTTCTTTCTCCTCACTCTTCTGTCGTGACAACTGGCCGTACTCTGGCAACTTGGCCGTATCGAAATAGATACCGTCACCAATCGCGTAAGTAAAACCCTTAGCCTCCAACGCTTCAATCAAAGCAATCTGTTCAGCAATATGATCCGTCGCCTTAGGCATGACGTGTGGCGTTTCGATGTTGACCTTTTTAATATCGTCGACGAACAGCTTAGTAAATTCTGCCGCAATATCCCAAGCCGTTTTACCGGTTTTATTAGCGGCCATCTGTAGCTTCTCCTCACCACCATCAAGATCACCAACCAAATGACCAACATCTGTAATATTCATGACTTCGGTCACGATAAAATCATTCGCCTGCAGAACACGGCGCAAAGTGTCGGCGAAGAGCCAAGAACGCAAATTACCAACATGAGCTCGGCCGTAAACCGTCGGGCCGCAAACGTACAGGCCAGCTTTACCAGCTATCATCGGCTTAAACTCGTCTGTCGATCGAGTAAGTGTGTTATGGAGGAAAATCGGCAAATTCATATAAAATATATTATTGAGATCGAGCCTGAGCCTTGTAGGAGCGAGCAACTGTCGTTGTCTCCTCTGACGACGCCAGCCTCGGCCCTGTGCTGGCGCCCGAGTCAGACGAGGTGAGACGGCCAGTACGGTTGACGAGGCGCAGTTAGGAAGAGGAGACACGGCGGTTGCGAACGATAAACCTACTCTAAACAAAAAACCCTAACCGCGCAACAGGGCCATGGTGAGTAACGGAGCCAAAATTAAAACCGAACGAATAATCGGATCCATGAAAATTCTAGCAAAGTTTGGCGAAAAATCACCCGTCACCGCGGCCGGCAACATAGTCACCAAAATCACGACGACGACCACTACCTGCAGCAACGAATAAACGGCGATTCGCCAGCCGTGCGGGTTATAAACGTCGTCGAAAAAAGTGCTGCGGGCAAGGACAAAAGTCGTCAACGCCGTCATTATTGCAAGCAGGCCCAGCGACAACCACAAGCTCGGAATCGGCACTAACGTCTGCAACATCTTAAGTACCGGTGCCAACATGATAACAGCGCCAGCCAAATACAAGGCCACGAGCAGCATGATTATGCGATACTTGCCGATGGTGTAGTTATAAAGCAGCGTCACCCCAAGTAAAATCACCACCACGCCGATATCCACCGGCACGCCAGCGACTAATGTATGCAATACCTCCATAGTGAGGACAGTATAGCATGGTTCGGATAGTAGATTGTAGAAGGTAGATTACTTCTCGGTCAGAGCTAGTTCTTCCAACAGTTTGCGCTGTTCTTTATCGAGCTTGCGCGGCGTCACTACTTGAATGGTCACAATCTCGTCGCCTCGACCACGGCCGTGTGGCACGCCTTTGCCCCGCAAGCGCAACTCTTCGCCCGACTGCGTACCTGCTGGGATCTTCATACTGACCTTGCCGTCAACGGTATCCACCTCCACTTCGCAACCCAACGCCGCTTGCGTAAAGCCGACGAGTCTCGTCACATAAATATTCTCGCCTTCACGGACAAACCTGGCGTCTGACTGCACTCTAACTTGCAAGTACAAATCCCCTGGCTCACCTGCTGTACCAAGCACCTCACCCTGTCCGCGCACGCGAATTTGCATGCCATTGTCGACGCCAGCCGGAATCTCGACCCGTACCGACTTTTTGCCGTGCTGCACGCCCTTACCGCTACAAGCAGTACACGGCTTTTCTGGCAATTCGCCGCGGCCATGACAAGTGGAGCAGGCGTTACGCGTCTGGATGGTGCCAAACACCGTGCGCTGTTGACCAATCACATGACCCTGACCATTACAGGTGTGACACTTCTTGAGGCTCGTTCCAGGCTCGGCACCCACGCCGCCGCAACGTTCACAATTGAAACTCTTATTGAGCGTGATCTCTTTTTCGACGCCGAAAATAGCTTCCTTAAAAGTCAGAGTGACCTGGACCGCCAAGTCCTGACCCTTCTGACGTCCGCCGCCTCCCCCGCCGCCAAACATATCGCCAAACATGCTGCCCAAGTCGCCAAACATACTTGGATCAAAACCTTGGAAGCCTGCGCCACCTCCACCGAACGGATTGCCACCACCAGAACCATCGAAGGCAGCACTGCCGAACTGATCGTATTGTTTACGCTTATCAGCATCGCCCAGTGCCTGGTACGCCTCATTAATCTCCTTAAACTTTGCTTCCTCGCCACCCTTATCAGGATGATGCGTATGCGCCAACTTCCGGAAGGCACTCTTAATCTCGTCCTGCGATGCAGACTTATTCACTCCCAGCGTTGCGTAGTAATCTTTGGCCATAACTCTATTCAACAATCTTACCCTCAACCACATTCTTCCCCCTCTTCACATCTATCTTGCCCGTCACCCAACGCCTTATAAAACGGAACGACAGCAGCCACATAGCGAACGGCGCGACTCCGAGTACCACACGTAGCACCCACGGTTGTTTATTCGGCGTTTGGGTATTGGTCATATTATTTGGTTACCTCTACTTTACGCTCCGCCGTCCAAGTGCAGAGCGCAATCGGCTCACCACCGTCAATGCGCGCCGCAAAGCGATATTCGCCAGGCTTGGCCACAGTCAGCCCGTGCATCTTAGCGATGATATGAACCTGTGGCCCCTTCACAGCCTGCTTAAACACGCCACCCTTCTCGACCAGCACATTGTTCTCATCCGTAATGTAAATCTCGAGATTGGCATCCGCCGGCACATCGCGCAAACGCACCGCCAGGAAGCCATTCAAAGTAATCGGCCCCTCACCGGTCGTGTTGGTTCGGTCAAACACATGAGCATAAGTATAGAGCCCATTGGTCGACTGGGTCAGGAACTCACAGAGCAAGGCGTATTCTTTTAGAGGGTTCATGTATTAGCTTATGGGGAATTAGTCAGATTGAGACCGATGTTACCAGTTTCAGGATCGTAATAATACAAGCCACCGTAAACCCAGAAATAGACGCCATTGCCTGAGAACTCGAACTTTTCGCGCAATGGATCGCTATCGAAGGTAGTGCCGCTAATATTCGTGTCGTAGCTAGTTCGTGCTTCGTCGATTTCGAAGACTTCTTGTAGTGTCGGATCAAACCACAATGGATCATTGAAGTAGAGACGGGTCAGCTTGGTCACTTTATCAGTTGTGGCCATCAACTTGCCCGCTATCGTTGGTCGAGATTCGGTAAAAGTCAGATCAACTGCCGTTCCAGCTTCACCCAGGTATTCAGTCGGACGAGGCTCGCTCATGGCGAGCTGGAAGCCAAACTGACCATAAGTGACGTCGTAGACACCGTCATGCATGTACCAGCTAACACCCTCAATTTCATGGTCATCTACACCACCGGCTGTAGTCGGCGCATCATCGACCAAACTAGCTGTAGCAGGCAAGTTTTTGACAAAGTCACTGTTATCATCCTTGTCATTGATAAGTGCAATCCAGAAAATAGCAACACACGCGACAAATGCGACAACTACAACGCCGATGGTTTCTTTAAGAGTCATATTATTCTTTTGGAGCATCCTTAAACTCCGCATCCTTTGGTTCTTCTGGCTTAGCTTCGGCAGATTCGGCTGAGGCGTCGGGAGCAGCACCACCATCAGCTGGCTTGTAGAAAGCGGCACCTACACGCTGAGCTTCCGTG
>CAYHFQ010000003.1:0-96171 GCA_964355955.1 uncultured Gammaproteobacteria bacterium
TTTGCTTGGCGCAAGAGAACCCGACAGTCGCTCGCTCCTACAAGGCTCAGGCTCGTACCGTTGACATCCGAGGTAGACAGAGTCTACCTCGGATGTCGGCTCGTTAAACTACCAACTCTAAAAGGCTTTAATATTAGCCAGAATTATCGTCCGTGTGGAAGACTTGATGGCGGCGCTTGAGGCGTTCGGTTTGTAAAAGGGTGTAGCCGGCGCCAGCGAGAAGGCCCAAGACTAAGCCAGAAAGGCCATTAACGGGGAGATTTGGGCGAACTGGATAGCGGGAGTTGAGGGGGTCGTCGACGATTTGCACCGCGATGTTGCCGCCAGAGGTGTAAGTCCAGCCCTGAGTGCTGAGAACGTAAGCCACGGCGCGAGCGAGTTCTTCCGCCTGGGTAACGTCTGGGTGATAAGCGACAACGGTGAGGAGACCGCTCGAACGGGAAACGCTGACGGAAATGGCGTCGGTCCACTGCTTGCGTCTGGCAATATCGTCGCTCGAGAAATAGCTTTCGTTAACGGGGTAGCCGGAAGCCATCACCTTGTCGTAGAAAGTGGAGGTGTAGGCCACTTGCACGAGCGAGTCCGCGATACTTTCCGCACTACGACTGGCGGTGTAAGCGTCGACGGCCCCGAGTTCCTGAGTAATGAGCAAACGCGTGGTGGAGGAATATTCGAGCGGCTGAATGAAAGAGACCAGAATGGCCACGACCAGGCCAAAAGCGCCAGCAAAGGCCAGCGTGCGCCAGTTACGCAACAAGGGATAAAAGGAGGAAGAGGCCATAAGTTTTAGCTAGTATAGCAGATTACTGGCGTCGACTAAGGTGAGGGTGGTGGTTTTGACCTCCCCGCTGTGAACGTAGGTGAGGGTAATGGTTTCGCCAGGTGAGTAAAGCTGGAGTAATTCGGCCAAGGTGTGAGCGTGGTCAACCTGACTGCCGTCAATTTGGGTGATGACGTCCCCCGCTACTAGGCCGACAAGAGCGGCTGGTGAGGATTTGGCCACGGCGGACACGGCCGAGCTGGGAGCTATAATAAGAGCACCATGAGTTTGTTTTTGACGGAAGCTGGTGTCGAGGTTGAGAGCCGACTCGAGGTCGAGGACGTAGACACCAAACCCAGCGTGATTAGGTTGGCCGCTGCGAATAACGTTTTTGACGAAGCTCGCCACGTTGTCCATGGGTAAGGCAGTGGCCGCGTTGGTTAAGGCGATTAGACTACCGTGGCTGTCGAACAACGGGCTAGAAACCACTGATTGGGTCGCCAACTGCCAGTCGCTAGCAAAAGCTTCAGCTTTAACAACGAGACCTGCGAGACGGCGTACGTCGGTAACGGGAATGGCAGCCAAAGCGTCGGCGTTCAAAGCGCCCCAAACATTGTTGCCAGCGGTCATGTCGCTACTGGTGGCAAAGGCCACTGGCGTTAGATTAGTGGCTTCGACTTTGAGGAGTACAGCGTCTGTTAAAGTGTCGTTAATGATTTGTTTGGGAGTGTAGCGCACGCCAGCAATCCACAAATCCACGGCTGGCAAGGCAGCCTTTTGATCGGCAATGACAACGTGGCGAAGCAAGACCCAACCGTCCGTGCTGACGACAACGCCGTAACCCAAGGCAGCATTCTCGCCAATCAGCGAAGCTGGGATATGAGTATCTAAGCTACTTTTGGTGATGACGACCAGACTACTAGCAGCCACGGCTTTGACGGCGGCCCGAGCGTTGTCGTCGCTAGTTGTCACGACACGAGGTGTGACGGGCCCGCCCGGTTGTCGGCCACTAAAGAGACTGGCGGCGTAGTTGTCCAAGCTAGTGTTAAGTATGACGGTGGCGACAATGCCAGCCGAAGCTCCGGCGAAGAGGGCCATGACCAAACCGAGTAAAAATAGACGTCGAGTATGAGAGGTCATAACCATTTTGCGCTAAGGAAAATTATGGCGAGGAGCAGGACGGCCGTGACAGCGTAACGGCGGACGACCTTTTTGGAGAGTTTCTCGAGCACGTGCGCGCGCATGAGGCCTAAGTAAACGTAGAGGAAGATAGCGTAAGCGGCGGCATTAGTCACGAAGCTAGTAGGCAAGAAGCTGAGAGCGAGGAAGAGTTCCGTCATGAGGAGGGCGCCACCAAAAGCGTAACGTCGGCCAGTCTCGAAACCTACTTTACTGACCCAAAACATAGCCAACGTCGAAAGGAAGGTGGCCAGGAAGACAATAACCGTCGGCATCCAGAGCGGCACATACTCAGGCAAGAAGAGGTGGGCACCGTTGGCACCGGCGGTGAAGAAAAAGCCGCTGGCGATAGAGATGACGAGGGAGAGATATTCGAGTGAGTAGGCTTGGTAGGCGCTTGGGAGATGGTAGAAGGTGAAAAGATTCTCGGCGTAGAGGCCGACGGAAGTGATAACGCTGAGAGCCAGTAACCATTTGCCGGTGTCGGCTTCTAAGAAAAGAAAGAAGAGAAAAGCGGAGGCGATCATGAACATGGGAACGCCCAAGAAAACCCAAAAAGCTGGGCGCTTAACTTCCCAGAGTAGCAAGCGGGCTAGGAGTACCGGTGCGACCACGAAGAGTAGCAGGACAGCGATGACCAAAGAACGAGGAGCTAAAATGAGCGTAGCAAAACCAGCGGCTAACACGCCAGCAAGAGCAAAAGGAGTTAGACGATGGAGAAGAATCACAAAGAATTATTTGAGCCAAAAGTAAGTAGAACGAGCGAGGTCGAGGCGAGTCTTCCCTTCTGCGGCTTGGCCGGCTTGCAACTGGGCGAAGGCGATGACGAGGTCGAGATGAGCAGCTTGGTAGCTGACTTGCGGCACAGTCATAGCAATGAGGGAAGCGTAGGCGGCGCTGGCGTTTTGGTCCGCGTCGTAAGTGGTAAGAACGGCTTTGACGCCGGCTTCGTATTCCGCACTGGTTGGAATGTTGGCGGCGGCCTGCGATTCTGCGTCGGTAACAGCCTTAATTTTAGCAGCCTGGTCGTTATTGCTCCGAACGACGAAGATGATAGCGAGCAAGGCTAATGACAAGCCCATGAGAATAAAGGGAAACCAACTGCGATGGCTGTGAGGATAGGATGAGTCCATAGACGCAAGATTATTCGCTGGCGGAGTTATTGTGGAAGATTTCGTTAATAAAGACGGAACAGATCATAGCAACCGGGATGGCAAGCAAAGCCCCGACGACACTGCCCTGAATGCCGAGCGTACTACCGAGCTCGAAGCCAATAAGAATGGCCAGGATGGTAACGATGGGATTTAAGCCAGTAGCTCGTTGCATGATTTTTGGAGCCAGGAAGTTACTTTCGATTTGCTGAATGACGAAGTAGGCGGCGGCAACTAGGATAGCGTGAACTGGAGAGACGGAAAAGGCAATGATGATGGCGGGCAGAACGGCGATGTTTGGACCGATGAATGGGACTATCTCGACTAAGGCGGCGAACAAGGCCAGCACTAAGGCGTAAGGAATGCCTAAGACCGACAAAGCGATGAAGTCGAGCAACCCAATGAGGAACATGATGAGTAATTGACCGCGCAGCCAGAAACCAAGTTTGTCGCGGACCTTAATAAACAGCTGACCGACAAACGGCTGATACTCGGCAGGAGCGAGTTGCATGAGGCCACGGCGCAAAATGTTTTCCTGCGAGACCATGTAAAAGGCCAGGACGAGAATAACCAAGACGCCAAGAATACCGCCGAAGGCACCAGTAATAAGTGGTGCTACCTGTGGCAAAGCGTTGAGCAAGCCGGCTTGTTGGATAGTGGAGGCTAAGGTACCTATGCCCTGTGAAAGTGCGCCGCTGTCGATGAGCGACTTGAGACCGCCGAAGGGAGAGTTTTCAATGAAGGGCGCGAAGGTCGTCATGACCTGACTGAACTCTGTTAGTAGCGGTGGGATAATGAGGATGAGAACGCCCGTCAAACAAGCAATACCAACCAGATAGATGAGAGCCACGGCTAGCCCGCGAGGTAAGCCAGCGCGCTGTAGTTTGTCAGCTAGTGGGTCGACGAGGACGGAAATGAAGACCGCGACCAGAAAAAGCCCGAGAATATCGCGGATGAGATAGAGCACGTAAACTGCGATAATGATCGCTAAGGTACGAAGAATGGTGCCTGTGGAAACTGAAATTACCTTAGCCCCGACTTTTTCCTCCTCTTTTCTTACAGCCATATTACTGCTAGTATAGCACCAATAAATGACCTATGCCACAACTCGCTAAAAATGCCCGAGCGCTCTACGACTTCACCTTACTCGATAAATTTGAGGGTGGTTTGGTATTGACGGGTGCCGAGGTGAAGTCGGCCAAAATGGGTCACGTTAACCTGAAGGGTGCTTTTCTAGACGTCAAAAATAGCCGTAAAGGTGGCGAGCTGATTATTCACGGCATGCACATTGGGCCGTACGCCGCAGCCGGCGTGCAGCTCGGCTACAGTCCGACGCATGACAGGAAGGTGCTGGTAAACCGTAAGGAAATCAATAAATTACGCGGTAAAAATGAGGCTGAACGGTTGACTATTGTGCCCGTTTCTGTGTATACTAAAGGGAATCTTGTGAAGCTCGAGTTCGCCTTAGCTAAGGGTAAACACGCCTACGAAAAGCGTGATTCCATTAAAGCCAAGGACCTCGACCGCGAGATGAAACGTAACATGATTGATTAAGGGTCTGCCCGGTTTCGATGGCGGGACCATGGTCAAAAGAGTCAAGCCGCAGATGTCTCAGACTGCGTCATCACCTGAGGCAATCGAGAAATGCCAACACCTTCTCATGGGTAAAGGCCTCAGCCGCGAAAGTCTTCGCCGCTGCTCCTTCACTCTCCTTGGTCACCGCGTAAGCGTGTCACCCATGCGACCCGAAGTGCTAACCTTTGGGACCCGCGTGTTATAAAGATTAGCTCGGCTGCTTAGTTCTCCTATCACTAGGCCGCAACCGTTGGATGGGAACATGGTCCGTGGTATTTGGCTAAGCTTTCAGCCACGGCATGAACATTAAGCTTAGACATGCTTGTAACAAGCTCTGCGATTATGCCTGTCAGACGTGGGTTCAACTCCCACCAGATCCACCCGAGCTCAGCTCACAGCAGCTCAGCCATGAGGTGACTTCGGCAAATAAAACCAGTCGTACGGTAATGGGCCAGCGACTGGTTTTGTATTTGTCGATTCTCAGGTATACTTAGTAAGACTAAATATACTTTTTATGCCAACACTTTCTTTTAAGACTGACGTGAAGTTCCGTGACACCCTCCAAACTTTGGCGGCGAACAAAGGCATCAATACGTCGGCTTATATTAAATTATTACTGACTAAGGAGATGAATAGCGAGCTAGCGGTGGTGACCGCTAATGGTTTAACGGTAGCCGAGGAGATTCGTTTACTGCGCATTGCCGCTGAAGATGAAGTAAGTGGACCGTTTACCACAACTAAAGCCCTAATGAAACACTTAAGAAAGTAGTGTGCGGATATTTTCTGCAAAGAGCTTTGATAAACATTTTGCTCAATTACCAGTTAAAGTACAGGCAAGATTCGAGGTACGGCTAGCAATGTTTATTGAGAACCAGTTTGATCGAGTACTGGAGAATCACCCACTAACTGGTAACTTGCTTGGTTATCGTTCGTTTTCGGTGACTGGCGATTATCGAGTCAAATTTGAGGTGCAAGACGACCAGTCGGTGAAATTGATCGATATCGGGCGACATCCGAGTGTGTATAAGAGGGATTAAAAAAACCGTCGCCCACGAGGGAGCGACGGAGTCCTGACTCTTTTTGGCGCCTGGTCAGCAGGCCGATGGCTACATCATGGGAACCTCAAGAAAGTGGTTGTTGGAGTTGCAGCTCAGACGGTCATGGGTTCGAGCAGTATGCGCCAATCGAGGTCGTGCATGTGGTCGAGGGCGTCCATCTCCGGCTGATGCTCGGCCTGGAGCTTATCCCACAGAGCGAGGGCTTCAGGCGTTCTGGCCCAGGCCTCGAAGGCGAAGAGGGATGGTCACGGACCAGGTCGAGTGCCGACCTTAACTGAACGGATCACCAGAGTAAGCAGGATAGCTAGGCCAAGCAAGGGCGCCACTAGAACGAGCCAGACCTTCCACGGAGCAGAGATGGTCCAGAGCCGCAACGCCAGTAGAAGGAGCAGAGCCCACCAACTGGCGACGATTAGTTTGAACACGGCTGCGTTAACGACGGCTTTCCTCACGGTAGGGTCGAGTTTATCCAGCTCATCCATGCGCCTCCGAAAGGCGCAAAACAAAACATAAAAATAAGGCTTTCTTTTGGGCATGTTCATTGCTTCTCCGAAATGTTGTGAGTGGTTTTAGCAGGTTAAATATAAACTGAATTGACGACGAAGGCAAAAACGGGCATCGTGACCAGGCTCAGCCCAACATCAACTCCAACCACAGGACTTGTGCCGTGCCCATTCCCTACCGCAATAAGCTGAAGGAAACTGCTAAGCAGATCGCCGTTCTCGGTCGGCCGAAACCATCTGATGGCGTCAACCGCGTAGAGAGTCGAGATCATGACGCTCAACCGCTTGACTCACGTGCTTCATCAGCCTCAAGTGACAAGCTCGACCAACAGATTGACAGCTGGCTAGATTTGCCCGCCACCGCAGAGAAGCTCGAGGCTCTGGTCGTGGATGAACAAGCTCAAGCCGATGCGGCCACGCAGTCGTCTATCCTCGATGGCGATTTTTGGAAGACCAACATCGATCTCTAGCTCGTGACGCCGCTCGTCCTCACCCTCCAGCCACGTCCTCTCCAGGGCGTGGCGCTTTGCTTAAAAAAAGCGAGACGAACCCCAGGTGAGGCGCGTCTCGGAGAGGGTGAGAAGAATGTGCCAAGCCTTGCCGGCTAGAGTGGCCACCAAGCCTTTAGCCAAGGCTCCTAGGAGCCATGAGGTGTCACAGGACTGGCACGGGGGCATACTGCCTAGTAAAGAGAGTTTGGTCAACTTTGGGGCTGCTTTTAGGGCAGTTTTGGCCGACGTTGTGGGTAAAAATTGGTCAAACGCTTGAATTATTAGCCTAATTATGCTACTGTAATGCTGAACTTTATTTATTCGAGGCAACCCCGAAGCCATGCGCATACACCGTCATCGTCAACGAAAACCCAAATATAACGTCGCCGAGTACCGCGTCAACATGAAAATTGACGTGCCAGAGGTGCGCGTGGTGGACGAAAACGGTGTGCCGCTTGGCATTTTGACCGTGGCTAAGGCCGTGGCCTTGGCAGCTGAGCGTGGCCTCGACTTGATTGAGGTGTCGCCTAAGGCGGAACCACCAGTGTGTAAGTTCGCCGACGCCAGCCACTTCAAGTACCAAAAGGAAAAGGAGGCTCGCAAGCAGCGCGCTCAAAGTAAGGAAGTGGAGACCAAGGGTATCCGCCTCACGATGAGAATTGGCGTGGGAGACCTCGACATCCGTGTTGAGCAAGGTAAAAAGTTCTTCGAGAAGGGTGACAAAATTAAGGCGGAAATGATTCTCCGTGGTCGCGAACGAGCCCACTTTGACAAGGCGAAAGAGGTGTTTGACGCCTTCGTTGCTAAGTTAAAAGAAAGCTACGACGTGAAGGTAGAGTCCCCACTCAAGAACCAAGACGGTAAGATTCACATGATTTTGGCGCGTAACTCCTAGGGTCTACCTTGACCGAATCTAGGAAATAACATAGACTTCGCCCATTCTATTCCCAATACATTTATGGCCCTTAAGACTCATAAAGCCTCCGCCAAGCGCATCACCATTACCAAGACTGGTAAAATGAAGAAGCGTAAGGCCGGCCAAAGCCACTTCAACTCACGCGAACCGGGCAAAGTAACCCGCAACAAGCGTACCGACGTGACTTTGACCCGCACTGTCCGTAAAGGTATTTCCGCCTTGCTCCCCTACCATAATCACGTTAAATAAGCCCTATGCCACGCGTAAAACGAGGTACACAACATACAAAACGCCGCAGCAACCTCTTAGCTCGTGTTAAGGGTTATAAGTGGGGTCGTAAGAACAAGATTCGTTTGGCCCGTCCGGCCATGTTGAAGGCTGGTGTCTACGCTTTCCGCGATCGCCGTGCCAAGAAGCGCACTTTCCGCAACTTGTGGACCATCAAAATCAACGCCGCTGTGCGTGAATACGGCTTGTCCTACTCACGTTTCATCGACATGTTGAAGAAGGCCAACATCACCATCGACCGCAAAGTCATGGCTGTGCTCGCCGAAAAGCACCCAACCATTTTTGGAAAAGTAGTGGCTGCTAGTAAATAATTGAGATTTTAGAGAAAGACGGAGCTGAAAGGCTTCGTCTTTTTTGTTTATCCACAGGCCATAGTTTGACACTGACAGTTATACGCGGTTAAATATATCTATCGAGTGAAGGTTTCTGCCTCCATATCTCGGTGTTAGCAAATTCTCCCCAGGATGCTATTAGTTTAGCATTCGGGGAGATTTTGTTTTAGGGGCCTGTGGAAGTAATTGGCAACTTTACTCGAGTTAACACCGAGGATAGCGGGTTCAAATCCCGCCAGGTCCAAACCGCAGAACCGAGCCTTATTGGCTCGGTTTTGCTTTAATTTAGCAGATTTTGGTTGACAAAAAGCCAAAATTCGGCTATAGTTCGCGGTCGAGTGACGGCGATCCGCCGGGCCTCAGACCCTCAAGGAGGACAACATGCGAAGCGTCTATTTTCTGATCATGCTGGCATTTGGTGGTTGTGCGCGACAGCCGGTCAGCGAGCCGAGCACGTCGCTCGAGGAGGTCCAGTCTCTGAACGAGGCTGCCGAGACCTCCGAGGCCCCGGCGAGCGCGACGACCGAGCCCTCTGTCGTGCCGATCGGCCGAGAGGAGCTGAGCCGTGAAGTGGCCCGGATGGCGGAACTCAAGACCCCGCCGAGCTTCTACGACGCCGTAGCCACGATGGTGGAAGAAGGCAAGGTGCGGTACAAGAACCGGCCCTGGGTCATCGCCACGGCTGGCACCGACTCGCAGAACGGCGGGCTGGACAACTGGCGCAGCTGTGCCAAGTTCAAGCCCGAGCAGATGGGCTTCAAGGCGGACGACCTGGTGCTGTTCGTCGACGAGAACGAGCAGCCCTGTGCGACCAGCCCCAACGGCTACGTCGCCATGATCGCCTTCGCAGTGCCCGACAACCAGGCCCCCAAGCTGCAGCTCAAGCCGACCTACAAGTCCGAGCAGATGACCATCATGATTGGCTATTCCACGTTCGTACCGGCGAACGACGGGGCCAGTCACTAGCTCACGCACCTGCGTGTTGCGCTGAAGGATAGCCCCTGAGGGCGTCCCGGAAAGCGCAGCCCGTTGGTGCGTTTTTCGTTACTCAGTAATTGAGGTTTTAAAGCTATTTTTGCATATTATACTAGTTTTTGGTTGACAAAAAGCCCAAAAAATGCTATTCTAGCCAGTCGTTTTCCCGCTGTTTAGCAGCCGAAAACGAGCAATCTCCCCCAAACCACCAACCCAACCAGCTCTCTAGCTGGCACCCAAGGAGAAAGCCTCATGGCTACCAAACACGACAACGACGACAGCATCCTGATCGTCCAAGACGCCGACAACCAGCCGAGCGACGGCGACGCCACCAGCGTCGACCTGCCCAAGGCGAAGAAGACGTTCGTCGAAGAGGTCGACGATCTGAGCTTCAACTGGTTCAAGGCGATGGAGTTCTTCTTCATCTTCCTGCTGACCCCCTTCGTCGCCCTGATCATGCTGATCTGGAATCGCGTGCTGAAGCCCATCTACGAATGGTTCATGGCGCGCATCTGGCCCCATGTCCTGGCATGGTGGAACGATGAGGACCGCTGGGGCCTGCGGGTCTACGGCGACTCACTCCTGACGGACAGGGTGAAGAAAGAGCTGCGCAACAACGGCCGCCTGCTCGACGCCATCCGCGTGTTCGAAACGTTCGCGTGGTTCTCCGCGTGGATGCTCTCGGGCATTGGACTCTTCTGGTCGCTGGTGCTCACGGGCACCTTCGTCCAGCTGACGCTCCTCATGGATGCGGCGATCATGCGCATGAGCGACCCGGGCGGCAAGAAGCGCTGGGGCGTCATCATGGGCCGGTTGTCCTTCGTGCTCTTTGTCTCGCTCGTGACTTCGGTTCCGACTGAGATGATGGTGTTCAGGGGCGACATCAACCGCGCCATTGAAGCCCGGCAGGTTGCGGCCCTGGCGCTGGTCGCCAAGAAGGGCGAGGAGCACGAGCAGTTCTTGACCGACAAGCTGCTGGCCGACTCCGACAAAGCGCTCGCCGGGCAACCGGACGCGATTGTGGCCCAACGTGAGAAGGGCCGGCTGGAGATCGCGACGCGACTCGAACGGATGTCCAAGCAGTGGGCGGATGAAGTGGCCCGTGGTAGCGTGACCAGCAATGGGAAAAAAACCTCACCTGGCAATGGCCCGGCCGCCATCAACGACGGACTGCAGGTGCAGGAGATCCGCCAAGAGCTGAAGGACTACGTGGCGACGACCGACAGCCTCCGGGCTGCGGCGGTGCAGGCGAGTGCGGACGCTCGGAACGAGATCAACGGCAAACTGAAGGCGACGCTTGACGCCAACTCCGTGATGGCCCCGGAGGACCTGGCCCAGAAGTACACTGGGGACTACAAGCAGAGCGATGGGTTCATGGCTCGGTTCGACACACTGAACCAGCTGACGGACGCACCCGGGCCGAACGGTGAGTACCTGACGAGTAGCCGCCTGATTGCCTGGGGTTGCCGCTTGATCATGGTGCTGTTCGGGCTTGGCACCCTGTTCATGAAGTTCGTCAACAGCTCGCAGGAGCAGAAGGACTACTATGACCCGGAGGCACAGGCCATGGCCGGCAACACCGAGGTGAAGAACCTCATGGTGATCGGAGCCAAGCGGGGCGAGCCCGAGGCCCTCAACCTCGTGAAGCGGATGGCGATTGACGGTGACGTTGAGAGCCTGAAGGTGATGCGAAACCTGGGCTACGACGGCGACCTTAAAGCCGCGTGCATGCCCAAGGAAGTCACGGTGGCTCGTCACCACCTCGTCGCCTGCAGCGATGATCTCGAAGCCGCCTATGATGGATTCACCGATGCATTTCGGGGACTCTGTCGTGAGCGGGACCAGCACGGCGTCGCGTTGACCCTCGACGTCTTGAAGGAACGAGCTGAGCTGCTGTGGCGAACCGAGGTCACGCCCAAGGTGAAAGCCTTTGGTGGGGCCGAGTACAGCCTGCGGTCACATGCTGTGCAGGTGCCGTTCTGGTCGGCCAACGTGCAGAAGATCATGGACGACGTGAATTCCCGCCAGTTTCTCTGGAACATCAGCGATGATGAACTGGAGAGGCACTACGGCTGGAGCGACCCCGATGCCATCGTGGTTCCGGCGACTCCCGTCCCGGCCATCGTCATCTAGTCAGCCTAGTCAGCTGATTGAGAACTCGCCGCCCTCGTACCTCGTACGATGGGCGGTTTCTCTATATTTGGCCTATTTTAAGCATATTATTAAGGGTAAAGTTTGACATTAGCAGCTGATTATGCTACTATAATCGGTCCAGTTGAGGCGATTTCCGCCTGACTTGGGACTCTCCAAAGGAGAAGAAAATGCCCTCTTCAAGAACTCTGTTGATTCTCGCCGCCATGGCGACGTTCCTCGGCCTCATCGGCATGACCGTCGGAGGCCTCGTCACGGGCGACGTGACCGCCCCGTTCATGTGGGTCTGGTCCTGGATCGCCAACCCGTACGGACTGGGCGTCATCCTGATCATCGCGGTGTTCGTCGCCATCTTCTCGGGCTTCGCCGATTGGGTCTACGACCTGGTCGTGGAGTACTGGAAGTGGCTGATCGGAGCCTTGTGCATCGCCGGGTTCTTCGGCACGGTGTACTTCCTCAAGGTCCTGGCCTTCGACACGCCAGGGGGTGTGTTCTACGACGCAACCGCGACGACCTCCGCTCCCCCGCCGGCCGCCGACACCAAGACGGTTCTGCGGTACATGACCGGCGTCGACTCGCTGATGACCGAGGAGATGTACGAGTTCAGCGGCGTCGTGGACTTCAACGCTGATCCGAGGAACCTCGGCTACGTCTACGAAGTTGGCCACAGTGGCGAGGACTACCTCACCCTGACGCGCTGCCTGCCCCAGGTGGGGATCAGCACGGCCTGGGTGAAGCTCGAGCCGGTCGACGGCGTCAGCTGCGGCAGCAACGTGATGGCCCGCTGCATCACCCGCGGCAGCAACGAGTACTGCCAGCCGGCCAACCCGTAACCCGTAGCCGAAGCTCTCGGCTACGACCCCGTGAAGGGCCATCGCATCCGTGCGGTGGTCCTTTTCACATTTTTAATGGTAAGATGATGCGTATCTATGAATGAAAAAGCAAAAAAGCCATCTGTCTTTAGCCTGCTTCAACCGTACCGCCGGATGATTACTGGTTTGATTGTGCTGGCCATTGCCGCTAACGTCTTGACGCTTTTTTTGCCAAAGCTGGTAAGCGGTGTGATTGATTCGTTCGTGCAGGGTAAACTCAGTACGCCCACCTTGATTGTACAGTTCACGGCCTTTAGTTTGGGCATTTTTATTTTTACTTACTTGCAAAGTATCGTCCAGACTTTCGCTAGTGAGAAAGTGGCGCGTGATTTGCGCTTACAGTTGGTGAGTAAAATTTCGCGCCAGAGTTACAGGTTCATTGAAGACAAGAAGGCGGCGACATTGCTGACCAATATTACTTCCGACATTGACGCAATCAAGATGTTCGTAGCACAAGCAGTTGTCTCCATAGCGTCATCCGTTGTCATTATCATCGGCGGCGCGATAATTCTCCTCAGCATTGACTGGCGTTTGGCTTTAGTGGCGCTCACAATTATTCCGATTATTGGCGGGACGTTTTTTGTAATTTTCCGCAAGGTGCGAGCGTTGTTTAAAAAGAGTCGCGAAGTTATTGACTGGCTCAATAAAGTTATTGGCGAAAGTATTTTGGGCGCGGCCCTTATTCGCGTACTCGACTCCCGCAGTTTTGAAGATGTGAAGTTTAAGACGGCTAATGCGGAGGCACGCGACATTGGCGTCGGTATTCTTAAGCTGTTCTCTTTCATGATTCCGGTTATTACTTTTGTGTCGAGCTTGGGGACGTTGGCGGTAGTGACGCTCGGTGGTTACTATGTCACGAACGGTAGCCTGACCTTGGGTGACTTCGCCGCGTTCACCAGCTACATTGCGATTCTCATCTTCCCCGTGCTGGTACTCGGCTTTATGAGCAATATCATCGCGCAGGCGGACGCTAGTTATGTGCGTATTCGCGAGATCACCGAGTCGCCGGACGAGGTCGACGCTGGCACAGTGGCGGAACCACTGACTGGTTTGATTGAAGTGAAGAATGTGACTGTACAGTACGGCGAACGAATGGCGCTTGATGAGGCCTCGTTTACAATTATGCCTGGCACGAAGACGGCGATTATTGGGCCGACAGCGGCTGGTAAAACGCAGTTACTAAATGTGATGACTGGTTTGATCATGCCGAAGAGTGGTGAGGTGACTTATGACGGCCACCAGTTAGCCGATTATGAGCGAGCATCATTCTACCCGCAGATTGGTTTGGTCTTTCAGGACAGCGTGCTCTTCAATACGACACTGCGTGAGAATATTGCTTTTAGTAAAACCGTGACCAACGAGTCGCTGCAAAAGGCTATTCAGACCGCTGAGTTGGACGACTTTATTCACACCTTACCCCAGGGCTTGGAGACGATGGTGGCCGAGCGTGGTAATTCCCTCTCGGGCGGTCAGAAGCAACGCATCATGTTGGCACGGGCTTTGGCGCTTAACCCAAAGATTTTGTTCTTGGACGACTTCACGGCTCGCGTCGACGCTCACACCGAGCGCAAAATCTTAACTAACGTGGCTCAGAATTATCCAGGGCTGACACTTGTTTCGATTACACAGAAGATTGCACCGGTGGAAAATTACGACCAGCTTATCTTGCTCATGGAAGGAGAAATTCTGGCCAAAGGTACGCACCAGGAATTGATGGCGAGCAGCCCAGAATACGTGCAGATCTTCGATTCTCAGCGCTCAACCAATACCTATGAACTACGCGCTTAAAGACGAACAAAACAAAAAGAACGCCTCTACTTGGCAGGCCGTGAAGAGTTTGTGGCCCATGCTCGGCGGTGAGCGCAGTATTTTGGGTTATGCTGGATTGGCGACGCTGGCAAACTCGGTGATTACTTTAGTGGCGCCACTGTTGATTGCGCACATTGTCGACACTTACATTATCAGCAAACAGTTTAGCGGTGTGCTGGTGTTTGCCAGCATTCTTTTTGGTTTGTACTTGGCTGGCTTGTTGACGAGCTACGCGCAGACCCGGTTTATGGGCGGCGTCGGCCAGCGCGTGCTGTTCCGTTTGCGGAGTAGTATTTTTGAGAAGCTGCAAGAATTGCCGGTGGCTTTCTTTAATGCCAACAAAGCTGGCGACCTCATTTCCCGCATCAACAATGATACCGACCAGTTAAACCAGTTCTTCTCACGAACGCTGGTGCAATTTATTGGTAGTATCTTTATTATGGGTGGCGCTGGCGTGTGCTTGCTGGCCATCAACTGGAAGTTGGGTTTGGCGGCTTTGGTTCCAGCGGCAGCACTGGTAGTCATGACACGCCTGTTGTCCCCCTGGATTAAAAAATCGAACGCTACTTCCCTGACGTCGACTGGTGACTTGTCGGCCGAGGTGGCCGAGAGTTTGAATAATTTTAAAGTGGTCGTCGCCTTCAATCGCCGCGACTTCTTCCGTCAACGCTTTGCTACGGCCAACAACGAGAACTACGACGCGGCTCTGGGCGCTGGTATTGCCAACAATATGTTTGCGCCAATCTTCAGCTTGTCCGCTAACATTGCCCAGCTGATCGTGTTGGCTTACGGCGTCTACTTAATTACGCAGGGCGACTTTACGCTCGGTTTGTTGATCAGCTTCCTGTCCTACGTGACGAGCTTCTACAACCCGCTCCGCCAGCTGGCCTCACTGTGGGCGACGTTCCAGACGGCTCTGGCTGGTTGGGACCGTATTGCCGCGATTTTGCAAATGAAGAATGAGATGGCTGTGCTGCCATTGGAATTAAACGATGAGGTGCCAGGCTCGGCAATATTGGAATTTAAGAATGTCTCGTTTGGCTATACGCCAGAGCAACGGGTACTACGCAATATTAATTTGAGTTTGGAGCCGGGTAAAACCTACGCCCTCGTCGGCCCAACTGGTGGCGGTAAAACAACCACGGCTTCGCTCATGGCCAGGTTGTACGACCCGACTGAGGGCATGGTCCTCCTGCACGGCCGCGACATTCGGACGTTTACGCCGGCTGAACGGGCACAGAAGATTGGCTTCATCTTGCAGGAACCGATGCTGTTCTCTGGCACCGTGCGGGAGAATATTCTGTACGGTAATGTTGGGTACCGAGAGTTGTCGAGTACGCAGCTCGGTATGGTGCTCGAGAACAAGGGTTTGGAAGGCTTGTTGGCCCGTTTTGATGGCGGCTTGGAGGCTAAGGTCGAGACCTCTGGTGATTCCCTCTCGCTCGGTCAGAAGCAATTGATTGCTTTTATGCGAGCCGTACTGCGTGAACCGGAATTGTTGATTCTCGACGAGGCCACGGCCAACATCGACACCGTGACTGAGCAAATGCTGGAAGAAATCCTAGCGAAGTTGCCGGCCACGACCGCCCGCGTCATCATCGCCCACCGCCTTAACACTATCGAGAATGCGGACGAAATTTACTTTGTAAACGGTGGTGGAGTAACAGCGGCTGGTAGCCTGGAACACGCGGTGGAGATGTTGTTGCATGGGAAGCGGGAGAGTTAAAATTGACGTCTCCTAATTTTTCAACTAACTTGTGCTTTGGAGGCTCAAATGATTAGTAAAATTGATGTATTTATGGCGGTGCTCACAGATCTCCGCAACATGGCGACAACGGCAGAGATGGCACGAAAGGATGCCCAAAATGAAGCGAATCAACAGTCTAGCGCGATGCAGTCGCGTTACGATACATTCCGCGAAGAGGGTCAGTACCTCGCCGGGGGACAAATGAAACGCAAGATGGAGTTGGACACACGGATTGGTAATTTCGAGATCTTCCTGAGGGAATATCAGGAGCGTCCCGTCGCGTCGGATGTCGTCCGAGTGGGATCTTTGGTCGTTGTCGTTAACGATGACGAGGAAGAGATCGCCTATCTGATTGTCCCAGCGGGTGGCGGACAACTATATGATGGCGCAATGGTAGTGAGTTACGAGGCCCCGATAGCCCAGGCGATGACGGGCAAACGAGTAGACGATGAATTCACGGCGATGATTCGGGGTCGCGAACGTCGCTTTACCGTCATGGAGGTTTCCTGATGGATGCCTTCTCCGTGTATATCTTCGGTAATACGTGTGCGGGCAAAAGCACAGTTGGACACATGCTGGCGACGGAATTCGCTGGTGCCTATGTGTCATTTGGTGACAGTAAACGTTCGCACATCCGTCACCAGACAGACATTGGGAAGATGCTTGACCAAGCAATAGCAGAAGGTGGACCTATCCCACCTGAGCTGTGTGTTCAGGTGATGCAGGACTCATTGGTCAAAGGCTGGAACTTTCTGTCAGGCTGTCCTATCTCACTGGCAGAACTAACCTGTCTAGAGACCGTATGTCCAACTCGGTGTGCAATTCATCTGAGTGCGGACAATGACGTGCTCTACACCCGCTTCGTTAATCGCGGAGCATGTCCACAGTGCCAACGGACTGGTACACGAGGTGAACTCTGCCAAGAACACGGCCTTGTTCTAACTACCCGCGTCGACGCAACACAGACTGAGTGGGAGATTCGACAGAAACTCTACCATGAACGCATCGTGCCGTTCGTGACAGAACTTTCGCAACACCTCCCGGTTCTGACAATTGACGTAACTTCGTTTGAAGTAGCCTCAGTGGTAGACGTTGCGACTGTTTGGATTCGTGAAGGAGAAGCGAAATGAAAAAACTGATATCGATGCCCGCGCTACGTATCAAGGTGACAGGTGCCTGCAACCGGACATGTCACTTCTGTCATGAGGAAGGAGACATGCGAGGAATTGACAGCGTTGCCCTGGACCAATCCTTCCTTACCTGTGTGAACGCTCTTCGGGCGACGACTGGTATAGATAGAGTAATGTTCTCGGGCGGTGAGCCGACCCTGCACCCCGAAATTCTCGAACTCATTGCCGGGGTCAATGCCCCGTCTATGTCGCTGACAAGCAACGGAATTCTACCGCGCGATTTGTCCTGGTGGAAAAAGGCTAGGCGCGGAGGTTTGTCCAAGGCGATCTTCAGCGTGCATGATGCGACTGTGCAGTCATTTCAAGCTTTGGAATCAGCTCCTCGTGCAGCTGGCTGGAGTCTACGATGTCTAAATGCACAACGCGACAATATCGTGAACGCTAGCCGTGCCGGTCTAAACGTGCGAGCAAATGTCGTTGTGTACAACGGAGCCGAGACCGCTCTACGCGTTATTGAAATGCTGCGAGCATTATCTGTACCACTAGAAATACGGCTACTGAATGATCTCTCCAATGCAGAAAAGAGCAAACGAGATATCGATGCCGTCTGTGAAGCCTATAGGGCGAAAGATACGTCCATAGAACGGAGAGCCGGAACCTCCAACGTCACAAGACAGATGCGCGGCGATAATGGATTCACGTTCAGTGTTAAACTGAGCTTTCCATATTTCTTCCGAGCTGTTTGCGGATCCTGCGAAATGCAGAAGGAATGCCTAGAGGGATTTTACGGTCTCCGCCTGGAACGACGCTCTGGAGAGTACATGGTCAGACTGTGTATCTACAGACAAGATGGCGAAGTTCTAATGCCGTATGAGGACTTCTTGCGAACTGGCTTGCCGGAACGACTGCGTAATCTTTATAGTGCCGAACTTGCTAGCTCGTAGTAGTCGCTCAGGCCTTGCCCTGGGCGACTTTATTATTTATGCTATAGTCCTATGAATAAACGGGAAGTGGAAATTAGGATCCGTCTAACTGCAGATGAGCGGCTGGATATCAGCAATAAATTGGAAAAATCTGGATGGCTACCAAAGGAATCGGCACAAATAGACACATACTACTGTGCGGAGTTGTATGTAAACGAGGAACGGACAAAGGAGTGTCCATATATAGTGCGTATCAGAACTCAGGCATCTGGTAGTAAAATTACCTTTAAATCATTCACAGCGGATGGATCTTGGTCAGAACTGGAGAGCGAGATATCCGACGCACTTTCCATGAGTGATATTCTTACCAAGTTAGGGCAACAGCCGTACCTAACTATTAATAAAAATCGCCTATGCGGACGACTTGGTGATGTAGAGGTAAATATTGACGAGATTGAAGGACTTGGATCATTTATGGAATTAGAGTTGATTTCCGACGACGTCGATAATGCTCGCTTGACCTTGCTGGAATTAGCAAAAAATCTTGGCCTGCAGGAGGAAGACGTGATAACAAAGGGGTATGTCCAATTAATGGAAGAGGTCAAGCGCTAATCTCTCCCTCCGATTTGACAGAAAAAAATTCTTCTTCTATTCTGTTTATAGATATGAACTTCCGCTTCTCCAACAACATGCCTCATCACCCAACCGCTCTCGCAAGAACGGCTGGTGTTGATGCTACCTAATAAATAGCAAAAACAAACAACGGCCCTTCTCGCCAGAGATAGGGTCGTTTTGTTTATCCACTATATTTACGAAGATATTTATGAAAACTATTGAACAAGCACTTACGCAAGCTCTCAACGAGCTCGACATTACAAATAATCCCTATCGAGAACAGGTAATAGCGGCCGTACAAAGAAGCATCGTCGCTAATAAACCGCTGGAATTACTCCTATTCACCTGCTCGACGATTAAGGCTAATGAGCTCTTTAGTGTGACTCCGTGGAATTACGTCTCACTCAATCCACAGGGCAATAATTTAACCGATGACCTGATTCGATTGCAAGAAGTTATCAAGTCGCTATGGGCGATTTACCAGCTAAAATTAACTGTTATCATCGGGAATACTGATCCATATTACATCTATCTGCAACAGTTCGCGAATATTCCAAAAGAAGAACGGCAGACCGTTCGTGATAAATTCGAGGAGCGCTGGGCAGCCTACAAAATTGTCTTCGAGGCTTGGCTGCGTGATTGTCTGCCGCAACAAGAATTAGAGGTGATCAGCTGGCAAGTTTGGGAGCGTCAACAAGAGAAACTCAATAATCGCTCGTTCGAACAAGAGTTCAATCAGGTTTACGCAAATGCCGAAAACTACTTTGCCGCTAGTGAATTAGACTGGGAGTTCCGTAAATTGAGTACACAATTCGCGACTGATAAATATTTCTCTGACTTAGCCAAGCCGACGGACGAGCTACTGAAAGATTGGATTCACAGAAAGTTTACCGAATATGCCTTACAAGGAAAGTGGCTGCAAGAAGCCTTCCCGAACGCTGTCTTACTGCAAAATGAAAAGCCAACCTTACTACGTTCAGCAATGTATCAACCGTTGCTACGACCACTAAACCGAGCTTTGCCGATTATGCACCCGTTCGGCTTAGATAATGAAGGCTACGCCTAACTCTCCCTCCCTGGGAGAAAGCTCCCTAGATAATCAAATCTATGGAGCTCACTCTCAAGGAGGTTCTCATGGCTCAGTCTCGTGAAGAAAAACTGCTGTTCCGTACGCTCAATAGCCGATCGCAGCAGCTGCTGCAGATTCTGCACAACTACGAATACGGTGAGTTGCAGCTCACCCCTGAACTGGCAGCAGCACTCGGGACTGCTCCGTTGACACTGTTGGCCTTCGCCTGTCTCGGAACCAAAGCCCACTGCGAGGAAATCATTACTCAGGTGGACCGCACCATCCTCTTCGCCCGCTACTTCAAACGGGCAGCTCAACTGCTGGCGGCCTTGCGTGAAGTCGACCCTGAGACCACGCTTCACGTCTTCTTGCCTGACCTCGAACCGCGGCGGACGTGGGGCTGGCAAGTGCCACAGGACGACATCACCCTGGCCTGTCTCATCATGCGAGATGAGGCGCAGCTGCCGGCAGGCTTCACGCTGCATCTGTGGTCGGAAGTAGAGACCGAGTTCGCTGGTGCTGAAGACGAGACCTGGGAAGCGGCGGCGAGTGAGGCAGCGCAGTACACTAGGCCACAGCTGCTGGACGAAGAAACCAGGTTCTTCCGTGAACTTGGAGCCAGACATCCGGATATTCTCATCACGGGACGGCCGCGCGAGATTGCCCTCAAGCAGCTCGGTGCCTACGCCCACGAAGGATGCGTGCTCGAACGCCTCTTCCCGGCTGGGTGCCTGCTCCAGGCGGATGTGCCGCGGGAGCGTCGTGACCCGATGTTCCAGGCTTTGCGCCATACGCCACTGCCGATTCTCCACCCTCTCACCCCTGAATAGGAGCACACCATGGGACTTCTCTGGCGCACCATGCGCCGTAGTAGCGGGGGCTTGCCCGCTCACTCACTCTAAGGGTTACGCCGTCTGGCGTAACCCTATTTTATTAGCTAATCTTACAGCGGATAAAGATAAGGCTGGTATCTTGCATTATTTGGTACTAATTGCTACACTAGCCCCGTTAGTAATTACCTGGGACGGTAGTTCAATTGGTTAGAGCACTGCCCTGTCACGGCAGAAGTTGCGAGTTCGAGCCTCGTCCGTCCCGCCAGAAAAACCCCACAACTTCGGTTGTGGGTTTTTCTATTGGCGGGACGGAAGCAGGCCAAAAGTTTGGCCTGCGTCGAGGCGAGAACGCCGGAGCCATATGCGAGCACCAGCGAGCATGGCGAGGCGGTGCCCAACCCGAGCTGAGCGACGGCGAAGCGAGAGGTGCGGGCGAGCCGTAAGCCGAGCCTTACGCAGCCCGAGCCCTACTTACTTAACCCCATCCACCGGCAGCGTCACATAAAAAGTACTCCCCTTGTTCTCCTCCGACTCAAACCAAATTTTACCGCCGAAGTTGGTAATGACTTGTTTGGCGATGTAGAGGCCAAGACCAGTACCCTCCGTGTCCTTGTCCTTAACGTTATCGGCCCGAAAAAGCTTGGTGAAAATTTGCTCCTGCTGAGCTTTGGGTATGCCGTAGCCGGTGTCGGCCATCTGAATGCTGACCGTCTCACCATCTATGAGGGTAACAGAAAACTTAATCCTGCCCCCATCTGGAGTATATTTTACAGCGTTGGAGAGCAGGTTCTGTAACACTATACGCAACATTTTTGGGTCGACCATGAGAAGTGGAATGTTTTTGCCGAAGCTGCTAGTCACTTTCAACTTCTTGGCTATTATTGTTGGTTGCTGGTCGGCGAGCACACCTTCGGCAATGCCGATGATAGCAGTCGGTTTTACTTCAATTTTAAGCGTGCCAAGTTCGAGTCGGGAAACGTCAAGAAGAGTATTGACCAGCTCGATCATGCGTTTGTTACCATGATAGATTTCCTCAAGATACTTCTTCTGATTGGGAATAATGTGCCCAAAACTACCGTTCAGAATCATCTCTGTATACCAACTAATCGTTGTTAATGGAGTACGAAGCTGATGCGAGGCTAGAGACACAAATTCTGTTTTTGCTTTATCAACTGCCTGTTCCTTGGTGATATCACGAAATATTTCGACTGCTCCGATGATTTCGCCTTGCATAATCACTGGTGCAGTGATTCCAGAAATAGCAAATATAGATTTATCTTTTCTACTAAAATAGGTAACCGGAATAGCTATAGTCGCTTCGGACGCATGATACGTTGGAGCTGTTACAGCCGTGTTCCCAGCCAATACTTTGGGCAAAATTAATTCGTCATAGGGAACCCCGACGCCTTTTTCATCTTGCCTGATTATAACATCCGAAAATAATTTGCCGATTACCTCCTGCCTAGTCCAGCCGAGCATTTTCTCAAAGGCAGCGTTAATTAAAATGATGTAACCTCTTCTGTCTACGACCATGAGCCCGTCACCTATATTCTGAAGGATTGCTTCATCTTCAGCTTTATCTAACTCAACCTGCTTGCGTTCGGCAGTCAAGTCTTCCAAAATATTGTGAACAGCTTGATTAGCTCGAACTAACTCTGACTTTTCGACTGTAGTTTGCCTGAGTTTTTCTTCGGCAAGTTTGCGATCAGTGATAAGTAAACGAACTGAGATATACTGTTCTGGTTGTCCAGTAGAATTAATAATTGGAGCTATTGTGCTGTCGACCCAATATATAGAGCCGTCCTTGGCTTTATTTTTAATCTCTCCGCGCCAAATATGCCCAGCGGAAATGGTTTGCCATAGGTCATCAAAAAGTGCCTGTGGCTGATCACCAGATTTTAGAATACGATGATTTTGACCAATGAGTTCAGTTTCTGAATATTTTGAGGCTTTAACAAATTGCTCGTTAGCATAGGTGATATTACCAAGACTGTCGGTTATTGAAATTAAAGCGGTTTGATTGACAGCAAAAAAGAGGGCCGCGTAATCCTGAAGCGGAAAAATGAATTTATTGTTGACTGATAGATTACGCATACCCAGTAAATTCTTCTGTATGGATTAAGGAAGCTGGGACGCCTAGCTGTAACAGAGAATATCTAGCTACAGTCACGAAGCCGGGTGGTCCGGCCACATACCAAATTCTGCGTGGTATGTCTGAAATATTTTTAGTAATAAAGTCTGATTTAAATGAGACATAAATCTCATGTAAGACTAAGTTGTTGTTTTGTTTCGCGAGTAAACGTAATTCCTGACCATACACTTCGCTCGCCTTGCTAAGGTTAAAATAGAATAGATCAATTTTATGCCCAAGGTGCGCTTCAGTCGTATAGCTAAGCATGCTAATAAACGGTGTGATACCGATCCCTCCAGCAATGAAGACCAGTGGTATTTGACTACTATCTGGTAGAATAAAAATGCCCTTTGGTCCGGTTAGAGTTACTAGAGTGCCAACTGGCAAGCTGCTAAGCTGTTGCTTGAAAGGGCTGTTTGACAAGCGAAAAGCAATGCTTAAATGTTCTTGATGTAAGGCTGACGAAGCGATGGAGAAGTCGTGGGTACGCTGCCTAAGGCTGAGAGATTCTGGCCCGGGAACAGTGACGCTAACATACTGACCGGCGACGAAATTCAATGGATTAGCTGAGGTATCAAAAGTTACTTCCACAGTATTCGCGGCGATAGTTCGACGAGTAATAATTGGTACTTGAACTTTCATGCTGCTAGATCTAAGATTTTACGCAGCTATCGTAGTCTTTACATACTTTCTTCAATTCTGATATTTCCTGCTTCAACTCGACCATTCTCAGCTCTCGACCAACCATAACTTTATTAAGTGACTCGAGCTCTTTCACTCGGTCTGCTAGCTCGAGCGTTCTGGCCTGTATGTTAACCTCTTGAGTCTTAGCAAGATCAGCTAATTGTTCTTCGAGGATAGTTTTACTGGTGATATCCTCCATGGCTAAAATAATCAATTGAACAGAATCTATCTGCCTGGCATTCAAGAGAATTGTTTTACGACCAATGACTTCGAAGATGTGAGTAACGGCGTAATCTCTGACCGCTTTTTTCTCGGGTAGAATCTTTTCTAGCAAGTCCTTTAATT
The DNA here is from genome assembly GCA_964355955.1 of uncultured Gammaproteobacteria bacterium. GTDB lineage: Bacteria > Patescibacteriota > Patescibacteriia > UBA9934 > UBA9934 > UBA11707. Next base: position 23,538 of record CAYHFQ010000003.1, read on the forward strand.
CGGGAATGTCCCACTGACCATTACCTAAATGATAGAGCAGAATATTTTCCGTCTCCTCTTTAGTGACGCCAAAATTGCGGTAAAAGATGTCGTTGGCTGAGATGACACGGAGATCTGAATTAAGGATTAAGAATGATTCACGAGCAACTTCGACGAGTGTCTTAAAGTAATGCAGGGCGTTGTCTGTTGATTCTGTAAATTCAGCCTGGGCAACTGTTTGGTTGGCCATATTTTAGCTTGAAACTAGATTTAAGCGGCTAGTATCTCCTGAATTTTAGTGACCACATCCTCTAGCTTCCAATCTGACTTAATCAAGTAATAAACTGGTTTGTCCGCCACCATCTCCTCGACCAGATGTTCGTCTGTCGCGCTCAAATTAGTGAGAATGACAACTGGCACGTGCGCTCCCCAAGCATCTTCACGGATTTTACTGAGGGCCGTCATGCCGTCCATAACTGGCATGAGAAGATCCAGAAGGATGAGATCTGGATGTTTGGCCAAAGCCACATCTATCCCCTCTTTACCGTTTTTAGCTCTTAGCGTGAGAAAATTATGCAGGTTTAAGGTGTCGACAATAACGTTGAGTAAGGATTTTTCATCTTCGACGACGAGAATAGTTTTTTGGATTGACATAGAAATTGATTAGAATGATTTATTTAGTGTTACGGAAGGCGAAGCTGACTGACTTGCCTAGAGTATTCTCGTACCTGGAAACTAACTCGGCAATTACTTTAGAAGGGCTTCTGGTAATCCTCATGACTCGACCGGTTTTTGGGTCGATAGTCAGGCCTCGGATATGCGCTGCAATGTCGAGGGCCTGGTCACCGGCTCGTTGGCGCATGTCCATGATGGTGTCACTAATTAGTTCGTAGAAGACTCGTTCACCGTGTGGTAGGTACGAATAGTCGAAGATATTGCCGCGAGTTTGGCGTCGACGCTTGACTAGAGCCAACGTCAACAGGCTGACAAGTAAGGCCACGAATAGCATGATACCTACGTAGAGGATGAAGTCGCTTTGGAAGATACCGAGAATTTTCGGCTCAACGGTGAAGGGGAATTCCGTGGTGGCGGGTGTCACTTGATCCTGATAGATGATGGAGCTGCTGACTATATAGCGACCAGGAACAGTCTCGTAAGGAATTTGGATGGTCTTAACGTAATTAGCGGTGGTCTCGACAGCGACAGTCTCCTGCGAGGTGTAGATAACGTTACCGGCGAAGTCAGCAATCTTATAGGAAACTGCGACGTCGACTTTATTGCTGTTACCAAGATTTAGTAACCGTACTGAGATAGGTAGGAATTCTCCTGGGGCAACTCTTGAGACTAGACCGGCACCGTTAGTTTCGACTGATGGTGCTAAGCCGAGGTCGAAGATATTTTTCTTTTCGGCTGGTAAACTCGGTAGTGGTGCGAGAGGAACGGCGGGAGCTGGGGTGACGAGACTTTGATTGATGACGACTTGAATTTGTGGCCGGGATTCCAGCGTGCTCTGATTCTGTGCGTTCAAGATGAAGGACTGCGGGCCAACGGTTAGTACAGCTTGACCAGCTTGTTTGGTATGAAAGGTAACTGTTCCGAAAGCTTGTGCAGTTGAGAAGCCTTGGGGAAAGCCAGCGGTTTTAATGAGCTGGCCGTTACTGTTGTCGATGAGATCGTAACCTGACTGAGAGAGCGGTAACCAGCTAGAGGCGAAGGTAAAGGAAGTGACCTCGAGTAAATCGGCTGGATAACCGAGGGTGAAGCGAGCAGTGTAACTCTTCTCACCAGCCGGATTAATAGTAACTGGTACAGTGAAGTTCTGACCCTGAACAACGGTAATAATGTTCCTTGAGACATCGAACGAGCTGGCTTGGGTGACTAAGGGAACCACCAGCCAACCAGCTAGAGCGAAGACGAAGAAGAGTGATTTAAGCTTAAGTGATGGCATATTTATAATTGATAGGTAGTGCCCCAGTAGACCATCAGTAAGTTAAAGTCGAGAATATCGACAGCTCCGTCTTTGTTCATGTCGGCAATGTTGTTGCTGCCGAGAGCGTTCCAGTTAACCATTAGTGAGTTGAAGTCGAGAATGTTAATGATGCCGTCACGCACGATGTCGATACTGGCAGCTTCGGCAGCAATGACTGGCAATGGCTGCAGAATAGTGGAGGATGGAGGGGTTAAGATTTGCGGTGGATTGAAGCCTGGGCCGTTGTCGTTCGAGGAGGTTGGAGTGGTGGTTGTTGGCCGCCAGTCGGTAGCCACGTCGCAGTAAGTTGGGCAATCAAAGGTGATGGTGCCAACTAGAGTGCCAGTGGCAGTGCCAGAGAATTGGCCAGTACTGGAGTTAATGGTAACGCCAGAAAAATCGATGTAACCAAGCTGTTCGCCCCAAGCGGAGCCTGAGAGATTACCAGCGCCGTCGTTTATGACGCCACTCTCGGCTGGATTGAACTTGATAAACCCTTTATTAGTGGACCAAGCCGAACCAGAGAGTGTGCTATCGTCGACAATAACGCTGGCAAAGTTAATATAACCGACGTTATTGCTCCAGGCGTATTTATGGGCGTCGAGCACGGTGCCAGTGGCCGCAAAAACAGGCAGAGGGGCAAGACCCAAGCTAGCTAAGATAATAATGGCCAAGCCCCTACGCATAAATGATTACTGACCTGAAGTGTCGGAATTGGTAGTGGTGTCGACGGCAGCCTGATCAGCGGCAGTATCGGTCACGTCGGCGGTATTTTGATTGACGTTGATGCTGGCGACTTGAATTATTTTATTGGTGGTAGGACGGTAGAGAATGGCTTCTTTGGAATTGATATAAGCGAGCAGAATGTCACCGTTGGCCGCTGTTTTGAAGAATGGTTGATCGCTCAATTTAGTAGTATCGACAATGGTGACGACGGATGGCGTTTCGTCAGTTGGTAGTTCAATGAGTTTACCGATGAGATCGACGAACTTAGTGCTTTCCTTTTCCGCTGAGGCGTTGGGATTATTCTTGAGATCTTGGTAACGCTGGTGGAAGTAAACGGAACCGGCGACGCCACCGACGGCGACCAAGAAGATGAGGGTTAGGATAAAACGCTTAGGGCTCATAGCCATACAGACTTTTGCTGAAACGCTACGCAGACGGCGAAAGATACTCATAAATGTTCTGTTATCTGTTAGTTAGGCGAGCTGAGCTCGCTGGTTGGGTTTGCGGTCAAAGCTGAGCTTTGACTCGTCTCAGTAACTGGTTCTGATGCCGGAGCAGAATCGGCAGTTGGTGTTGACTCGATGACTGGTGGTTCTGTGACTGGAGTTGGCTCGTCAGGGCGGGGGGCGGTGACCCCGCCTATTACGTCGGCCTGAGGCTCGGTGGTTGGTTCGGGGGTTGGGGTTAGTTCGACGGTTGGCTCAGTAATTGACTCGGTGATGAGTTCAGTGACTGGCTCTTCAGGGCGGGGGGCAGTCGCGTCCTCGCCCTGCGGGGAGACCCCGCCTATTACGTCGGCCTGAGGCTCGGCAACGGGCTCGACGGCTGGTTCAACGATGGGAGTTGGGGCTGGGGCGGAGACTGGAATGCTCTGCACGGTGCCGCCGATGGCGTTTTGGAGCTGATCGCCAGTGACACAAACTTCGGTGCCGTCGGACTTGCTGACGCAGAGCTGGTCAGTGTGAATTTTCCGGGTGAAAATTTCGTCGAAGTAACCACGAATGGAAGTGACACGGGCGGCCATGAAGTCGGTGATTAATTGCGTGCCACTGCCAATGCGAGTAGTGAGGATGGCGATAGGGTCGTGAGCAGCTTCGGCTTGAATAGTGGCGATGAGGGTGGAGAGGCCGTTGCTAGAGCCGTCGGCATTGACTGTTGGGGTGACGTCCTCGACCTGTAGATTCTCTTCACTCGTACTAAAGTTCTTCACAAAGGTGAGAACGAAGCCGATTCCTTCTGCGTCATAGGCTGACATAGCTTGGCCGATGACTGAGCCTGTACCGTTGGCTTTCATGGCCACACCTGGCGTAGAAGAGGCTACTAGATAATCGCCGGGAATAATTGGGCCGTTCTCGATAACAACTTTGACTGGTACGCGACCGGCCAGAGCAACTGGTACAGCTTTGACGGTACTGTTAGCGATACCGCCAATCACCATAGCTGGAGCTGTGGAAACAACGCCAATGACGGCTGATGCACTCATGCCTGTGCTCTTCTGCACGCCAACATCGAGACTTGAGTCCAGGACGACGACGTCGCCAGCTTCTAGACTATTGTCATTAGTGGCGTAAAGTTCGGCATAGTCAGCGCCAGTAGCTGGGATTTCTTGAATGGTAAGCTCGACAGCGGTCACAGCGTTAGGTGTGGTAGCAGTGTTCGTAAAACCACAGACGGTGTAGAACACGGCAGAAGTAGTGGCAGGACTATCAACCAAGTTAAACTCCATGAAGAAGTCGTCGGTTGCACTCAATGTAGTGAACTGGACGATGTCACCATCCACCTGCGTACCGTCACAGGCAGTGTCGTCAGCAGTGTCGCGGAAAACGCGGAAGGTGCTGGTTTCGTCGTCGGTGCCGTCGCCACCCAAACGAATAGAACCTGTGACCCAAATACGGCTAGAGGTTGTTTCTGGTGTGATGTTTGGTTCGGCTTCATTCATGACTTCCACAATGGCACCAGCACCGTTAGGCAAGTCAGCTAAAGCGGTGGTGTCGTTGGCAGATTCGGTTGAGGATGCTAAGGGTGCGCAGTTCCAGGTGTCTGTCGACTCCGCCCAACGTAAAACGTCACCGTTAGCACAGCCTTGGAGTAAGCCGATGCCATCAGTACGAGCTATCAAGCCTGAGCCAGAGGAGGTGCCAGTGCCGCCGTCCACTGCAGCAGTAAGCGTAAGAGCATCGGCATCAATCTTACCCGTAGCTAGAGTGAGGACCTCGTTGCCAGAACCAGCCTGAATGGTGGAGGCAACATCTAAGGTGCCGGCCAATGTCATGTTGCCAGCATTCGAAACAACAAAGTTAGTGGAATTGATGAGGTTAGTGAAGGTACCCGTAAATTGCAGACCGTCGGCAATGGTACCGGCGCCGTCTTCAATGTTGATAGCGTCAGTGATGGCTCCAGCTGAACCTAGGATATGGAAGCCGTTGGTCATGGTGCCAGCGCCTGATTCCTCAAGTAACAAACCATTGGTCAAGGTACCTGAGGCAATACCATTGTCGATTTGGAGGGCGTTGGTGGCGGCGGTGTCGAGATTGTTGATGGTGACTTCTGTTGGCGTGACGACTTCGGCAAGGTTAATGATGACATTGCTGCCGCTATCGGTGCCGATAGTGTTCCCTGTTGTGTAGGCGCTATCGAGTGTAGCTCCTCCACCGCCACAGCCGGTACAGGAAGCTACAACCAAGACGCCAGCATCGGTCACGCTCCATTGGTCGCTGGTAATGGAGATATTATCCAAAGCAGAACCAATAGAGATGGTGTCGGAGGTGGTGTTGTTGGTGCCGATGTTGATGGCGTTGCCGGCGGTACCGGTGCCGAGGTTAACAGTTTTGGCGTTGTTGCCAGTGCCCAAGTTGACGATGCCGGTCGTGCCAGAGTCGAGGGTAATATCTGAGAGTGTAGTCGAGGAGATAGTGCCAGCGCCAGCGAAGGTGAGGGCGGTGGCTGAGGTGGCGATGGTGTCGATGGAGGCTACGCCGGTTAGCGCACCAGCCGTGGTTAAGTTGAGGCCAGTCGAGGCGAAGGCCAAGGCGTCGGAAGTGTCGCCGATCGTGATGGCGTCGGCGTCGGCGTTGGTACCAATGGTGATAGTGTCACAACCAGCTGAGTTACAGATGGAAGTCGAGGTGGCGTTCGTGTTGCCGAAAGTGAGAGCGCCGGCAGTAGAACGGTCGACGTCGTTGCCGAAGATGGAACCAGTGGTGGTTAGGTTGTCTGCTCCGGTGTCGATGGCCCCAAAGCCAGAAGTGATGGAGCCAGAGTTTAAGGCACCAGCGCCAGTGATGGCCGTGCTGACAGCGTCGTTGGTGTCGACGAGGGCCGCGTCATGACCGTCCAAACGGTTGAGTTCAGTGGCGTCGAGGGTGACGGCGTTTAAGACGAAGGTGGAACTGGAGTTGCCAGTGATGGTTACCGTATCCAAGGCGGAACCAAGGGCGATGGTATCTGCCGTGGTGTTGTTGGTGCCGATGTTGATGGCGTTGCCAGCGGTACCGGTGCCGAGGTTGATGGTCTTGGCGTTGTTGCCAGTGCCCAAGTTGACGAGGCCAGTTGTGCCAGAGTCCAAGGTGATGGCCGAGATAGTAGTCGAAGAGATAGTGCCAGCGCCAGCGAAGGTGAGGGCCGTGGCTGAGGTGGCGATGGTGTCGATGGAGGCCACGCCGGTTAGCGCACCAGCCGTGGTTAAATTAAAGCCAGTTGAGGCGAAGGCTAAGGCGTCCAGAGTGTCACCAATGGTAATGGCGTCGGCATCTGCGTTGGTACCGATTGTTATGGTGTCGCAACCAGCTGAGTTACAGATAGAAGTTGAGGTGGCGTTCGTGTTACCGAAAGTTAAGGCACCGGCGGTCGAACGGTCGACGTCGTTGGCGAAGATGGAACCAGTGGTTGTGATGTCACCCGAAGAAAGGGTGACGCCCGTGGCTCCAGTAATAGCGCCAGCACCCGTGATATCGAGCGATGGCGAGTTGAGAATGTTACCGAGTGTGCCAGTGATGAGAATGCCGTCCGTAATGGTACCGGCGGTTTCTGCGATCTGCAGGCCGTTGGTCATGGTGCCAATGCCAGTTTGTTCGATGAGGAGGCCGTTAGTGAGCGCACCAGAGGCAATTGAGCTCGAGATTTTTTCGGCCGAGACGCCAGCCGTGTCTTGGTTCTCGATGGTAAAGGAGGTAGGGGCTGCAACTTCACCCAAGGTAAAGGCAACATTTCTGCCCGTGGTGGTCAGGATGGTGTTACCAGTGCCATAAACGTCCTGCAAAGTAGCTGAGCTACCCGCATCGTCTGCCGCACAAGCCCACGCATCTGTAGTCTCGTTCCATTTTAGAATTTGCGTGTCGGAACACCCCTGCAGTAGCGTTAGGCCAGCAGATAATACTTCGAGTCCAGAACCAGATGATGTGGTGGCGGAAAGTGCGTCCGTGGCAGCTGGGAGGTTGATGGTTAGAGCGTTAGCAGAAACAGCTAGACCATTACCAGAAAAATCCGTAATGGTGTCTGCTCCGCGGGTCAACGAAGCTAGAGTTAAAGCACCAGCTGTCGACATGGACCAGGCTGTACCGCCAGTAATCGCAACAGTGGCTGAAGGATCAGCATTGCCAATGGTGAGAGCGCCCACTGGAGAAGTATCGATAATGGTGTTGCCCTGAGCGACCACTTTGAATGGCGCGGCGGATGAAGTGGCGAGAGTGGAGGCACTGAGAATGTACTGGCTACCCACGCCGTTGATAGAGGCGGTGTTTTCACCAAAGGCAAAGGCGGTTTTGGCGGCTGAAGTGAGGGCCCAGTTCCAGGCCTGTGCATGGTCACCGTTGTTGATGGAGTTGGTGCCTGCCGCTGCGGAAATGGTGCTAAGCGCTGGGGATCCGCCTGAAATGTCAGCGGCACAGGCCCAGCCGCCAGCGTCGCTCCATTTGAGGAGTTCATTATCCGCACAACCTTTTAACATGGCCAAGCCAGAGGAAGATACTTCCAAACCAGAATTACTGGCGGTGGAGCCAGTTGTGCCGCTAGTCGTCAAATTGATGGCGACGTCATTGGCGTTAGCGGAGATACCGCTACCAGCACCGATGTCTAGGGTGGTTGTGCCACCGAGCGCAACCGAGCCGCCATTGATCAAGCCGGAACCAGCGGTGACTGTGAGCGAAGAGTTAGCCAAATTACCGTTGGTGATGCCAGCGGTGCCAGATAGATTAGAGTTGGTTAAGCCGCTGATAGTATTGCTGCCAGCCGTTAGGGACAAACCAGAACCGACGCCAGTTGAGGCAATGGACCAAGTGGCACCGCCGGTTAAAGCAAGCGTAGTACCAATAGTTGAGTTACCAATAGTAATAGAGTCGGCGTCGGCATTAGTACCAATGGAAATGGTATCGCAACCAGCCGAGTTACAGATGGAGGCCGAGGTGGCGTTGGTGTTGCCGAAGGTGAGAACACCAGCGGTGGAACGGTCGACGTCGTTGCCGAAGAGGCTGCCGGTGGTTGTAATGTTGTCCGCCCCGGTGTCGATGGCTCCAAAGCCTGAGGCGATGGAGCCAGAACCAAGTGCGCCAGTACCAGTAATGGCAGTCGCGACGGCGTCGTTGGTGTCGACGAGGCCAGCGTCATGACCGTCCAAGCGGTTGAGCTCCGTGGCGTCGAGGGTGACGGCGTTGAGAACGAGGGTGGAACTGGAGTTGCCGGTGATGGTGGTGACGGTGCTGGCGGAACCGAGGGAAACGGTGCCCAAGGCGGCAAGAGCGCCATTAAATGTTTTGTCGCCGGCAAAGGCTTGGGTACCGGTTGTGACCAAGCCGCGGTTGAGGGCCGAGGCGTCGGGAATGTTGAAGGTGTGGACGTCGCCGCTCGAGGAAATGTTGAAATCTGTGCCAGTTGCGCCAATAGCGAAGGTTTGTGAAGGACCGGTTTGACCGTTCAAACTAGTAATCGAGGTGCCGCTGCCGACGGTCACCCAAGAGGTGCCGTCATAGCTGTAAAAAATGCCGCCAGCGGTGTCGAGGTAGAGGGCACCAGTATTGGGACTAGCTAAAGCAGGTGCACCAACGCCGGTGTGAGCGTCGCCGATCGGCAACACGCCACAGTCCAGAGAACCAGGAGCACAGTCTGGTTCGAGTGTGGCGCCTGGCAGATAGGTGGTGGCACGCGCAACTAAAGGCGACAACAAAAACGAACCAAGCAACAAACCAGCAACCGGAAGTATAAGAAAATTGAAGTTGTAAGATCTCGCAGAACGCCCCAACATAGGCACACGATTCTTTAATCGGCCTGATGCTCAATGGCATTCGCTAAATTATGTAAAACAGTGAACCCTGAATACTATCAATTGTATCACACTCTCGGCGTTGGTTATAGGAGATATCAACAGCTGAGTTTTGCAGCTAAGAGTCGTTTTGTAGACGTTGGTAGTGGACTCGCCAACATAAGCTAAATATTTCTGGAGGCGCTCAGCTACGATAGGATCCGCGCGATCGTCGACATTAAAATTTGGTAAACATAGGATCTGCCAGATGTACTTACCACCGTTGCCATCGGGATTCTTGTCGACCCATTGGTTGGCAAAAATTATGCGACCGCAACTGTTAGTAACAACAACGTCGGTGAATGATGGCGCAGGAAAAGAATTACAAGATTTGCAGCGACCGCATTTGATCTCGTAGGCAGCGTCTTTGGCGCTTAATTTAAATAGTAGTTTAGCACATTGATTGCAGCGAGATTCTGTCGCTACGGCGGAGGGTACTAGAATGGAACACATACTCCGCCAGCTTAGCTTGGTTATGTATAAAGCATAGAGAATTCAACTCTAATGTCAAGATGATCATAATTGACCCATTAAATAAGGCTTATATTATATCGAGCAATATGCTAAAATCTTGAAAAAGCAAAATATGAAAATAATATCTCTCAACATTTTTCGCGGACATGAATTCGACGCACTGCTAAAGTTTTGCACCGAGCAGGCGGCGTCGACGGATGTGTTTTGTTTGCAAGAGGTGCTCAGTAATCCCAAGGAGGATATGTCTTCCCTGCCCTATGAAGGACGGGCGAATTTTTTGGAAGAGTTGCGGCGGGCGCTGCCTGAGTTTGCGGGTATTTTTGCACCTGGGCAAGAGGATTTTGATATGACGACGGACTATGAGGGACAGTTGTTGATGGGTAATGCGATTTTGTATAAGAAAGAATTAGAGGTGACTGGGCAAGGTAGCTTTTTTATTTATAATGAGTTTAATAGTTACGATGGCAAGGATTTTGAGACGCTCGGCCATAACGCGGTGTACATCGAGCAGGGCGGAGTGACGATCGTGACGCTGCATGGTAATTCGCAACCGGGGAGTAAGCGGGATACGCCGAAGAGGTTGGCGCAGTCGCAAAGAGTACTCGACTTTTTAGTGGTAAGAGCTGGCGAGAAGATAGTGCTGGGCGATTTTAATCTGATGCCTGAAACTGAATCGATTAAAATGTTTGAACGAGCTGGTTATCGTAATCTGGTGGTCGAGCATAAAATAACGACCACCCGCGGAACCAACCACCGAAAGATCTCGCCGGAGTACGCCAACACGCCAGAGGGGTACCAAGAGTTCGCTGATTATACGTTCACGACGCCGGGCGTAAAGGTGACGAGCTTCGAGGTGCCAGACCTCCCCCTGTCCGACCACTTGCCGATGATACTGGAATTCAACGTGTAGCGATGCGGCGCTGGTTTTGCGTTCTTTTTCTGTGGATAAGTGGTCTACGTCAAAGGTATACGTTTGACGTAGACCACTTATCCACATGTCAATTGACAACAGGTGCGAACTGGCTCAGCATTAGGGTATATGAAAATATTCCTACTTGCCCTCGCGTTGTTTGCTGTGCCGAGTGTCACTTTTGCTGCCGTTAGCGCACCAAATAGCCTGACAATCTCCCCAGGCCAGTACACGAACGATACTACGCCGACTTTCAGCTGGAGTGCACCAAGCGGGGCGACTTGGTATGACGTCGCGGTTGATGCTGGTGGGTACAGCGGGATTGGCAATGTGCTGAGTTATACGCTACCCACACAAGCAAATGGCTGGCATACCTTCTACGTACGAGCTCACGACAATAGCAATGCCGTCAGCGGGAGTAACGCGCTAACATTCGAGATCGATACCGTCGGCCCAACAGTCTCACGAGTTTCAATCTCAAAAGCGACCGCTAATGTGCCAACCACGGTGTCCGTCAGCACGTCTGGTGAATCTGCCGTAGCTTCCTGCCGTTTGATGATCGACCATATCAACCTGGCCGATATGACCAAAAATGGCGACACTTGGAGTGCTAATTACGCCTTTGCCGCCGTTGGCAACGCTGGCTCCGGCACAGTGCAGGCGGCTGTGAGCTGTACCGATGGCGATGGTAATTCCACGCTCGGAGCTAGCCGCACAGTGACAGTGACAGGCTACACGGTAGCTGAAGCCTACGCTGGCGATAGAATTAAGACGGCTTGTGGCAGTAACGTCAGAAAGAGCGATGCCTGTCATGCCGTGTACTACTTGGGCGCCGATGGCAAACGTCACGCCTTCCCCACCGAAGCCGTCTATTACACTTGGTACAGCAACTGGAGCGGCGTCAAAACTGTCAGCCAGGCGTTCATGTCGACGTTGTCGCTAGGCAAGAATGTGACTTTGCACCCAGGTACCGCGCTGGTGAAGTTTACGAGTACGAACGAGGTTTACGCCGTCAGTCGTGGCGCTGTATTGCACCACTACTTAACCGAGGCGCTGGTAAAAGCCGACTACGGCAACAACTGGCAAGCATCGCTTGTGTCCGTGTCTGCAGTGCTACGCGGCAATTACTCGATTGGTAGCGTGATTGACTCGACCAGCGATTACGATGCGGCTACGGCGAAGGCTGCGGTGACGAGTATTGATAGTAATTTTTAGAGTGTTGACGGCTCTTGATTCTTGTTACTGACTATGATACATTAAAGGTAGAAGAAGTAAGACCTCCTGCGTTGGGTTACCGGATGGTAACCCGTTAAAGCAGGGGGCTTTTTTTTATTTAAAAAGCAATTTTTCGGCAATTATTTTACTCTCAATCAAATCATAAAAAGGCATTGTGGCGAATTCATATTTCCTGAATATTGCCCAAGATATGAAATCCACAGCTTGGAGTGATTTGTTCTGATAAGAGGCATGAAGCCGCACCTTGAACTTCTCTGGACGTCGCTTTTGCATGGCAGCAGTGAGATGCTTCACAAATCTTTCTTCCAATGACTTTTTTGTATCTTTACGATCGATAACTAAATCAATGTCTTCACCAGACTCGATGATACCTTCGTCGTGCAAATGGCCGAGCAGAACATTGGCCGCGTAGGTGTATAAATAATGTTTTTGATTTTGCAGATCTACATAAACTTTGTCCTTGTTGAGGACAATAGTCATGATTTTAATATCATCACATTCTTTGATTAACTGGAGCATTTTGTTACGAGTGACATCCTGCTCTTTTGAGGCATGTAGTTCTCCTCCATGCTTGTATTTTTTATGAAGTGATTTCCACACCTTTTTAACTATTCTTTCAAGACAACGTTCGTCCTTAACGATAGCAATGGTAATCAAAAACCACTTACTAGATCTTTCCGCAAACCCTAAATCGCCGCTCTCGTCGAGAAAGATATAAGCTATGTGGTCTATTCTATCATTGAGGTGATATCAGGAGCAATGTTGATTATGATGAGAGTTGATAATATTTTCTGTGGATAAGTGGTCTACATTCAATGTATACGTTGAATGTAGACCAGAATTTTTTGAGCAACATCAGCTGGCGAAAGTGAATTCGTGTCGAGGACGGTGGCGGAGGGACGGGTGGGGATGAGTTTGGAGATAAGTTCCCAGGAACGTTGGGCTTTGTCGATGGAGAAAACGCCGGAGCTGTAACCGCGGGTGGCGCCGCGTTCCAGGAGAGTACGATTGTCGCACCAGAGAATGAATTCGTGGACGCTGGCGTCAAATTTTGCGGCAACGGTGATGAGCTGATCGATGACTTCCCCGTCGAAGAACATTTTGTCGATGATGACGTCACGACCGTCGGCGAAACAGGTTTCCATGATGCCGAGAGCGAGGGTCAGCGAGAAATAAAAACTTTTTTGACGGTCTAGCTCGTAGCCACTAATACAACGGCGCAACACGTCGAGTTCGAGGTGAAAAGAGCCGGGCAATTCGTGGTGTAAGAGAGCAGCGGTGGTCGACTTCCCTACTCCCCACGGACCGTTGATAATAACTAGTTTCATAACAGTGGTATAATGACAGTAATATGAAGAAATCGCTCGCTAGTGAGGAACGCGAATTAGTGGAAGAGATCAGCAAGACCCGTAAAGTTTACGTCGATTCCATTAAAACAAGCAAGCGGTTAATGCATCGCCTGTTGGACGGGATCGTGTATGGTTTTGGCATCGCGATTGGTGGTACGGTAGTTTTCGGGATTGTGATTTTTATTGGGTCGAGAATTATTTTGCCGCTGTTGCCAGCTTGGTTGGCGAATTTGACACAATAATTAGTTGTACGGAATACGTCCGATGTAGACCGAGTCTACATCTGACGAATTCCTCGTGCTGAGCCCGATGCTCAGACGTGAACGATTGAGAGTTTAGTTTCGGCGCCGTTACTGATGACGACAGCTATTTGTGAGCCGCGACGGACGAGTTTGTCGTGGTGGATTTTTGTTTGGAGGCGAGAAATGAGAGTGCCAGGCGAGTCGGCCATAATGAGCGGGACGATGCCGGAGGAAACGATGGCGCGACGAGCTGCCGATTCGTTGGGACAGACCATGAAGACCGGAACGTCGGGGCGGAACATATTAATTTGTTGCGCGACCACGCCCTGGCCGGCGACGACAACGATGGCGGCAATGAGGCCGCTGGCAGCGAGAACGTGGACGGACTGCGCGAGGGCTTCGGCGACGTCGGGCACGCGGAGTGAGACGTGATGAATGTCGTCGTAACGCGACTTCTCGGCTTCGCGGATGACAGCGGTCATGGCGGCGACAGTGACGGCGGGATAGCGGCCAGTGGCGCTCTCGGCGGAGAGCATGACGGCGTCGGTATGGTCAAAAACGGCGTTGGCGACGTCGGAAATTTCAGCGCGAGTACCGCGTGGGTTGGTGACCATGGAATTTAACATTTGAGTGGCCACGACGACTGGCTTCCCCGCTTGGCGACAGGCCTCGACAATATCCTTTTGAATTTCGGGAACTTCTTCAGGACGGACTTCCACGCCTAAATCACCACGGCCCAAGAGGATGCCGTCGGCGGCCGCGAGAATTTCCGGGAAGTTGTCGAGAGCAGTGCGACGCTCGACCTTAGCGAAGAACAGAGGGACGGGCACGCCAGCTGCTTTGGCAGCTGATCTGGCGACGGAGCGGGCGGTTAAGATGTCGTCGGCGCAGGAAACGAAGGATAAAGCGACCCAGTCCACGCCTTGGGCAACGCCGAAGAGGAGATCCTCACGATCTTTGGGTGTGAACGAGGCCTCGCCGACCATCGAGTCGGGAAGATTGAGACCTTTGTGAGAAGTGAGGACGCCAGGAACTTTGACCTTGGCGGTGATGTTATGACCGCGGACTTTCTCGACGACCACTTCGATGGTGCCGTCGTCGAAGAGGATGCGGTGACCGACTTTGACGTCGCGGTGCAGTGAGGCGTAAGTGACGGGAATAGCGCCGCCTGTTTTGTATGCGACGAGTGATGTTGTGAGAATTATTTTTTCGGCTTTGTGGAGAATGACGCCCTTGGCTGGCAATTCAGCGACGCGAATTTTGGGACCTTGCAAGTCCTGCAGAATAGCCACAGTTTGACCGGCTTTGCGTGCGGCGGCCCGGACAGTTTTGATGAGCCTGGCATGACTCGGGTGATCGCCGTGGGAAAAGTTAAGGCGAGCGACTCTCATCCCAGCGTTAATCATACGCACCAACATAGAGACCGAACTCGAAGCCGGGCCAATGGTGCAGATTATTTTAGTGCGCGTTTCCTCCATAATAAAATGATGATACGAGTATATCATCATTTTAAAAATATTTCTTTTTATTTCTTCTTCTTCCCCACTGCGCCAAGTTTTCGCAACTCTTCCGCGAAAGTAGCAACGTCTTCGAAGGAGTGATAGACGCTGGCGTAACGGATGTAAGCAACTTTGTCGAAGCTACGAAGTTGCTCCATGAGAATGGCGCCGATTGAGCGGCTGGTGATTTCGCTACCTCTCCCCTTTTGAATTTCGCGTTCAATGGTGTGGACAAGAGTGCGGAATTGGACGTCGGTGTAGGGGCGCTTCTCTAAAGATTTTTTGAGGCCACTTTCGATTTTTTCGCGATTGTAGGATTCGCGTCGACCGTTACGCTTGACCACAGTGACGTCGAGGATTTCGATTTCTTCCACGGTCGAAAAACGAAAAGCACATTTGGCCTTCTCGCATTCCCGGCGGCGGCGCACCGTCAAGCTGTCGGCCGAAAGTCGAGAATCGATCACCCTCGTCGATTTTCCACTACAGACAGGACAGAACATACTACATCATCTTGCGACGGATAAACGCTGGAATGCCAAGCTCGTCGTCGTCATCTTTTTTAGGTTGGGCTTGGACTTGGGCTGGTTGCTGCGGTGTTGGTGGCGTGTAGACGGGAATCTGCTGACGAGGGTCTTCTTCGTAAGGGTCGTGAGCTGGCTGTGGCCTTAGTTCTGGAGCGCGAGTTGGAGATGAAGAGATGGTTGGGGCGGCTGGCACACGGCGCTCGGCGAACGGTGATTCTTTCACAGCCATGACCGGCATGTAGCTATTGCGAGGTGGCACAGCAGGAGTGGAACGATAATCATCACGACGTGGGGCGTTCCAGCTGCTTTGTGGCGTGATTTCGACGTCGCCGGCGAGGGACGGAGCGCGGCGGTGGTCACGGTTGTCAAAGCCGGTAGCCACGACGGTGATGCGAACTTCGTCTTGCAAAGTCTCGTCGATGTTGGCACCAAAGATAACACGGGCGTCTTCGTCGGCCGAACCGGTGATAATTTTGGCGGCTTCGGCGACTTCGTACATGGCGAGGTCCGCACTGCCGGTGACGGTGAAGAGAATGCCCTTGGCGCCGTCGATGGAAAGTTCGAGCAATGGCGAAGCGATGGCTTGCTTGGCAGCTTCAACGGCGCGGTTCTCGCCCGAGGCCCGGCCGATGCCCATGAGGGCGCTACCAGCGTTTTGCATGATTGCTTTGACGTCCGCGAAATCGACGTTGATGAGGCCTGGGATAGTGATGATTTCGGAAATCCCCTGCACGCCTTGGCGGAGCACGTCGTCGACAATTTTGAAGGCGTCGAGGAGCGAAGTTTTCTTGTCGATAATTTGCAACACGCGGTCGTTCGGAATGGTGATGACGGTGTCGACCTGGGCGCAGAGTTCGGCGTAGGCTTCGTCGGCAATACGTTTGCGCTGCGCACCCTCAAAACCGAATGGTTTGGTGACAACAGCCACAGTAAGCGCACCAACCTCGCGGGCGATTTTAGCAATCTCTGGAATGGCGCCACTACCGGTACCACCACCCAAACCACAAGTGAGGAAGACCATGTCGGCCCCGGCGATAGCTGTCCTAATGTCGTTGGCGTTTTCTTCCGCGGCGCGACGACCAACTTCCGGATTCATGCCAGCACCCAAACCACGAGTAGCGGTTTTGCCGATAGGGATTTTGGTCAGCGCTAAGTTGGCATGAAGCGCTTGAGCGTCTGTGTTGACGGCAATGAAGTCGACGCCGCGCAACTTCTCCAAGATCATGCGGTTGAGCGCTGAGCCACCACCGCCGCCAACGCCGATGACTTTGATTTTGGCAGCGGTTTCGATTTCCGGTTTAAATTCGGCCATAACAATTGATGTTCATCCCCTCCCCTGAACACTTTAAGTATTCAATTTGGCTAAGCGTAAATAAAATTCTTACTAGCAGCCTAACATAGGAGGAATAAAGTCTCCATTGTGCATGTGGATAACTCGACAGAACACCAGAATCGTCGCTCGCAACCGCCGTATCTCCTGTTCCTAGCTCAAGGCCTCAGCCCAGAAACACTTACAGAATGACTCGCTTAACGAAAAGCAAATGCGCGAGTCAAGTGTTTCTCGGGTCGGCCATCGCGTCGTCACACGAGACACGACAGTCGCTCGCTTGTTAGTGAGGATGAGTGTTCAACTTGAAAACAAAACCGGTCTGCCACGAGGGACAGACCAGTTAGGGTGACGCTTTTGCCGTCGACGGCCGAGCTAGGAGGGCTCGGGTTCGGGGTGAGGGTTGGTGTCGGGCGGGATGATGGTGTGGCCGAGCGAGATGTGCTCGACGTCGATGGGCGGATGCCAGGCCAAGATGGCCATGAAGCGCGCGAGGTGATCGGCTACCTGCTCGACCGTGACGTAACCGTTCGCCTCCCAGTCCGTCTGCTGGTCGGCGCTGAGCCTCTGCAACTCGACGAGCAAAGTGCTGCGCCGGAGGTGATCGATGTCAGCCATGAGCTTCTTGATCACGTCGCAACGCGGTTCCCAGCTGATGGTCGAGAACTCGTGTCGCTCCCGACAGTGGCGACAGGGTTGACCGGCCAGGATGTTGATCACCCGTTCCTCAGAACACAGGAGTTCTTCGATCTCCTGAGCAGGGCTGGGTGGTGCCGGCGGAGCGCCGAGATCGATGATGAAGACTTCTCCACCGAAAGCGGCCATGATCGCGACGAAGTCCAGGTAGCCGTCGTTGGCGTCTTCATCACCGTCTGCTTCTTCCTGGTCGTCGAACTTCGCCTGACCGAGCTGGCCTTTCGCGTCGACCTCGAAGGTACCGACTTGGACGTCATCCTCGTTGGTCAACGGGTAGATGCCAGGCGGCAACAGTTGGCCGAGAACATCCTCGCCGTAGCTGACCCAGCCCTCGGCGTCGACGGTGACGTCCCACCACCGATCGTTGAATTTGAAAGAAAATGAACGCATGACGCTCCTCTGCCCCGTAATGGGGACTTGCTTGGGTGGTAGACGAGTTGGCTTTTGGCCGACTCATAGCGACTTCTTCCGGCGAAAAAGACGGTGGGAGGCGGCGAAAATGAGTTGTTATAGTGCCATGAAATTTAGAAAATGTCAATGATTGACGCCCTGAAAACAAAACCAGCCTGCCACGAGGGACAGACTGATTGAGGTGACGCGCGAACCGCGTCGACGATGGGCTACGAGGGCTGAACTTCCTCTGCCGGGGTGTCGAAGAGCTTCTTGACGAGCAGCTCAGGCTCCTTGACCTTGGGCTGCTCCGACTGCCAGTGGTTCAGAGCCCGGAGGCGAAGCGCGGCGCCGTGGGCCTCGGCGTGGTTCGCGAAGTGGAAGTAGGCGAGCGACTCTGGCGGCGTGGTCACTCGTGCCAGATGGTCGAGGATGCCGAGCGACGAACGAGCGATCTCGAAGCGCAGCTGCCGCTGGAAGTCCACCCGCCACTCATACGCCGTGATATGTGGCATTTCGCCCAGGCCGTGGCGCTGACCGCAGAGGCGGCAGGGCTTGCCGTCGAGGCTGTCGGCGTGACACTCGAGGCTGTGCAGCAAGTCGAGAAAGGCGTAGGCACCGCCGGCCAACGGAGTGGTGTTGTCTGGCTCTGGCTCCGTGCGATGCGTGTTGGGAGTGGTTCCGATGACCAGGCCCGGCTTGTGTTCGACATTGACCGAGAAGCGACCATGCTGGACCAACCGGCTGTCCAGTGCGTGCAGGTAGTAGGTGCCGGCCGGCAACTTGACGTCGCCGAGCACGATGACCGGCTGATCTTTCGTGATCATGACCGTGAAGGTGCGGCCCGTAGCATCCGTGACGTGAAAAAACTGTGGCGCTAACGTTGACATGTTGTGCTCCGGCCCGGGTGGGCAGGTGGTGGGGAGAGCCAGCCGGAATGACTGGTGGCCGGATAGTGCCTGAGATTGGCGGAAAAGGCAAGTTTTGAGGGAAAAGAAAAGACTGACGCCTCCGGAGTACGGAGCGCGCCAGTCAGATGCCGATGAGTGTCGCCACCGGCCGCGTGGTCAACCTATGACCATGGGGATGACCGACTACTTGCCGGGAGGAGGGTTGGTGGACGGGAGGGGCGGGAGACCGCTGGGACGGCGGGCGGGGCCAGTGGCTTGTCCGCGCTCAACCTCGAACTCGCGTCCGAGAGCGTCATTCTCGAGGATGTAGACGCCAGATCTCGGCATATCCGAGAAATTGCTAACCTCGCCGTCGGGAGCCACGGTGCACTTCAACCTGAAGGAACCGTGAGCCGCCACCATCCGAACGCCAGCTTTTGCCTTGTCCTGTGCCATCTGCTTCTTACCTTTGCCCATTGAAGGGACTTTGGAGGGTTGCTAGGAACCTGCTGACCGCCAGAGCGACGGCCGAACAGAGCCTGTTTATACCAGATTGGCCGTAATTGGGCAAGTATCAGCCGCCCCGCACCGCCACGCCGGCAGGGATCTGCAAGGCCGAATTGGCCAGGGCCTGCTGGAGTGGGGTAATAGCCTGCCCGATTTTGTCGCCGTCGACCATGAAGGTGCGGTGGTCGGCCAGCGTGTAGAGGCCGGACTTGAGCTTCACCCCGGGCCGAGGAGTGACGTTACCCTGAGGATCGAGGCTGACTTCGACGTGGTGGAGGCCGCTGTGCGCAAACATGGTGACGGTCATGACGATGTCCTTTTTTTTGACGGTGCTGGGGATTTGAGACTGCCAGAGTAGCAGGCCCGAAAACGATAGTCTCATAGCTTAGCCAAAAAAGCAAGATTAGACTCTATCAAAAAGCAAAACTAGCACCCCCGGAGAGAGGATGTTAGTCGAGGCGGGCCGCAGTAGAGCTACGGCGCAGGAGAAGAGGTTGAGGATTCGGTTGGCTGCCAGGCCAAGAGGGCGCGGAGGCGGGCGAGTTGGATCTCGGCCTCGGCCTGGGTGGTCAGGCCGGCGCGAGCAAGGAGCTCAGGAGTACCGTTGACCAAATTCTGGACACGCAGCTCAACCCCACGCTGTACATACCCGGCGATGTAAGTCTGGAAATTGGCCAACAGCTTCTCTGCGGTAATAGCGACGTCCTCAGGAAAATGTTGTTTGTGACAATTCCTGCAGGGCTTACCGTCGAGTGCGTCGACCATCTCTTCTAAAGTGGTCAAAGTCTGATTGAATAGTTCAGACGGCGTCAGGAACTCGTCGGGCGTGGCGCCGGTACTGGTCCCGATGTTGAGGGCGACGATGACAGTGGCCCGAAGTCGGCGCCACTCGGTCACAGTGTGGATTTGGCGGTCAATCTGACCCTCGGTAATGGTGATGGTGCCGAACGGCCTACCACCAGCAGTTGTGAGGTTGTAGACACCATCCGGAAGTGTGAGGTTGGCTGGGGGGAAGAACTCCACCAGTTCGTTGATCCTGACAATAGTGGAGAAGGGGCCGCAGGTGATGACGAAGGCCAAAGTTTTAGGCTGCATGTTCTTCCTCTTGGTATGACGACGACCGGAATGGCCGACTCGGGAGAATGGTGCTTGAGATTAGCGAAAAAGTCAACCGAGCTCAGCTCGGCTGTTGGTTCGCGACCAAAGCTCAGCTTTGGAGAAAACCTAATAAAAAGGAAAACTGGCACCCCCCCCGGGAATTCTATCGGGGAGCGCCAGTCGAGGCGAAGAAGGCTAGGTGGTGGCGGATTCGACGATGAGCTCGGCGGGCTGCCAGGCCAGGAGGGCGCGGAGGCGCAGAAGTTGAATGGCGAGCTTGGAAATGTTCGGCAGACCGAGAGCCTCGAGATCCGCTTGGGACATGTCGATCATGGTCCTGAGCCGCAGTTCCCCGTCGAACTCGAGATCACGACCGAGCTCAGTGCGGAACTTGGCCAAGGCCCAGTCACGAGTCACCCCTCGCGAGACGAGACTAGAGTCGATGATGATCTTCCCATCGATGTAGTCGCGTAAGGCTTCCAGGGACATGAGGTGTTGGTCGTACTGATCTGACGAAGATTGAGCTGGTGCTGGACCGAAGATGTGATTCAACATGTCACTTAAGGTGTTGAAGTAGTCATCCAAGGCCGACGTGGGCTCGTCGTCAAAGAGCATAGCGTGGCTCGGGAGACCGTTCAGGACCGTGAAGTGGCCGTGTTGGCCGTAGCCGCCTTCGGTCAGAGTGTAGAGACCGTCCTCAAGGACGATGTTCGAGGACACGGTGACTTCGCCTTCCTCGCTGACCATGACGACGCGTTTGTTGGCTGCTGGGCCGGTGGCGGTGTATTGGAAAGGGCCTGGGGGTTTGGTGAACATGAGGTGCCCGATGCTCTGTGGAGAGCTGTGGGAGGTGGCGCGGCGAGATGGCCGAACGCGACGATTGTGTTAGAGATTGGCCGAGAAGTCAACTTTCTGCCTGTAAAAAGCAAGATCGACACCGCCCGTGAGGGTGAGGTGCCGATCGAGGTCACACGGGAGCGCCGTGTGAGAGTGGCCTGCTAGGCCTGGGGGTTGACGCCTTCCCCCGTGTTGGTGGAGGCCGGCGGGGGCTGGTTGGTGTCGGTGGAGTTGTCCGTGGGCTTGGCGGTCTGCGGCGTGTTGGCGCTGCTCCAGGTGAGGAGGGCGTTGAAGCGGTCCATGGTCCTCGCGATCGCATCCCGGTTCTTGAAGCCGACGCCCTGGATGACCTCGTCGGGCTCATCGAGGAGCTCGAGCAGCTTGTCGACCAAGCCGTTTGTACGGTGGTATTCGATGCCCTCCTGGACCCATGCGGTGAGCTCGGCAGGCGTGTGTCCCTGCTCGGCAGGGTCATGCACCTGGCCGCAACGAGGACAGGCCTGACCGCTGAGGATCGACTCGATGACGAACTCGAACAAGAAGAAATCACTCACGATGGACGCGGCCGCAGTCATCGGCTCGAGGTTGATGCGCACCTCGATGATGCTGTGCCGCGGCTCGGGCTTGGCAGCCATGGCCTTGGACCAGTCGACGTGCGCGAGGCCGATGTGGCCACCGCGGGTTTCGAAGGAGCCGAACACCTGGTTGTCGTCACCGACCAGGGTGAAGACGGCGTTCCTCGGGAGCGTGATGCCTTCGGACGGCGTCACAGTGCCATCGCTGGCGATGGTGACCGTCACCTGGGTGTTATTGTCCTTGCCGTAGAAGGCGCGGAAGGTACGTTTTTCCAACTTGATCCTTGAATCCCCTAATGGGGCGTATTGAATTTGAGACTACCGGAAATGGTCGACTCGGGGAGGATTGTGCCTGATGTTGGCGAAAAAGTCAAGCCTTAGAGACCAATGTTGGCTTTGGCGCCCAGATATTGGCCGCGGTTAGGAAAGTTGGTTTTAACAAGATTTATAAAGGTTTCCGAGAAGCCTTTGGTGGCTAGTTGGCTGATTGGTACAAATTCTACGGAATTAATTTTTTCCGTGTCTAGACCAGCAATAGCGCCCAATTCCCCACCGACTTGGCTACAGAGAAAGGTGATGTGGAGGAGATGCTTGTCAGGCAAAATGTTGTCGCAAAGGTAGAGAAGGCTACCAATCGTGACAGTTAAGCCAGTTTCCTCCTGCACTTCGCGAAGCAACGCAGCCTCGAGTGTCTCCCCTTCTTCCACTTTGCCACCGGGTAACGACCACTTGCGGCTGGATTCTGTGTTTTGTTGAAGAAGAAGCAATGAATCGTTCTCGATGATGAGGGCGGTGACACGAATGTTGATGGACATACTTTTTACTTAAAAGCGGGACATGACTGCCCCGCCTGATGTTTAAGGCCCCCTCCTAACTCCCCCATAGCTGGGGGAGAGTTTTCGTTTAAGGCACCATGGATTTGAACCACTGGCCGATTTTGTTGGCCACTTGGTCCACGGATTTGAATTTGCTAAAGAATTTACCGAACTTGTTAGTGTGCATGCCTTTGATGGCATAACCCCAAACGGCCAAGCCGATGGCCGTGGCAAAGGCCGGGTCGTGAACTTCGTCAATTACGCTGCTGATGGTGACGGGAATGCCCAAAGCACAAGGCAAACGGAGCACGCGGCGAGCGACGTCGACCATGCCGTCGAGCTTAGCTCCCCCACCGGTGAGGATAACGCCAACGGGCAACATGCCGGAACGGTCTACCTTGCGCAGTTCAGCGTCGACAGCTTCGAATAGTTCTTCGACGCGGCTCTCAATAATCTCCGCAATGAAACGACGCTTCACCACCTCGTCCACGTCGGCCCCCATGTCTTTGAGGCTGAAGGTGTGCTTGCGATCCACAGCGTCAGGAACTGCGTGACCAAACTCCATTTTTACTTTCTCCGCAATTTCTGGCGGAATGCGCAAAATGGTACCGATGTCGGAAGTGATGCGGTCGCCACCAATTGGCAGGACGGCGGTGTGCATTAAGTCCCCTTCTTCGAAAATGGCGATGGAGGTGGAGCTGGCACCGATGTTGACCACGCACACGCCGAGTTCTTTTTGACGTTGGGTGAGAACGGCTTCGGCGGTGGCGAGTGGCGCGTAAACCAAGTCGTCAATGTCGAGGCCGGTGCGATAAATGCTCTTGGTCAAGTTTTTAATATGTGAGGCGAGGGCCTGAATGATGACAGCGTCCACTTCTAAACGAATGCCGTTCATGCCGACGGGATCCTTCACGCCGCGCTGACCGTCGACAGTAAAGCTCTTGGGGATAACGTGCAAAATTTCGTAGTTGGAAGGTGTGGTGACGCCTTTAGCTGCTTCCATGGCACGTTCGACGTCGTCGTCCTTAATTTCGCCGTCGGGACGAGTGACGCCAATGACGCCCCGAGTTTCTTGGACGAGAATATTTTGGCCAGCAATAGAAACCCAAGCGGCGTTAAGGGGCAAACCGGTCATGCGTTCGGCGCGTTCCAGGGCTTTGCTGACGGCAGAAACGGCTTCTTCCATGCTGCTAACAGTGCCTTTATGCACACCAGCCGACGGCAAAGCAACCGCACCAATAATGTGCAGGCGAGGCTTACCGTCTTCACCCGGGAGGGGCTGGGCGACAGCAATACGAATCATCGAAGAGCCGATGTCGAGACCAATGATACTTCCTTCAGCCATATTAAGTGAGAGTTTTGAGTATTATAACACGGATACCAGCCAGTCCTTCAATCTGGCTAAGACTGGCCAAATATATGGGACGAAGATGATCAGGCCGACGACGAGTGCGGAAACGGAGGTGAGTAAAACAGTGCCGGCCATCATATCTTTCACCTCACGAACCATGGGGTTGAGGCGTGGCTGGACGGCGTCGATGAGGCGCTCGACAATGCTGTTCATGACTTCAAGCACGAGGACAGCGGCGACGAGCAGGAGGATGAGGACGCGCTGAAGAGTAGAAAGTGGCAGGACGAGGCTCATGATAATAGCGAGGCCACCGAGGAGTAGCTGCACGCGGAAGCTGTGTTCGGCGTGGGCAACTTCGCGGAGACCACGGAGGGCATGGCGCAGGCTACGAAAAAAGCGACGAGGAGAAAGCATAATTGATTACAAAATTTTGGCGACAATGGCATCCTGCAGGGGGAACATCTCCTCAGCGTCGGCCGGTTCGATGTGGTCGTAACCCAAACAATGAAGAATGCCGTGGACCACAAGATCGGCACATTCGAGTTCGAGGTCGTTATCAGCGGCGTCGGCCTGACGAGTGGCTTGAGCGATGTCGATTAGGACGTCGCCGATTTCGCCAGATTGTTCCGGCATGCCAGAGGCGAAACTTAGGACGTCGGTGATGGCGTCTTTGCTGCGATACATGCGGTTGAGGCGCTTGATTTCCTCGTCGGTGATGTAGTTGATGTTGACGACACCGTCCATCAGTCCGGGCAAGGCAGCGTTGACGGCGGCAGCAATAGCAAGGTAGCGCTCGGCACCAAGGCGAGCGTCCGCGGGGACCAGGTCGTCGTCGACTTCAAGAGTGATCATGGCTTAGCATTAAGGTGAAAACTGTTGACCATCATCTCAAAAGTCTGCAAATATTCGATTTGACTGCGAGTGCCAAGATCGTAGGTGAGGGTTATGACCGACGTGGCGTTATCGAGGTAAGTAGTCCTGTCGTCCGCGGTAGTTAAACCGTAGAAGCCATCTTTGGTTAGGGATTCTTTAAGTTGCTTGGCATCGTTGCCAGGTTGTTGGGCGTTATACCAGTCGGCTAAAGATTGTGTGGCAACCTTGGCCGTAGTACCAACGCTGATACTAGCTTGACGGGAAGAACGGAAAGCAATGGAGGTGCTGTCGGCTGAAGGGACTGGCGTCCAAGTCGTCGGGTAAAAGATTGTGAAAGCGAAAGCGGCGTCCGAGAAGACCTTAACAGCGCCGGTGTCGAGCAAAGTTAAAGGAGCTAAGCCGAGAGGGTCATAGCCGTGGAAGACTTCGTTGCCATCTAAATAAGTGTCCTTGTCAGAATCTGGTTCGCGGAAGTTAGTGCCGTAAAGCAGTTCCTCGATGTCGGTGAGGCCATCACTGTCAGTATCTTTGGCAGGAACAGGAATAGCAGCTTGAGCAGCAGCGGCGGCGGCATCTTGAGCAGCCTTGGCGGCGGCTTCAGCGGCGCGCTGCACTTCCTGTTGTTTGAGTTGGTTGAGTTGAGACTCGGCTAACTGTTTTTGCTGTTTGGCGGAGTCGATTAGGCGGTAAGCAGCGAAACCGCCAGCACCGAGCACGATGAGCATGACGAAGAAGGTGATGAGGGGGCCTTTCCAGCTGTGCTTACGCTTTCGAGCCTCCCCTAGCCCCTCCATAGCTGGAGAGGGACTTACGACAGTTGGTGGAGCGACCACGGGAGGAGGAGGAGGTGGTGGAATGGGTTCTGGGCGGGGGGCGGTGACCCCGCCTATTACTTCGGGTGATAGGCTAGCTTCGACGCCGTAAAACTCCCGCGGCATGGTGTGAATCACCACGTCAGTTGGCCCAGTAGTAGCCTCGACGGTAGACGGTGAGGCCGTCACTGTGGGGTTAGGAGTTTTAGGCTTGCTGCCGAACATAGGCCTTAGTTAATCTTAGTTAGTGGGAATGGTGAAAAGTTTACCTGGGCCGTTCGGGTTGTAACCACCGCTGACTTCCGCGCCGTCAGCATAGCCGTCGCCGTCGGTGTCTGCTTTGAGCGGGTCGGTGCCGTAAACTTTGAGTTCTTCCCTGTCGCCCAAACCGTCACCGTCAGTGTCTGGTTTGCTTGACGAGGTGCCGGCCGCGAGTTCTTCTGCGTTAGTGAGGCCGTCGCCGTCGCTGTCCAAGAAAGAGGCTTGGTTGGCTGGCGGGGTGGCAGGTTGGCTGGGTGGCGGGGTGGTAGCTGCTGGCTCGGTAACCGGTGGAGTGACAACAGAATCACTTGGAACGCTCTGCACAACACCGCCAGTGTTGGCAGTTTGCGACATAATGCGCCAAGCAACGAAGGCGGCACCGCCGACTAAGACGATGACGACGACGAGGATGAGGACAGCTTTCAAGAGGTGACGGCTGCGTGGCGCAACGTAGGTTTCCATGACAGGCTCTGGCATCGGCCGGGCCGAAGGAGGTGACATGATCGGTGAGCCGTTACTAGGGCGAGATTGCGGAGTTGGCGAGGCGAGACCGTCAAACATATCCTCCACCGGCTTGGCAGGAGTTACTGGAGATTCAGGAGCTGCTGGCTGTTCGTCGAACATAGGAAATATTTATGGTTTGAGCGGATCGTGGCCGTTGGCGATCTCTACACTATCGTCGTAACCGTCGCCGTCCGTGTCCGCTTTTTGGTCGCTCGTGCCGTACTTGAATTCCTCAGCTAGGCTAAGGCCGTCATGGTCGGCGTCGATGGAAGTGAAGACGTCATGACAACTGGCGGCAAAGTCAGCGCTGAGAGTGTCGCAACCGGCTGGGTTACCGGCGGCAATGGCTGCTTCCAAGGCGGCCTGCTGGTCGCACTGATCTTCCGCGATGCCGTAAGTGCTACAGGTACCAGCAGCTAGAATAGCCGGCAACATTTGAGCTTGGCAGCTGGCCTGACGTCTGGCTTCTTTGATGAGGTCACAAAGTTTGTAATCCTGAGCGTCGACCGCCAACAAGAAAGTGACCATGTCCTGACAGTTGCCTTTGACGTCGCCTGGCAAGGCGTCGCAAGTTTTAATCTCCTTGGTGTCGCGGGCGATGAGATTGACGCAGTTGTTGTAGGCGGCGTCGGCTAGGCCTTCACAAGCGGTAGGGGCAGCGGCCTGACGAGCCAGATTGGACTGTGTTCGCTCGGCACAGGCGGCTGGATCCTTCTCCTGACTACAATCGGCGACTGCTTGATCAATGCGATCTTTAACGGACACGACCGAGCTTGGGACGGCGGAGTTAAGGGAATTGAGAATGAAGATGACAATGAGAGCCACGACTGCCCCACCGACCACAATACCACCGCCGAGGAACAGCTGGTTACGGCGAACCTGGAACCACTTTTTAGGTGGTTCTGGCGGTAGGCCTGGGGTGAAGTATTGTGGCTCTAAAGTATTCATAAATGCCCCCTCCTAACTCCCCCATAACTGGGGGAGGGTTTTAATTACGGTGAACAGTAGTTGAACTTGACGTTGCTGATGTTGACTTGGCCCTCGCCGGCGAAGGTGACGCGAAGTGGAAGAGTTTGTTCGGCGGACTGATCGCAGATGAAACCTTCTGGCCAAGGGATAGCCACACCGGTGCCCTCCATGACTGAACCCGAGGTAGTAGTGCCGCCGGAAGTGACGAGTGTAAAGGTAGGTTGAGTGATGGAGGCGACGATTGAGTTATAAGCGTCGGTGATGGCACTGGATGAGCTGCCGTGGTAGGCGTAGTCGATACTGGTGAGGTTGTTTGGCTGTGTTCTATCCACTGTGTAAATGGCGGGATCGTTACTCGACCAACCAGCAACCGTGCGGATGAAGCTGCTCGAGGTGGTCAAAGCGATGGTGTAGAGTTCGTAATCTGGAATATCATCACCGTTCTCGTCGACGCCCTTAATAATATCGGCAGCGTCGGTCGTCGCGGCTGGATCATTGGCCTCGCCATCAGTCAAAAGGACAACTATTTTACGAGCATTAGTAACGGAACTTTGTGCATCAAGAAGGGTTTTAGCGGCATCAAGTCCTAGGTCCGTAGGCGTACCGCCATCGGCATCATAAAGATCGATATAGCCAGCGTATTCAGCCTCGGCAGTTGAGTCGGCGAAGGCTCTGGTAGTAACCTCTGTAACTTCCGTACAAGATGTATCTGTACTTAAGCAGCCACCTCGGTATGTGACTAGCCCGACATGCATGTTATCTACGGAATAAAGTGCAGACAATGAGTTGGTCAGTCCCTCTTTAGCAGCATTCAACCGAGCAGATGAACCGTCTACACGCCCATCGAAGCTCCAATTCATCGAGTTTGACAGATCCGTCACGAAAACGACGTAAACATCTGGTGCAGTCACGTTATCGAGCGAGACGTCCGCCGTGAGGGTAGCACCCAAGCGACAAGCTGGGAAGGTGATGGTAGCCGCGTTCGGAAGGTCGGAAGTGGTGCTGTCGGTGTAAGAGTAGAGGTCGACGCTGCTCGATGAGGCAGCACCTGGTTGGTTGTCGGTCATCAGCATGGCGTCGGAGAGATATGTTTCTGGGCAGGTGCTGTTACAGCTGCTGGCACAGACTGGGAACTGACAGTCGTTGCTTGAACAGTCAGCATCCGAGAGACAAGCGACACCGAGGCCACGAGCGGTGTCTGTGCTGTCGCCGCCATTACATTGGCCGACGGTTTGGCAGACCTCGTTTTCGTTAGCAGTGCCATCGGAATTAAGATCAACCGAGAAACGCTGGCCGTTATAAGTACAAGAATTGGAACCGACTAGAGTATAGCTAGTACCGGTGCTCGTGGCGTCGTCCCATACTTGAATAGGGGAAGAATCAGAGACCAGGCGAATAGCTGGAACGTAGGAGTTTGGCAGATCGTAAGCGTCGCAGTACTCGTCGCCGTTCGCCACGCCGTCGCCGCAGAATTCACCAGAGAGGCTGGTGTACTTACAGCTGACGGAACAGGCGGTACAGGTGGATTCGTAAGCACTGGTACAGCCGGCGCCGTTGTTTACGCCCTCGTCACACTGCTCGGTTTCGAGTTCCAAGTAACCGTCGCCGCAGACGTTGGTTTTACACTGGTTGGTGCAGGTGTCGCCGGAGTCCGTGTTGCCGTCGTCACATTCTTCACCGGTATCGACCACGCCGTCGCCGCAGTTATTGAGAGCTTTGCAAGTAATGCCCTGGTAACCAGTAGCTGCATCCGTCCAGTTACAGGTGCCGCCGCTAGCCCCGTCGTCATCACAAACGCGAGTGCGGTAGGTTTGATAAGTGTTGTTTGAACAGGTGCCGCCAGCGCCACAGTCGTCATTAGTAGTACAGGCTTGGCCGACGAGGGTGGCGTCGTCGCTGAATTGGCAGACGGTGGAGACAGCACAGGCTCCAAACGCCGGAGACTCCTCACCACCAGCGGTCAATCCACACTTTGGTCGCAAGCTCGTGCGGGATGATGAAGAGGTACCTGCCTCACATTGGCTGTCGGTCTCACAAGCCTGGCCAGCCATGGTTCCTGATCTGTCGTTACAGATAGTGCCTTCATAAGAATCGAGGTCGCCATCACAGACTTCCCCGCTGTCGATAACGCCGTCGCCGCAGTAAGAAGCTGGACCTTGGCAGTCCCAGGCACAGGTGTTGTTCGGGTCAAATTCGTAATCACCATTAACGTAGCTGGCGCTCGTGGTACCGCCGCAGACATAGTCGACACCGCCAGTAGGACGAGCATATGTGGTGGTAGTCGAGCCACAGTCGCAAACTTCCCCACCGGCCAGGCTGCCGTCGCCGCAGTAGAAGGCGTCAACCGTAAGTGAGCAACTGGAGCCGCAGTAACCGTAACGTCCGTTCAATGAGCCGTCGTCGCAAGTTTCGCCGAGTGAGGTGTCGGTGACACCGTCGCCGCAAGAGGAGACGACGCAGGTGGCCGAGGAGTCCGCGATGAAGGCGGAACAGGTGCTGTCGCAAACTTGAGATTGGATACCATTAGCATCGTCATCGACCACGCCGTTAAGATCTGAATCGACCGTCAAGTCGGTATCGCAAGTGGCAGTGTCGCCACCGCGCTGACCGATTTCGCAGGCTTCCCCACCATTAACAACGCCGTCGCCGCAGTTGCCGGTGCTGCCGTAAACGGTGGCGCCGTCGCAGAAGACTGCAGTAGTGAAGCCTTCAGCAGTACTGAGCGGGCTCGAGACTTGGTACGTTACGGCGTCGTCGGTTGCTGTGTCGTAGTCGTAGTACCAACCAGCGGCTGCGTATTCGAGGTCAGCGTAAAGAGTGTAACTAGCGCTGCCGCCAGCTTTGTAGTGATAAACATGGCTGCCAGCTGGACAGATGTACTGGCCGTTGGCTTGGTTGACGCAAGTTGCAGAGTCGTAACTAGCTAGAGGATCTGCACCACAGCCGAGGAAGGCGTTGAGCGGATCCGCCAGCAATGAAGAATCACCAAGAGCGCCACCGAGCAAGTCCGTCCAAGAACCCCAGACGCTGGCACCGAGGCCACGAACGAAGGTGCCAGAAGCGAGAGTCGGTACGTCGGAAGTGGCGTAAGTAGAGCTATAAGTGCTGACTTCGCTGCTGATAGTACGGAGATCGGACAAGCGCTTGACGTCGCGGGTAAGTTTGATTTTGTTGTTGGCACAAGTTTCGCCAGTGGCACAGTCGGCGTCTGAGGTACAAGATTTAGCCGTGTAGGCGGAACCGTCGGAACAGAGGGCGACATCGCTGACGTTGACGGCAAAGGAGAGGTTAGCGAGGAGCTGATCGTAAATAGCTTTGGTACTTTCGCTGGCACCATCGTTGTAGGAGATGACGTAAATGTTGGGGTAGAGGGTGCTGCCACTCTCGTTAACGGCAGCGATGTAGGTGGTGCGGCCGTCTTGCACAGCCTGGAAACCGTCCACGGTAGTAACAGATGGGCTACCCGAGAAACCCTGAGCTGTGAACCAAGCAGCTGGACTCAGGTAGTCGGAGTTGGTGACGACGCGGTAACCAATGGCGTCGCCGCTGCCGTCGTCCACCTTGAACAAGTATTCTTTGAGAATGTTATCCGTGATGGAGTAGTCGGCGGCATTTTGGACGGTGAGGGCTGCGTAGTCGTCGGAGGTATCTTGAGCCACACCAGCGTCGCGGCAGTAGAAGTCTGAGAAGTTCATCCAGCCAGCCGAACCAAGCACGGCACCTTCTGCCAGGCTGGCGTCATCACTCCACGGGAAGGTGGCAGTCTTGATGTCTGGCCAAGTGTTTTCGCAGAGGAAGGCGATGACTTGATTGGTACCAGCCACGGCGGTGCCCTCAGAAGTACCAAATTGATCGTAATCGATGGTAGCGGTGGCAAGTACGTTAGCGTCACCGTTCTCACCAACGGCGGCGACCACTGCGGTGTCGGCGGTATCAGCAGTTGAACCACCTGCAGTAGTGACGATGGTAGCATTCATGTCTTCTGCCCAAGCCCAGTTCCAGGAATAGACGCCGGAAAGAGATTCGATCGGCTCGCTCGTGGTGCCGTTATGGGTGTAAGCGGTGGCAGTGAAGTCGTGGCTTTCAGTAGCTTGTGAGAAGTAGCTTGGGCTCTCGGTATCACCGTCGGTTACTGACACACTATCCAAAGTACAAATTTCGGTACCAGTCGTGAAGTCCTGCCAAGCAAAACCGGCTGGGTTGAACATGGCGACGTCGTTGCTTGAGTGGACGCCTGGACGGGAGGAGTCGGTGACGTCGGCGTCGGTGATTACTTCCAATGTATAGCGAGCGTTGGCGAGCAACGGAATGTCATAGTGCATGACAACTTTGTAGTTGGTGACGCCCAAAACGTCGACAGCCTCCTGTGAGAACGAAGTGACCGGGACCACACAGTCGTTAGCGGCAGCTTCGGCGGAACGACCGGTGAATATTTGACGTACAGAAAGCCAGCCACGGGAATACCAGGCCAAGTGCGAGGTAGCGGCGATAGCTAAACGGGTATGGTCGGCCGGACAGATGTGATCTGGAACTGAACCTAAGTTGAGTTTAGCAAACATGAGAGGTTGAGCAGTGCCGCCTTCTGGTGTCGACAAGAAAGAGGCTAAGTCCATCTCTGTAGTAAAGAGGCCAGAAATTTCGGCATTGCGACAAACGTTGCGACCAGTTGGGTGCAAGGTGACGGTTGGGCGGGCCATGCAGCAGTTATTGACGCCAATGCCGACCACTTCCGGGAGTTCACAGTCGCTGTCTTGCAAAGCAGAACAGACGAGGGTGTAGGTGGAAGGGGTGAGTTCGGTTGAAATACCAGACTGAGGTTCGGTAACGTACATGCTAGCCACGGCTAAGTTGGTGTCGGGGTCGACTTCTTGAGCAGCCTGGAGGCCGATGGCTGCCAATTGCATGTCGTCGACGTTACTGTCGCCAGAGGAGGCTTCACAACCAGGGTACTCGCCCTGACCGGTGACGCCGTCGCCGCAGAAGGAAGGAATAGTGTAATCGGTAGAAGAACCAAGGTATGACGTGGCAGCTTCGGTCAAACAAGTAGCCGAACAGCCGTCACCATCCACACTGTTACCGTCGTCGCAAGTTTCGTAGAAAGGAGTAATAGTAAGGTCGCCGCAACTGGCACCGCCAATATCCGCTGAGCTAACAGAACCTTCACTCAGACATAATGAAGAACAGCCGTCGCCGTTGGCTACGTTGCCGTCGTCGCAGTCCTCGCCACCGATGGTGGTCTCGAAAGCGCGGTCATGGTTGCCGCAAGTCGCGTTAACTGAGCGCGAACCCTCGTTCAAACAAGTAGCGGAACAACCGTCGCCACTGCGCGTGTTGCCGTCGTCGCAGTCTTCGCCAGAATGATCGCCTGCTTGGTCTTGGCGACCATTGCCGCAAAGTGGAGCCCAAGTTGGACCACCGTCGCCACCCTCGCGCAAACAAGAAGCGGAACAACCGTCGCCGTCGTTAGTGTTGCCGTCTTCACATTCTTCACCGTAGCTGTTGCCAGCCCCGTCACCGATTCTACCGTCGCCACAAATGGCCGCGTACGGTTGGCTGCCGCCTGGGATACAAAGTGAAGTACAGCCAGCGGTAATACCGCTCTTGTCGGTGTCGACCTGAGCATTTGGCAACCAACTAGCAACTTCGATCGAGCTGTTACTGCCGTCGTCGGTCCAGTCGGCAAAGCTCCAGTCGAAACCAGTGGTGGCGAGAAGCTGGCCCGAGGTGGAACAAGCGTCCATTTCACCGTAAGCGGAAACAGTGAAGTTTTGACGCTCACCAACGGTGTTGGCAGTGGCGGCTTCTGGAGAAACAGCTAAGCGATTAACAGCACAGACGTCAGTCCCCTCCTTAACGCCAAAGGTCCAGGAATAGTCACCGGTGTAATTGGTGCGGGTGAGAGCGACGCCGCTCGGAGTCGTGACGTCACCGGAGATAACGACGCGATAGAATTTGCCTGGGACGAGATAGGTAGTGGCTGGCAAAACGAGATCGACCTGCTGACAATGAGTAGGAGCATCACTGGCGCAATTAGCGGCCGTGACTGTGTAGTCTGAGAATTCATCGCCGACGCCGACACTGCATAGTTCGTTAGGACAGGTATAGAGTTTAACTGCACCAGGCGCAACTAAGCTGACGGCGTCCATATCCGTGTTGAAGCTGGCACCGATTAGACCGTTACGGCAAGCCTCATTACAGCTCGGCCAAAAATCTGCGACGTAAGGATCAGTAAAGTTAATGGTAAGGACAGCGTTACCCTCAACGGCGCTGGCTCGCTCCTCTGCGGTCACGTCCGTGGTACCTTCAGCGTTGGCTTGAACGAGAGTGCAGCTAGAATTACCACCAGCGCAAACAGGGTCAGTGCTCGAGGTGAGGCCAGCGATACTATCGTCCACCGTCCAGTCGTAAACGTATTGAGTAGCGTCGAGAACTACGCAAGCGTCGCTTGGTAAAGCGTTAAAGATATCGGTATCACCCTCCGCGTCGATGGTAGAAGTAGCTGGCGAAACTGAGACGTTGTTGACGGCACAGGCAGCACCAGTGCTCGAGACAGTGAAATGCCAAGAGGCGTTGGCAGCCATAGCAATGCCGCCAGGTGAGGAGATGGCAGCCGTGCTGACGGTGACTTTGTAGCTAGTGGCCGTGAGGAAAGGAGTGTTTGGAATCCAGGTGAAGGTAGTTGGTGAGGAGTCAGAAACCGTGAGGACACCGTCGGCCGTGATATCGGTGCCGCCAGTACAGGCGTCGCTATTACACTTTTCAATCTTCACAGCATCGTCGATCGTGCCGCGGTTCATGAGTTCTGTGAATTCGGCGTAAACTACGGCCTGTGGACAGACTTCTGTAGTGAACGTGGAGTTTGGTACGGCACTGATGCGACCGCCGGCGGCTAAGTCACACTCGGTGACGATGGCTGGCGTGGTTGGAATGGTACCAGTTGAGAAATACCACTGGTAAGCGGCTGGGCCAGGAGGATTGGTGGTATCAGTAGTTGAGTCACCGTAAGTGAAGTTGAGCGTGTTACTGGCGACACCTGAGGCCGAAAGAACCTGAACCGGACCAGAAGTGGCGCCACCTGGGGCCGTGACAGTTATCGTGGTGCTGTTCCAGGTACTCGTCAAGGTAGCTGGAATGCCGCTGAAGAAATTGACTGTACCGGTGGTAGAGCCGAGACTGCCAGTAATGGTGATAGTGTCCCCCGCCGCGCCAGTGTCTGGCGAGATGGAACAGATGCCAGGGCTAGGTGCGTTTGAGGTGATAGTAAAATCCGTGAGCGCTGAGGTGGCAGAATTTTGAGCGACGAGATAGATAGCGAAGTTGCTACCAGCGACGACTGGGTCGCCGTTTTGGTAGTTAGCTGGCACGATGACCGTGACTTGAGTGTCTGACCAGTAATCAGAACAAGCGGCTGGGAAGCTGACGTCGGCCAAGGCCTTGTAACCGGAGTCTTTATTTTCGAAGAAAACCTGACCAATGTCGGCACCGAAGTTACTGCCTGTGAGCGTAATGTAGTCGCCGATAGCGGCTGAGGATGGGCTGATGCTGGCGATTGTCGGGACGGTGGTGACGGCGGTGGCCAGGCTGTAGAGAATAGTATTAGAGGCAACACCGTCGACCGTTACGCCAACCGCATAACTGCCGTCACGAGCAGCAGGAGCGGTGACGTTGAGCGAAGTGTCGCTCCAACCGCTGTATGAACTAGCGGCGTTAGTACCGAAAGAGACAGTTGAGGTGCCCTGCGTGTCACCGAAATCGAGACCAGACAGCACGACCGCGTCGGTTGGTGCACCAGAAGTCGGTAAAAGTGAGCAAAGTTTAGGGTGGATGACATCGTTAACTACGAAGTCGTCGAAAATCTGACCGTAATCGTCGTTGCTTGAATCACTGAGTGGAGTTGTGCCGCCAGTGGTAATGGTAATTGGACCAGTCACAGCACCGTCTGGGACCATGACGACTACGCCGGTCGACGACCAGGTAGCACAAGATGGGATAAGCGCAACGACCGTGCCGCCATCCGCCGCAGTGAAAGTTACAGTTGGCTGAACTGAGCCGAAGCCGATGCCGGCGATAGTAACAAAAGTACCAACCGCACCAGAGAGCGGTGAAATATCCGTAATTTCTGGTAATTCTGTACAGATACCGTCGAGGCAGCTAGAGCTTGGGCCGCAGTCGGCGTCCGTGGTACAGGTGCTGCCAGTGCAAGCACCGCAATAATCTAGGCTGGTGCTATCACCGCCACAGTTGAGACCGGTTTCGCCGTGACTGGTATCAATTTCCGTATTAAAGCACCAAGGTCCACGCGCTGTAACGTGGATAGTGTCGTCGCTCGTGTTGCCGGCGATATCGGTGACGGTGGTGGCTAGTTTGTAGCTGGTTGAGTTGACCAAAGCTGTGGTATCCCAGTTGGTGGCAATAGTAGTATCGGCAAGATTGTCACCGCTCGCGCCAACTGAGTCGAACTGAACGTCTTCCGCGCTAAAACTAGCGTCGGCGACCTGGCTGTCGTCCGTGGCGTGGACCTGAACGAGAGCGGAAGAACCAGATTCAACGCTGCCGCTCGGGATAGTGATAACGGCGGTTGGGTTAGCAACGTCGACTAAGCTGCCAGTGGTAAAGGAAGATGTACAACTAGTGGTAGTACAAACAAGAGCATTACCGGTGGTACTCTTAATGGCGGTCGTAGTGGTGACGTTGTAAGTGGTGCCGTCTGGAGCGTCGTAGTCAAAGCAGTAACGTGTTTCGTTAGGTGTTGGACAAGCAGCGTTAGGACGGAAGCTGGCGGCGTTGCCGCTAACAGTAATGGTACCGTCGACAATAGCGCCACTCGCGGCGTTGGTGACTACGAGGTTGCCGTTGAGGGTGGCGGCATCGAGATTTTTGGAGAAAGTAACGCGGAGTAAGATATTGCGGATGGCGACTGGGCCGTCAGGCGAGAAATCAGTGACTGTAAATGAAGAGGTGCTGCTGCTACCGCCGAATCCCCCACCACCGCTGCCATTGTCGCCAGTATTACCGCCGCCAGCACCCGTGGCGCTAATAAGAGCGGAGAGGATGAAGCTGGCAATGGCGAATGAAAGTAAGATGATGGCGAGACCGATGACACCGCGGATCAGAATTTTCTTGGCGCGTTCTAACTTTTCTTCGTTGCCAGCGGCGGTCATCCAGGTGAAGCCACCGTAAAGAACAATGAGAACCGAGAGGATGCCGAGAACGCCAATGACGACGCGGATAATGCGAGCGATGATGATTTTTGGATCCTCCGCCGTGAGGCCAGAGGCAGCGCCGACGTTGGCCAAGCTGTCAGTTACCTGTGCTAGCAGGTGTGGGGTGTGCAAAAATACGCCAGCCGCAATGAGGCCAAGGACAGAAGGGAGAACGTATTTAAGGCGGAACCAACGCATAGCCAAAAACTAAGGTGAAAGAGGCAAGAGGTCGCAAGTCTCGGACCGAGCTTCGCCGTTACAACAAGATGGATTGTCGACGCTAACCTGACAGCAGGCAGAAGTTGGGTCGTTGGGATTACAGGTACCGCTCGTGGCGTCTGGCCCGTTAGCAGGGACGTAACAGTTCTGGTACTGATTTTCGATACCCTGGCTAGCCAAGACGCCGTAGAGATAGGTCTTGCCCTCGGTCGAGGCGAGGAAGGTGCCGTGGCCGATGGAAGTTTGGGTGTGGAGCGTGGCTTGGTTAACTGGATCTGTGACTTCGGCGCCGCTTAAGTCGATGCCCACACTGCGCGGTAAGAACCACATTTCGTGGCTACCGCCGGTCGAAGTTTCTTTGTTGCTCATGCTGACGTTAGCACTGGTTAGTGACAGGGTGCGCATGATATCCCAGAAAGTGATGGTAACAGTTTGATCGAGCGCCTGGTCCTCGCCGAGAATGCTAGGCGAAATGTTCATGATGGTTGGGCCGACTAGGTTAATGTCGCCCGAGGTTGAGAAGGTCCAGTCTGGGAAGTCGTCGCCAGCCGTGCCGTCCTGGTTACCGTCTAAGCTGTTCGAGGCAGCGTCGACGATACCATCGTAGTTTGGTGGAAGGTTGTCAGCTTGTGGTGGGCTGGCCGTAGTGGTAGCGGCGGCAATGCGGAGCGTAATGTCGTCGTTAGCCGGCAAACAGTAAATAGTGGAGCCGCAAGAGTTGGTGCCGCAATCGTCAGTCGAAGTGAAGGTAATAGTTTTGTAGCCGTTGCTGATTTGGTAGGTACCGGCTTGAGCCGTGCTAGTAGCCCCGCTCACAGTTTGGATGTTAGAGAAGCCGCTAGTGGCGGTGCGGGTACCGGTGGAAGAGGTTGGGTCGATAGCCTCGTTGAAGGTGACTTCCACGGAAATGTTGCGGTCGAAGGTTTGATTTTGCGCTGGGACCACGGCCACGACGTGCGGTGGAGTTAAGTCGATAGTGGTGCCAACGGTGAAGGACCATTCGTAACCGCCTGAATAAACACCGGTGAAGGCGTCCTGGCTATCTGCTGTTTTGATGGCAGTGTTGAGCGAGATCGTATAGAGCGTGTCAGCAGCGGCCGAACCGAGGTAGCCTTGTGGGACGAAGGTAAAGGTAGTGAGGTCGTCGGTGAAGTAAACGTCGACATCGGTGCGAACTACCTCGAGACCGGTATCAGGGTCGACGGAGGAAATGGCGACCATGGTGCTATTAATGAGAGTGCCGCTGGCAACATCGTCGCTGAGATCGGTGCCAGTACCGCTCGTGTTGTAGTCCGCAATAAAGGAAGGGATGTCCATTGGCTCGGCGAAAGTGACCATGACGTGCGTGTTGCGAGCGATGTCGACAGCGTTGCGTTCTGGGTAATGGTCGCGGAGAATGCCGGCACCGAGAGAACCGGACAAGACTTCCACGGACACGACACCGTTACTCGAGGTGTTACTGCCAGATCCAGAGCCTGCGCCGAGGGCGTTTAAAATGAAGGTAGCGATACCGTAAGCGCCGAGAACGATGATGATACCGATAGTGCCATTGATGAGTGTACTTTTGGCGCGTTTGATTTTATCCTCACTGCCGCCGGCGGTCATCCAGAGGACGCCAGCGTAGATGATGAGAATAAGGAACACGACGCCAAGCACACCGAGCACGACCGAAATAATAGTGCCGATGATGGTCAAGAGATCCGTGTTCGCAAAGCCGGCTGTGGCGCCGACACTGGTCAACGCTGCCGTTGAATCTTGAGCTAAGGCGAAGTGCGGATGAGCAACCGCAAAGGCTGCCAGTGCGGCAGCGAAGGTGGTGAATGATGCGACTCGTTTCAAGATAGAAGAATAGACCACAGGAAAGATGCAAACTGCAGAACCAATGCTCACAGTATACAACATTTTTTCCTGGTGTACGACCTAGGTTGTGGAGAACATTTTAGCGATGGCGGTTTTTAGTTCTATCAGGCCTGTTTTGGCGTGTGCGGAAACTACAACGCCCCCTCTAACTCCCCCATAGCTGGGGGAGGACGTACTCAAAAGTTTTTTGATGGTGGCCGGCTTCTTGATGGCGTCGATTTTATTGTAAACGATGAGACGTGGATGGTCCGCGATATTCAACTGCTGCAGCACATCATCGACCACCGCCATCTTAGCAACGTACTTGGGATCAGCCACGTCGACGACCTGCAAAAGTAAATCGGCGTTAGCGGCTTCGGAGAGCGTGCTGTGAAAAGCGCGGATGAGCTGGGGTGGGAGGCCGGCGATGAAGCCGATGGTGTCCGAGAGTAAAATAGTCTCGTTAAGTTCAGGAATATAAACGTCGGCCACGCGCGTGTCGAGGGTGGCGAAGAGCTTATCCGCGGCGTATTCCTGGCGTTTACCGAGCGCATTTAAGAGCGACGTCTTGCCGGCGTTGGTATAGCCGACCAAGGCGACGGTTTTCTTTTCTTGGCGTCGACGATGCTGTTGGTGCTGGTCGCGCACGCTTTGGCACTTCTCGAGCTTCTGCAAAATCTGCTTTTCCTGCTCGCGTAAGTGGCGCTTCATCGCTTCCGTGTTGCCTTCCCCACTACCGCCGACTGTACCACGACCACCGCGTTGACGGCCGAGTTCCGCACCCATGTTGAAAATACGGGGGCCCATGTGACGCAAACGGGCTAGTTCGATTTCCAGCTTGGCCTCGCTCGTTTTAGCATGTTTGTCGAAAATGTTGAGAATGAGGTCGATGCGATCCCAGACCTGTATTTTGGCACCACGAAGCAGCTCTTCGAGATTGAAAATTTGTTGCGGCTTTAAGACTTCGTTAATGATGAGCAAATCGGCACCGAGCAACTTGCCTTCTGCCACAATCTCCTCCACCTTGCCGCTGCCGATGTAGGTGCGATTGTCGGGCTTAGCGCGACGCTGGACGGTTCGGACGACGGCTACTCCCCCGTACGTCTTCGTCAATTCCTCGAGCTCAGCGAGACGCTCTAAAGCCTCGGCCTTCGGCACGGTGTAATGAACGAGGTCGGCGAGAATGGCGCGGCGAAGTGTGGGCATAGTTATTTAGTAGATTTTATCTTTTTGATTTCTCGCGCTACAGAAAATACAAACTCCAAATCTTTTATCGAGTATTCTGAGTCTATAGCGGCCAGGGTTCCTATATGTAGACGATTTCGCAGAATTCGCACTTTATCAACATCTTTATAAATCTGCTCGTTGATAACTGAGTGATCCCGACAGAGAGTGTTAATATCACCTAAATTTATTTTACCTAGCTTTACAGGTTCAATGTTCACTACATGAGAGCCTAGAACTATACGATCCTGATTATTAATTTTATAAAGTTCTCTGGAAATCTTAAAGCTTTTTGTTTCTCTAGTTAAATTTTCTTCAGAGACCATGCTCTTCAAAAACCAAACCAGTAGTGCTTCGATAATTGAAGCGGTATAAACAATAGCAGTTTTCCTAAAGCTACTTCTGAGCGAAGAGGTGTATGTTGGTAAGTCTGATAGATATACTAATTCCATCAAATGCTCAAATGCAGTGTAGATGTTTCCCCTTAGAATGTCGTCTTCAACAAAAGAAAAATTGGACATTCTAGACATAAATAAAATTACAGCCTAGGCATCCTGTAGCATGCCGGCCAATGAAGGATAGCCTTTCTCAATAAAAAACTCGCCGAGTTTTTTCTCTGAATGAGCACCAAAATCAGTTCCAAGTTTTTTAGCGATGACACTAATTTTAGTATCGAACTTATATATTTCTTCTCGAGTCTTAATTGCCTTCTTTTTCATATAACTAAACTATACCAAGATGACTCTAAGTGGACAAATGGCTGACAATTTCAGTATGTCGGAAATTCCAGCATACTGAAAACATCAATGATTTGAGATTATTCGGAATTCCGAATTCAGTCAGTTACCGAGGATTCCTCGGTAACTGCCGATGCTGACTAATTCACCTTCTCCCATGAATCACGGTATGCCAGCAGCTCAGACAATTTAACCGTTTTGTCCGTCGATAAAATGATATCGATATTCTCGTCACCGTCATTTGCCTGACGCATGAATTCGCGGCAGTGACCGCAGGGAGAGATGACGAAGACGTCGCCGTGCTCGTCCTTCCAGGTAGCAACGACGGTTTTTATCTTGTGCTCGCCGGCTGTGACCATGGCAGCAATGGCGCTTTGCTCGGCACAGAAACCGATACCGGAAGTATCGATGCAAGTACCAAGATAAACATGACCCTGTTCCGAGACTACGGCCGCGCCAACGTCGCCTATTAATCGATCGCCGAGCTTATGAGTGGCGATGACCGAGGCTGCTTGTTTAATGAGTTCGGTGTTGTCCATAATCGATTACGCTTTGAGCACCTTATCCACCATCTGCTTAATGCGGGAACCGTCGGCCATGTCTTTCAGCTTGCCCATGAGAGTGCCCATGGCTTTGCCGAGATCCGCGGCGGAGGTAATGCCGAGTGAGGCGAGTTCGGCGCGCACTTTTTCCTCGAGTTCACCGTCGGTGATTTGGGCTGGGAGATATTTTTCGAGGATGGCGATTTCGCGCCGGGCGGCGTCGGCCAAGTCTTCACGAGCAGCGACGACGAATGATTCGAGACCGTCCTTTAACTTCTTCACATCACTTTTAATGACACCCATGACGTCGGCGTCGGCGATTTCTTGACTGGCGACGGTGCCGGCTTCGATCATCTTGTTCTTGATGGATGAGATAAGCATGCGGATGGTGTCGAGTGTGGCGCTGTCGTGGGCTTTCATGGCGGACTTCATGTCTTCGCGGATTTGTTCGTACAATGTCATAATCGATAATTATTTGAGTTTGTTCGATTCTACCATATAACACAAAACAGGAGTAAAACCCCTGTTTTATGGTTTGTTTTATTGACGACGGCGGGACTGTTGCATGTCTTCTTCCTTAACCTTGCCTGTTTTAAGCAAGTATTCGCGTTTAGCACCCATTTCTAAGCGGCGGATAGCGCTGCCATGTTTACGGGTTTTGCTTGGGGCTTTGGCGTGATAGCGGGAGGCGCGCACGGTCAAAACCTTACCACTTTGCTGAATGCGACGTGAAAAGCGACGGAAAACCGCTTCAAAACTCTCGCCTTTTTTGCGTTTTACTTCAATTGTAGCCATGAATATACCTTCCTTTCTATTGTTGGATGGGTGGATAGTACCGTAAAGGGTGGGATAAGTCAAAAAAACAGAACGCCCGACAAACAGCCATCGGGCGTCTGTCGGGCTAGGAGTTGTGGTCCAGTACCCTACTCGCGAGGGACCGCATGGCTGGGCGCCTGTGCGTTTGCCTCAAGAACAGCGAAGGCGAAGGGGCAGTCAGGGTTTCCCTCGACGCCGTCGGCGTAGATGTAGGAAACGTACACCTGGCCGCCACTCCAGCCGAGCTGCAGGAACCTACGCTTGTCTTCCTCATCGAGAATTCTCTCGGCGAAGACCAGCTTGCCGCCAGTCTTCAACTCGGCTGGAAAGAGGTGAGCATGCTCAGGCTTCCGCAGCTCGTAAGCAACTTGCAAACCTGCGAACTGACGGTCTTTCAGCTCGTCCTGGATGTCGTCGAATTTGTTCCAGTGCTTCCGCTGGCTCGGGAAAACAGCCTTGATCTGGCGCAGATTGAGCACGCCCTTGTACAGGTTGGGTGGCTGTACCGTACTCCGGTCGTAGGTCCAGTCCGAGAAGAACGTCGGCGGGTCGCCGCTGCAGTCCACCAACATGGGATGGACGGGGTTGACCTCAGCGATGAGGTGGCGGCTGAGTGCCGGCCGTTTGGCGATGGCCGCCAAGTCTTTCGAGGTGCCACCCTCAGCGGCGAAAGCAGCGAGGAAGGCGGTGACGTCGGCGGGATCGAAGTTGTCGATGTCGGCCATGAGAGCTCCGGCGGTGTGGGTTGATCTAAAAAACGGTCGAGGACAGAATGTCCAAGACCGTATTTTATAACCTGAAATAAGTTTTTTGTCCAGTGTCAGCCTAGTGCCTACCAAAGAGCTTACGCTTCTTTTGGATTGGTTCTGGGGCCTTTGGCGCTGGGGCTTTTTTGACTTCTTCGATGACTGGGGCGATGCCGTTTTCTTCGTTCTCAGCGGCGAGGGCTGTCTTTTCGACGAGGGACAGCTTGTTCTTGGCGACAACGCGGCGAGCCAGGAGGCCGACCACTTTCTCCACGTCGACGATTTCCTGAGCACCGGAGTCCATGTCGCGGACGATGATAGTACCGTCGAGAACCTCCTTTTGACCGAGGATGAGAGCCATCTTGGCCTTGAGCTTGTCCGCCACTTCGAGCTGAGCCTTCAATGAACCTTTACCGAAGGCTTCGGCACAGCTCATGCCGCCCACGCGGATCTTTTCGAAGACAGCCAAACCCTTACGACGAGCCGCTTCGCCCAACTGACAGAAGAAGATGTCGACGCGACGCTCCTCCGCCAACTGGAAAACGCCAGATTGCTTCATGGCAAGAATGGTGCGATCGACGCCCAAACCAGCACCCATAGCGCCAGTATTCTCACGACCGCCGAGCATTGGTACCAAGCCGTCGTAACGACCACCGCCACCGAGGGCTAGGCCCTTCATCTCCTCGTTCTTTGGGTTAGCCATGTAGACCTCGAAGATGCTGTGGGTGTAGTAGTCGAGACCACGGACCAAGTGTGGGTCGAGTACGTATGGCACCTCAGCTTCGTCGAGATATTCCAAAGCCTTCATGAAGTGAGCCTTACTCTCAGCGTCGAGATAATCGATGATTTGGGGGGCGCCGGCCTTGAGTTCGTTCATGCCAGGCTCCTTAGAGTCGAGCAAACGGAGAGGGTTCTTGAGCATACGCTTTTTGTCCAGTTCCGACAGCTTGTTCTTGTGTTGCTTGAAGTAAGCGAGCAGCTCGCTGATATAGTCCTTGCGGGAAGCTGGGGTGCCGAGTGAATTGACATGGAGAATGACTTCGACGCCGAGCTCGCGGTAAAAACGGTGGGCCATGAGCATGACCTGAGCGTCAATGATAGGGTCAATAGAACCCAAAGCCTCAATACCGAACTGCTGCAACTGACGATAACGGCCGAACTGTGGACGGTCATGACGGAAGAATTGTTCGAAGTACCAGAGCTTCACTGGCTGTGGTTGGTTGACCATGCCATGTTCAATGTAAGCACGGGCCACCTGAGCGGTGCCTTCTGGGCGCATGGCAACCTTGTCACCACCCGGGTCTTCAAAAACATACATTTCCTTGGTCACGACGTCGCTTTCTTTGCCGGCGGTGCGCTCAAACAGGGCAGCGTTTTCGAGGACTGGCAAACGAATGCGGTTGAAGCTGTAGGACTTGGTGAGGCTAGCGGCAACGGACTCGACGCGGTCCCAGAACCATTGTTCGTCCGGCAAAACGTCGCGGAAACCACGCACGAGTTCTGGGGTCTTGCTCTTCTTCTTGGATTCAACTGGGGCGGCGGCAGGAGCGGTAGGCTTTGGCATAGTAGATTATCAACTAGAAATTATCCTAAAAATTATATTGGGGAGCGGCGAAGGTGCCGAGTCGACTAAGTGGGAAACCGCGAATCCAGACGCGGCCAATGAAGTTTTCAAACGGGATAGTGCCGATGATGCGAGAATCGAGGCTGGCGCCGCGGTTGTCACCCATGACGAAGTACTGACCAGCGGGGATAACTACTTTCTGCGGATTGCCGGTTGTTTGCGTTTCGTAAGTTTCATCGAGAA
Organism: uncultured Gammaproteobacteria bacterium; assembly: GCA_964355955.1. Taxonomy (GTDB): domain Bacteria; phylum Patescibacteriota; class Patescibacteriia; order UBA9934; family UBA9934; genus UBA11707. Next base: position 67,776 of record CAYHFQ010000003.1, read on the forward strand.
TAATTCCGTTGGGATACTCGGTGTTATAAATGGTGACGTTGCCTTCTTTGACTTCCACTGTTTCGCCGGGTAAGCCGATGATGCGCTTAATATAGTATTGGCTACTCTCTTCTACGGCCCCGGTCGCTGTATGCTCTGGTGGATGGAAGACGACGACCTCACCGCGCACTGGAGCGCGCAGACGGAAGGACATTTCGTCGACGATGAGATACTCCTTATCATGGAAGGTTGGGTCCATGCTGGCACCTTTGACGACGAATGGCTGAATGAGGAAGTAACGAACGATGAAAATGATGACGATGGCGACAATGATGATTTTACTGATTTCGATCAAGAAAGCGACGACGGGATTCTTGAAGAAGCCCTTTGGTTGCAACTCGACCCCGCCCTCGGATACTGGAGAAAGCTCATTCATAAGGCAAATATGCAAAATTACTCACAGTATAGCACAAAATAGGAAAAAATCAAGTGCCCGCTGACACCTTGATTGCTGCCGCTAGACGACTCAACTCTGTAGGATCAGCCAAAGGGCCGCTACCTGAAGAAATCCAGCCTTCATAATTCTCAAACCAGAACTCTTGACCACTTGGTACTTGTCGCCAAAGACCTTTCTTTAAATTCTCTGTACCATGAAAAGGAACCAACTTAATATGAGCGTGGTCGATTCCCGTCCCTTCCATTATCAAACCCACCCGACCTACGTCGACAAAGTAATGTTCGAGGATGTGGGCAACTTTTTTGGCGGCTAGGATAAATTCTTGTAGGGCTTCGTCAGGCATCCGGAGGACATCACTAGCAAAATGTTGTTTAGGAATAACACAAGTAAAGCCTGTTGTATTTGGATCGATTGCTAACCAGGCCATGAAATGACTATCTTCCCAGAACAAGCCTGGTGTAACGATATTGCCAGCAACAATTTCGCAAAAAATACATTTGCCGTCTGCTGTAGTTGGGGAATATTTTGTCATATATATTAAAAAGATACACGAAACCTGATTAAATAATCACTTCATCGCCAGCTGTATATTAATGCAATTCTAATTTAGTAATTATACTGAGCGACCTCCCAGGTATTCCCCCACAAATCAATAAATTCAAAGTATTTATATTCTGCTGGCTGTAGAATAGTAGAAATCGTCGAAATACTTTTTGGATGCAAATTCGCAATACGCGAATGCTCTTTTTCAATGTCTTCCGTCTTTAAAGCAGGCATGACATTATTCCCTATCAACATCTCTTCGTGAGCAATCGAAACATTCAGAATGCCAAAATATACCCCTGTACCATCGTCAAAATCAGCCCACCGGTCGCCCTCTCGATGCGTGATCCTCTTACCAAATATGCCTTCGTAGAAAGAGATGGCATCATCTAGTGACGTAACCTTCAAGTAAATATGATCGAAGTTTGCCATAGCTAAATTTGGGTATTAACACCAGGTACTTCTTCCGCCCAACCGAGGTACCAATCAGCTAATTTTTGGATAACAGTAGTGTATTGCATATATATTTAGAAGATACCATAGAACCAAGCCAAGGAAAATGTGTTTGATTATTTAGTCTGACAGGGCTATTCTTCTATCACTATGGAAATGAATGCAAATGGTGAGAAACCGAGACCAAGAGTCGGCGTTGGCGTCATGATACAAAATGCACAGGGGCAAATTCTATTAGGACTAAGGAAGGGATCGCACGGAGCTGGCGAGTGGAGTTTTCCTGGCGGACATTTAGAGTTCGGCGAAACAATCTTTGAGACTGTGAGTCGTGAGGTGAAAGAAGAGACCGATCTCGATGTGGGAGAATTGTCTGTCATTTCGTTAGCTGATGAAATGAGGTATATCGAAACCGATAACAAACATCACCTGGCAATAACGGTGCGAGCGCAATATTTAGGTGGTGAACCGAAAATCATGGAGCCGAATAAATGTTTAGAGTGGCGCTGGTTCGATCTGAATAATCAACCTGATAACTTATTGGAGGCTAATCAACTGACACTGGCGAATCTAAAAGCGGGTGTCATTTACAAGCCAGCGAGGTAAACAGCGAAAAAAAATCAAGTAACGAAGTCGCCGCCCACCAGAGCAGCCGGTAGGGGCGACTCGTGGTGGACGGCGAACGGTGAGGTCGACCTGTGGCTCGGGTCTACCGGGGAGGTTGGGGCAGCTGGTCCTTGATGGAGCTGAGGTTCATGTTGAGCTGAAGATTGAGCTCGGTGAGCAGCTCCTTGATCTGGCTGAGTGATTTGCGGCCGAAGTCCTTGGTCTTGAGGAGCTCGGCCTCATTCTTCTCCGCGACCTGCCAGACGTAGATCCACCGCTGGGCCTCGAAGCAGTTCGCTGTCCGCACTGAGATAGTGAGGTCGTAGAACTTCCTCGAGAGCTGCGTCACCTGCTCGGGGGTGAAGTCACCCTGCGGGATGTTCGTGCCCTTCATCTGTTCGGGCTGGCTGTAGAGCAAGCGGCCGAGGGCGGAGGCAGCCTCGTCGGTCGCAGGGATCTCGATGGTGATGATGGACTGCGAGTTGGTCGACAGCTTCATGAGTACTTGGACGTCCGGGTGGCTGTCCGGAAGGTTGGCGAGGTCGACCAGTCGCTTGCCGATATTGACGCTGAGTTTCTTGATGTTCATTCGGGACTCCTGAGGGTGAGGTGGACGTCGATACTAGGAAATGATCGACGAATAATTATAGTTTAATTTACGATAAAAGTCAAACATTAACCCGTTTATAACGCAAAAAAATCACGACCGGAGTCGTGATTTTTTGGTGGACATTGGTGGGCTCGAACCACCGACCTCTGTCGTGTGAGGACAGCGCTCTAACCAACTGAGCTAAATATCCTAGATAGAACTGCCGAATTGGCCTCAATTCAGAACGGGGCAATAATAGTGTTTTAAGCGAGAATAATCAAGCCCTACGTCTTTTAGTGAGACCGGCGTGGATGATGCTCGACATGAACGTGTAGTCCTGGTTCATGCCAGCGATGCAGGCTTGGATGTAAGCCTTGTGTGGGCGCTTATTCCAGAGAATGGGGTTATAACCAGCACGAATAGCGAAGAGATCGAGGAAAAGACGAATGGTGCGGCCGTTGCCTTCGCGGAAGGGGTGAATAGCGTTGAGCTCGCAATGAATGAGGGCGAGCTTGGCTGCGACCTGTTTCTTATCGTCGGTAGAAGTTGGTGTATTTTGTTTGAGGGTGAGTTCGAAATCTGCCAGAGCCGAGCTGATAAAATTAGCCGAGCAAAACATCGTTTCGCCTTTACTGATATTGACCGTGCGTAATTGACCAGCCCAAGTATAGAGTGGCCCAAAAAAATATTTATGAATTGAAAGCAGTAGTACAGTATCAAAAGTAAACGAACTGATCGGTTCAGTGACTATAAAAGAACGAAAGGCTCGATCGAAATAATATGCTTCAGCGTCCATGAGCTCTACCTGGCTAGAAAGTCCGGGCTTATTTTTCAGCACTTCCCCGTCCATTCCAGCTTCCTTAGCGGAACTCTGATAACGAGAATGTTCAGGCATATTGTTTAAGCTTCTTAATTAATGCCGTGTTCTTTAGGGCGCGGCGCAGACTAATTCCCTCCATTTTAAGAGATTGCGAGATAGCGTTCTTGATGGTGCGCTCGCTGAATTTAGGCTTAGCCTTCTTACTAATAGCCCTGCGTTGAATCGCCTTCTTCATAACATCACTTTTATTAGCTCAATTATACCAGAAATTGAGGTGATGAGCAACCGGGCGGCGTTGTTTAATTTTGATGATTCAGCTATACTCCCAGTAGTTATGTCTGACCAGAATTCAGTCGATTTTTTGCAGCAAAAGTATGAAGTGCCGGTGGAGCGTGTAGTGCGCGCCAAAGTTTCGCGTACTGGCCGATATATTGCTGGAGTGCTGGTAGTTGGAGCGATTGTGGGAACTTTTTTTTCCTATAAAATTGCCAAGATCACGCACGGCGATGAAACTGATATTGGCAGCTTGTCCATTTTCTCCACAATTACCTCCGGTCTCTCACATTTGGTTGGTAGCCCCGACCGCCCGCTAGTCGGCGAGGAAACTGACCGCATTAACTTTTTATTAATGGGCATTGGTGGAGCCGGTCACGACGGTGGACAGTTGGCGGACACAATCATGTTCGGCAGTTTCAAGCCGAGCACAGCGGAGCTTGGTATGCTCTCAATCCCCCGCGATTTATACGTAGCAATTCCTGGCTACAGCAGCGGCAAAATTAACCACGCCAATGCTTACGGCGAAATGTCTGGGGCTGGGCAGGGGCTCAAATTGGGGTCCGACGTGGTCAGCAGCGTCGTCGGTCAACCGATTGATTATACGATTCGCGTCGACTTTGACGGCTTTTCTAAACTGATTGACCAGTTGGGTGGTATTAACGTTTATATTGATAAGAGCTTTGACGACTACCAGTTCCCTGAATATGAGGGCTCGCCAACTTACAAGACTCTGCACTTCACCCAAGGCTACACCCACATGAGTGGTGCTGAAGCTTTGGACTATGCTCGCTCTCGTCATGGTAACAACGGCGAAGGGACGGATTATGCCCGAGCGGCTCGTCAGCAGAAAATCTTAATGGCAGCCAAGGAGCAGGCTTTGTCGCTTGGTGTTTTATTAAATCCGGTTAAGTTGACCAAGCTTTTTAGTACGCTCAGCAGTCACATCACCACCAACCTTTCGGTTTGGGAGATGATTAAGATGGCCAAGTATGTACCGAGCATTGACCCTAAAGCAGTGGCCATGCAGGTACTCGACACCAGCCCAGGCAGTCCGCTTTACAGCACCACCACGGCTACTGCTGGCTTCATTATTTTGCCAAAGAGTGATAATTGGAGCGATATTCAGAAGATTGCGGCTAATATGTTCGTGTCTGCTGGAGCTAAAGCTAGCGCAAGTGCGCCAGTCGCCGCTGCCACGACACAGTCGGTTAAGGTGGAAATTCAAAATGGCACACAGATTTCTGGCCTAGCTTACCAAACAGCCGCCCGCCTGACTGGTTCGAGCTATGAAGTGGTCAGCGTGGGCAATGCCAGCGACCGAGCAGTTCTCAAAACAACTATTTACGACCTAACTAATGGCCGAAAAGCTGCGGAATTAGCAACATTAAAGCAGTTTTTAGGGGCAGACGTGGTTTTGACCGACGAGGGCTGGATCTACGCAGACAACGTCGTACCAACTAGCCTGCAAACAGTTTCTAGCAGTGATGAGGCTAAAACAAGCGAAAAAGTTGACTTTTTGATAATAGTAGGACAAGATGCGACTTCTCTCGTATTGAAATAGCTCTATGTCGTCTACTACAACTCCCGAAACGGTTAGAATCCCAAAGGTTGCTTTAATTGGACGTACAAACGTCGGTAAGTCGACGCTTTTTAATAAATTGATTGAGGAGCAACGCTCGCTCGTGTCGGACGTCGCCGGTACCACTCGAGACCGTTTTGAAGCGGACTGTATTTGGCGCGGTCTGGTGATTCGCTTGATCGACACTGGCGGCTTGGACGTCGACCCGAAATTAGAAATTGAACGCGGCGTCATTGAGCAGACCGAATACGCTATTAAGGAAGCGGACTTGGTTTGTTTCTTGGTAGACTTGACCGTCGGCCCAACAGTTGACGACTACGTGATTGCTAAGAAATTATTCGCTGCTGGTAAGCCAGTGATTGTCGTTGGCAACAAGGGCGATACTCCAGCCCTCCGCGCCAGTGTGGAAAGCGAGACTTGGAAGTCTTGGCCACTTAACCGTCCATTAGCCGTTTCCGCGGCGCGCGGTATTGCGGCTGGTGACTTGCTCGACGAAGTCTACGTTGGCTTGAACAAAGCTGGCGCCCCACCGATCGAAGTGACATCAGTAATTCCCATGCAGGTAGCAGTACTTGGTGAGCCAAACGTTGGTAAGTCCACTTTGCTAAATGCGATTTTGGGTGAGAAGCGCTTCATCGCGTCGTCCTTGGCCCACACCACTCGTCAGCCAAACGAAGTGAGCGTCAAAATTGGCAAGCAGAACTACGTTTTTGTGGACACGGCTGGTATCCGCCGCCAATCACGACGTTTGCAGGCTGGTAGCTTCCTTGAAAAGCACGGCGTTAAGCAGACTGTGGAATTATTAAAGAAGGTAAACGTCGTCCTGTTCGTGCTAGACATGAGCCAGAAGATTGACGTGCAGAATAAGCGTTTGGCTGGTTTGATTGCGGAACACGGCACCAGCGTCGTCATTATTGCTAACAAGTGGGATTTGATTCCAGACAAGGACACGACGACTATTCTTAAATACGAGGAATATATTCGCGCGCATTTGCCGCAGATTAACTACGCGCCGATTCTCTTCATTTCCGCTTTGACTGGTCAACGCGTGGGCGACATCATGAAGAAGATTTCGACCGTCTTCAGCAGCCGCTTTACGCAGCTCATGGATACCGAGTGTAAGGAGTTTATTTCGAAGTGTATCGCTAAGCACAAGCCGAGCAAGAACAAGGGTACTTGGCACCCAAACATTACGGAGTTTGTGCAGACCACGATCAATCCACCACGCTTCCGTTTGACTATCAACGCCCCACGCGAAGATGCGTTGGCCGACAGCTACGTACGGTTCTTGGAACGTTTGATGCGTGATGAATTTAACTTTGTAGGTACGCCAGTTTCTATCCGCGTGTTAGCAGTGCAACGTAAGCATGGTGAAGCACGTACGCCGATGAAGAGGGTGAAGACGAAGATGGGTGGGAGACATAATTAGGTCGCTCGCAACCGCCGTATCTCCTGTTCCTAGCTGCGCCTCGTCAACCGCACGAGCTCACTGACCTCGTCTGACTCGGGAGCTCGACGCAGGGCCGAGGCTAGTGTCGTCACAGGAGACACGGCAGTCGCTCGCTCTTAAAGGCCTTCGTCTTGCTAAAAAGTTTAAACTACCGACTACCAACTACTATCTACCAACTTTCATACTCTATGGCAATCATGATCGTGGGACTCGGTAATCCAGGTGTAGCGTATAAGAAGACCCGCCACAATGCGGGTTTTTTGGCGCTTGATAAGTTAGCTGATGAGTGGGGCGGGAGCTGGCGCGTGAATAACACAGCAAAAGCCGAGGTAGCGGAGGTGATTGTCGGCGAGATGAAGATAGTACTAGTGAAGCCACAAACTTTCATGAATAATTCTGGCCTCGCAGTGGCGTCGCTCATGCATCGCTATAAGATTACGATTGAACGAGTGTGGGTGGTTTACGACGACGCGGCGATTGCGAATGACCAGGTGCGAGTACGCCGTGGTGGCAGTGCTGGCGGACATAATGGGCTGAAGTCGATCATCGCGCACAACGGCGATCCGTTCGCTCGTTTCCGTATCGGACTCGGCAATCCACCAGAACGAGTACCACTCGAAGAGTTTGTATTGCAGAATTTTAAGGCGGAGGAAATGACGCTGCTCGAGCATAAATTAGACGTGGTGATTGAACTCATCAACGAAGCCAGAGTGACTGGCGTCCAAGAAAAAACCGTAACTATCGCCACATGATCTCCCCCTACCGCTTAGCTCTCACGCATTTTGACGACCTCACCATCGGCCCAGTCCGTCATGCGAGCTTGCTTGAAGTTTTGGGGACGGATGAGAATATTTGGCGGGCTAATATCGATGAGTTGCAGAGTGGCGGCCTGACGCACGGCATGGCGAAAAAGTTTATTGACTGGCGCGCCACGCAAAACCCGCAAGCCTTGCTCGATGACACATTGAAACGCGGAATAAGCCTGGTAACGCTCGACGACCCAGAGTACCCGCAACTGCTCCGCGCCATTCACGACGCACCGTACGTCCTCTACTACCGCGGTACGTTGCCACCGGCCGATGCGCTGTTGGTCGGCGTGGTGGGGTCGCGTCAGGCTACACCGTACGGCTTGAAAGTGGCTGCTGAGTTGTCCGAGAAGCTGGCGCGCCATCACTTGGTAATCGTCAGTGGTTTAGCCTGGGGTATTGATGAGGCGGCGCACAGAGCAACGGTTAACGTAAATGGTAAGACGATTGCGGTGCTTGGCTGTGGGCTTGATGCTAATGATTCTTATAGGAAAATAGAATTAGCAGAGGAGATAGTAAGCAAGGGTGGAGCAATAATCAGCGAGTATCCGCCGGAGATGCCTTCGTACACTCATCATTTCCCTATCCGTAACCGCATAATTTCTGGCATGAGCAAGGGAACACTCGTGGTTGAAGCGGCAGAAAAATCCGGCTCGTTAATAACAGCCCGAGCGGCCTTAGGAGAAAATCGTGAAGTATTTGCCGTGCCTGGTTCGATTCACTCCCCTACTTCCGTTGGTACTAATCGTTTATGTCGCGATGGTGCCCACGTAGTGACTTCTGCCGAAGACATTCTTAATGTGCTCGGTGTAACGCCAAGAGAAACTGCCACCGAAGCTCCAGTAACCATGATACCGCCAGCTACGCCAGAAGCTAGAGCGATTCTCGAGCTCTTAAACCACGAACCAAAACATATTGATGATCTTGCTATAGCAGTCGCGCTGCCAAGCCACATCGTCGGCGGAACGTTGACGATTATGGAGATTGAGGGTTACGCTCGGCATGTTGGTGGTGGAAATTATACGAGATAACTGCAAGTGAGTAATGCCTGACGATGAGACGAGCTGAAGTCGGCCCTGCACCAGCGCCCGAGTCAGACGAGGTGAGACGGATGGTGCGGTTGACGACTTCGGTGAGGCGAAGCGTTAGACATTACTCACTTGTCGATTCAGATGATACGGACAGCACTTCGTCTCACTCATGCCGTCAACCGCAGAATCCCCGACCATACCTCGTCTGACTCGGAGGGATTCCGCAGGGCCGGCATTCGTTCGCCTCATTGCTATCTGTATCATCTGAATCTGTGAATATGAAAAATTACAAAGAAGCCGTACAGCGCCTGATAGGTCTCAGTAATTTGGAGACGTCGTGGCGCGGGAGTCAGGAGAGTTTGCAGGAGTCGCTCAAACGGACCAAGCAGTTACTGGCCAAGCTCGAGTACCCCGAGCGTAGATTAAAATTTGTGCATGTGACGGGCACGAGCGGTAAAGGTAGTGTGACCAACTTGATTCACGAGATGCTCTTGGCGGATGGTCGGGCTGTGGCGAGTTATACGTCGCCGCACACGACGACGCTGCTCGAAAGATTTAGAGTGAATGAGAAGTTGATTGAACCGAAGCTACTCATACAAGCCATCGAGCTCGTTATCGCGGCGTATTCGATTCATCTAGAAGAAAGCAAGCAGACGCTCAGCTACTTCGAACTCGCAACCGTCGTCGCACTGGTGGCCTTCGTGTTGGCCAAGGTTGAGTGGTGTGTGCTCGAGGTGGGACTCGGTGGACGCTGGGATTCGACAAATGTCATTCCGAAGAAAGAGGTGGCGGTGATTACCAACGTCGACCTGGATCATACGGATATTTTAGGGAATAGTGTAGAGGAGATTGCGCAGGAAAAAGTAGGAATTATTACGGGGCGCTGTGCGGTTATTGCCGGCGTCGTCCAAGCGAATTTGCGGGAGTTGATAAGTGATGTGGCGAGCGATAAGAAGGCCAGCGTGAGATTTATTGAGGCTCCGAATGGTGATCATCGCTTACATAACGCGTTGATTGCGACAGCAGCGGCGCAAGCGGTGGGCGTGAAAATCGAAGTGATTGAGAAGGCGCTAGCGAAGAGTAAGGGACTGCCCTGCCGGTTTGAGGTGATGAGTCAGAAGCCGCTCGTAATTGTCGACGGGGCGCACAATGAGGCCAAGATGAACGGAACGGTGCAGCTACTGAAGTCGATGAAACGAGGAAAAGTGCATGTCATCTTTGGTTGTAAGCACAGTAAAGATGCGGGGGCGATGCTCAAGGCTTTAGCACCGCTGGCTGACGTCATCCATACCACGCGCTACCAACATGGCTATGGCGCACCAGAGAATCCAGCAGTGCTCGCTAAGCTGATTACGAAGGGTAAGCGAGGAAAGACGTGGCTCTTTGCCGACGAGGCGCTGCAGCAGGTACTCGACGAAATGAAACCAGAAGATACACTTTTAATTACAGGATCGCTCTATTTGGCTGGAGAATTAAGGACACATTGGGTGAGTGAAGAATCGATTGTTAGAAGGCAATCTAGCCAAGTTAAATAACTCGCAACCGCCAATCCCCTATTCCTAGCGGCGCCTCGTCAACCGCACCAGCCGTCTCACCTCGTATGACTCGGGCGCTGGCGCAGGGCCGAGGCTGGCGTCGTCATAGGAGATATGGCAATTGCTCGCTACTTGGCCTTACAAGCTGCGTAAGAAAATTGACATAACAAGCTCTGGAGGCTATCGTTCGCAGCAAATATGTCTAAACTTGTCATTGTCGAGTCCCCTACTAAAGCTAAAACCATTACCAAATTTTTAGGGAAAGAATTCACAATTCTTTCTTCTTTTGGTCATATTCGTGACTTGCCGAAGAAGTCCACAGCGGTCGACGTCGAGCATGGCTTTACGCCAACTTACGAAGTGCCGGTAGATAAAAAGGCCAAGGTGACGGCACTCAAACAAGCGGCTAAGGGTGTGGATGAAGTCTACCTCGCAACCGACGAAGACCGTGAAGGAGAAGCTATTGCCTGGCATATTGCCGAGGTACTTAAGCTCGATGTGGCGACCGCTAAGCGTATTACTTTCCACGAAATTACCAAGGCCGCGATTGTGAACGCGGTGGAGCATCCGAGGACCATCGACATGAACATGGTCAACGCCCAGCAGACACGTCGAATTCTTGACCGCTTGGTGGGTTACGAGTTGTCACCTTTATTGTGGAAGAAAGTACAACGCGGACTCTCGGCTGGACGTGTGCAGAGCGTGGCCGTGCGTTTAGTTGTTGAACGTGAGCTAGAACGTAATGCTTTTAAGAGCGGCGAATACTGGACGATTGAAGCGACGTTTGAGAAAGACGGCGCCGTGCTGGAAGCCAAGTTGAATAGCATCGACGGTAAGAAGCTGGAGAAGCTCGATATCAAAAATGAGGCCGACGCGAAGAGAATTGTCGACGATGTTACCGGTGCCAGCTTTGTTGTCGATAAGATTGAGTTGAAAGATGCGTCGCGTAAACCGCCGATCCCTCTCACGACGTCGAGCTTGCAGCAGGATGCTTACAACCGCTTAGGCATGAGCGCTAAGCAGACCATGACCTTGGCGCAGAAGTTGTACGAAACGGGTAAGATCACTTACATGCGTACTGACTCCCAGAATTTGGCGGAGCAGTTTACCGGTGCCACGCAAGAATATTTGAAGACGACGTTCGGCGCTGAATACGCTAAGGGTGCAGTTAAATATGCCACCAAGAGCAAGGGTGCCCAGGAAGCACACGAAGCCATTCGTCCGACTGATGTGACGGCCACGCCAGAGAGCTTGCAAGCGAGTCTCGAAAGCGGTGAATGGAAACTGTACGATTTGATTTGGCGTCGCACGGTGGCGAGCCAGATGCCAAGCGCTAAGATGCGTCGAACGGCTGTCGACCTATTGGGCAACAAACATATTTTCCGCGTGAACGGCAGCACAGTGGTCTTCCCTGGCTTCATGAAAGTGTGGCAAGCGAGCGAGGACAAGTTGTTGCCGGTAATGGCACAAGGTGACGTGATTGGTGAAGCCAAGGAGATCAAGCCGGAACAACACTTCACCGAACCAGCCGCCCGTTACAGTGATGCGACTTTAATTAAGGCCTTGGAAGAATACGGCATTGGCCGCCCTTCCACTTACGCCCCAACTTTGACGACGATTATTGACCGTGGCTATGTGCTGCGCGACGACAATAAAAAGCTCTTCCCGTCCGACATTGCCATCATCGTAACGGATTTGCTGAAGACGCATTTCCCCAATATCGTCGGCTATGATTTTACGGCAGACATGGAAGGTAAACTCGACGAGGTCGCCGAGGGCAAACAAGACTGGCAGAAGATTTTGGGCGACTTTTATGGTCCGTTCCATGCCCAGATCGTGGAAAAGACTGGCGACTTGAGCCGAGCTGACGTGATGAAGGAGAAGAGCTTGGGCTTCGACCCGGCTGATGGGCTCGAAATTATCGTGCGAACTGGACGTTTTGGACCTTATGTACAGCGCGGTATTGTGAGTGATGAGAACCCGAAACCGCCACGAGCGTCTTTAACGAAAGATCAGCTGATGGATACTATTACCCTCGACCAGGCTTTGAAGTTGCTCTTGCTTCCCCGCTTGGTTGGTAAGCACACGAATGGCGAAGACATCATTGCCAACCTCGGTCGCTTTGGCCCGTACTTAAAGTGTGGCAGCGTCAACATTACTTTGCCGCCGGAAGATCACCCAGCCGAAGTCAGCCTCGAACGCGCCATTCAGATTTGTACGGAAGGCATCGCTAAAAAGGCGGCGGCGATGAAACCGCTGGCAGAACTTGGAACCGATCCGACGAGTAAAGGTGAGATTGTTATTCGCAGCGGACGCTTTGGTGATTATATTACCGACGGCAAGACCAACGTGACGGTGCCAAAGAAAATTACCTGGCAAGACGTGACGCCCGAGATGGCGATTGAGATGCTCACGAAGAAGCGAGCGTCGCCAAAGAAGGCTTGGGGGAAGAGAAAAAAGAAGAGTGACGATAGTGAGGAATAAGAAGTAGGCGGGGCGCAGTGTCCTCGCCTATTGTTATAAAACGGTTTTTGGCCTATTCTGAGAAGAGTATGCAGATGCCTTCGTTTGATGATTTAAAGGTGGTACTCGACGCGAGATACAGCGAGTTTGATTTGATTTTGCTGCAAACGGCGTATGAATATGCCAAGCTAGCACATGAGGGGCAAACAAGGAGTACGGGTGAGCCGTATTTTAATCACGTTTTTCAGACGGCCGTTAAGCTGGCTAAGTTGCGTTTGCCGAGTGAAGTAATTGCAGCTGGGTTGTTGCATGATGTACCGGAGGATACGGAGAGAACGCTCGAGGATGTAGAAAAAGAATTCGGGGCAGATATTGCCGGCATGGTGGCGAGTTGTACCAAGCTCGGTAAAGTTAAGTACCGCGGTGAGGAGCGTTACATTGAAAACCTGCGCAAGATGTTCGTGGCGATGGCGGAGGACGTGCGCGTCATCTTCATTAAGTTTGCGGACCGCATGCACAACATGGAGACGCTGTATGCCCGGCCGGAGCATAAGCGTTTGCGGATTGCCAAGGAGGTAATGGAGATTTACGCCCCGATCGCTAATAGGCTAGGCATGGCGGAATATCGTGGTCAATTTGAGGACCATGCTTTTAAGTACCTCTTCCCTCGCGACTACACTTGGACCCAGCATTTACTCGAGGAGCGTGTGCGTAAATTTGGGCCGGCCATGAACCGCGCCATTCCGACGGTGGAAAAAGAGTTGAAGGATCATAACGTCAACTATGTCGACATCCACGGCCGGATGAAACATTGTTATAGCCTATATAAGAAGCTCAAAAAATACGGTAATGACATCGACAAAGTGTACGACATTGTGGCCTTGCGGATAATTGTGCCCAGTGTGGCCGACTGTTATGCCGCGCTTGGCATTCTACATAGCCTGTACACGCCGCTCCCCGGTCGTATTAAGGATTATATCGCGCAACCTAAACCAAACGGTTATAGCTCACTCCACACCACCGTGTTTGACGACCAAGGGGCAATTGTCGAGTTTCAAATACGCACGCAGCAGATGCACGAGGAGGACGAGTACGGTATTGCCGCGCACTGGCGGTATAAAGAAGGGTCGGCCAAGAACAAGCACGTCACCTGGATGGAAGAGTTCGCTAAAATTCAAAAAGAAATTAGCGGCGATACTTTCATGGACCATTTGGACAACATGAAGCTCGACATGTTCCGCGACCGCATCTTCGTGTTCACGCCCCGGGGCGACGTGATTGACTTACCGGAGGATTCGACGCCTGTTGATTTTGCTTACGCTGTCCACACCGACATCGGTAATAAAACGACGATGGCGCAAGTGAACCGGGTCGTCGCGCCGCTCGACACTCCGCTCAAAAGTGGCGATGTAGTGGAAATTGTGACTGACAAAAATCGTAAGCTGCCGAACGAGGATTGGCTGCGTTTTGTGAAGACGCACCAGGCGCGGGAGAAAATAAAAGACGCGCTCCGAGCCACGAAGCGGTCGTTTATTTCGAAGATGTTGGGGCGGAGTTAAAAACAGAAACGCACCCAGGGGCGATGCGCTCTGCCGGAGTGAATCCGGAGGCGTCATCGCACACTGGGTGCGAGAGGTTCAGTCGACGTTGATGTCGCGCTCGTCCACGTCACCAGTCCAACGATGCAACTCGGTTCGCCAGTCATGATCCTGGTCGAATTGACGGTTGCAAGCGGAGCAGCGACAGTGCCGGATCAACCAGTCGCGGTCGTGAACGTGGGCCGCGAAGTCGGTGGGCAACTGCTCGAGTTCCTCGAGCAAGGTGGTGTAGGCGCTGTCGAACAGACAACGAGCCTCGGAGGTAAGCGCGGTCAGAATGCTCATGCTGATCCGCATGAGCCTGCCCTCGTCGGTCTTCAACTTGAGGCACGACTTGTAGGTGAGGAGCGCGACACGGTAGCAGTTGCTCCAGTAGACGTCGAGCCCGGCGTCGAAGGCGGCGTCGTAGCTCTCCAACCGTCCGGCTGGAGCCTCAGCGAGCGTCTTCAGCACGTCCTTGGCGTACGGCGTCTGAGGACAGCAGCCGAACCGGGAGTAGATGAGATGAGCGGGAACAGTCATGGTGGACTCCTGTAGAGAGGTGGGAGGTGGCGCTGGCGGGTTGCCAACGACCTGAAATGATAACAAAAAAGAGGCCTTTTGTCAAGGTCTCTTGCCTGTTTTGTGGCTAACCCTAGCTAAGTTAAATGTTCGATGAGGGCCTTCAAGTCGTCCTTGGAGTAGAAGTGAATGATCACCTGGCCGCTGGCTTGGGTGGTCATTTTGATTTCTACTTTGGTGCCGATTTTCTCGCGGAGTTCGCGCTCGATGGCTTCTAGGTTAGGGTCACGGAAAAGGTGGGGCTGACGGACGTGGGCCCTAACGGTGCGTTCGGCTTCACGGATGCTGACGCCGCCTTTCAGCATGCGTTCAAAGAGGTCGCGTTGACGGGCGACGTTGCCTTCTTGCAACAAGGTGCGGCCGGCGGATTTGCTGATTTTACCTTCTTTGATGGCGGTTAGAATATCATCCGGCAAATCGAGCAAGCGGAGAGCATTCGTAATAAAGGGACGACTCTTGCCGACGCGTTCCGCCATCTCCTCTTGACTCAAACCAAAGTCCTCCATGAGGGCTTTGTAGGCCAAGGCTTCTTCGACCGGATTCAAGTCCGAGCGCTGCACGTTCTCGATGATGGCGAGTTCGAGCTTTTCGCGATCAGTAGCTTCGCGGACGACGACTGGCACGGTTGCCAGGCCGGCAATAGCGGAGGCACGCAAACGGCGTTCACCAGCGATGAGTTCGTACTGGCCGTTACCCTTGTCCGTCACTGTGAGAGGCTGCAAAATGCCGTGCTCACGAATGCTGTTAGCCAAGTCGCTCAGTTCTTCGGGCGTGAATTCGCGGCGAGGCTGACGTGGGTTCGGGACGATTTGTGAAGGAGAAACGTGAATGAGGCGCAGGCCCTCGTCGACCACGCTTTCTAAAACATTTGGTTGTTCAACACGGGACTCGATAATTGGAGTTTCAGTGGCGACGGTTGGTGACTGAGTTGGCGCGTGAGCTGGGGTCATTTGAGGAATCAACGAGCCGAGTCCCCTGCCTAGTCCACCGAATTGTTTGGCCATAAATCTACTTTATTGTTGAACAGGTGCGACGTCCTCACGGGTAACGAATTCTCGAGCGAGTCTCTCGTAAGCCTTGGCGGCCTTGCTTTCGGGGTCGTAGTGCAGAATTGATTTGCCGAAGCTCGGGGCTTCAGCCAGGCGAATGCTGCGCGGAATGACAGAGCGGAAGATCTTGCCTGGGAAGTGTTTGTAGAGTTCTTGGAGAACTTGATTCGAGAGATTGGTGCGGGTGTCGAACATGGTGATGACCGCGCCCATGACCTCCAGTTCCGGTTTTAAGTTGGTGCGGATGAGGTTGACGGTGTGCATGAGTTGGCCGATGCCTTCGAGCGCGTAGTACTCGGCTTGCACAGGAATGAGGACGCTATCGCTGGCGACTAGGCCGTTGATGGTGAGGAGGCCGAGGGATGGCGGGTTGTCGATAATGATGTAGTCGTAGTCGTTCCGCACCTCCAGCAAGGCTTTGGCGAGTTTGTGCTCGCGGTTGAATTCGTTGACCAGTTCCACAGAACTGCCGGCCAAGTTGGCGCTGCCAGGCAGAATAGAGAGGCCGTCGTGGGCGGTGGCAATGATGACGTCCTTGGCTTTTTGGGAACCTGAGATGACTTCGTAAGTACCCATGAGGTCGCTGACGTCGTGGCCGAAGCCGCTCGTGGCGTTGCCCTGTGGGTCAAGGTCTACTAACAAAACACGTTTGCCAAAACTGGCAAGATAAGCAGATAAATTGATGGATGTGGTGGTTTTGCCCACCCCACCCTTTTGGTTCACGACGGAGACGATATAGGCCATAAGGATAGGAGGAGTATAGCAAATAAAATACCGCGACGACAGGGCTCGGAACTAAGCCAAAAAATTGCTCTTATTTCTATAGCGAAAAGCAAGTAGGGCGTAAATTGCCACAAGAATTGTGTAGACGAGGCCGCCGGCGATTAGCGGGAGATCTGCTACGGCGATGTATTTGAGCTGAAAGAGAATGGCGGCGGCGAGTCTGACAGTGACGCCTTGCGCAGATACGTCACGAGATGACCGTGTTTTGAGAAGACGACGGATTTGGAAGATGAGGTCGACGTAAAAGAAGCCGTAGCCTAGGGCGAGTGCGAGATTTTCGAAGTGCATATTAAGTATCATATTCCCCCTAAATCTCTAGAGATGGCGACATGAGCTAAATATCCGTCCATAATTTCCAAAGCGGCGGTGCGGAGAGATTGACGTTGGTCGACGCTGGCTACTAAGTCGCTCGGAACGATGACCTGGTAGCCTTCGGTAAAGGCTCGTTCGACGGCACCAAAAACGCAAACTTCCGTGTAAAGGCCGGTCACGATGATGGTTTCGATGTTATGTTGTTTGAGTAATGGCAATAGCTCGGCATTGCTGAAGATATCGTAATACTTTTTCTCGAGGACGACGTCGTCAGCTTGCGGTTGGATCTGGTAAAAGTCGTAGCCCTGACTGCCACGCGCTAAACCAAACGGCCAGGTGGCGGCCCCACTTTCAGCACCGCTAGACAGCTTTTCTTGGAGATTACTAGGAGACTCTTCTTTGGAATTAACCATCTGACTGAATACGATCAATAAACCACGGCTCCGCATTTGATCAACGAAATCAATAAGCTGCGGCACCATCAGTCTAATCTGCTCAGTCCCCCACCCTAAGTTCTTAGCAAAAGCCCCGTCGTCGGCACAAAAGTCATTTTGGATGTCGAGTACGATGACAGCGGTTTTAGTGGGTTCGAAGTTGATCATAATCAATTACTTCAATAATACAACGATCCTCATGGCGAACTTTTGGACGTCGTGCTTGGCCATGTTCCAAACAGCCGCGCGTTAACGGCGGCTTGGCCCTGATGGACGAAACTCGCTTTCGATTTCACGCCGCTTCCCTTCTGTTATTTCAGCCCTGAGCTCCTTGAGTTTCTCGTCCCATATTTCGCGTCCATACTCATAAATACCAGACTCGCCGAGTGCGTTTCCGTATTCTTCCCCTGTAATACCGATGTCACTATATAAATTCGTCCCACCTGACTTAAACTCTTGCGCTACTCGAGCATTAATCCAGCCTTCTTTATCCTGCGCCAGCGGTTCCGCGAGTGCCGATTCCTGCATATATGTCTTTTGCTCATCAAGCGCATCGCTGCGTAAGGTTTCTAGCGCACCATCCATTCTACTGATCGCGATCTCTATTTTAGACATCTCATCATCGGCGAAGGTGAAATATGCTGACATGAGATACGAGAAATCGCGTTCTTCAGCGTATGTATCGAAAGCTGCTTTATTATTCTCTTGCGTATATTCCGGTCCGCGAACAAAGGCACGAACTTTTCCGTCATGTGCACCAAATGGGTGTGCGCCTTCATGCATTATTACTTCCATTGGCCAACCACCGTCTGCGCGGATGGCAATATAAGAGGGTTGAAAAATGGCTGGATGAAAGATTCCTCCGAGTTTCGACCCGTCGGTTCCTGCGAATTTCCAGCCATCATCAGGATCAAGCGCAAAAACATTTCCCTCACTCTTTTTTTGTAAGACTAAATCAAAGGTTGCTTGCACGTCAGCGACAAAATGATCCGCTCCTTTCTTGTTGCCGCCAAAGGCGAATTTTTCATCTGCTGATTTTCCAAGACTCTCCACAAAAGGAAGTGACGCCTCGATTTGGCTTAGGCGATCATCAAACACGATCTCTTCTGCCTCCGTAAGGTCGCGAATTGGGATGCCTTGGCAGGCGGCGGAACAAAGAGCCATGCCTAGTGCTAATGCCTGATGGGAATGTGTAGTCATAGTATACGCAAGTGTAGCAGACCTTAGGTGGCATTAGTAGGGTTTTATAACTACACTAAAAAAACAGCCCGGAGGCTGTTCTTTTGGTAGCTGGGGCGGGAATCGAACCCGCGACCTAAGGCTTATGAGTCCTTCGCTCTAACCGACTGAGCTACCCAGCTATGCTAGAACTTCCTGAATTGGCCTATTTTGGGCTTGTCACTACGCCGACTTCCTCAACTCACGGCTCTAGTGAGTCTCGAAAGCTCGGCTTGTTCCGCACCCAAACTAGTCTCAATTCAGAAAGTTCTACTACAATTACGTGACTGTTTGCGGCGGTACTATAGCAAGTGTTAGGCTTTTTGACAAGCCGAGGGGTTGCCTAAATCGCCCCAGTTTGTTACTATTTTCCCGCGTTGAACTATCTGGCCGCGGTGGCGGAATGGTATACGCGACGGACTCAAAATCCGTTTCCCGCAAGGGATTGAGGGTTCGAGTCCCTCCCGCGGCACCAATAATCTCTAGCTTTGCTAGGGATTTTTGTTTGACCAATTTCTCTAAATACGCTATTATCCCGTCGCAGGGTAGAGCAGCCCGGCAGCTCGTCGGGCTCATAACCCGAAGGTCGTCGGTTCAAATCCGACCCCTGCAACCAAAAGTCCCCCGCCTTGGCGGAGGATTTTTGTTTGTGATGAGTGGCTAGAGAAACTTGGCGAATTGGTGTCGGTAGAAGAATTTACGGATTTCTTCGACTACGATGATGGAAGCGGCGACGAGCAAGACGAGAGCCCAGTCGGCTAGCGAGAGTGGCGTAGTATGTAAGATATTTTGTAGGAATGGCAGGTAGAGAGCGGCCAATTGGAGCAGGATGACAATCACCGTGGCGCCGACCAAGAACTTATTGGAGAAGGGATTAAGCTGAAAAATTGACTTACTGGCGGAGCGACAATTCCAGGCATTAAACCATTGGAAGGCGGCGAGTGTAGTGAGGGAGATAGTCCAGGCTCTAGTCATGTCAAACGCAATTGCGTCATGGTAAAGATAGAGCGTGCCGATGGTCATGGTGAGGGCCATAAGGAACATGCGCTGAGCCATAAGGCCGTCCACAATCCATTTTTTTGGCTTAGTGAACTTCCCTTTCATGAGCCCCTTTTCTTTGGGCTCCATGGCGAGGGCGACGTCGAGGAAGCAGTCCGTGACAAAGTTGAGCCAAATAATTTGGACAGCAATCAAGGGTAAAGGAAAGCCCAAGAGCAGCGCGCCAATGATGACCATGACTTCCCCGGTGTTGGTTGAGAACAGGTAGAGAATAACCTTTTTGATGGTTTGGTAAATCCCCCGGCCTTCTTCCACGGCGGACACGATACTGGCGAAATTGTCGTCGAGGAGCACGATGTCTGATGCTTCTTTGGCTACTTCAGTGCCAATCTTGCCCATGGCAACCCCAATGTCCGCGGCTACCAGTGAAGGTGCGTCATTGACCCCGTCACCGGTCATGGCAATAACCTCGCCGCGTGCCCGGTAGGCCTCGACAATCCGTAGCTTGTGAGCTGGCGTGACGCGGGCAAAAACAGTGGCGTGGGCGATTTGTTCAGCGAAATCAGCGTCTGTTAGGCGATCAATCTCTTCCCCGGTAATAGTTAAGTCACCCGGCCGCCAAATGTCAGCTTGGGCAGCAATGGCTTGGGCGGTGAGACGATGGTCGCCAGTAATCATGACTACGCGCATGTTGGCGGCTCGGACGTGCTCTACAGCGGCTTTGACTTCTGGGCGGAGGGCGTCGTTCATGCCAAAAAAACCAACAAACGTGAGGGGCGGCAGAGCGTCGACGTTGATGGTCTGACCAGCAGCCGAATTCATAGCGAAAGCAATCACCCGGAAGCCCTGGGCCGCGAGCTGCTTGATTTCTTCCTCCAGAGCCTGACGCTTGGCCTTGGTGAGTGTCGTCTCCCCGTCTTGTTGCCAAACATTAGCGCAGAGCTCGAGCACGTTTTCTGGTGCGCCGGCCACAGTCAAATAGTTCTGCTGATCCACATACCTAATAATGGCATGGTATTTGCGCTGTGAGTCAAAGGGTAGATCGAAGATTTTTGGGGCCGTCTGTTCTAGTGTGTCTTGCGGTAAACCCAGCTTTTCAGCCAAGACAAGCATGGCGGCCTCGGTTGGGTCGCCAGAAATTTGCCAGGATTTGGTGGCTGGGACGAAGAAAAGTCGGGCATTGGCGCAGAGTAAGGCGATTTTGCCGCTCAGCATTAATCCAGGATGATGCAACGGGCTGACCGCCTGGCCGTTCAAACTAACCTGGCCTTGAGGCTCGTAGCCGTTCCCCGCCGGCGAGAAACTCTGGCCGTCGACATAAACACGCTGGAGGAGCATTTCATTTCTGGTGAGCGTGCCGGTTTTGTCGACAGCGATGATTTCTGTTTGCCCTAGGGCCTCGACAGCTGGTAAACGTTTGACCAAAACATGACGCTTGGACATGCGCAAAACGCCAGTTGCTAAAACTAAAGTTAGCACAACGGGTAAGCCTTCCGGAATAATTGAGACCGACAGGGAAACAACCGCGATGAGTAATTCCTTGAGAGGCTCACCGGAGAGCAAACCAATGATGACAAGCAATAAACTGACGACGGCAACAATAACGATGATGACTTTTGAAAGGTAACGAATGTTGGTTTTTAAGGGAATTTCCGTATTGACGGCAGCGATAGCTTGAGCAATTTTGCCAATTTCTGTAGCTAAACCAGTCGCAACAACAACGGCGGTGCCGGTGCCACTTAATACGTAGGTGCCCTTGAAGACCATGTTTGATTGGTCAGCGACCGGTAGATTGAGGCCTGTCAGTTCGGTGTCGACCTTCAGCACTGATTCTGACTCACCAGTTAAACTGGCCTCGTCAAGACGGAGGGTGTTGGCGAAGATCAGGCGAGCATCGGCTGGGACTTTCGAGCCCTCCTGCAAAATAATAATGTCGCCAGGGACAACGTCGACATCTAAAATTATTAGCTCTTGGCCAGCCCGCAAAACCACGGCCGAAGTTTCCGTGAGCTTCTTGATGGCGAGCAGGGAGTTTTGCGCTTTGCCCTCCTGAATGGTGCCAATGATGGCGTTGAATAAGAGAACGGCGAAGATAATGGAAGCGTCGACAACTTCACCAATAGCTAAAATAACAGCGGCGGCGGCTAAAAGTAAATAAATTAGAGGGCTTTGAAATTGCCTGAGGAAAATCAACCATAAACTATCCACCTTCCCGGCTGGCAAATAGTTTGGCCCGTATTTCTTGATCCGTTTAGCGACTTCATTTTGAGTTAAGCCGTGTTCGTTGGTAGTGAAGGCAGTCAGAACAGCAGGAACAGTTTTAGTGGACCAGGAAATGTTCTGTTTGGTTGTCATAGATTAGAACCAAGCGTTGGCACCAGCTGTGATGAGGGTGACGAGGCCGCCGGCGACCAAGGTGCCGAGGCCGATGGCGACGAAGGCGGTGCGGAATGGGATTTTGAGGGCGACGGCGACGAGGGCGGAAGACCAGAGGCCGGCCAGTGGGAGAGGAATGCTGGCGAGCAGGAAGAGGGCGATGGCGCCGTAGCGTTCGTATTGTTTTTTGAGTTTATGTTCGCCGTGGACGAGAAGTTTGTCGATGGGGGCGACGAGCCTGGGGAGATGCTTAGAGCAGAAGTCGCGTAACGCTTTGAGGCCGAAGAAAATGGGGAAAAATGGAATCATGGTACCTAAGACGGCCAGGCCATAGGCGTCCATAGGACTGATGTTCCAGGAATGGATGGCGAGCGGAATGGTTAAGCGGAGCTCGGTCAGCGGGAGGCCGGAGAGCAACATGGTAGCTAGCCAATGTGGCCAGGACTCGAAGAAGTTGATGATGAGCTCAACCATAGATTATTTTATTCCCAACTAAAGGTTTTGAAGGCCCAGGCGGCGAGGCCTTTGGCGTCTTTGAAACGGGCGGATTTGGACTCGGCGCCAAGGACGACGACGCGGAGAGCATGACCATCGTGCTTGATAAGGGTGGCAAAACAGTAGCCGGCCTCCGGAATAAAGCCGGTCTTCCCTGCTACCACCTGATAGTCACCCGTGTTCATGTAGCTCGTGAGCAGTTCGTCCGTAGCGTCGATGTCGACGGAGTAACCGCTGGCCTGAGTCACGGTGACTTGGCTCTTGGGCATTATAGCAGCCATGGTTGGATTAGCGGCGGCGGCGGAGAGGATTTTGGTGAGGTCGCGAGCGGTTGAGACGTTGCCTGAGTCGACCCCGCTGACATCGACGTAGTGAGTACTCGTCATGCCGAGATCCGTGGCTTTTTTGTTCATGGCAGTAATAAAATCTTCGGGTGAAAGGCCGGAAAAACGGGAGAGGGCTTTGGTGGCTGTGTTGTCGCTGCCGACCAAGCTGGCGCGCAGAACATCGCGCATAGTAACGGCGTCGTCAAAGCGGAGGTAGACGCGTCCCCCGCCAACGTAGTCGTCGCCGATGACGGTAATACGCGAGTCTAGCTTGGGATTGCTATCCATGAAAACGAGGATGGTCATGAGTTTGGTGATGCTGCCAATGGCACGGACGTCGTCGGGCTGTTCGGAGTAGAGAATGGCGCCGCTCGCGTCGTCGATAACAATGGCGCTAGCAGCTGAGGTGACGATGCCGTAGGAGTCGAGATCCGTCTTGGTTGGTGGCGTGATGCGATCGGCAGCTAACGGCAAAGTGGCGAACCAAGAGGTCGCCGAGTTGAGGGTGGTGCCGGAGCTAGGAAAAAGGTTGACCAGGCTGACGGCAAGCAGGAGTTGAGCGATGACGTTGGGGATCATAGGTATTTCAGAAAGTAGATTGTAGTTGGTAGATAGTAGACCACTCCCAGTATTAATTATTCTACCGTCTACATTCTACAGTCTACTATCCGTCAGGTTACTCAACAACGCATCAATCTTCGCATTGACGTGGAGAGTGCTGTAGTCGGGCAGTTCCGAGACTTCGTGGACGCCGAAGAAGCGGAGAGCGTCCGTGGATAGGCGATAAGTGGGCTGCATTTTGACGACGTCGTCACGCTCGTCGACCAGGCCACGGAGCTGGAGGTTACGAAGAATTAACGAGCAATTGACGCCGCGGATGGCTTCGATTTCTGGCTTGGTGAGGGGGCCACGGTAAGCGATGATAGTGAGAGTTTCCAGTGATGGACGAGTGAGTTCCGTGTCGAGCTCCACGTTGGTAGCTTTGGCGACCAACTCGGCGTGCTCGGGGTTGGTAACGAGCTGCACGAGATCATCGTCGAGGAGAAGATGGATGCCAGAAGATAACGAGTTACGGGCGGCGGCCAGAGCAGTAATAGCAGAGTTGACTTCGGCCTCGGCCACGCCTACGAGTTTAGCAAGTTGCTTGCGCGAAATTGGCTTCGTGAGGACGAAGAGGAGGGATTCAAGTTGGCTGCGGAGTAATTCGTTGTCCATATTAATCGATGCGGTGAATCATGATGTCGCCCCAGGTACTATTCTGAGTTGTACGGATGATGTTGCGGCGGAGGAGTTCGAGGAGAGCCAGAAAGCTCATGACGACGTCGATCTTCTTTTGGGCGCCGGCTGTAACTTGATTGAAGCTGAGGCTGGCGTTTAAGGAAATGGCTTCGCGAAGTTCGTCGATCCGTTC
This sequence comes from uncultured Gammaproteobacteria bacterium, assembly GCA_964355955.1. Taxonomy (GTDB): domain Bacteria; phylum Patescibacteriota; class Patescibacteriia; order UBA9934; family UBA9934; genus UBA11707. Next base: position 91,922 of record CAYHFQ010000003.1, read on the forward strand.
CTCAACTGACTTTACTCGCTCCAACGAGACTGCCGTGAGGGCGAAGAAGGGCTCGAGGCGTTTTTGGATGTCGCGGTAGGCGTCGGCGAGAGCGGAAGCTGTCGGTGGCCTCCCGCCGAAGTTCAAGCCCCCTCTAGCTCCCCCATAACTGGGGGAGGACTTTACATACGGCCGGGGGAAGAGGAGGTGCTGACCGTAACGTTCCTCGAGGCGTTCGGCAGCGTCCACGAATTCGCGGTAAATGCGGAGTTGCTCGGCCAGGACGTCTGAGGCGAGGTCTTCGTCGACCAGGCGCAGGAACGGGAGTAGTTCGCGGCTTTTGAGGTAAATGAGGCGGGAGGCGACGAGGAGGAAGTCGGCCAGGCCGTCGGCGGGGACGTGAGTTTCTTGTAAGTACAGCAAAAAATCGTCAGCAACTTTGGCTAACGAAATTTTGGCTATCTCGAGGTCCTTCTTTTCTATGAGCTCGAGGAGGAGCTCCAGAGGACCCGAGAATTCCTCGTTTTTGACGGCGAAATCCATGACCTGATTGTAACACGAACTGCTAAAACTGGGGATAAGTGGTCTACCTCAAAGATATACCTTTGAGGTAGACCAAATTTTTACGGTCTCAGTCGCTGTACATCTCGAGGAAAAACTGTTGCTTCCTTGACGTTCGCGAGGCTCAAGATGTTTTGGGTGAGGCGCTGCAAACCAATAGCGAAGCCGCCTTCTGGTGGGATGCCGAATTTGTGCATGGTCAAGTAGTCCTCGAAATCGGCCGGGTTCAAGCCCTTCTCGACAATGCGGGCCAGCTGTTCGTCGTAGCGGTTAATACGCATGCCGCCGGAGGTAATTTCACTCCCCCAACCGATGACGTCGAAAGTGAGGGTGTTGTTCGGGTCGGTCGGATCCACCTTGGCGTAGAACGGGCGTTTGCCTGGCGTCCAGTCGGTGACGAAGACAAAGCCGCAGTTGTGGTGCTTAGGGGCCCATTCTTTGGAGAGCCACTTCTCGGCCGCTGGTGAGAGGTCTGGCTCCCCTGTTTCGTCGACGCCGGCTTCGTCGCGGTAGGCAGCCAAAGCGTCGGCTAGTTTGATGCGAGGGAAACGTTCGCCGAGTGGTGGGAGGACGGTTTCGAGAAGTGTAAGTTCCACAGCGCAATCACGCTCCACGGTGGCAACCATCTGGCGAATGGCAGCTTCTTCGATGTCCATGAGTTCCTCGATATTGTCGATAAACCCAGCTTCAAACTCGAGCTGGTTGAACTCGGTCAAGTGACGTGAGGTGGCGAATTTTTCGGCGCGGAAGGAGTAGCTGAGGCCATAAACACCTTCGTAAACGCCCATCGTGATTTGCTTATACAACTGGGCGGATTGAGTGAGTGTGGCTTCGCGGCCGTAATAGTCCACCTTGAAGAACTCGGCACCGCCTTCGGAGGCAGCACCGGCCAGGACAGGAAAGAAAATTTCCGTGTAGCCTTGTGCTTCCATGAAGGCGCGATAGCCGTGGACCAAGGCGGCCTGGACGCGGAAGATGGCGCGCTGCTTAGGGTGACGGAGGGTGACCACGCGGTTATCGAGCAAGGTGTCCAGGTTCACGTCGAGCACGGGCTTGCCGATTTCTACCGGCACGACGTCGACAACAGGTGAGAGTATTTCTAAAGTCTCGACCTGCATTTCGACTTCTTTAATCAACGGATCCTTCGATTTCTTTTCGACGATGAGACCGGTGACGGATAAGACAGTCTCGACCTGGAGGCCGTGGAGTTGGGTGAGTTGCTCGGCATTGAGAACGGTTTGGGCGAGGCCGGAACGGTCGCGAATGATGACGAAACCGAACTTGCTCATGTCACGGAGGGTGTTGAGCCAGCCTTTGATGGTGACGACTTCACCGAGCTTTGAGGGGAGGTCTTTGACGAGGGTGCGAGACATAGACGAGAAGTTAGTAGATTGTAGATGGTAGAGAGTAGATTTATGGGGTGGAACGGTTAAGCATGCGGGGGAAGGCGATGGTTTCGCGGATGTGGTGGTTGCCAGTGATCCAACGGACGGTGCGCTCGAGGCCAATGCCGAAGCCGCTGTGCGGAACGGTGCCGTATTTGCGGGTGTTTAAGTACCAATCGTATTCGGCCAGGGGGTAGCCGCGGTCAACAATTTCCTTTTTGAGCGCGTCGTAGCTTTCTTCACGCTGACTGCCACCGATAATTTCGCGGCCCTCTTCTGGCGCGATGAGATCCGCATTCCTAGCGCGAAGCACGCCAGCTTCGTCGACGTAACGCTTCATGTAGAAAGCTTTGACGGCGGCTGGATAATCCTCGATGAAAATTGGTAGTTGATATTTATTGCCGAGGTAGATTTCTTCTTCGGTGCCCATGTCGTCTAACGGATCCACGTCCGCAATACCGTCCGCGATGAGAATAGCCTTAGCTTCGGCGTGCTTGAGGTGGACGAATGGTTCGTCGACCAGTTTTTGCAGGAGGGTGGTGTCGCGCTCGAGGATCTTCAACTCGGGGGCGCAATATTTGAGGACGTCGCCGACGATGCGCTTGACCATGCGTTCCTGAATGGCCATGTTGTCGGCTTGGTCGTGGAAGGCCATTTCGGCGTCCATCATCCAGAGCTCCGAGAGGTGGTGGCGCGTCTTGCTCTTTTCCGCGCGGAAGACTGGGCCGAAGTCGTAAACTTTGCCGAAGCTCATAATGCCCGCTTCGCTATAAAGCTGGCCGGATTGTGAGAGATACATGGGGTTACCGTAGTAGTCGACGCTGAAAAGCTGAGTGGTGTCTTCACAGCTAGTTGGCTGCAAGATTGGGGTGTCAAAGCGGATGAAACCGGCTTCGTGGAAGAATTGCTCGATGCTGTAGAAGACCTGGTCACGAATTCTTAAAGTCGCCCAAGGCGTGGCGCTGCGGAGGTAGAGATCGCGGTTGTCAAAAAGGAAGTCTGGGCCGTGTTCCTTGTTGGCGATTGGATAATCTTCTGGGGCGAGAGCGATGACGTTGAATGCTGTGCCTTGGATTTCAAAGCCGCTTGGCGCACGAGGCTCGGCTTTGACGATACCGGTGATGGTGACGGAAGACTCGAGGGTCAGTGATTTGAGCGCCTCCCACTGCTCGGCTGGCAAATCCCCTGCCGAGTAGACCACCTGCACGCGGCCGCTGCCGTCACGGAATTGTAAGAAGAAGATTTTGCCGCTGCTGCGGAAATTGTAGGCCCAGCCTTGGAGAGTAATTGTTTCGCCGACGAGGGATGAGAGTTGGGAGATATTGCTAGATGTCATATTATTTTAGTTTCTTTATCGTTTTCTTTTTAGGTAGAAAGTTTTCGCCGGTGATGACACTTTTGCCTGTCTTATTCTCCAGTTCTTTGCGTGCGTTCTTAGCGACTTGGCCACCTTTTTTGGCCGGTATTTTATTCTCTGTTAAACCTTTAGCCTCCATGCTTTCGGCGATTTGTCGCGTCGACATTTCGGCGAGGGCGGTGAGAATGAGCTCAGCTTCATTCATGTGATCACGAAGATTGTTGGCTGGCCCGAGACTCTTCAACTTCTTATGATCTTTGATGTTCAAGTCGGCCCACTGCTGATGAATAATATTGGTGAGAATGGCGTACTCGTCGCCTTTTTTGACGCCGTTCTCCTGCCAATAATCAGTCAGTTTATTGCGCGTCTCCTGCCCCATCATGCGTTGCTGAATCCATTTTTCGCTGCGACCGTACTTCTTCCATAACTCGCGAGCTCGATCGATGCCTTGCGATGGATCCTGGATCTCGGCGATGCGCTCGGTGCCGACTTTGGCGAGCCAGAGTTTTAGAGGTTCGGCTTTTGGTGAGGGGATGGATTGGATGAGACGCAATAAATCTTGTATTCCAGCTACGTCTGTCTTATATGATTTACCATCTGCAGAGGGTAATTTCAGTTTGTCACAATTTGTGACAAACTGACTTCCTTCACTTCTTAAACGATTTTTCAATGTGGTCCAGTAACTTTGGGCTTTTTTGAAATTCGGCTGACTGATGAGAGCAGCTACGATATCGATAACCGAAAAATACCACTGCTCTTTATGCCAGATTTTACGTATATCACGATGCTCGAATGGAACGATAGTCATATATTTTGGATACTTAGTTCAAGTGGTCACAAATTGTGACTGGTTGGCTACCTGGGGACAAATTGTTTTTATGTTGTTGGGTTATCAGTCGGTGACTAATTGAACACAACTGAAAAAAACAATTCAACTTTACTGAACATACAGGAATGATGATTAATGT
>CAYHFQ010000004.1:0-65603 GCA_964355955.1 uncultured Gammaproteobacteria bacterium
TATTTGAGTGAATTGTCGACATATAAACGCGCGTCCCTCGGTCGACGAAAGGGACATCCCGCTCGTCTTCGTTGACTACAGGCCTGAGTTGAAAGGTTTAGAAGGGTGTGATATCGTCCAAGTATTGAACTCGGCTGATGGCCGGGTTTATATGCTATAATTGAGCAAACGAAAGATAAATTTAATAACAATTGTCAGCCAACAAGCCTATGTCCAGTGTAATTGAACAAGCAATCCGTCAGATTTGTGATGAAAAGGGTTTGGAGTATGAATCAGTTTTAGAGACTATTGAGGCTGCTTTGGCCGCCGCGTACCGTAAGGATTTTGGTGATAGGTATCATAATTTGGAGGCAGAGTTTGACCCAGAAACAGCCGCAGTTCGCGTATTTGACGTGAAGACGGTGGTAGCTGATATTACGGATGAAGAACGTGAGGCGCTCGAAAAGAAGGAAGCGGAGAAGGCTGCCGCTCGTGAAGCAGCTCACGCCATTGGGGATAACCGTCCGGAGAAAGAAGATGTTGTTGTGGAAGGCGCGGTTAAGTTCAACCCAAAGACGGATATCATGGAGTCACAGGCCAAGATTCTCAAGTTGTCTGCCAAGGTGGGCGATGTTTTGCGCACGGAATTGCCAACAGCTGGCGAGTTTGGTCGCATGGCAGCCATGACCGCCAAACAGGTGATTACGCAAAAGTTGCGTGAGGCTGAGCGCGAGATTGTGTTCAATGAGTACAAGGGCCAGGAAGGCGAAGTGTTGGTTGGTACGGTGCAGCGTCGTGAAGGTCGCATAGTACTCATTGATATTGGTCGTACCGCCGGTATTTTGAAGCCAGAGGATCAGATGGCCAACGAGCGTTACCAGTCCGGCGACCGCATTAAGGTTTATGTGCGTGAAGTTTCCGTCGGCCCACGCGGACCGCAGATTTTGCTCTCACGTACGCATGAATGTTTGGTGCGCCGTTTGTTTGACATTGAAATTCCAGAGGTAGCTGAAGGAATCGTGGTGATTAAGTCGATTGCTCGTGAAGCTGGTGCTCGCACGAAGGTAGCCGTAGCGTCGACGGATGCAACAATTGACCCGATTGGTGCTTGTATTGGACAACGTGGTAGCCGTATTCAGACGATTATTTCCGAAATCTCGGGTGAGAAGATTGACGTGATTGAATGGAGTGAAGAGCCAAAAGAATTCATCCGTCACGCGTTGGCTCCAAGTAAAATTACTTCGATTACGATTCATGACGATGAACGCTCGGCGACTGCACTGGTGGCCGCTGATCAGTTGTCGTTGGCAATTGGCCGTGGTGGTCAGAACGTCCGTTTGGCTGCTAAGTTGACCGGTTGGAAGTTGAATATTCAGGAAGACGGCGCACCAAAAATTGCGGCCGCTGACGTAGAAGCAGCCGAGTCGTCCATTGAACCAATTCTTGAAGGGACAGCTGAATAAGTATGGGAAATATCTTTTTCACCATCCTTTACCAGCCGCTGTACAACTTGCTAGTTCTGCTATTTAACCTGATTCCGGGTGGTGGCTTGGGCTTGGCGATTATCATCATGACGGTCTCGATCAAGGGTATTTTGTTCCCGTTGACTTACAAGAGCATGAAGTCGCAAAAGGACATGCAGGAGATTCAACCGAAGATTGCGGAGATTAAGGCAAAGTACAAGGATGATAAGGAAACGCAGGCTAAGGAGTTGATGAGCGTGTACAAGAATAACAAGGTAAATCCGTTTGCTTCTTGTTTGCCGACCATTATACAGTTAGTGATTTTTATCACTTTGTATCAAGTGTTGCGTAACGGATTAGGTACGATTGATGCCGCTAATCTCTACTCATTCGTGTATAACCCGGGTGAAATGGGCCACTGGTTCCTAGGCATTGATCTTGGCAAGGTGTCCATTCCTCTGGCGGTAATTTCTGCGATTGCGCAGTATTTCCAGGCTAAACAGATGGTGGGAGCACGTCCGCCGAAGGAGGTGCGCCAGACATCCGCGGCGATGGATGAAGATATGACGGCAACTATGAACCGAATGACGGTAATAATGTTGCCACTCATGACGTTGCTGATTGGTGTGACTACGTTGCCTGGTGGCTTAACTTTGTACATCTTAATTTCGACGATAGTAACTTTTGGCTTGTACCATTTCTTCTTGGGCAAGACCAAGGCTACGCCTACTACGCCGGGAATAATTGACGTAGTCGCCAAATAAACTGGATAGGGTACAATAGCTAGCGATATGGCTACAGCTAAACATCGTATTAAGAAGGCTCTGTTAATTCTGTTAGCTTTTTTGATTGGTGGCGGTTTGTTCGCCTTGCTAATTTGGCGTACAGGACCTACGGAAACCTATGATAGCTTAGTGATGTTCGGGATCTTGCCGTGCTTAGGCTTCATTACAATCTCACTAACTAACTTTGTACTTTATAGTTTGCGTTGGAAGTTGATTACAGACGACATTGCGCCGACGCACAAGCTGAGTTTGGGTCGCTTCTTCTTGCACCGGATGAGTGGTTATGCGGCTGGGTATTTGACGCCAGGCTCGCAGGTAGCTGGTGAGCCAATCAGGGTGGCAATGTTGGTGGGAGACGGTATTAGTGCAAAAGAAGCGACGAGTTCGGTGGTCCTGGACCTAGCCTTTGAAATTTCGGCCGTGGTGGCGTTCATTATTTCCGGTATTATCATTGCGGTCAGTGAAGGACTCGGTGGTACTAAAGCGGTGGCTGGAGCAGGCGTCTTTATTGTAGTAATCGTGCTAATTCTGTTGGCTTTCTTTTGGCGCTTGGCTAAAGGGGATGGCTTCTTCTCGGCGTTAATGAGACTATTCCGCTTCAATAGGGTTAAGAAGATGAAAGGGGCATATGAATGGTTGGTGGAAACGGAAGGCCTCATGAGTAAATTTTTTGCTGGTAAGAAGGCACGCTTGGCGTTAATTGTCTGCTTGAGCATTGTCATGGTGTCGTTCAAGGCGGTGGAGGCGTTCTTTATTACGCATTTCTTTGGGGTGCCAATTAGCTTCCGTGATGGTTTCTTGTTGGCGACGTTGCCAGGCCTCGCCCTGTTGTTGCCGGTACCAGGCGGTTTGGGAGTTTACGAGGGTAGTAATGCGGCTGTCTTCTCCATGCTTGGTTTGCAATTGAATGCGGTGGCTTATACGGCGATTATTCGTATTCGTGATTTCGTATTTATCATGATTGGTGTTATTCACGCGGTGCGTCGAGGAGAGAAGCTCATAGTCTCTGAACCTGTTTAATATGTTCACCGAACCCGAAAGCATATCGCTCGCTTCGGTGCTCGAGTGGGATTGTTTTAGAGTGCTGGCTTATTTTGCGTATTTTAAATATCCGTTGACGGCGTTTGAGGTGTGGAAGTGGCTATATGCGCCGGAAGGAAAGTGGGCGTTGGCTGAGGTGGTAGATGTACTCCAGAATTCTAGTTGGCTGAATGAACGAGTGAGTAGTAAGAACGGGTTTTATGCGCTCGGCACAAGTATTGACGAACAGCTGCAAGATAGGCAATTGCGCTTACATGATGCTTTGCGGAAGTATGGGGTGCTGGCACCGGTGTTGAAATATTTGGGACGTTTGCCCTTTGTAGAAGGGGTGTTTGTCTGTAACTCGCTAGCTTGGCAGCACACCAATGCGGAGAGTGATATTGATTTGTTTATAGTGACGCGGCCAGGTCGAGTATGGACGGTTAGACTACTAGCCGTGGCGATGATGGCGCTGCTGCGTAAACGCCCAGGGGAAGCGAAGATTGACCCGGTTTGTTGTAGTTTTTTTGTAGATTGTGATCACCTGGATTTGGCGTCGCTTAAAATTGACGAACAGGACCCGTATTTAGCTTTTTGGTTGGCTACTTTGGTGCCAATGGTGGATAAAAAGGGGATTGCGACTAGGTTGCGGGTAATGAACAGGTGGGTCGACGAGGTACTACCGAATGCTAAGAGCGTGGTACGAGTTAGCCGTTGGCTGCCGAAACAGATGAAAGCCTGGCCGTTGCCGATCCTGGCCGAAGCGAAGTCGCGGGAAATACAGGAGAAGAGGTTTACTGGTGTCATTCGAGAAATGAGGAATGTTGATACGCGGGTGGTAGTCAATGATTTTATGTTAAAATTCCATGAGAATGATAGACGGGCTGAGATTATTCAAGCTTTAGCAGATACTCTATGCGCTTCTTAAAGGAATTTTTTGCTAAGTATAGTTGGTTGACGTGGTGGCTGACGGCTTTCTTCTTTTTGCTGCCGTGGCAGACACATTATCTTTTTGCGACGACCTTGATTGGTGGCGTGGCCTCGCCGTTTGGAGACGTGAGTTTGTATGTGACTGAAGTGTTTTTGTGGGTTGGCGTGTTGGCCTCGTTTGTGAGAAAGCAAGACAGGCCTAAGTTTGACGTTTCGAGTAAGAAGCCGTTGTTGTTTGCCGCCTTGGTGTTTGTGATGGCGACGTTGTCAGTGATGGGGAGCGCTCACGAGTCAATTTCGTTCGCGATGCTGTTGCACTTGGCCTCGGCTTTGGCGGTGTTTGTGATGTTATTGAGCAGGAAAGTTGAATGGCGGCCGATTTTGGCTGGCTTTGGTTTGGGCTTGGTGGTTCCGGCAGTTGTCGGGGTTTGGCAGATTGTGGTTGATTGGTCGCCAGCATCGACGATTTTTGGCTTGGCCAGCCGAGATGCGAATAATTTAGGTGATGCAATTACGCTCAAAAATGGCGTGCGCGAACTGCGGGCTTATGGCAGCTTTCCACACCCGAATATTTTCGCTGGTTACTTGGCGGTTGGCGTGTTGTGTTTGCGGACGCTGTTGATTCGAGCGAAGAAGGGAAATTATCGACGGATGCTGCTGGCGAGCATGTTACTGCTGACAATTTTGTTGGTTTATACAGGGTCGCGCTCGGCCATGCTCGGCTTGCTGCTCGGCATTGGTTTGGCGGCGTTCGTGACGTATTACAAGAATACGGCCAAGGCGAGAATACTGGTGGTGCCAATCGCGCTTGTGGTGATTGGTGGCGCCTTGCTTGGCACGTTTTTGGCGCCGAATATTGCGGCTTCATTGCGTGGCGGGGGAGTATTCGAGGATCAATCGGTTAGTGACAGAGTAGCGCAGTATACAGCGTATCCGGCAATGATTGGCCGTGATGTTGGGCAAGTGCTGGTTGGGTCAGGCATTGGCACTTATGCCATGACTTGGTCTGAAGTTAAACCAGGCCAGTCAGTGTGGGATTACGAGCCGATTCATAATATTCCGTTCTTGATTTTGGCGGAAATTGGCTTGCTTGGCTTGATTGCGGTGCTACTGTGGGCGTCGTCGATTGATAAGATTAACTTTGCACGCTTCCCGAACCATGACGCCTTGATGGCGTTTGCGATGGGGAATGTGGTGCTCGTCATTCTTTTCTTCGATCATTACATTTGGTCGAGTTATGCGGGGCTCGTATTGATTGCGTTCGTGATGGCGCTGACTGTACGAATGGGAGAGAAATAGACGCTCGCAACCGCCGTATCTCCTGTTCCTAGCTGCGCCTCGTCAACCGTGCCAGCCGGCTCACCTCGTATGACTCGGGGGTTGGCACAGGGCCGAGGCTGGCGTCGTCACAGGAGACACGACAGTCGTTCGCTTCTACAAGGCTCTGACCCTAAGAATTTACGATTTGGCAGTCATTGACAATGAGTGCCAATTTTGACAATATGAGGTTGAAAACTTAACTGATATTTCTATGCAATTAAGACCGCTCGGAGGACATATCATTGTTGAGGCTAAGGTAAAAGAAAGTAAGACCGCTTCGGGGATTTTTTTGCCAGAGAATGAGGAAAAACAGCCGGAACAGGGTAAAGTGATTGCTGTCGGTCCGGGCAAGTTTTTGGAGAATGGGATGAGGCAGATTATAGAAGTGAAGGTTGGCGATACCATCGTTTTTAAAAAATATGGGCCGGATGAGGTGGAGGTTGAAGGGAAGAAGTTTTTAGTGGTCGCCGCGGAAGATATTATGGCAGTGATTGAATAGTTCGCTCGCAACCGCCGTATCTCCTGTTCCTAGCTGCACCTCGTCAACCGTAACGGCCGTCTCACCTCGTATGACTCGGGCGCCGTTACAGGGCCGAGGCTGGCGTCGTCACAGGAGACACGGCAGTCGCTCGCTCCTACAAGGCTCTGGCTCATGAATGATTTAATCTACCAACTACTATCTACCAACTCTAATGAAATACCCTATGTCCAAACAAATCGTATTCAATGAAGATGCGCGGAAGAAGATTAAGGCTGGCGTCGACAAGTTGGCGAATGCGGTGAAGGTGACGTTGGGACCGAAGGGGAGAAATGTTATTATTGATCGCGGATTTGGGAGCCCGATGGTGACCAAGGATGGTGTTTCGGTAGCTAAGGAGATTGAACTTGAGGATAAGTTAGAGAATTTAGGCGCGACGCTCGTGAAAGAAGTGGCGAGTAAGACGAATGACGTGGCGGGGGACGGCACGACCACCGCGACAGTGTTGGCGCAGGCCATGGTGGCGGACGGTTTACGTGTGGTGGCCGCAGGAGCTAACCCACAGGGTTTGCGCCACGGAATTGAGAAGAGTGTGCTAGCGATCGTGGAAGAAATTAAGAAGATCGCCATTCCAGTGGCGGGGGACGCTATCAAGCAGGTGGCTAGTATTAGCGCGAATGATGCCGAGATTGGCGCGATGATTGCGGAGGCCATGGCTAAGGTCACTGAGAATGGTGTGATTACCGTGGAGGAAGGTCAGTCGTTCGGCATTGAAGTGGACGTCGTGGAAGGTATGCAGTTCGACAAGGGCTACGTTTCTCCGTACATGGTGACGAATAGCGACCGGATGGAGGCGGAGTATCGCGACGTTGCGATTTTGATTACGAGCGAGAAGATCAGCTCGATTCAAACGATCATGCCGATTTTGGAGAAAGTGTTGGCGACTGGTCGCAAGGAGTTAGTGATTATTGCTGAGGACGTGGATGGCGAGGCGATGACAACGCTAGTTTTGAATAAATTGCGCGGGACGTTAAGTGTGCTAGCTGTGAAGGCGCCAGGCTATGGCGACAGGCGAAAGGCGATGCTTGAGGATATCGCTATAGTGACTGGCGGTAAATTGATTACGCCAGAGGTTGGCTTGAAACTTGAGAATATCGAGCTGACTGACTTGGGTCATGCGCGCCGAGTGGTGTCGACCAAGGACACAACTACGATTGTAGAAGGAGCCGGCGATAAGGCGATTATTGCCGAACGAGTAGTTAGTTTGAAGAAGCAGTTAGAGACTACTGAAAGTGATTTCGATCAGGAGAAGTTGCGCGAACGGATGGCTAAGATCTCTGGCGGTGTGGCGGTGATTAAGGTTGGGGCCGCTAGCGAGGTTGAAATGAAAGAAAAGAAACACAGGATTGAAGACGCGGTGGCTGCGACTAAGGCCGCGATTGAAGAGGGCATTGTGGCTGGCGGTGGCGTCGCGCTTATCCGCGCCAAGGCAGTGCTCGCTAATTTAAGCATGACGGGAGATGAGCAGCTAGGCAAAGAGATTTTGGATAGAGCACTTGAGGCACCGCTGCGGCAGATTGCGGAGAATGCTGGCACGGAAGGTGGTATAATTGTTGAGCGAGTTAAACACGCGGTGGGCAACATGGGTTGGAATGCCATGACCGGCGAGATGGTGGACATGGTGGCTAGTGGCATTGTCGACCCGGCCAAGGTGACGCGTTCGGCTCTGCAGAACGCCGCCAGTATTGCGATTATGATTCTGACGACTGAGTGTGCGATTACGGAGATCGCGAAGGATGATAAGAATTCTAGTTCGGCCATGCAAAGTGGGATGGGAATGGATTATTAGCTTCGTAACTCGTACAGCTTCTCGTTCGGCCTTCATCGGGTCCTGCCGACTGCGGACCCCATTGGGTGCTCACTAGCGTTGCGCGCCCAATAGGGGACCCCCCTCCGTGTCACCCGATTAGAGGAAGCTTGTTTACGAGGCCTTCTCTCGAAGCTATTCTCCACGCTAAAGGCCTCCGTCACACTAAAAAGTTTAATCTACTTTCTACCCTCTACAATCTACCAACCTATTACCCTATGTCCCACCTCCGTAATCGCTTAAAAGAATTAGAGAATAGGCTCGCGAAGGCGACGGTGGCTTTGGGTTTAGAAGTGTCGAGGGCGAGGATTGCGGAGATTGAGGGGGAGATGAATGACCCGGCTTTTTGGAGTGAGCAGGCAAAGGCCCGCATGGTGTCGCAGGAGTCGGCGGAATTGAAGAAAGAGCTAGCTGAGTTTGATTCGGTTAAGAAAGAATTAGCGGATTTAGATGCGCTCGATAAAATGGCGGAGGAAGAAAATGATGATGAGATGCTGAAGGAGGAAGAGGTGGCGTTGACGGTTTTGGAGGCAAAGTTTGCCAAAATGGAGTTCCAGATGCTGCTCAGCGGTGAGTATGACCAGCGCAATGCGATTATGTCATTTCATGCCGGAGCAGGCGGTACTGATGCGCTCGATTGGGTGGCGATGTTGATTAGGATGTATGCCCGATTTGCGGAGACGCATGATTGGACGTTCGAGGTACTCGATGAATCGCGGGGTGAAGAAACGGGCTATAAGAGCGCGACGATTGCGGTGCGCGGCAGGTTTGCTTACGGTTGGCTGCGGAGTGAAGCTGGCGTCCACCGCTTGGTGCGTATTTCACCGTTTGATGCGGAGAAGATGCGACACACCACGTTTGCGCTAGTGGAGGTGCTGCCGGAGTTTGAGGAGGTGGATGAAAAGAATCTGGTGATACCGGACGATGACTTGCGGATTGATACGTTCTTGTCTTCGGGCAAGGGTGGGCAGTCGGTAAATACCACATATTCCGCGGTACGAATTACGCATTTACCAACGGGGATCGCGGTGTCGTGTCAAAATGAGCGTTCGCAGTCACAGAATAAAGAGACGGCCATGCGGGTGTTGAAGTCCCGGCTCCACGCGATTATGGTGAAGGAACGGGCGGCGGCACTGAGCGATATTAAAGGCGAACACAAGAGTGCAGAATGGGGCAATCAGATTAGGAGTTACGTATTGCACCCATATAAGCTGGTAAAGGATCACCGCACAGACGTGGAGACGGTGGATACGGAAGCGGTGTTGGGTGGCGGTTTAACCCAGTTTATGGAGGCTTATTTGCGAATGGATGCGGAAGTGCGGAATGGTGTTGCCTAGAGATGCGAAGAGTGTTACTTTGGATAAATCTATGGCGTACTCGAAAGTAATCGTAACTGGCGGGGCGGGGTTTATTGGCTCGCATTTAGTTGATGCTTTGGTGGCCAAGGGCTGCCAAGTTGTTGTGTTAGATAAAGAAGCTCCGAATGAGGAGAGGCGCAATGTGGCGGCGAAGTATGAGCAGTGTGATATTCGTGATGCGGTCGTGCGAGAGATTTTTATTACTGAGCAGCCGGAAGTAGTTTTTCATTTGGCGGCGCATGTTGATGATAGGGAATCGGTGAAGGAGCCAGTCATGAATGCGGAGAATAATATCATTGGTTCATTGAACGTTTTTGAGGCGGCGCGATTAGTCGGAATAAAAAAGATTATTTTTCCGTCGACGAGTGTGGTTTACGGCTCGGCGGAAATGAGGCCGACGAGTGAAGACGAACTGCCTAAGCCGTTAACACCGTACGCGGTGTCGAAGCTAGCTGGTGAACGTTATTTGCATTGTTACCGCGCTTTGTATGGTGTCGACTATGTGGCTTTGCGTTTGAGTAATGTTTACGGGCCAAGGCAGGACGGCAGTAAAGAATGTGGAGCGATGGCGATTTTTACCAGCAAGTTGTTGGCTGGGGAACCGGTCAAGATGAATAATGACGGCTTGACGACGCGTGATTATGTTTATGTAAGCGACGTGATAGAGGCAATGCTGGCGGCGGCTGAGAGCGAGGCTACGGGCGTTTATAATATTGGAACGGGAGTTGCTACGTCGACGAATGAGCTGTTGGCTATGGTGGTAAAAGAGCTTGGTGTGATGCCAGAAATTGTGGCTCGACCAGAAGTAATGGATGAGGTGAAGCACGTCGCACTTGAGGCTACGAAGGCTAAGAATGAGTTTAGTTGGACGCCGCAAGTGCGGTTGGCCGATGGGCTAGCGTCGACGATTGCTTGGTATAAAGCTCGCTTATGAAAGTTTTAGTCACAGGTGGAGCTGGGTTTGTGGGGTCACATCTGGTAGATGGCTTGGTTGAGGCTGGCTATGACGTGGTAGTGGTGGACCATCACCAGCGGGAGAAGTTACGTTATCCGAATGAAAAAACGGTGGTCTATAAAATTGCTTTTAATGATCCGCAGATGGCGGACGTATTGGCGGATGAAAAGCCGGACGTGATTTGTCATTTGGCGGCGCAGATTAGTGTGACCAAGTCGATTGCCGATCCGTTGTTTGATGCCGATCGTAACATTGTTGATTCATTGCAGCTGTTGGAACGAGCACGCTTGGCTGGGGTCAAGAAAATCGTCTTTGCTTCGAGTGGAGGAGCGATTTATGGCGATTATGCGGTGCGACCGACGCCACTAGCGGAAGATAGTCAGCCGACCACGCCGTATGGTGTGAGTAAACAGGTTTTTGAATATTATTTGGCAGCCTATTACAAAATGTATGGGTTGGACTACGTGGCGCTGCGTTTTGCGAATATTTACGGGCCACGTCAACAGGCGAGCAAACTGGGAGAAGAGGGCAATGTGATCTCCATCTTTTTGAACCGTTTGTTGACGGGGAAGCCAGTGACAATTTTTGGTGATGGATCCGCTTCGCGCGATTATTTGTTCGTGTTGGATGCGGTGCAGGCGTTTATTCGGGCGATTGAGAGCGATTACGTGGGGAAGGTGAACGTTAGTACGAGTGAGGAGACTTCGGTGCAAGAGTTGTTCGATAAAATGGTGGCCATTCACGGGACGAAACACGAGGCGGATTACGAGCCGTTTCGTAATGGGGAGACCATGAGAAGTGTGCTCGATAACTCGTCGGCTAAGGCATTTTTGGGTTGGGAGCCGGAAACGAGTCTCGACGAAGGGTTGAAAGAGACGTACGATTGGTTCATGCAGGTTTTTAAGTAAAATATGAAACGTTTAACCGTGGACGATATTGAGGAAGCGATTACCCTCCTGAAGAATGGAGGAGTTATTGTGTATCCAACGGAAACGTCATACGGTTTGGGTTGTGATGCGACAAATTTGGCGGCAGTGGAAAGGATTTTTGCGATCAAGGGGCGGCCGGAGAGTAAAGCATTGTCGGTAATTTTACCGTCGCTTAAAGAGGCGACTAAGTATGTTATTTTGCGGACGTATTCTAGCCGTTTAGCCGCACATTATTGGCCAGGGCCATTTACGTTGGTGTCGGAAAAGCAACCAGCGTCGCCCTTGTCACCGCATTGTGCTAGGCGAAATAGGCATGCGGTACGAGTTTCGTCGCATCCGGTGGCAGCAGCTTTGGCAGTAGGCTTGGGTGTGCCGATTGTGGCTACGAGTGCCAATATTTCTGGAACAAAGGATATTTATAATATTGCTGACGTTTTGGCGACGTATGAGGGTTCGGCAAATGAGCCGGATGCCTATATTGACGGGGGAGATTTGCCGGTGGTGCCGCCGAGTACAATTGTGGAGCTGGGTCAAGAAGGTTTTAAGGTATTGCGCCAAGGTGGCCTCGTAATTCGACCAGTATGGTAGTACCAAAGAAATCATTCGGGCAACATTTTTTGCATGATCAGAGTGTGATTGGCAAGATTATTGCGGCGGCGGAGCCTGAGGCTTTTAAGTTTGTAGTAGAAGTAGGGCCAGGGACGGGGGCGTTGACCAAGTACCTAAAGGCCTCCCCTAACCCCTCCATAACTGGAGGGGGGCTTACGTTGCTTGAGGCTGATAATGAGTTGATTGCGCAACTGGCTACGGATTATCCTGAAGCGACGATAGTCAGAACGGATGCGGCTGCTTTTGATTATGACTCGTTGCCGTTTGGTGATGAACCGTGGCTGTTAATTGGCAACTTACCTTATAATGCGGCGACAGCGATTGTCATGAAGGCGCTAGAGGCTAAACACCCACCAGCCAGATTGGTGATAATGGTGCAGAAAGAGGTGGGGGAGCGCATGTTGGCACTGCCTGGACACATGAGTGTGCTGAGTGTGGCAATTGGGGTGTACGCCACAGCGGAGAGAGTTTGTATCGTGAAGCCAGGAGCGTTTATACCGCCGCCCAAGGTGGATAGCATGGTGTTGAAATTGAGTACTAGAAAGTACAACGAAATTTCAGAATGTAGCAATGCACGACCTGACCCCAGTCAAGTTATTTTGATAGCGAAGGCGGGATTTGCGAGCAGACGAAAGTTTTTGGTAAGTAATTTGGTGAAAGCAGAAATGGGAAAGCCAGATGAGATTAGAGGCTGGCTCGTGGCGAACGGGTTTACGGACAAGGCGAGGGCAGAAGAGTTGATGGTTGAACACTGGAAGCAGCTCACTGCACACCTGACTGTGCACACAAGTTAATAACCTGTGCATAAAAAGTACTCATCGCGTTCCAGGCGATGAGTATTTTTGGTATACTACTGTTGTACTAGGAGGATTGCCGTTCGCTTCGCGTCTATGGCCGAGAACATTGAAGTAACTAAAGCAACGCGCCACGTTTTTTCGCGGCAAGAAAAAGTTGGTTACTCCGTAGTGGTTGCTACGGGGTGTTTGGCTATTGTGCTAGGAGTGTTTTACATGGGGACGCATTTACATGCACCTTTTAGTATTACCTATACCGGCAACCATTATTTATCTGCTGACGATCAGCAACAAGCGCAGATTGCGGCACAGAAAAAGTTAGATACGGATAATGATGGCATCAATGACTATGACGAGCTGAACGTCTACGGCACCAGTCCGTATTTGAGTGATACTGATGGCGATGGTTTGCTTGATGGATCAGAAATTAATAGTGGCGGGGATCCATTATGTGCGACAGGCAAGACGTGTGGTAATACTACGAATAAGGTGTCTATGCCGACGCCGGACGTGGGCCCAGAGCCGGTGGTACCGGTCGACGTTGACCCGGTTGCGGCTTTGAAGACGAGCTTACTGGAGGCCTCGATTGATGATATTAAGGCAATGTTAATACAGTCTGGTGTTACGCAGGCCCAGTTGGATGCGATGACGGAAGCTGAGATTAAGACGACTTATACTGGTGTGATTGATCAATTGGAATCGTCTGGAGAGTTGGCTAAGATTGTGAATGAAACTTCTACTCAAACATCTCCGTAGCGTATGAAAGTTCGCGGTTTTAAAAGATTGAGCATAGTAGCCTTGTTGGCCCTGTTAGTTTTGCCGACATTGTTTTTGACGGTTAAGCCTGCGTTAGCTATTCCTACCGAATCGCCGGATCTGGTGGCTAGTGATAATGCTAACGCTATCAGGTTGCAATCACAAAAAAAGGCTGAGAATTTAGCTAAGAAATCATTGTCTGGAATATTATTTTCGGGATTGATTAACTTAATGCAATTTGCTGCAGATAAAGCTGCATATACGATGGCAACAGCTTTGGTGTCTGGTGGTGCAGCGGGTGACCCATTAGTGGAATTTAGGACGCCTGGTGTTTTGGCGCGTGACTACTTCCAATCGGTCGGTGGCGAGTTGGTTGGTTTGGTCAGCGAGGATTTGCAAACCACTAAGATTGGTGGCGTGGCCTATTTTGCCAACTTCAACTTATGCGCACCAAGTAGCCCAGCGGTGCTACTTAGTTTGAAATTGGGTATTAAATCCATGTTTGAAGAGCCGTTACCAAAATGCGAATGGAATGCTATAAAGACTAATTGGGCTGGTTTTATTGCAGATAATGCAAATACATTTGTTGGTGAGGACAGCATATTGAAGAATGACGCTGTGCTAACGCAATTAGCTAGTGCTTTTGACCCACAAACGAATGAATTTTCGGCTAGTATAAGTTTGTTTAATAAGGTGTTGTATCAGGCAAAGGGTAAGAGTGATACTGCTTTGATTAATTTGATTGTAAAGGGTCCAACTAAGGATATTTTGGACGTTGTTACGGGTAATGTTAAAACTGCTTCACAGACAATTGATTGGTATAGAATTTCTCAGAATGATCACATTGAAAATCAGAAGTATGATTTTGGAAAGATGCTGATAAGCAACTCAGCGGCTTTTGAACAGGTTGGTTTGCATGCTGCTAGCATGTTCGCTAATACTTTGGTGACTTCTGGTTTGCAGGCACTTTTGAGCGGTCAATTTAAAACTAATGCTAATACAGTGGATCCATTCAATGCTGGTTTGGTGGCTTTGATGGATAAGGAGACTGAGCAGGCTAGATTAAAATCTCTTTATACTTCGGTACCATTTGAGGTCACGAATTATGATGCATTGTCTGATTATGCGAATTGTCCAAATAGCGGTAATAGGGGATTGTATAACTGTGTAATGGATACTAGTTTTGCGAGTGCGGTGGCTAGTGCTGCGGCTGATAACGCTCTCACAGTGCAGGGGGCAGTTGATCAGGGTTTGGTGAATGGTGATTGGGCACTCATTCCAAGTTCGGATAAGTCGCGCGATCAAGATCCGTATTGCTATACCTATGGTTATTGCTACAGTAACTTGGTGAAGTTACGTAAGGCTCGGATCATTCCTGACGGTTGGGAGATGGCGGCGGATTCAATTTATAATAGTGAGAGTAGTCCGGTGACCTTACAGACGGTGATGGACGGTTTTGATGATTGTAATGCGGCTGGACAGCCTGATGAGAGTCATAACTGGTGTAAGCTGATTGATCCGAATTGGATTCTTAAGTATCCAGACACGACTTGTAAGAACTTGGCGTACGGTGAATTGCTAGAGTCCTCAACCGATGCTACTCGTCAACAAAACTGTGTAGATGCGCCAAGCTGTATTAGTACGGATGCGGATGGTAATTGTACTGGTGGTTATGGCTATTGCGTACGGGAAAGCAATGTATGGCAGTTCCGGGGTGATAGCTGTCCGGACTATGCTTCATCCTGTTTATCATTTACCACGAGCGAGGGAGCGAAGGCTAATTACCTAACGAATACTGTTGATTACGGTAGTTGTAATGCTGACAACGCTGGTTGTACATGGTACGCCACAGATAAGACCGTTCAGGATGATGGGACCTATGCTTGGCCAACGGTAACGAGCGTGGCAGAGGCAGACATTGCTACTGATACTTATAAAACCCGCATTTACTACAATGATAATGTAGAAACTTGTGATGCGAGTGCGGCTGGCTGCAATAAGTTGGTAGAGCGTGGTAGTGATGTCGGCCTTAACTTAATTCCAAATTCGAGCTTTGAAACCGATGCTGACGTTAACGGCTTGCCAGATAATTGGTTGAGTACTAATGCGACGGCAGTGACTTATGATGACAGCGGCGTAGCCTTGAATGGCGACTGGGTTATCGGCTCCAATCTCGGTGGTCTGCTTTATCAAAGTGGTATTGTGTTGCAGCAGGGTAGTTTTTACACCTTGTCCTATTATGCTCGATTGATGGATAGTTCTGATGGCGAAGAGACTGCTAACATGTTGATTAGTTTGAATGCAGATAATGGTGAAGTGATTGATTTGCGGGGTACTAGCATGAGTACGAGCTGTAATATTTACGTTGACGGCAGTAGCGTGACACAGCCTGAAGTATTGCAGTTATCCGGGTATACAACTACTACCGACTATCAGCGTTATACCTGTACTTTTACTGCTCCAATTTTGACTGACCGATCAGCTACAGTGAGAGCATATGTTGACGTTGGTGACGGCGTGAATGTGGCTGATGTCTGGATGGATGAAATTCAACTTGAACAGTCAGAAACGGTGACAGCTTGGCATGATGGTTACAGCACGGCGTCGCCAACCTTTGTGTATGCTAACGTGCCACCAACCTACCTTGGTTGTACGGGGGCGGATACAGATGCTGCTGAATGTGCCGATTACTCGACCGTTTGTCAGGAGCAGGATGTTGGTTGTACGGAATATACGCCGGCTAATGGTGACCCAGCCGTGTTTGGTGTGGTGAGTAGTTTAGATACTTGTCCAGCCACTTGTGATGGTTATGACAGTTATAAGCAGGAGGCCACATTGTACGAACCGGATGGTGACTTCCCAGTTTACTTTATTCCAAGCAGCGCCACCACTTGTAGCGCCGCGGACGCCGGTTGTGACGAGTTTACTAAGCTGAGCGACGAATCGCTTGGTTACTTTACTTATCTCCGTGCTTGTTTGACGCCAGAGCAGGATGCTGGTTCCACTTACTATACTTGGGAGGGTAGCGACGCCACTGGTTACCAGTTGGTGACTTGGAAGTTGCTGGAATCTGATTTGGGTGATAGCGCTTCGAGTACATATACTGCCAGTTCTAACGTTGAGACGAATGTTGGCAAGGCCCCTTGTACAATGTGGGAAACTTCGGCGACTGGCATGACTTGCGATGATAACGCTGACGGTGACACTGGTGAACATTTTGATACAGATACTGAGACCTGTGATCAGCACGATGACATTTTCGCTGACCCAGATTGTCGCGAGTTCTATGACACTGCTGGTGATATTCACTACCGTTTGTGGAGTAAAACGGTGACGGTGAACGAGGCATGTGCTAGTTACCGTAAGACGGATTTGGTTGGCCTTGGACTTGATTCAAATGGTGACCTTGTAGACGATGGTGATGCCAATTGTACTAACTCCGGTGGCTTCTTCGATGATACTCTGAACGAGTGTACTTATTACGGTTACTCGGATGAAAGTAATACTTGTGCGGCGGCAGCTAACGGTTGTCGCGACTACACTGGTGGCCGCAGTGCCAACAGTCGTGTGGCCTTTACGGATACTTTAGAAACTGGGGACTATACGAGCTGGGATTCGACGAGTACAGCGAATGTGACTTATAGCAATGAATCCGTAGCGACGGATGGGCACTCGCTGTCTTCACTTGGTCAGACCGTGTGGACGTTTATGGGTGGTGACGGCACGGTGTGTGTGGACGAAGCTGGTTGTGATGAAACGGCGGTGGCTCTTGGTGGTACTTGTACCGTGGGGCTCGACGGTGGCTATTGCGGCACTTTGCAGGATGAACTTTACGCAGGTAAGACTTATACTTTAAGCTTCTGGGCTAAGGGAACTGGGACTTTGACGGCTGGGTTCAATGTCGACGCAGTAACTTCGGGTATTAACTTGAATACGGCTTCTGGCGCTGGACGTGATGCCACCTTCGGCACGGCTACGTTGTCGGCTAGTGACTGGCAGGAATATAGCTTGGGACCACTCAACATGACGGCTGATGATTATGCTGACTTTGGCAACGGTACGGTCTTGGCCTTTATTCCAGATAGTTCCAGCAGCCGCTTCTACTTGGACAACGTGGTGCTGCGTGAGGGTGAGGATAGTATTGATGTGATTAAGGGTTCTTGGACGACGCCAACTGAATGTGACGCTACGCCAGAAGGTACGGCGTTCCCACAGTATTACCTGGGTTGTCAGCAGTACACCTCGCAGACGGGTGAGACTAGCTATGAGAAGTCGTTCTCGTCCTTGTGTTCCGAGAAAAAAGTAGGTTGTTCGGCTTACTACAGCACGGCCCAGACGGATAGCGCTTATGGCCAGGTGTATGGTTTGACGTGTTCGACTTTGGATGGCGCGATTGTCGGCGCGGCTACTAACTGTTATTACGGCGTGATTGATGAGGATAGTGCGGATACTGTCGACCCAGTTTACGACACGACCAGCGCCTTTATGTGTACGATCGGTGTCGGGTTCTCGAGCTGTAGCGCCAACATGGACTGGAGTATTCCAGCTGATCAGTTGCTAAGTCACTTGAGTTACGGTCCTTCAGCACATGTGGTGCCGGCCGATGCACCGTTGTACTTGATTGTGGGTGATACTAATTCCTGTCAGTCGGCTGACGCTGGTTGTGAAGAGGTGGGCTTGCCAACTTTCAGCCCAGACCATACGGCAGTGACGGCTAGCACGAGCACCTACTTGCTTAACTCGCCAGCGGATTATGACACGACGCTGTGTTCGCAGGATGATTTGTTCTGTCAGGCTTGGGATGCTGGTGATAAAGGTGAATACTACTTTAAAGATCCGGGTAACCAGAGCTGTGAATACCGCACTGGCGTGACGGTGAATAATACGAGTTATGATGGTTGGTTCCGCACCGGAACAGATAACTTCTGCTACGGCAGCGGGACTTGTGTGACTACTGATGGCTCTGTTGGTGCTAGTTGTACCACGGACGCTGAATGTGGCACGGGGGTTAGCTGTAACATAACCAGCGGCTCTTACTTAGTTGGCGGTGATCAGTCTGGTATTTGGCATAATGGTGACCCTAGTTACAATAACTGGGTGGGTACTTGTGATGCGGGGGATAGTACTTGTAGCGAGTTCCAGGATCTATTGCAGATTCCAGACGGTCACTTGTACGGCGAGTCAGACGGTACCTCTTACTTCTTCTTGGATAATAGTAGTTTAGATGAATCTGGTTTGACCACTAACGAACAATGTAATGGATTGGTGAGCCAGAAGGCTGGTTGTGTCTTGTTTAACAACACGGCTGTGACAGCCCAGACTTATAATGCATCGGCCAGCTATGTTGCTAGCTTGCATGCGGATACGTTGTTTGGTGACAAGCCAAACGATTTAGAAAACCCGATTTCTTGTACGGATGCCGTCACCTCGACGATTACTACGCCAGCGGGGGACAGTGTGGACTTGTGTGCCAGCCGCTGTGCTTACGGTAGTTATGCATTGCATGATGCGAATAACGGTAGTACGGATGTAAGTGATACTAGTGTAGGTGGTTATTATGCCGGGCGTTCAGCGGCGCAGATGGCTAGTGTTAATGGTTTAGCAGCTCTTGGTTTAACAGCAACTGACCTATATACCTTTGGTGCTTCTTGTCTTAGCGATAGTGACTGTCCAGCTATGACCAGCGATTTGGGAGATGAGGTAGATGGAACATGTGGGACAACTGTTATAACAATTTCTGAATCTTTCTATTCTACTGAAGTGAGTGAAATAGTGCCACGTCTAGAAGACGATAGTAACCGCGTACTTAAAGTTGACCGTGACCGTCAGTGTAGTGAATGGTTGAGCTGTGCTGATAGTCAGCAGGTGTGGGATGCCAGGACCGGTACTTACCGCACAATTTGTGGCGACATCGATCTCTGTAATGCTTATTCTGGCACTGGCGATGCCTCATTCTGTAGCAGTTGGGTGCAGGACGACGTGGCAACGGCGCTTGATGTGACTCGCTATACCAGTCGTGATACCAGTTGGTATGGTCACGAGTATTCAGGCTACGCCATTCCTGATTTGTTGCCGGTGCAGATGTTGAGTCAGGTCAACATTACGCCGCCACCGGGTTACTGTAATTTGCCGATGTCGGCTGGACCGGCAGTGCGGTCTGAGTACCAGGGCGATACATGTAGTGTGGATGCTGACTGTAGTAATCAGGCAACTGCTTTCCCGACTATCTATCATGGCTCTTGCTCGCAAGCTACGGCAGCAGATTACCGCTTGGTTTTTGACGCTGGGAGTTGCGACGAGTCTTACGGCGCAAGCTGTACAGTAGGTTACTGTAGCGACACTGCAGCGGCCTGTAGCAGTAATGATCAGTGTGGCAGTAACAGCTGTGTGATTGGTACCTGTTACACTGTTGGTAGCACGGATTGTGTGACGGATAGCGATTGTAGCAGTGGTGATACTTGTTTGGCGGAAGGCAAATGTGCGACCGATAACGGTCAACTAGATGTGGGTGCTAGCTGCGATACAGGTGAAACTCTATATGCGGACCTTAACGATAAAACTGGAACGTGTATTAATGCGTCATGTTTGTTGACGGCAGAGGGACAGCCGGTGGATACAGGATTGACAGAAGCTAAGGATTGCCGAGCATATCCAGAAAGCAGTAGTCCGTTTGACAATGAGGTGGTGAGCATGTGGGTGAATCCGGATATGAGTGAGGAGCCTAATGGTAATGATAGTAAACAGCCGTTTGCTGATGTAGCATCAAAACTTGATATTGCGCCAGACATGGTGCCGTACTCGTTTATTACTGGTTTTGATAATGCTAATGTTTGCGTGGGTGGTGTTGACTGCAGCTGTAGCTATAAAAAGATTACTTATGGTACTGGTAGCACAACCAGTTATGTTTCGGCTGATCCGGCAGTCTCGATAATAAACCAGTCGCTGGGTATTTGTAGCGGTGGTGGATTCGATGGTGCAGCTTGTGCAAAATCTGATGAGGACACCGGAGTTATTAGTGAAGCTATGTGTGAGCGTGGCTGCACCAGTACTGATTGTAGTGATGGCATAGCTGTGACAAGTGATGGAAATGATTCAGATGGTCATAGTACGACACTAAATAATTCTGGTGATGTAAAAGGTGGCGGTACGTGTAATTATCCAACGCAGGAAGATACTATTCTTGGCCTAGACGGATATTGCTTGGAGCGCGATACGTCTATTAATGTTAACGGTAACCGCGATGATGCTCACCGGGCATGTCTCACTTGGTTGCCGGTGGACCAGTTGGCGGGCAGTACAGACCTGTATGGCAAGGACTTGAGTGCTGGTTACTTTGCTCATGCTTCAGTATGTTCCAATGTCAGTATTTTCATGGACCTCGGACCAACATTAGTGCCAGAGTTGAATGCTACGGTTGGCACGGAGGGTACTCCTGGTGGTCAGATGGTAGCTTGTGCAGAAAGCAAAATAACTGACAGGACAGAAAGTAGCAGTACAGAATTTGATGGTACTGTTGATGATGTATTTTCGGATGACACAATGTCGAATTGTGGTCATAATCTTGTTTGTCCTGCAGGATATTGGGCACTGATTGGTCAACCATCATGGGCTGATGGAGCGATCTCGATCAATAGTCAAGTAATCGCTAATGCGTGTATGGGCGTAGATTCCGCTGAGTATAATGATTGTCCTTACGTTTGTATTCCATTGGGTGCTGTTGAGCCAACTAGCGGCATGTCATGTGATTATGGCGGTGCCTATACAAACGAGGTATTGGCGAATACGCCAAATGGAGTTTCGGTATTAGATACTGTCAACGATAGGCTGCCAGACAATGTGTACGCTATCGGTAGTCAGCCAAGTGGCAGAGCTGAGACTGATAGTTTGTATGGGTATCAGAACTTTGATTATGTAGCTAGTTCACTGAAATTGTGTCGTGTTAGGGGCGTAGAGTATACCGATGCCTTTGCCATGTCGGTATTTGCCCTTCCAGAGACAACCGATTATTACCGGAACTTAGTAGCAGGACAAGCTGTTACGGGTGTTGATATTTATACGTTTGATGAAAATGATCTAAATGTTGAATATTATCCAGCGTGTGCCGAAGTATTAAATGTTGTTGATTCTGCTACTGACATTGGTTACCCATTCACAGATCGTATTCTCAATGATTCCCAGAATTACATGATTAGTGATGACACTTATTCAAACATGCAGTATGAACGAACGACTACTCCAGAGCCATTCGGTGTTATAACAACTGATTTATCAGCTAGAGATAATTCTGATCCACCAATAATTGCTGCATCCTGTGCTGATTTAGCGGATGCTTCTGATGTGTATCGGAACTTTGATACTATTGTGCCACCTCTTGGTGATAGTTTGAACTCGTGTGATTCGTTAATCGATTATAGTGATAAGGTAGCCGAATCGTATCCTGGTAATGCATTAGCACGAGCTTGGGTTAGTTTTACACTGAGTATACAAAAGGTCACCCATGGTACCTTCAGTGTTAAGACATCAATGTGGTCTGTATTGCCTTCTGTGGGTGCTGCAGAAGAGGCATTTACTAGAATCAGTAAAATATTTGCCAAGGCTGACATTGGTACTGACGATAACTTGAGTACCTGGGTCGGTGAGTGGTCTTCGGATGGGGGAGACGCGCTTGGTTATCAGACGGCTGCAACAACTTCTGATGATGGTTATGATGTTTATGACGTACGCGGCGCTGAGGGTAATCCACCAAAGGTGTGGGCCTTGAGTAATAGTACGTGTGACGGGACGCAGTGTGAGGAGGGAGATGAAGGGGCGCTGACGTTGAATGATCAGAACAGTGGCGATTTGGAGGGAACGGGCGGGTTCTACCGTGCCTACCTCAAGTTCTATGCCGCGGCGGATAAGAACCAACTGCCGATTAGAAGAGTGATTGTTGATTGGGGTGACAATAAGCAGTCGGGTGCGGTTGATGGGGGTAACTTCTACAAGAACCATCGTGGGTATCAGGACGGTACGACGACGAGTATCTGTGATACGGATCCGAATGAGAGTACCTACGAGTGGGGCATGAATGGTGATAGTTGCGACCCTAACTACTTCAGCTATAACCATAACTACACTTGTAACGACTCCCTGATCTTGGGCATGGACGCTTGTGTCGACGCTAACACGGACGGCATTAACGACGTGTCGCCGTGTATGGCGGTGACGGACGAAGGCAGCTTCTGTGTCTTTACGCCGAAGGTACATGTACGTGATAACTGGGGTTGGTGTACGGGTAGCTGTGTTGATGCAAGCACGGACTCTATAATCAATCATGAGGCTGATGCATCAAATAACGGAGGAGCTGGTTGCTTTGACAGCGTTGGTACAATATCCGCAACTTCAATTCAGAGTGAATGTAATTATGAAAGCTATCCGCTTAATGCATCGAATAATGATCCTTGGGTGCATTATCAGGGAGCGGTATATGTGAAGCCATAAAAGAGAAAAGAGCGGGCGCTGGCTCGCTCTTTTCGTTGGAATAGGAAAACCCCCACTCGCTCTCCACGAATGGGGGTCTACTCCTGGTCTTGTTCAGGAAGACATACTACTGGCAGGTGACACTCTCGCCAGCACTGGTGGTGAACGACACGATGCCGTTTTTCTGGTCGATGCTCGAGGCAGTGATGGTGCGTTCGGAGTCACCACCGAACTTCAGTGATTCTCCATCAATCTCGATCCAAAGTCCGGTGCTGTCGGTCACGCCGATCATGTCCAGTTTGTACCCGTACTGCACGGCCAGATCGCTCTGGTCGAAGTCGTCGGTGTAGCTGTTCAGGACGTAGTGGCACGTCACAGCCCCCAGGTCGAACCAGAGGTTCAGGTTGGCCGTGAGCGTCATCACGCCGTCGGGGACGGGGTAGCTGGACAGGGCTGCCTCGGGCTCGGTGTCCGACGGATCGTAGGTCGGGCTGTAAATGTCCAGCACGTCCAGAACGTCGTCGAAGTAGAGCTGCCTCGGCATGGTGGCCCAGAGACCGGCCTCGTCCTCGAACTTGGGCGTGACTTCACCTTCCACGAGGTTGTTCGCATCGCCGGCGGTGAGCCAGGTCAGCTTGTTCGCCTCGAGGGTAAGCACGGCGTTGGCCAGGCTGCCGTCACCGGACTTGGCAGACTGGTCGCCCAGGTGCGTGTCGATGACGTCGCCGAGCTGGGTACCGAGCTCGCTGATGAGGTACGCCAACTGCATGGTTGCGGGTGGATCTGCGGTGTCCGTGTCGCTGTCGCAGTTGCTCGTGCAGTCCGTGCTGTCCTGGTTGTTGCTGTCGTTGGGGTCAACGCAGCCGACGAGGGCGAGCAGGGCGGTGAGGGTGAAGAGTGCGGACAGGGTGGGGGTGAGGGTCTTGGTCATGTGATCTCCGGCCAGGTTGTCTGGCTGTTGGTTGGAAATAACGAGGGAATCTCGTGCGCTAACCGTAGCCCAAAAATGGCTTTTTGTCAATGGTGTGGATAAGATTTTTGGATGGTTGCCAATTAAAAAATGGCTAATTTGAGAGAAGAATGTTAATTACGAATGTCTTTATTAATTTGTCTAAATAATGAATAAATTTTAAATATTAATGAAACAAAGCGGTTCTGCGCTGACTCTCCGGCAATTCGCGCTGTGCGTCTTTGACGATGTCACCGTAATCGCGAAGTTCAAGCTGGTCTTTTGGCAGTTGTAATAGGGCAATCATGTAGTCGAGTTCTTCTGGGGTGCGCGTTTCTATTTCCAAGTAGGTGCCGATGTCTTTGGGAAAGGTATCGAAGGTGACGTGATTAGTGCCTTTTGAATATTGAGTCCGTTTCTTTTCAATAAAAATTCTTAGAGCAGGGAAGCTAATAATACCGAGGAACGATTGGAGCTGACGCAAATCCTGGAATGAATGAATTGTTTCTGGCAGTGTGTGTTTAGTAGTTTGCTCAAGAATCGTATTGATCGCCTTAAATATATCGTAATTTATGTTAGAAAAGTAATATTCTAATTCTCGAGCATCTTGAAAACCTTTTTTATTGGTTTTGCCAATTTTAAGTGAGAGTAAAATGTCGTCCTTGGTTTCGTTTCTGACTTGTCTAAACCTGAGCAATAGATTATTTTGGCGGCAGAGAAAATCTTCTGTGTCGGGGAGGAAGTCAGTTTCTAATTGTTCTGGAGCGGCGATGAAATGATTGTTGAGTAGGATGGATTGGAATTTTAGAAGTGTTTCTTGTCCGTAAAGAGCGAATTTGACCTCGCACTCTCTAATTCCTACGGTTTTAGCAATTGGCATATATCTCTATACTAGCATAGAATGGTGAATAATAAAGGGAAAATGTTAATATTACGTATGGATATTTTAAAGGAGATTAGTGGTCGTGTTAAGGAGCAATTCGCCAAAGAATACGCCTGTCATTTGGTATTCGTTCATAAAGTCGCCGTAGAATTGCAGCAGCGCTATGGTGGAGATTTAGAGGTAATTGAGATTGCAGCGATGGCGCACGATATTGGTAGAGTAGAGGATGGTGATAATTCCATGCATCCAGAGATTGGGGCGACCAAGATTATTCCGTGGTTGCAGGAGTTTGCTTATGAGAATGAAGAGGCCAAGTCGTTGATTGCCCGCTGTATTTTAATGCACAATAAGGTCGACGGCTTTCAAGGAATAGAAGAGGAGATAATCAGTAATGCGGATGGTTTGTCGAAGCTGTTGTATCACGACATGTTCATGTTGATGTGCAGGAAGGATAATTACCTCGATAAGGCTAAGTGGGGACTCAAGTATATCGAGAAGGGTTATAGTAAGTTGACGCTGCCTGGATTGAGGGAGGAATATAAAGGGTTGTATGAGGGTTTGAAAGGGAGGTATGAGGGTGTGTTGAAAGTTTAGAGTCAAAACTTATCCCCCGACTTTGCCGACAGCCGCCGACACGAGAAGTGTAGTATAAACTCGCAGAAAAGTGGCAGTACGTAAAACCTGTCGGTGGGCGTCGACAAGAAATGGCCAGGATGGGCCATTTTTTGTTTGAGGGAGAATTTTAGTCGAGCTATAGTTTAAGCACGACGTCGACAGAAGGAGACAGCCTACTATCACAAACGTTTGGTAAAAGTCGTGAACATCTAAATTAGGTAGATGCGAGCGGCACGGTAGCAAAGCGTTGTCATGGTCGGAATGTCTCGGGCCTAGAGAAGACAACTGGGGAGTAGTTTTTCCCTAGGCCTCGTCGCTTCTGTAAATTTGGTTAATCGAAGAGGTAACACCGCCCTAAGGCTGTTCCGTGAAAGTCATGGACACTCCTAAAGCCAAAGGGATGTGTTGACCAATTCCGGTTGACCATCTCAGTGGAGAGTATCATGCGTTCCTTGTATTTCCTGTTCGGTGTTTCGATCTCGCTCGCGTTGATGGCGGCCATGAGCGGCTGCTGTGGCCCGTTCTGTATGGTCGAGCGTGACGTCAGCCAGGTTGGCGGCGAAGATGCGGTGACTGTCGACATGCCTTTTGCCATGGGCTACCAGAGCCGGTGCGTGCAGGGCGTCGATGGCAGCTACTCACATCACTCCAACTCCACCTACTTCGACGTGGACTTTGACACGCCGAATGGGGAGGACGACATCGTCTATGCTCCGGTGAGCGGGACGGCCTACGTGCACGAGAGTGACCCAACGCGCAACTTTGGCAACCACATCAACCTCGACATGAACGACGGGACCTACCTGGTGCTTGGGCACATGGAGGACATCTTCGTCAGTGACGGGAGTGAGGTGGCGGCCGGGCAGATCCTCGGTTTCGAGGGCACGACCGGCTACAGCACTGGCGATCACGTCCACATGGGGCGACACGACGGTGATGCGACGCAGGACGCGGTGCGCGGGACGTCGATTGAGGGGCTGGAGTTCAGCCTGTATGACGCGACGACGCGGCAAACGCTGACCGAGTCGACGGGCGACATGACTTGCGACTTGTCGAGCGGCCACGTCTACCAGTCCACCCTGCCAGTCAACCGCTGGCACCCGGACGGTAGCTTGGTCAAAACGCCGAGCGACGCCCAGGTGTACCTGGTGGAGAGCGGGCAATTGCGCTACATCAGCGATGAAACCGCGTTCTGGAGCCGTAACTACAGCTTCAGCGACGTGGCGCTCATCGACACCGACGAAGAAGCCTGCTACGGCCTGGGCAGCGACATCAGCGGCAGTAGCGAAGTGCAGGCCGTGTACCAGTCGGGCGTGGTCTGGCTACTGCTCGAGACGCCGAGTACCAGCAATCGGCAACGGTTGCGGGTCAAGAGCACGGGCTGGCAAGCGGTGTTGAAGAGCTGGGGCGTGGTGGCCAGTACCTACGACGACCTGGCGACCAAGCCGATGGACGGCAATCTGACCGACTGGCCAGACAGCGGATACGCTTTGTTCCGCGACGGTAGCCTCATCTCGGAAGTCTCGAGCAGCGCGGTCTACGTCGTGAGCGACGGGATTGCTATGCCAATCGAGAGCTGGGATACGTACCTGCTCATGGGCTTCGGTTCACGGGCGGTCAGCGAGGTGGACAATGGCACAGTGGCCAGCGTCATGAGCCGTGTCGGGGACTGCAACACCAACACCTACTGCGTCAGCCATGAGGACGCGACGACCTGTGGCGGACCCTCCGGCAGCGAAGGGGCGTACGACAGCGGCGGTGAAGGTGGCGCGCCGGATACGGGGCAACTCGACACGGGCTATGTGCCACAACAGACGGACACGGGCAGCGAGGCGGCGAACCAGAGCCTGAGCGTGAGCTGGTCAACGCCCAGCTTGGCCACGGCCAGCCGCATTGCCCTCTCTGGCGAGTATTCGTCAGGTGGGGCAGCGCAAGGCTGGCAGAACTACGGAGAGGTGAGCAATGCGAGCAACCTGACGCAGGTGTTCGTGAACGCGGCACCAGGCGACAGTCTGCGCTTCTCCGTGGAATACACCATCGGCGGCAACACCAGCTGGTCGTGTTTGGCGCCATTCCCGCCGGGCACCGTACAAGGCAGCCCGAGTGCAGTGTGGAACGGGCAAGCACTCCCCGTGGTGGCGACGGACGACCCGAGCAGCGATGGCTGTGGGCTGACGGTGACCGTGCCGAACTAGAATTCGGCAACAAGTTTCTTCTCGATGACGTTCGTTTCCGCTCCTGGGACGAACGTCATTTTCTTTGCTGTGCAAAACCTACGGCGCAGAGTTGAGGGGTGTGATATACTTCTTACTAACTATGTCGTATCTAGTTAAGTTGGCGAAGTTTGGTCAGAATTTTTTAAGAAATTACGGGAAAATTATTTTTCCAGTATTGCTGTTGATGGCACTTGGTACGCCTCAGTTATTGAAGGCTGAAGATCCAGTGACGACAATTCCACAAGGTGTTACACATACAGAGAGCATTGCGGATCTTCAGGCTTCTATTGATGCCACTAATGCTGCTGCTGATGCAGGTTTAGCGGCAGACGCAGGATCTAACGTGCCACCGGCAACTAACGCGCCGTCAGCAGCGAGTTATTTGGCAGATGAGGGTTTAACACAGACAGCGGTGAATGGCGTTATTCTGTTGCTCGGTACGGTTTTTACGTACCTGGCCCAGGGCGTGGGGTGGATTATCTTGCTATTGATTAAGATTATCTTGATCCCCATTCTGCATTACGATGGTTTTGCGACCAGTCGTATTATTGGCTTGGGCTGGAGTTTAGTGCGTGACGTTGTCAACATGTTCGTAGTGGTGGTGCTTTTAGTGATTGCCGTGATGACCATTGTTGGCAGTCCTAAGGCTAACTGGGAACAGCAAATTCCACGATTGTTTATTTATGTCGTGGCTGTCAACTTTAGCCGTACTATCTGTGGTTTATTGCTCGACGTCGGCAATGTAGTGATGTTTCAGTTTGTTAATGCTATTTTAGATGTTGGAGCTGGTAACTTTGCTCAGTTGCTGAAGTTAAATATTACCGGAACATTTACTGATCACTTGAATACTACGATTGGTTCGGCCCAGTTGTTAGCCGGTGCTTATATGCAGCTGGCGTTATTGCTGGCGGTGCTGGCGGTGATTGGTATCATGGTTCTGGTCTTTTTATACCGTATTGTAGTGTTGTGGGTGTTGATTATTATGTCGCCGGCAGCCTTTTTTGCTGGTGGAATCAAAGATGTGTTGGGTCAAGCTGGAAGTGCTTATAATGACTGGTGGAAGAAGTTCAGTTCGGCGATTATCCTTGGCCCGTTGTTGACGTTCTTCTTGTGGCTAGCACTAGCAGCGGCTAGTAGCGGTGACATTATTTCGAGTGAAAATTTCCCAACTGGTGGAGCGAGCGAGAACATTCCAGGTATTGTGTTGCAGCAGTTTGATATGTCGCAATTGGCTGGCTTGATGCTTGGCTTGGTGTTGCTGGTGGTGGGTATGCAACAAGCGTCGCACGCAGCTGGAGCGCTTGGCCCGATTGCTGCTGGTTTGGTGAGTGAAGGCATGGGTATGAGGATTGTAAAGGGTGCCATGCGTATGCCGGCGCAGCAGTTTGGACGACAGGCGAACAAGCGTTTGGCGCCAGCTGGGAGTACTCTTACTTCGGAAATTGGTAAGGGTGTTATTGGGCTCGGTCAGGCAGCGAGAAGTACCGGTATACCTATTTTAGGTACGGCTTTTGGGGCGACGATTGGCAAAGGCTTGTCCATTGCTGGTAGCGCAATCCAGAAGACTGGTGATGATCAGTTGCATGAGTCGCAGCATAATGCTGAGGAGCGAGTTAAGGCTTGGAGCCCAGAGCGTTTGGCTTCTGAATTGGCGTTGGTGGCCAGTGGTGAGAGAGCTGTGTTGCTTTCTAGTGGTGGCTCGAAAGAGGCGGCTGTTAAGAAGTTGGTGACGGATAAGGGGACTCAGGATATGGTGGCGGCTCAGTTGTATAAGAAAGACAAGGTAAACGGTGCGCAACAATTCCAGGATTTGATGAGGACTGCTATTGGTCAGGTTGAGCATCATGAGTCGCATATTATTGGTGACGACGACAAGGCCGGTCAAGCCTTTAACGCGACTAAGTCACGCTATGTGCACTTGATTGGTGCTATGGCTGATGATAAGGGTGAGATGCATACAGCAGCTGAGCGTATGAAGGCACACATGGATAATCCTAAGTTTAAGGCCGGTGACATGAGTACAGATGCGGTCAAGAATGAAGTGGTGCAGAATAACGCTCGTAACATTGTGACCGGAACTGACGCGGCTGGTAATAATATTACAATGTGGGATGAGATTATATCTGGTAAGGGCGTATCTAATAAAATTCGTGAAGCTGCTTTGGCGACGCCTGTTAGAGCTAGTATTGCACCGGACGACAAACAGGCTGCACGTTGGGTTTCTGGCGGAGTACGAATTGGTACTTTGAATAACCGTGATGTTACAGAAGCGGATATTCAAAATAACATTACAGGTGGAGCGCTTGAGATTAATAGTTTAACGAATGCTGACTTTGCGGCTGCTGGAGGTCCAAATCCAGGACATCGAGGAGAAGAAATTGCCAGGTCTATTGCTTTGTCTGGAGCCAACTTTACGCTGCCTCACAATCAACTTAATGCTGGTGCTTTGGCTGAATTTGAGAGGAATATTACGCGTGTTATCGGTGACACGACTAATAATACAAAGGAAGAGATTGTTAAAGCAATTGCGGCTAAATTCGCTTTGCAAAATGCGGCTGGTGTGCCTAATGACTTGTTCGATCCTGCCAATGGTCGAGGTGTTGGTGATGATATGGCCGCTTTGGCTGAGGCTATGAAGATTGATCAATCCGCTATTAGGTATGTTGATCCAGCCGCACACGGTGGTGTTAATAAGGAAGTTATTGAAAAAGCGATTGACAGTGCGGTGTCAGTTAATATGATAAACACCTTGCTAGCCAAGATGAAGAAACTGAAAAAGACAGATGTGGAGTATGTCAATTACAAAGCGGCTATTGACCGAATTGATGCTGCATTGATTAGTTTAGATACTGCGGGTGGTCCATCAGGATCTAAGCAAACATCTGGCTTCAAAAACAAGCGCAACCGAGCTCATGAAGTTAAGATTGAAACGGATTAATATTGCTTATGGAGGGGGGTGACATTCGCGGTATTCCAATAGTTAGCCAGTTTTTAACGAATGGGGAGTCCATGGAAAAACTGGAGACGATGCAAGAAAAGTATAAACTGCCTGTTGATCGGGCGGACGAGTATTTAATGTTATGTCGGGCGGTGTTGGACGGGGATATACAACTTGACCACATGCCAGAGATGATTGCCGAGGCGTTTGGGGTGGATGAGGAGATGGCTAAGAAGATTGCTATGGATGTGGTGGCGATTAGGTTGTTGCCGCTTGAGGGTTACTGGCCGGGAGTTGAGGCGCAGATTGTGAAGTGGGGTGGAAAAGTGAGTGATTATTCGGCATTTCGTGTAGGTAAGGAGAAGATTACGGCGGATAGGTTTGCTGGTAATTTAACGGAGAACTTAGAATTGACGTTGTCGCCCGTGCATATTAAGCGTTTGGGATTTTTGGTGAAGAGTTATTTTGCTGGCGAGAAGACGAGGGATGCGACAATGACGTTTTTTGCCCGACCGGTGAATATCGGAGGCTTGGGGTTGGCGCTTGAACAAGCTAAGGGTTTGATGGAGAGTATTGATGAGTCTAAAGAGATGGTGGAGTTGGTGGATGATGAGAGGGATGAGACTTTTAGGGAGGAATCTGAAGAGCCGGTAGAACCAGTTAATGAGGTTACTGAGAGTGATAATATTTTAAAGGAGGCTCGGCCGGTAGAAGAGATGAAAATTGAGACACTAATAGGCGGGGATACCATGCCCCGCCAGGAGGAGCCTGTAGTCGAGCCAATTATTGAAGATGTAAAGCGGGGGACGGTGACCCCGCCTATTACGAAGATAAAAGAAGAGGTCGTTGCAGAGAAGATACCCGAAGAAATTCCAGTGATAGCGAATTTGCCGGAGGTGGCGCCGAGTATGGTAGTTTCGACCACGACGCCGGTGACGCCGAGGGTGATGGTGGCTGGGGGAGAGCTTGCGTCCGACAGCGAAGAGATTGCGGCGCAGGCTAAAGTGATTGCCAAGAAAGATATTGCGAGTGAGGGTAATGACGAGAAGTTAAAGGCGGCGGTGGATTTGGTGCTGACGTCAGCGTCGACCTTATTGCAGGCTAAGAGATTGGCGAAGAAAGAGTTTGCGCCAGTTTGCGAGATGATGATTAGAGGCGTACGAGATGTCATGCAGACGCGGGGAGTGCTAGTGAAAGAGTTTGGATTGGACGAGGCGTCGATTGATGCTTTGCTGGGATTCGTCGATGATGGGGCGAAATTCTATCATCAGGCTGAGATTAAGCGGGGGACGGTGACCCCCCCTATTGAAGTGAAAGCTGCGGTGCCAACAGTAGGTGAAGTGATGGACCGGAGGTTCGCGGAGGTGACGAAAACGTTGCCTAAGGCACCGATTGTGCCGGTGATGGATGAAGCTAGGGTGAGTGCAGCCAGAAGCAAAGAAGATGAGGTAGCGGAACAAGCGGCGAAGATTGATGTGGCTAAGCTCGAAGTGGCGGCAGAAGCGGCCAAGCCGGTGTTAGCGAAAGCGATGCTGACGGTGGGCAGTGTGGCGCCAAGCTTGCCAGGTGAGCCTGTGATGATGAACGACGTGAAGTTTAAGCCGCGATTGGTTGGCCCGGTGGATGAGCTCGGTACTATGATGCCGGCTGACTTTAGGCGTTTGTCGAGCGATCCAGTAGAGGCGACCAAGAAGATTGAAGATTTGTTGGCGGCGCTGCAGACAACGTCGTTTGAAGAAAGGATTAGAGGTATTCAGGCTTGGCGCGTGAGCCCAGTTTGTAGATTATATGCGGCCATGGCTGGCGAAGCGTTGCAGGCTGGCGTGGCGTTGGCGGAAGTAGCGAGTAAGAGACGTAATAAGGGCGAGGAGAGTTTGAGCCCGGCGGAGATGAAGGCGATAGGATCGTTGAACGCAAAGATGAGATTCTAGAAGGTAGAGGGTAGAGAGTAGAACGTAGATTGTGCTATAATGAAAGCATGGCTGGTCGCAATCAATTTGTCGTGCCGCAGTTCCTCGACGTCGAGGCGAAAATTATCGGGCCAATTACGGCGCGGCAGTTTGTTATTTTTTTAGTGGTGCTGTTGTTTGAGTTCTTATTATATCGAATATTTTTAAGTTTAGCTGTCATTCTAATAGTTGGTTTGCCAGTGTTGGGCCTAGGTATACTTTTTGCTTTTTTTAAGGTTAATGGTCAACCTTTCCATTATATTCTGCTGAACGTAATTCAGACCATGCGGAAACCACGCTTAAGAGTTTGGGATAAGACGTTGTCTGATGCTGACATTAGGGTCTTTATGTTGCCGCCAGTAGTCGCTCCACCGCCACCGCCAGTAGCCAAGTCACCGATCGAAAGAGGAAGGTTGTCGGAATTGACGCTCGTGGTTAATACAGGCGGAAGTTACAATCCGGAGGACTAAAATAACTATATGGCAACCAATAAATTAGCTAAGCCAAAGGCGGGGCCACCAACACAGAGATATTTGGATATTGCCGAGATTCGTGAAGATGTGGTGGTGATGAAAGACGGAACACTGCGAACGGTGCTGATGACGAGCAGCCTAAATTTTGCTTTGAAGAGTGAAGACGAACAACAGGCCGTGATTCAGGGGTATATGCAGTTTTTAAATAGTTTGGAGCACCCGATTCAGATCGTTATTCAATCGAGAAGGATGAACGTGGATGGGTATTTGGAACGTTTAAAGCAACAAGAAGATACGATTGGCAATGAGTTACTGAAGTCACAAATTCGAGACTACACGTCGTTTATTAGCGAGTTGGTGGAGTTAGGTGAGATCATGCAAAAGAGATTTTTTGTCATTATTCCGTTTGACCCACTGCAAGATAAGAAGCAAAGTTTTGTGACTAAATTGCAGACTGCCTTGGCACCAGCTTCGGTAGTGAAGTTGAATGAAAAGGTGTTTCGTACTAGGCGGGATAGTCTGATGCAGCGCACGAGCAATGTGGCTGGCGGCTTGGGCAGTATGGGCTTGCAAAGCGCTATGCTCGATACGCAGGGTCTGATTGAGTTGTATTATTCGGTGTATAATCCAGATATTGCAGAAACGCAGAAAATGACCGATATCAATAAGTTAAGAATCGAGACAAAATTCTAGTTTATGGCTTTTGATGTCGAAAAACTGCAGCAGAGTAAGGTGACTGTAGCTGCGCCTAAAGTTCAGCGCGTTTTGTCGCCGCAGGAATTAGCAGCGGCGCAGGAAAGAGTAACGCTTGAAGAAGAGCGAACTTACAGGCGCGGTGTGGTGTCGATCAGAGATTTGATTGCGCCAGCGGCGTACCAGATTTTTCCTAACTATTTGTTGTTGGGCGATACTTACGTCCGAACGTTGTTTGTGACGATGTACCCTCGTTATGTGGGTATTGGTTGGGGGACGCCGATTATCAACTACAACAGTACCATTGATATCGGCATGTTCTTCTATCCAGTAAAACCGGAGATTATTTTGAAGCAACTCAAGAATAAAGTAGGTGTACTTTCTGCGCAGATTATTTCTGATAATGAGAAAGGCGCGGCTCGTGACCCGATTCGTGAAACGGCGTTACGTGATATTGAACAATTGCGCGATGACTTGACGCAAGGCATCGAGCATTTCTTTCAATTTGCTTTTTATGTCACTGTTTACGCCAAGAATAAAGAGGAACTGGATAAACGATCGGAACAAATTGAAAGTATTTTTGGAACAAAATTAATTTCTAGTAAACGCGGTTTCTATCAGGCGGAGCAGGGCTTTAATTCCACCATGCCACTTGGCAATGATGAGTTGATGATTAGCTTTAACATGAATACGTCGCCAATTGCGTCGTCATTCCCATTCACGTCAAGCGATTTGAGTAGCGATAATGGTATTTTGTACGGCATTAATAGGCACAATAACTCGCTTATTTTGTTTGACCGTTTTAGCTTGCAGAATGCGAATGCCTTGGTGTTTGCGACTTCTGGTGCGGGTAAATCTTACACGGTCAAACTGGAAATTTTACGTTCGCTCATGATGGGAACGGACGTGATTGTTATTGACCCGGAAATGGAATACCGACACCTGAGCGATGCGGTTGGTGGGACGTATGTGAACGTTTCTTTGGCGTCCGATGCGAAGATTAACCCGTTTGATTTGCCACGCAGCAAGGGGGATGAAACGAGTTCGGAAGATGTTTTGCGAAGTGCGGTGATTACAATTAAGGGCTTGCTCCGGATCATGATTGGGACGCCGCGCGGTGAGAAGAGTCAGCTTGGTTTTACGCCGGAAGAAGATTCGTTGCTCGACCGGGCGTTGCTTGAAACGTATGCTAAGAAAGATATTACAGCTGATCTGCCTAACTTTATT
Source organism: uncultured Gammaproteobacteria bacterium (assembly GCA_964355955.1). Lineage (GTDB taxonomy): Bacteria > Patescibacteriota > Patescibacteriia > UBA9934 > UBA9934 > UBA11707. Next base: position 34,646 of record CAYHFQ010000004.1, read on the forward strand.
GGGGTTGAATATCCGGTGCTGCAAGATTTGCAGGATGTGTTGCAAGGCATGCAAGGAGCAACGGATTTGGTGGCGCGTTTGCAAAAGTATACCGAGGGGACGTTTGCTGGCTTGTTGAATAGTTTGACGACGGTGGAGATGCGTAACCAGTTGGTTATTTTCTCAGTACGAGATTTGGAGGACGAGTTGCGCCCAATGGCGATTTATACCATCGTTAACTACATTTGGAATGTGGTGCGCAGTGAACGTAAGAAGCGTATTCTCGTGATCGACGAGGCTTGGTGGCTCATGCAGAATGAAGACTCGGCCAAGTTTATTTTTGCGCTAGTCAAGCGAGCGCGTAAGTACTTCCTGGGCGTGACAACGATTACGCAGGATGTGAACGACTTTTTAACCAGTGTTTACGGCCAGGCGATTGTGACCAACTCTTCCATGCAGATGTTGCTGAAACAGTCACCAGCGGCGATTGACTTGATTCAGAAGACGTTTAACCTGACAGATAGCGAGAAGTACTTGTTGCTTGAGAGCGCAGTGGGTGAAGGAATTTTCTTTGCTGGGCAGAAACATGCGGCCATTAAGGTGGTGGCGAGTTATACTGAGGACCAGTTAATTACGACGAACCCACAGCAGTTATTGGAGCAAGAGCAAGCTAAAAAACAGTTTGAGAAATCATTAGGCGGCGGCAGTTAGAACTTGCCCAGTTGGCCTATTTTGAGCTTGTCGCTGCGCCAATCTCTTCACCGCACGCCAAAGTGCGCCTCAGAGACTTGGCTTGCTCCGCACTCAAACTAGTCGCAACTGAACAAGTCCTCCCGAATCACTTTAATGTATAATATGCAACGTAAAACTGAAATCATCATTGCTATCATCATCATTGTCGCTTTAGCGATTCTGCTGTTTTTCTGGTTCAACCGAACGGTTAAGCAGGCTGCTACGCCAACTAAGGTGACACCTGAGGTGACGACGTCGATTAAGACGACGCCAACTCCGAGTGCAACTGGTATAGCAGTGGCAGCTCCATCATCGGCTAGTACGGTGGCTCGAGTTTTTGTCGAAAGATTTGGAAGCTATTCGACCGAGTCGGGTTATACGAATATTGATGACGTGATGTCACTGACGACAAAAGATTTGCAGGGTCGCTTGCAGAGTTTATTAGAGGCGGCGCAAAAGGAGGCACAGAGTGATTATTACGGTGTCTCGACGCGCTTGATGGGGAGTAAGACAGAAGTGACGGCTGAAACGTCCATGACGTATAAGATGTCGACGCAACGGCAAGAGTCGTTTGATTCGCCAGCTAATACTTCGGTGAGGTACCAGGATATTCGAGTTGTGCTGACAAAATCTGGTGATAGTTGGCTCGTAAGCGACTTCACCTGGCTGTAGAACTTCCTCGGTTGGCCTATTTTGGGCTTGTCGCTGCGCCAATCTCTTCACCGCACTGCTCTAGTGCGCCTCAGAGACTTGGCTTGCTTCGCACCCAAACTAGTCACAACTGTGAAAGTTCTCTAATGATCGAATCATATGTCTGGTTTGGCTGAGCGAGTGCTCGAGGCGGTGTTCCCGAGGTTTTGTGTGAGCTGCCAGCGGGAAGGCGGCTTGTTATGTTTGGCGTGTGACGAAGGGTGGAATCCAGAGAGGCCGAGAGTGCTCGAGAGCAAAGATGAGGGAGTTGACTGCGATATTAGCAAGCTGTGGGCGGTGTTGCCGTATGCTAATCCGGTGGCGAGGGAGCTGATAACGTCGTGGAAGTACAATTACGATACTTCGGCATGGGCAATATTGCGTCGACGATTGGCGCCACAGATAGCTACATTGACGCTGACGTTGGCCATGCATAAGATTGAGGCGATTGTGCCGTTGCCGCTGATGAATCAACGAAGATGCGAAAGGGGGTTCGATCAGTCGGTGGAGATTGCTGAGTGGCTGAGTAAGTTGACCAACTTGCCGGTGGCTCATTTGTTGGTACGAAAGCATACGGCGGGACACCAAGCAGATAGAACGGTAGACGAAAGATTAAAAGCGATGATGGCGTCGCCTTTTTCGTTGAGCACCGAGCTTTGTAATGCTATACCTCGAAGGGTTCTGTTGGTGGATGACGTATGGACGACGGGGGCGACGATGAGTGCTGGGGCGAGGACGTTGAAGAGTGGGGGAGTAGAGGAGGTTTTTGGGTTTGCATTGGCGAGAGGAAAGTAGAAATGTGGATAAGTTGTGGGTAAAGTGGGGAAGAGGTGGGGATAAATAAAGCTGTGGCAACAAAAAATCCAGACAATGTCTGGATGTTTTTGGCGGAGGAGGTGAGATTCGAACTCACGGTGCCTTGCAGCACGGCGCATTTCAAGTGCGCTGGAATAAACCACTATCCGACTCCTCCGAACTCATTTACCCGACTGATGGGTCGACAAAATACTATCTGAAAAAGAGGTTTTCGTAAAGTACTGCTGACTCGATACGACTCGCCGGCGCCTCTCACCTCGTCGACACTCGGTTCGGGCTGGGCACCGCCTCGCCATGCTCGCTGGTGCTCGCATAAGGCTCCGGCGTTCTCGTCGTGACGCAAGCCAAGCAGTTGGCTTGCTCCGGGCGCAACAAAAAAACCCAGCCAAAGCTGGGATTTTTTGGTGCGCCCGGCACGACTCGAACGTACGACCCTCAGCTCCGCAAGCTGATGCTCTATCCAACTGAGCTACGGGCGCTCGAATAAATAGCAAAGCTATTTATGTAAGCATGGATTGAATTCGTTCAAAAAAGTACGAATTGCTCAGAGTTTATACAGTCTGGAGAGCATATCTGTCAAGTATTCACGCTCTCTATTGAGGTTTTCGAAGGCATACGGTAAAAGTGCCTTGCGGACGTCGTTGGGATTCATGTCTTCCAGTGGAACAGTCAAAGTTGGGGCTAAAGAACCATGAAAAGCCACATAAAGGGTTTTTACATCAGGTGGGTTGTAAATAATTGAAAAATCTCGCACATCCTGATAAGGATAGAAATTATGGCCGAAAACCACGCCACCAGTAGTTAAGTGAATTTCAACCCTATCTGGCTTACGGATATCACGCATGAGCGTAATAACCGCAAACATGATAATAATCACGGCAAACACGAAGTTCGCTGCGATTATTGCATAGAGGAGTAAAGCTAGACCAAGGGTACTAGCAATAATGTACCAACGGCGCGATCGCACCACTGGCGGGTATTCCCAAGTCTCCCAACTAAGAATGGACGCTCCAGCGTCAATTTTCTCTTTATTCTCTTCCATATTTTGCTTAACTTCAGGCATGTTCATAGTATACCACACTGGCCCTTGAAAACATCCGGTTTATAAGCTACCCTAATGAGGCTTTACGAGCCCCCGCCAAGCGCAGCGCAGGCGAGACGAGCGGACCAACGTGCCGCGAGTGAGCGTGAGGTAGTTTGTTACGCGAACGCGAACGGCAGGCCGTTGCGTCCGCGAGTACGGAGAGGTGGCCGAGTGGCTGAAGGCACAGGTTTGCTAAACCTGCGTACTTGAAAGAGTACCGGAGGTTCGAATCCTCTCCTCTCCGCCACGAAAAAATGACAGCTTCGGTTGTCGTTTTTTCGTTTTAAGGGCTTATCAGATGGCGTGTTTGTTGTTATAGTTTCTTTAGGTAATTTCTGTGTATATGCGATTGATGAGAAAATCCATCCTGACTGTCGCGGCTGTTAGTTTGTTGCTTGGCTGGTTTGGTCGACCAACTGCGGTCTTGGCTTGTTCCTGCGTCTCAGCGACGCCAGCTGAGCATTTTGCTAATGCGACGACTGTGTTTATGGGTACGGTGAAGAATATTTCTGGGGATGGCCGGAATGGTCAGAAGAGGCTAGTTGATTTTGCGGTTACTGAAGCACGGAAAGGTATTCTCGATAAAACGGTGACTGTGGCAACTGGTGCGGGTGGTGGGGATTGCGGCTTCGATTTTCAAGAAGGGCAAGAATATGTGGTTTATGCCTATGATGATGGTGGCAAGTTAGGTACGGGGATTTGCAGCGGTACCGCATTAGTTAATGATGCTTCAGATAATGTCGACGAGTCTTTAATGAATAATATTTCCGAAGGGTCGATGGAAGAGGTAGAAGAAGGGAGTAATTTACTAGTCACGACTGTGGTTTTAGGGGCTGCCTTTGGTGCCGGAATGTTGATGATGCATTTGTGGGGACGGAGGCGATTATAATAAGTTATGAAAGATGAATATTTAGCTATTCTTGGTCTTGGTTCCAATGTTGGCGAGCGCGAAAGCTGGCTTAGACAAGCGGTGACTTGTTTACAAGAGATCGCCGGGCTGAGTGATGTTCGCGTCTCTTCGTTGTACGAGTCGGTGGCGCTTTTGCCGCCAGATGCTCCAGCGGATTGGGATAAGCCTTATTATAATGTGGTTATTAGTGGTAATACATTGTATTCGCCGCGGCAGTTGTTAGAAATTGTGCAGAAGATTGAAACTATGTTGGGCCGTGAAGAGGATCATCGATATTGGAGTCCAAGAATCATTGACATCGATATTTTAGCTTATGGATCCGAAATAGTTAACGAAGATGATCTGGTTATTCCGCATAGGTTTTTAGGTCAACGAGTTTTTACACTTCTGCCATTACTAGAAATTTTACCTGTTTGGCGATTTCCAATCGGCAGTGAGATGGCGGGAAAAACTGCGAGTCAGGCATATGACGAACTCCCAATTTTGGATAAGCAGAACATTAATAAGATTGAAAACTTATGGTAACGAACGGTTGCTCGCTGGTTGGTATTTTGAATGTTACGCCTGATTCTTTTTCGGACGGGGGAACGTTTGTTGATCCGGAAGCGGTGGTTGTTAGGGTAGTACAGATGGTCAGTGAGAGGGCGACGGTAATCGATATTGGGGCTGAGTCGACCAGGCCTGGGGCGACGCCGTTAACTCACGAAGAAGAATGGCTGCGGCTTGAACCGATCTTACGAGCAGTTTTGACTCACGTGGCATGTGAGATTAGTGTTGATACTCGGCACCCGCAAACTGCGGAAAAGGCTTTGGCGCTAGGGGTACATTGGATAAATGACGTGAGTGGATTTTCTCAGCAGATGGTAGACGTGGTGAAGAATAGCAAATGTCGATTAGTGGTGATGCATAGTTTGAGTGTTCCGGCACGGAAAGATCTTGTATTTGACGAGACGGTTGACGTTGTAGAAGCGGTGCGTGACTGGTGTTTGGAAAAGTTGGCTATGCTTGAGCGTCATGGCATAGCTCGCGAACGGATTATATTCGATCCAGGAATTGGGTTTGGGAAGACGGCTGAGCAGTCAATGAAACTGATTGAACGAGTAAGTTATTTGAAAGTGCCTGGTACACAGTTATTAGTCGGTCATTCCCGTAAATCATTTTTGACAACCCTCGGCATAAAATCGCTGGCCGAGCGTGACGAGGCGACGGGGCAACTATCAGCTTTTTTAGCGACTCAGGGGGTCGACTATGTGCGAGTTCACAATGTCGCAGTGAATCGATTGGCGATGAAGATGTTAGTGTAATACTATAGCTAGGAGTAGGATAATGATTAAATATGATCGATTGTTTAGATTTAACAGCCGAAGAGTTTGCTACTCTTGAACGGGCTAGTCAGGAGCGCGTGCCTGTTTTAGTTAACGGTCGGGAAGTGCTGCTCAAGCCTTTTAATGCTGAAAAAGAACACGTTCATTCAGACTGTGGCAGCTGTCCAGATGAGATGATGATGGACGAAGTTGGTGGCAAGGCTTGTTTAGCGGCTTCCAGAGATGTCGACGAGGAAACTTGGCGCGTCCATGCTATGCGACCGTTGCTGTGGGGTTGGTTTGGTTATTTGGGGAGTAGTTTGCGAACGTTGAGTGTTGGTGGACGGGAGTTAGGAAGATAATAAAAGAGCGCGTCCCGTCGAACAAGGATGCCGACGGTCGGCGCCTCTTATTTCGCGGAACGCGCGAGCGCTATTTTGTCTGCAGATCTTGCATCTTCCTGTGCACGGCCATTCCGAGAAGGCTTAGTTGCAGTGTTTCGACGGGATCTTCGTCTTTATCTAGCACCTCGTTGCTGGCTGCGATGATCAGGTATTTATCCAACAATGCCAGAGGTTTCTGTACTTGACGTCGATTTATTGTGGGGGTACTCCCGATGAAGTGCTTGACGATGGTACTCCTGGGAATCCGTTGGCCGTAATAACCATAGAACCAGTTGAGCAGCGCGTAGATCGTCTGAGCGTTGCGTCGGCTCATCAGGTCTTTGACAATGGCCGTCGCCCTGGCGTCAAATTGCGCGCGCTGTATGCCTTCTGCCAGGCCTAGGATTCGGCCAAGTTGTTCGGAGGCTGCAACGGATGGTGATGGTACGTCTATACGAGCTCGAAAGAGAGTGACTACTGCTTGGAGGTATTCTTGCATGAATGGTGTCTCGAACGAACCTGTGAGCAGGCTACCGATCATTTGTCGTCTTTCTCGATGCGCTACGTCTGTATCTTCCCAGAGCTTATATAGACTCTGGACGAAACTTGGTAGATCTTGTTCTGTCACCTTGACTCCCGTGTCGACGTTGCCCGGTATGGGTAATTGTCGACTAAGAACCTTACAGCGGTAGAATACTTAAGTCAATCAACTCGAATATATGCTATACTTTTAGTATTAGATGTCATCAGTATTTTAGTATGGGAGAGATTGTTATCCGTATCCCTTGGAATAAGAAGATAATCAAGCGCGTAGTTATTGGCTTGTTGATTGCCTTGCCGATTGTTTATATTTTGGTCATGCATGGTGCGGAGAAATACATTAACGTTATACAGAGAAGTGCGATTTGTGACTTATGTGAACCAAGTGGAAATAACACCGAGTCTAGCTGGATTGTCACCCTGCGGCATGATTTGCCGTTTGAGAGTAAATATGGCCAGAGATATGAGGTGTGCTTGGATCAGATTCATTTAGAGCGAGTCTATGTTCGTAATAGTAGCGGTGGATTTGATTCGAGTAGAGCGTATTTTAATAAGGACGGTGAGGCGATGGGTACTTGGAGTAGTGATGATACCGGACAGGCTTACCAAAATGGAGAGTATGTCGGTAGCATAATAGACGAAGTAAATCCGGCTAAAGATTTGTTTAGAGAGAGTCTTTGGAACTGTAAGAGGGTGCCGGCTTGGTTTTTTAATATGAAGGTAGATGTTAGCTCTTCTTGAGACTATTCTGTTGTGGTAGGATCATTTTGTATGAATGATTTTTTACGCGAGACTATACGGTTTTATAACGATTATGCCGATTCTTTTGAGGAGAAAACAAAGAATAAGCAAAAGCGAGAATGGCTTGATCGATTTGTAGCGGCCTTGCCAGCAAAAGGCGAAGTTCTTGATTTGGGCTGTGCTTATGGTCGCGACTTGCGAACTTTTGTGGATCTTGGATTGAGTGCAGTAGGAATTGATGGATCCGAGGTGATGGTTGGCAAGGCACAAGAACTTGTCCCTGAGGCCAAAGTTATGGTCGGCGATGTGCGGAAGTTGCCATTCAATGTTGAACAATTTGTTGGAGTTTGGGCGTCGAATATTTTTGTTCATTTGCCAAAGAGCGATATGCCAGCTGCTCTTAAGGGGATTGCAGATTGTCTTGTAACTGATGGCGTGCTTTACGGGTCGTTATATCTTGGGGACTCGGAAGGCATGGAAGAAGATTCGCGCTACGAAAATGCTGCAAAATATTATTCATATTTTACGGAGGAGGAAATTCGTAAGCTCTTAAGCGATGCTGGCTTTGAGATAGTGGCTTTTGAACCGAGGGATAAAGATGAATATGAGAGGGCGGATATTCTTGAGTTTTTGGCGAAGAAAATGTCGATGTAGACGGGTGGTGAAGTATTGACGATGCATGGCGAGGTGAAGATTATCGGCTAGGGTGAAGCTGGACAAAAAGGGGGATTAATGCTACAAAACCCCCTTATTCTTGCTTGGGAAGTCCAATAAACCTGTATGAAACGTCAACTATTCGCGGTTTTGTTGAGTGTGATTGTGGTAGTAATGCCAGTGACGCAGGCAGAGGCGGCGTCGACGGACGGCCGAATATTGCTGGCGGTTGAGAGCCATGGCGAGACTTGGTATGTTGATCCGGTGACGAGTGAACGTAGTTTTTTGAATCATGGTGCGGGCTTGGTGGCGGTAATTCCGACTGTAGCGCTTGGTATTAGTAATGCGGATATTTGGCGCATTCCGGTGGGTGTTTTGGTGCCACTTAAGGGCGAGGTAGATGCCGACCATGATGGTTTAACGAATCAAATGGAACAGGCTTTGGGTACATATTCTGGGAGCGCCGATACCGATCATGACGGTTATAGCGACGGTGTTGAATTCAGCAATAACTACACGCCGTTTGGAGCTGGCAAGATTCCCGTCGATACCGCGTTGGTGAATCGCTTGAAAGGTCGCATTCTCTTGCAGGTGGAGGGTAGAGGTGAAGCCTGGTATTTGAATCCGACTGATGGCAGACGTTACTTTATTGGTAATGCGGATGAGGCTGACCGTTTGATCACCATGTTTAGCTTGGGGATTACGAATGCTGACTTGGCGAAGATTGCGGTTAGCGCCGAGTCTGATGTGCCAGGTTGTGAGAGTTCGTGGAGTTTGTTTACGAGTGAGGAAGTGAGCTTCTGTTACCCAACTGGTGTAGTGGTACAGAGTCGGGGGGATAGCGAATTTGTAAATACAGAAATATTGGTGGCTAAAGCGACTGGTAATTTAACTACACAAGAAATGGTTAGCATGCCAGAGAGTTACGGCGTGGCTAAAACTTATAATGGAATTGCTGGCGTAGAGTTTACTGACGCAGGCTATGGCGCCATAAGTGCTTTTGTTTTCCAGATCGGAGGCAAGACGTATTCCATTGTCGAGGCTAAGCCTTTGTCACAGCGAGAGTTAACGATTACTGAGTGGCAGCAGATGCTCGGCTCTTTGATTATCTCACAATAAATAGAAGTAGTTCGGTTGCGCATAAATCCCTATTAAGTTAGGGATTTTGTGTTATAGTGAAGGTGCCTAACGGCAAGGAGCCAACATGAATCGAGAACGTGCTAGTCGGCCAGAGTGTGCGGTGTGTGAGGTGATTGATTTTGGAGATTACCATAGTTACGGGCTTTTTCCGGAACGGGTGTGTACCCTCCGCTTTCGCTATCCACGAGCAGCGCCGCCACGTTGGTTGGTCAGTTTGATCGGGACCGAAGAGGACAGGGGAGAAGAGGTGACGGAAACACCGAGAAGCCTGTGGAGGGACGACGAAGTGAGCTTTCGAGTAGTTCGTCTGCTGCCTCCGCCGGCAGCTGGCTGGCTGCTCGAGACCTGTCAACACGAGGTTTTCAACTGGGGAGCACATGAGCAACGTCTGGTTGTGATGGTGGTTCCGGAAGGGGATCGTCGTAGAGGGATCGTCATGGCTGAAGCCACCTGGCAGGAGTGCTACAAGTAATGAGGCGTCGTCTTGGCTCGATCTTACCGAAAGGTGAGGTCGAGCTTTACATTTTTTCAAAATCTGTCATAATGGCGCGGATAATATACGCCTATGGCTTGTCTCAGCCAAGAAATTTCCATGTTGCGCGGAGTCGGTGCGATTAAGGCGCGCGATTTTGCTAGGTTGGGTTTAAAGACGCTGGAAGAAGCGTTGTATGACTTTCCTTTTAGGTACGACGACTTGAGCAACGTCTTGGCGATTGCTGAGGTAAAAGCCGGCATGAAAGTGACGGTACAGGGTCGGATTAGCACGATTGAGAACCGTAAAAGCACGCAATCACGACGGATGATGGTAACGGAGGCGATCGTGGAAGATGGTAGTGGCACGATTAAAGCGACTTGGTTTCACCAAGGTTTTTTGACGAAAGTTTTGAAGCCGGGCGTGATTGTTTCTTTGGCTGGTAAAGTTGATGACCGTTACGGGTTGTCTTTAGTGAACCCGGCTTACGAGATAGTTGGTAAGTCTTCCACAACCAGTAATACTGGGCGAATTGTGCCGATTTATCGCTTGACTGGTGCATTGACGCAGAAGGCTCGTCGATTAGTCGCGGAGAAGGCGATCGTGTGCGTGCCGGAGGTGGCCGAATGGATGCCGGAATATATTAAGACGGATTTGCGTTTGCAACCGCTCGGCGCAGCACTCCGCGAAATGCATTTTCCAGAGTCGACGGAAACTAAGGATAAAGCGATTTATAGGTTGAAGTTTGACGAGTTCTTGTTGCACCAGTTATTGCACGCCAAGTCACGTCGCGATTTGCAAAAGCAAAAAGCGCCGAAGATTGCTTTTAACGAACGTGAGGTGAAATCGGCGATTAGTGAACTGCCGTTTACGTTGACGGGAGCGCAGAAGAAGGCGGTGTGGGCGATTATTAAGGACATGGACCGCACGGAGCCAATGAACCGTTTACTTGAAGGTGACGTAGGTAGCGGTAAAACGGCAGTGGCGGCACTCGTGGCTGTAAACGCAGCGGCTGATGGTTGGCAGACTTCCATGTTGGCCCCGACCGAAATTTTGGCTGAACAGCATGCCAAGACGTTGGAACGCTTGCTGGGGAGTCGCTTAAGGATTGCGCTTTACACGAGGACCAAACGCCGAATTCACGGTAAAGAGGTGACGAAGGAGGAATTGCTCAAGGCCTTGCGTAACGGCGAGGTTGATTTAGTGGTAGGTACTCATGCTCTGCTCACCGAGCAAGTTTTGTTCTTGCGTTTGGGATTGATTGTGGTCGACGAACAGCACAGGTTCGGCGTGAAGCAACGTCAGGCTTTGAAGGACAAACAAGGGGATAAAGATGGTATCCCGCACTTGCTCTCCATGACGGCGACACCGATTCCACGTTCATTGGCGTTGGTGGTTTATGGCGATTTGGACCGATCGTTGCTCGACGAATATCCAGCCGGACGTCAGCCGATTGATACGCATATTGTCGACGTTGGTCGCGAGAATGAGGCTTATGCGAAGATGCGACTCGACATGGATAATGGCCGACAGGTTTTTGTGGTCTGTCCGTTGATTGAGGAGAGCGATGCACTGGGTGTGCAGAGCGTGAATGAAGTATTTAGTAGTTTTAGTGAAGGTCCGTTTGCTGGTTACCGCTTGGCGATGTTGCACGGTAAGCTGAAGACTAAGGAAAAAGATGGTGTGATGCGCGCGTTTGCAGCTGGGGAGTTTGATATGTTGATTGCGACCACGGTTGTTGAAGTCGGCATTGACGTGCAGAACGCGACCATTATGTACGTGGAAGGTGCGGAACGGTTTGGTTTGGCGCAGTTGCACCAGTTGCGTGGTCGAGTAGGACGTGGTGAGCACGGTAGTCATTGTTACTTGCATGCCAGTGCAATGCTCTCGCCGATGGCTAAGGAACGTTTGTTGGCGCTTGTGAACAGCCAGGATGGCTTCGAGCTGGCGGAAGCTGACTTGCGCTTGCGTGGGCCAGGTGATGTGTTCGGTACACGGCAGAGTGGCTTTGAGGAGTTTAAGCTTGGCACGTATGCGGATATTGATGTGATCAGCAAGGCTAAGGATTTTGCTAAGGAGTTGTTGGACCAAGATATTGATCTCAAACAATATCCAAAACTACGCGAAAGGATGATGGCTTATGCGCAAGAAGTTCACTTTGAATAAAAAATCACCGAGTTGGCCTATTTTCGTCTCACAACTGCACAAATCTTTTTCAACTTAGCACCAACTAAGCTTCAAAATATTTGTTTGTTGTTCAACGAAACTAGTCTCAACTGGGTGGTTTTTTTAAATACAATTATTTACTCAATACTTCGCTAATATTTTTTATTGTTTTGGGGGTGAGGAGAGTGTGACAACCGAGGCGTTCGGCTTCTTTGAGGCGGCGGTCCAAGAAGGGGACGGAGCGAATTTCACCGCCGAGACCAAGTTCTCCAATGACGACGGCGTCTTTGGGGAGGGCGACGTTTTTGATGGCGGAAAGAATGGCGGCAGCGACAGCTAGATCCGCGGCCTTCTCCGTAATCTTCATGCCGCCGACGACGTTAACGTAGACGTCCAAGTCGCCAGTGCGGGCGCCGCAGCGTTTGCTTAAAATGGCGAGGAGCATTTGCAGACGGCTGGCGTCGAAACCGCTGGTACGGCGAACGGGGTTGGCGAAGAGCGACTTGTCGACGAGGGCCTGAACTTCGAGCAGGAATGGCCGACTACCTTCCATGATGCAGGTAACGACGGAACCGGCGCCGGCGACACGCTCGGCTAAGAACTTGGCGGAGGGATTCTCCACAGCCATCATGCCGTTCTCGGTCATTTCGAAAACGCCAACTTCGTCTGTGCTGCCAAAACGGTTCTTGGTACTGCGGAGGATGCGGTAGGAGGAATCAGGGTCGCCTTCGAGCGTGAGGAGGGTGTCGACTAAATGCTCCATGGTTTTGGGGCCAGCAATGCCGCCATCTTTAGTGACTTGGCCGATGATGAGGACGGGCACGTTGCTGCTTTTGGCGTAGTTGATGAGTTCGCTCGTAGCAGCCCGGACGGCGTTTGGGGTGCCAGGGTAGGCCTCGAGACCGTCGACCATCATGGTCTGGATGGAGTCGATGATGAGGAGACTTGGTTTTTGAGTTTTGGCGGCCGCTAAAATACTGCCGATTTCTACGGCATTACTGAACATGATGGATTCTGGGGGCAGGCCGAGGCGGTTAAAGCGCAAGAGAACTTGACCTTCGGATTCTTCGCCGGAGACGTAGTAAGTGAGACCAGGAATGGCGTGAGCCAGCTGAGCGACGAGGGTTGATTTACCAATACCAGGTTCGCCAGCGAGCAGAGTGACGGAACCGGCCACGAGGCCACCGGAGAGCACGCGGTCTAGTTCCGAGAGGCCACTTGGCGTGCGGCTGACTTGAGCCTTGCTGGCCGCGCTCAAGGCGAGGACGGGAGCTGGTTTGGCTTTGGTCGAAGTGAGACTCGGAGCTTTACCTGGTGCCGTACCGCCTTCTTCGCTTAACGTGCCCCAACCGCCGCATTCGGTGCAACGGCCTTGCCATTTACTGTATTGGTAGTCGCATTTTGAACAGGAGAACATAGTGGGGCATTAACCGCAGGTGGTGGTGGGGCACATGGTGGTTGGCTTATTTTTAGGATCTGTAGCGATGTGACAGCAATGGTTTTTATAGTCCCAGATAGAACAGGTAGAGTCTGGATTGTTTGTGCCGGTAGTGTGAGAGTTGGTATTAGTGGGACGACAACTTGTTTTGTCGACCTTGACCTTATCTAGCTCAAAGTGCCAGGCTTCACTATCTAAGCGACAGAAACCATAGGCAGGATCGGTCATGGTTTTGGCTAGAGCGTCCATTTCCACTACGCTAGCACAGAAGCTGCCTGAATGGCCACTTTCTGGCCAGATGTCGACGGCAACGTTTGAAGTGTGAGGGCAGTTACTAGTTTTACTGTCAGCAATGAGAGCAGAGAGAATTGTGCCGCGGTTGGTGGCGTTGGCGGTGAGTCCAATCAATGCACCTTTGAGGGTGAAGACACGGGGTTTAGAAGAACTACGATTAATGGTTGTTGAGCCATTCGTGTAGCCACTACCAGTTGGATCACAGGTGCCTGGATTGCAGATGCCGCCGTTAGCTAGACAGTTGTCATAAAAGAGGGACGCCTGTTTGTTAGTTGTGCGACTGGCGGAAGTGACGCGAATACCGGTGATGCCGAGGCTTGAACGGTAATTATTATAGTAGGCTGTGGCCGCAGAATTTAAGGCAGTCAAGACCTCGTTACCTATTTGACCATCGTCTCCGGTTTGATTGTTAATATGAGTACCAGTAACAGTGCTCAGACCGCCAGTGTAAGCAGTGCCCGCTGTGCCGCCTTGATCAAAGTCTTCTTCTGGTTCGTACAACTCAACTCGAGCAACGGATTCGATTTTGAGACTAGCAAAACTTGTGGTGGAAGGATCAATGAGATAGGCCAGGGTGTAGGCACACATTAGAAGGACCAGGCCGATGACGGCGTTTTTAATACGGTCTTTGGCTTTGGTTATGCCTTTGGGGTTGCCGCGAGCGAGGGTGTATTGCAGGCCAGCGACCATGATCATGGTGACAGCTATAATACTACCAGAGACCATGAGGAGTTTGTAGATGGCATTAAGATAGGTAGCGAAGAAATTTACTTGAGTCTTGCCATTTATTATAGTTGGAGCAGTGAAGACAGCACCAACGTCGACGTTGAGAATAGGGATGACTGGACTTGGTTTTTCTTCGGCGGTTGAGGGAGGGGCGACGTAGGTGATGGGGCCAGCGACGTAGGTGATGGTAGTGGAGGGTGTGGCTTTGTTGGTGCAAGTAATAGAGTACTGAGTTTCACTAGAATAATCTGTAGCGCAACTAGCTTGACAAGCAGTAGAATCGAGAGGCGCACTAAGAGCTACAGCACTCGGTTTAGTACCGCAATAACATTTGTAAGTTGCCGTGTTGCAAGTAGTGGCTAATTCTTGAGTGATGACGCTTCTGCTAGATTCGTCGCTGGCAGCAAAAACAAAAGTAGCAGGAATGAATAGGGCTAGCAGGAGGCTAAGTAAGAAAAAGCGACGCATACAAGATTAGCGAAGGGCAGCTTTAATAGCAGCATTGATGTCAGACTTTGCTAGAGTGCCGGTGAAGCGGGCACCGTTGATGAAGATGGTTGGCGTAGCACTGATTTTGAGAGCAAGGCCTTCTTCGTAAGTGCGTTGGACCAGAGGAAGAGTGTCTTGTTTGGTTAGGCAGTTGGTGAGAGTCTCGGCTTTGAGGCCAAGTTGGGTGGCGAGGGTGGAATAGAGTTCAGTGCCGAGGCTGCCTTGATTGGCAAAGAGATTGTCGTGGTAAAGGAAGAAAATCGAAGAGTCTTGCTTAGCGGCACAGCGAGCGGCCATAGCGGCGTTGAGAGCTTCTGGGTGAGCGGAAGTATTAGGCATATCCTTCCAGATGATGCGGAGGTCGTTCGGGTAGATGTTGCTTAGTTCGGTTAGTGTGGAGTCGACGCTTTTGCAAGATGGGCAAGCGTAATCGCCAAAGTCGACGATGGTGACACGGGCGGTGGCGGGGCCGAGACTTGGATCCGCGATAGTTACTTCTGGGGCGCTGAGTGTGGGCAATTCGTCCGTGTAGGAGATGTGGTTTTTGGTTTGGATGGATAAGAAGAAGAAAGCAAACATGGCAGCGGCCAGAAGTGTGATAGCGATGATTGCGTGCCAAAAATAGCGCATATTTTTTATTTAACGCGCATGGCACTTAGGAGGCCATTGCTATCTTGATAATATAAGGTTTTGCCGTCGCTTGAGAGAGAGAGATTTTGCATTTGCGTTTGGATGGCAGGGAAACCAACTAGGGTGACTTTGCCGGATGGGACTTCCACTTTGTAAACATTGTCCATGGCAGTGGCTAGGGTGTGGTCGGCGCCATCACCGGCGGCGATGGTGCTTGGCGCGGCACAGTAAAGAGTGCTGGCATCGGCGTAAGTACACTTTTCTACCCAGGTACTCAGGTTGATCTTAACGCGAGCATCGCCATTGCGGTCTCCGCGACTGTCGGCGTACCACAGGGCGGCGTTGTAGGTGTTGCTAGGATCGGCCACGGAATAGAGAAGGTGATTACCGTCAGGTGCCCAGATGGCACTGAAGTTGCTACCGTCGACGATGAGTGCGCCGCTCGCTTGACCGTCGAGTCCAAGGAGATAGTATTGTTGACGACCAAAGCCTGATTGCACAGTACCAGTGCGGGAAAAAGCTACGACGTTGTTGCTTGGTGAGAGGTTGACGATTACCTTGCCAGCATTGTCACCGAGGGCAGCGATGACGCTAGTTTGTGAGCCGTCGGTGCTGGTCATGATTAGGGAGCGATTGCTGGCGTCATTACCGATGCTTTTAGCAGCAATGGCGTTGCCGTCGCTTGAGAAAGAGAAGTCAGTCCAGTGACTTGGCATACTGACTTGTTGGCCGGTAGTGAAGCCGTAAACGATGTTGCTACCGTCTGGGTATTCGAGGATGGCGCTGTCAGCGTTGTTAGAGAAGATGACGTTGCTGGCGGCAGGAAACTGCTTGGGTGAAATAGCTGTGGCTGTACCTTGATCGGTGATGGTATAAAAGCGGCCATCGGCGGGGTCATAATAAGCGAGAGAGCCGCTTGCGGTGAGGGTGGGGGAGACGATGGCGCTGGTAGTGAGTTGACGAACGAGCGTTGAACCACCGTCGGCGATAGGGGATGGGGGCAGTGTGCCGGGACCGGTGGTACCGGGAGCTGCGGTGCCAGCACCTGGTAATTCACCAGCCGAACCAGCTCCGGTGAGACTACCGGTTGGTGTTCCTTGGCCGGTGGTGGTACCTGGGACGACAGCCGGAGTGCTGCGGAAGAAGGCGAAATAAAGTCCTAAGCCGATGAGACCCACGGCAAGAAGGAAGATTATTAGACGAAGGATGAGCTTGGCGCGATCAGACATAGGGAGAAATTAGAGAGCTGAGGCAATATGATAGAAAGTGTAGAGAATGGCTGCACCAGTAGTACCGATGACGGAAGCGATGATGATTGGTACTAGCATAATGAGAGCTAGGCCGACTAGGCTCCAAAGTAGCACAAAGACGGCGTTGACTATCATGCCCCAGCCGACAATGGTTTTTTTATTGAAGCGTGGGGGTAGAGCCTTGCCTAAGCCACTGCTATCCATGTTATCGCCCACTTCATCCCAAAAAGTGATGAGGAGTTGATAAGCTGAGGTGACAGAAGCTAGGAGTAGAGCAAAACCACCGTCTTCACAGGGAGTGTCGCTATCACCGATGACGCCAGGGGCCGCGCCGTAAATTTCTTTGCCAGCTGATTCGATAGCTGAACTGGTTTGTTGGTCGGCTAAATTTCTGGTAGCTTCTTTGATTCGAGAAAGAGCGCGAACGGGGTCGTAGTCGTCGTTATCGACGTTGTCACGAATTTCATTTTGACTAACAGTCCAGGCATCATTATAGGCGTCGATGTTGGCTAAATCCTCTTCGCTTGGGTCATAATCAGTATTACCAACTGGAGTGTTGGTAGGCGGCTGAATGGCGAGACGAATGCGGTCGCGTTGTTGGGCGGCTTGGAGCATTTGTCCCCAGGAGCCGGTTGCTTCGGCGTTGATGGCTTGCTGTAAAGTTTTTGGAGCTAATTCGAAAGTACCGCCAGGTGGTTGTTGGCGGGCATTGCGGGCGGCAAATTGTGTTTGATTCCAAGTACCCAGGTTGGAGTCCATAGACCCCAGTAGTATAACATGAAGTTACTTTTTTGTTTTGATTTTTTGTTTGTGGGTGGGGACTAAATGAGATATTTTTCTGGTGGTTTTGATGGTCGGGCGGATTTTATAGCGGGGCATGGTAATCCCGCCTATTATGCGAAGAGAGATTGAGCCATTTTTGTCGAGCTCGACGAAGAATTTGTTAGCATTTGGTTGGTTGAGGATAAGGTCGGTTAGGGGATGTTCGATTAGTTCTTCCACTAAGTGGCGGACGTCGCGGGCACCCTGTTTGACGGAGACTCGGCTCGCGATGAAAGCGGCGATTGGTTTAGCGAAGTTGAGGGTGAGGTTTTGTTCTTGCAGACGTTGCTTGAGATTGTCGAGAGCCATGGTGGCGATGGTGGTGAAGTCGGACGTGTCGAGCGGACGGAAAAGACAGGTGTGATCAATGCGATTTAATAATTCTGGGCGGAAGCTATCTTCGAGTAGTCCACGGATGTCTGTGGCGAGTTTTTGGTCGACGAGACTCTCGACATCGGTGAAACCAAGTCCAGCCTGGGTGAAGCGTTCGCGGCCGGCGTTCGTAGTCATGATGATGATGGTGTTGCGAAAGTTGACAGTGCGGCCGGTGGCGTCGGTTAACAAACCTTCGTCTAAAAGTTGGAGGAGGAGGTTGTGGACGTCGCCGTGAGCTTTTTCGAGTTCGTCAAAAAGGACCACGCTGTGGGGTTTGGCGCGAACGGCGTCGGTGAGCTTGGCGCCTTCACGGAAACCGACGTAGCCAGCGGGAGAGCCTAGGAGCTTGCTGACGGCGTAGCTTTCGGCAAATTCGCTCATGTCGAGGCGGATGAGTGCTTGCTGGTCGTCAAAGTAATGGTTAGCAACGGCGCGGGCGAGTTCTGTTTTACCCACACCTGAGGGGCCGACAAAAAGGAACGAGGCTAGCGGACGGTTGGGGCGATTGAGGCCTAATTTGGCACGTTTGAGGGCTTGCGTGACGCGAGCGGTGGCGCTCACTTGGCCGATGACTTGAGTTTGTAAGCGAGACTCGAGATTTTTGAGGGCGGTGGTTTGGTCGGTTGAGAGAGTGGTTAGGGGAATGCCGGTTAAGTGGGAAACGGCGCGCAAAATATCCTCGTGGTCAACCGTTTTAATAGGGGCTTTGAGATCTTTTTGATCAAGCTGATCGTATTCGAGGCGCAAGGCATCTTCGCGTTTTTTGAAGTCAGAGGCGGCCAGGAATTGTTCGCCCATGACGGCGTTGGCTTTGTTTAAGCGAGCCAGGGTGAGGGCGTCGGCGAGGCTGCGGCGCTTGAGGGTGGCGCGGGCAGCAACGTTGGTGAGCATGGCAGCGGCACCGGCTTCGTCGAGAATATCTACGGCTTTGTCCGGGAATTGTTTGCCGTGTAAGTAGCGCTCGGCCAGCTTGAGCGTGGTGTCGATAGCGGCTGGAGTGAATTTAACACGATGATAAGCCTCGTACTTGGGACGGAGGCCGTTAATGATGAGACGTGTTTCCGCCAGGGTTGGTTCCTTGACGTTGATGGTTTGGAAGCGGCGTTCCAAGGCGGCGTCTGACTCAATGTGTTTTTTGAATTCGCTCCAGGTGGTGGCGCCAATACAGCGAATATCGCCCCGAGCTAAGGCGGGTTTGAGCATATTGGCCGCGTCGCCTGTACCGCCGGGGGAGCCAGCGCCGACGAGGTTGTGGATTTCGTCGATGAAAAGAATGATGTTCGGCTGCTCGGCTAGTTCTTCCAGAATTTCTTGCACGCGACTTTCAAAATCACCACGGTAGGTGGTGCCAGCGACGAGATTGGTGAGGTCCAAACGGAAGATGCGTTTGTCGGCTAGAGCATCGGCTACTTTGCCGTTAACAATCATTTTAGCTAAACCTTCGACGATGGCGGTTTTACCAACGCCAGCTTCGCCGAGAAGAAGAGGATTATTTTTATTTTTGCGGAGAAGAATGCTGGCCAGGCGACTGACTTCCACTTCGCGACCAATGAGAGGATCGAAACGATCGGTCATTGCTTTCGTAGTAAGCTCGACGCCGAAGTATTCTAAAGCAGAAGTGGATGATTCGTGGTCACTTTCTTCGTTTAAGGCAGCTTCAGCTTCACGCAGAGCGCCTTCTAAATCTTCAAGATGACCTGCTTGATGAGAAGCGGCTCCGGGATTTCGTACGGCTGCTTTGTGCTTTTCAGGGAAAGTGGCGGTGGTGCGGAAGATGTTGCCGAGGGCGATGGTAATGGATTTTTCGGTAATGTTATGGTCGTGAAAGAAGTCACGAATATTAGGCTTCTCTAATTGCAGAAGACCGGACAAGAGGTGCTCGGTGCCGACGTAGCGATGCTCGAACATGGTGGCGGTAAGAACGGCTTTCTCGATGGCGTTTTTGGAGGCGGTTGAGAGGAGAGGAGTTGGTGCCGATTTGGCTGGTTTGGTAGGTACAGTAATGAAAGCACCGCCGAAAGCGCGTAACGAGTCTTCAGGGATCCCAGCTTTTTTCAGAATTTCACCGCCGATGGAGCCGGTTTCTGTGCCAATGGCCCAGAGTAAATGATGAGGTTCAATAATTTTGCCGTTTTGCTCGACGACTAAACAGAGTGCTCGGGTGAGCACGGTTTTGAGGTGGTTAGTAAATTTGTCGGTGACTTCGACCATACTATTATTTATTTCGTCTTTGCGAGCGTCAGCGAAGCAATCTTGGTGAGCTCTCCATTCCAGCCAACGCGAGACTCGGGGAGTCCCTTTCTTTCTCTCTCGGGCATTTTGACGATCGATATTTACTACTTGAGTGAAATATCGCCACCAAAATGCGCGTCCCTCGGTCGACGAAAGGGACATCCCACTCGTCTTCGTTGACTTCGGGCTCGTACCGTTGACATCCGAGGAAGACGGGGTCTACCTCGGATGTCGGCTCGTTAAGACGCGGTGGCTGCGAGTGCGTTACTTAATCATCTCATTCAACCGGGCGATGCGGTCAGCGACGGGTGGGTGAGTACTGAAAAGATTGGCGAACCAGCCGCGGGTAGTGTGACTGCCGAAGGGGTTAGCAATGAAGAGGTGGGCGGTAGCGCGGTTGGCGGTGCGGAGAGGTTGGGGGACGCCGGCGATTTTTTGGAGAGCAGCGGCGAGACCGGCGGGATAGCGGGTGAGGAGGGCGCTTGAAGAGTCGGCGAGATATTCACGGCGCCTGCTAATGGCGAATTTGATGAGTTGGGCGAAGAGCGGGGAGAGAATGGCGAGTACGAGGCCGATGATGAGCAGGGCGTTGCCACCTGAGTTTTCACTATTGCCTCGTCGACGGAAGAAGGTGGAGCGAAGCATGACGTCGGCCACTAACATGATGGCACCAATGAGAACGACGACGATGGTCATGACGCGAATGTCGTAATTTTTGATATGGGAGAGTTCATGAGCGGCCACGCCTTCGAGTTCGTTCTTGGCGAGTAAGGCGAGGATACCGGTGGTGAAAGTGATGGCAGCGTGTTCGGGGTCGCGACCAGTAGCGAAAGCGTTGGGGCTCACGTCGTCAATAACGTAGATGCGCGGCATGGGCAGGCCGCTCGCAATGGTGAGGTTCTCGACCAAGTTGTAGAGATCAGGCGCTTGGGCTTTGCTGATTTCTTTGGCGCCAGAAACGCTGAGGGCGATGTTGCTACTAAAGAAATAACTGAAGAGCGAGAAGCTGGTGGCTAGGATGATGCCGATAACGAGACTGTCTGTGGTCGCCAGGCCGTACATTCGACCTAGCAACCAAATAAGACCAACCAAAATGGCTGAGGCGCTAATGATGAGGAGCCAGGTTTGGCGCTTGTTGGCCGCAATCGCCGAGTACATAAGGCGAGAGCTGGGTTAGAACTTTACTTCGACTGGTTCGTTCACAGCGTCAGGAGCGTCAAAGAAAGGGAACTTGTTGAAACCGAGTGCGCCACCGACCAAGTTGGTTGGAAAGACCTGTAGCTTGATGTTGAAGTCGCGAGCTTGGCCGTTGAAGAAACGACGTGAGGCAGAAATTTTGTCTTCGGCGTCGACCAATTCTTTTTGTAGATGCAAGAAATTGTCGGCGGCTTTGAGGGCTGGATAGTTCTCGGCGACAGCGAAGAGGGACTTGAGAGACTGGGAGAGCATGTTTTCCGCGGCTGAATGTTCAGCCATGGTACCGGCGTTCATGGCGGCGGTGCGAGCTTCGGTTACTTTAACGAAGACGCCTTCTTCGTGAGCAGCGTAACCTTTAACGGTGTTGACCAAGTTTGGAATGAGGTCATAACGACGCTTGAGCTGGACCTCGATGTCGCTCCAGGCTTCTTCGGTGCGGTTTTTGCCGCGGATTAGGCCGTTAAAAGCGGTGATGAGCCAGAGTCCGAGAACTGCTACTACGATTAGGATGATTCCGATAATGGACATAGTAATTTGGGCAAAAGATGAATTACTGTTAGAATGAGAGTACGTTTTTTGAAGCTTAATGTCAAAGAAGTATGCTAGTTCCAGCTCATATTTTTAAGAAAAATGACATTCGTGGATTATTGGCTGAGGTTACGGTAGAAATCGCTAGGCAAACGGGCATGGCGTTGGTGGATATTACTAATGCTAAGAAAATTGTGGTTGGCCGGGATATGCGCAGCACCAGCCCAGCATTGGCTAAGGCGGCGATTGAGGGGATAACGGCGATGGGAGTAGATGTACTAGATATTGGCCAATGTACTACGAGTTTGTTCAATTTTGCGGTGTCTTCGCAGGCCGACGTCGACGCTGGCCTGATGGTGACGGCTTCGCATAATCCGGCTGAGTATAACGGAATTAAGTGTGCATGGGCGAATGGTTTGCCTATTTCGGGGACAGATTTTTTGCCGTTGATGACGCAAGAATACGGGTTGGCGAAAGTGATGGGTCAAGTAGAAGATGGCGGCTTGCTCGACGAATATATTGATTTTTGTTTGGCTGGCGTGGACGTACGGGATTTTGCGGGGACTAAGGTGGTGATTGATTATGGGAATGGCATGGGCGCATTAACGGTGCGAAAATTAGCCAAGAAGCTCGGCCTAGAAGCGGTTGAGTTGTATGCTGAGCCGGATGCACGTTTCCCTAATCATGAGGCTAATCCAGCGAAGGAGGAAACATTAACAGATATCAAGGCGGCGGTATTGAGAGAGGGAGCTGACTTTGGTATTGCGCTTGACGGTGATGCTGACCGAGTAGCGTTTATTGATAACGAGGGTGTGAGTTTGCGGGGGGATCAGACGTTAGCGTTGTTGGCGTCTGTGGTGTTGGCTAGCCACCCAGAGGCAAAGGTGATTGTGGCACCAAACCAGTCATGGGCAACACGCGAGGCGATTACTGGAGCCGGTGGTGAATGCGTTGAGGTGGCAGTTGGTAGGACGACGGTAATTAGAGCAATGCATGATACTGGCGCGTTGCTTGGCGGCGAGTTGTCGAGCCATTTTATGTTTGCTGAGTCGCATAATTTAGAAGCGGTGGATTTGGCGATTGTGAAAATTTTAGCTTTGTGGAAAGAATCTGGGATGGCGTTTGCTGACTTAGTGCGACCACTCCGGGCGATGAGTAATAGTGGTGAAGTAAATATTGAGGTGCATGATAAAGAGTCGGCGCTTGGCAGACTTGAATCGATGTTTGTGGCGGATGCGACATTTGTTAATAGATTAGATGGAATCCGCTGCGAATACGGCCGCGACTGGTGGTTTTTGGTGCGAGCTAGTAATACGGAACCAATCCTGCGCTTGATCGTGGAAGCGAAGTCGGAAGAACTGATGAAAGAGAAACGAGATGAACTGGCGGCGATTATTAAAGCTTAAGTATGCAGAAGATTGTCTCGTCGTATAAAACTTTCCGTTTTGTAAGTTATGACTTTGACGCAGACAGCGGCGAGGCGAGTTTTGTGTATGGGTTGGATGATAAGATGACGTTTACGGAGAAAGTAAAATTTCGAATTCCAGACCCGGCCCCAGCCCGCTCAATTGCCGAAATTGTAATAGGCGGGGTTACCATGCCTCGCCAGAATTTCGACGAGCTGCACAAGGCGTTATTTGCGCTGCATTTGATGGCTGGTATTAGTTATTATAAAACGTACTGTCCGGCCGAGATTGTCATCGAATCTGGGGAGTTGAGCGCCGACGAGGCCGCCTTTTGGAATAAGTTGTATACGCATGGCTTGGGTGAGTTTTTTTACAAAAATGATTTGGATTTTAGGGGGTATATTAAGTTTCCGGTAAATAGCGAAGGGGTCAGGTCTAGAATCGAGCATTTTGAGGATTTGTTGGCAAATGATGGGGCAATTGTACCGATAGGCGGAGGGAAAGACTCGCTAGTGGCGATTGAGATGTTGCAGAAAGCGGGGATTGATTTCGACTTGGTGGCGTTGGGCAGACATGAACGAATTCAAGAAGTTGCCGAAGCGATTGATCAGCCGCTGCATATTATTGAACGTCAACTAGATCCGCAGTTGTTTGAGTTGAACAAGCAGGGGGCGTTAAATGGTCATGTACCGATTAGTGCGTATATTGCTTTTACGATGGTGGTGCATGCGTTACTAAATAATAAACGTGACATTGTGCTCAGTAATGAACGCAGCGCAAATGCTGGCAACGTGATGATGGGTGATATCGAGATTAACCATCAGTACAGCAAGAGTTTGGAATGCGAACGTGATATTCAGGAGTACATTAAAAATTCGATTACGCCGAATGTGCGTTACTTTAGTTTGCTCAGGCCGTTGTCGGAGTTGGCGATTGTGAAGAAGTTTGTCGAGGAGGGGAAGTATTTTGAGGTGTTCTCGAGCTGTAATAGGAATTATGCGATTAATAAGAAGGCGACGCAGCGCTGGTGCGGTGAGTGTCCGAAGTGTGCTTTCGTCTTTACGTTGCTAGCCGCGTTTATGCCGAAGGAAGGGATAGTCGAAGTCTTCGGTAAGAATTTATATGCGGATGAGAGTTTGTTGTCGACGTATAAAGAATTATTAGCGATTGAAGGAATTAAGCCGTTTGAATGTGTGGGTGAGCCGGATGAAGTGTTAGCGGCGTTTGTGTTGGCGCAACGTAAAGGAGAGTTTGCTGAGGATGTGATTATGAAGTGGTTTGAGTCGGAAATTTTACCAACGAAGAAGAATGTTGAGGAGATTATCAATGAGGTGATGAAGCTGAGTAGTGAACATGCGATGCCAGAAGAATATGCTAAAATGATGATTGACGAAAAATAACTTCACTCTCAACCGTCATGTTTCCTATTCCTAGCTGCACCTCGTCAACCGCACCACCCGTCTCACCTCGTCTGACTCGGGCGGTGGCGCAGGGCCGAGGTTGGCGTCGTCATAGGAGACAATGACAGTTGTTCGTTTAGATCGGTAAAGAAGTAAAATTGTTTGTATGAAAATTAACGATTTAAAAAATAAAAAAGTAGTCATTTTTGGCTACGGTCGCGAAGGACAGGCGACGCTGGTTGCACTGCGAAATCGAGGGATTGGTCAGATTGTGGTGACGGATGAGAAGACACTTGATGTGCCAGAGTTTGTAGCTGTTGATGAGGTGACGGTTGATGCGGAGACAGTGGTGATTAAGGCGCCGGGGATTCCGCTGACGAATTCGATGATTGTGAAATGGCGAGAGGCAGGTGCGGTGATTACGTCGTCGACCAATATTTTTATAGCGGAGCGAAAGGGGAGAGGGAAGTTGATTGGCGTGACGGGCACGAAGGGTAAGAGTACAACGTCGGCTTTGTTGGCTCATGTTTTGGTGACGGCTGGGTTGCCGGTTAGACTCGTCGGTAATATTGGTGTGCCGTCGATTAGTGAAGTAGAGGCGACTGATGACACAATTTTCGTGCTTGAGATGTCGAGCTATCAGCTGGCAGATTTAGAGGTCGCGCCTAATATTGGCATTATTTTGAACTTGTACGAGGAGCATATGGATTGGCACGGAAGTGTCGACGAATATCAAAAGGCGAAGTTACGTTTGGGGGAGGTGATGACCATGAATGATACGTTGGTTTATAACGCGAAGTTTCCGCGCTTGGCGGAGCTCGGCGATAAGACGGAGGCTTGGCCGTGTCCGATTGATTTTATTGAAAGGGAAGTTTTACATTCGTTGAAACTGTTGGGGGAGCATAACCGGGAGAATGCCTGTGCAGTGCTTGAAGTGGCGAAGATTTTGCGAATCGACGAGAATGTGGTGAAAGAAGCGTTCGCTAGTTTTGAGCCGTTGCCGCACAGACTACAAGAAGTCGGCAAGATTGGTGAGGTGCTATTTGTGAATGACTCGATTTCAACGACGCCTGAGAGTGCTATGGCAGCTATTGAGGTTTACGCGGATAATCCATTGACGATAATTCTTGGGGGGCAAGACAGAGGTTATAATTTTACGGAGTTGGCGAAGCGATTAAGTAAAGTCGATAACGTGTTGGCGCTCGTGATGCCGGGAGGTGAACGAGTGTTTACGGCACTCGAGGAGGCTGGGGTCGCGGCCGAGAGAGTGGCGACGCTTGATGAAGCGGTAGCTAAGTCGTTGGCGCATTTGTCTAATGGTGGAGTTTGCTTGTTGTCCCCTGCGTCGCCGAGTTATGGGCAGTTTAAGAATTTTGAGGAGCGGGGGAGGATGTTTGCGGAGGTGGTTAAGAAGATTGCCTAAGTTGAGCTTTTATCGTAGAATTGAATGACTATGATTTGGACTATTTTGTTGTTTTTACTCATTTTGAGCGTGCTGGTGCTGGGCCATGAGTGGGGTCATTACTTTGCCGCCAAGAGAATGGGCATGAAGGTGGATGAGTTTGGTTTGGGTTTTCCGCCACGGTTGTGGGCTTGGAAGCGCAAAGATGGCATGGAAGTTTCGCTGAATATGATTCCGCTTGGCGGATTCGTGAAGATTAAGGGGGAGACCCCAGCAGTAGACGACGGGGTCGTCACTGCGGGGTCCGTTGAAGCAGATGACAGCTTTGCGAGTAAGAGTATTCCCCGGAGGTTTGTGGTGTTGGTGGCTGGTGTCGCTATGAACTTGGTGATGGCCTGGGTGATTTTTACGGTTGGTTTTTGGGTAGGTATTCCAGCGATCACGGACGGTGGCGTGACTGGTGGCACAGTGACGAATGAAGGCGTGACGATTTTTGACGTGATGAAGGACTCGCCAGGTGCGCAGGCTGGTATGGAAATTGGCGACATGGTGAAGAGTATTGATAATGTGGTTTATACGGAGAGTGACGCGGCAAGATTGGCTTTAGCGCCAGGCATGACGCACCAGGTGGTACTTGATCGTAGCGGCAAAGAAGTAAGTGTCGACGTGACCGCGAGTTTGATTGAGAGTTTGGGGCATGAGGCGATTGGGATTGAATTGCTGAAGACCGGGACGGTGCGCTTCCCGTGGTACCAGGCACCATGGCGGGGCATGAAGCAGGCGGTGGAAGGTACTGTGGCGATTTTTGCAGCCTTGGGTGGGTTAATAGCTGGTATTTTTAGCCATAACGGCGTTGGGGCGGCAGTGTCAGGGCCGGTCGGGATTGCGGTGGTAACAGGCCAAGTGGCCAAGATGGGCTTTGCTCATATTCTACAATTTGCCGCTATGCTTAGCTTAAACTTGGCGGTGCTGAACGTGTTGCCAATTCCGGCACTCGACGGCGGCCGGGTAGGGTTCTTGTTTATTGAGGCGATTCGACGTAAAAAGGCTAGCGTGCAGTTCGAGAGCACCGTGCATGCCATTGGGTTTGCACTGTTGATGTTGCTGGTTGTTTTTGTGACGTTTAAGGATATACTGGGACTGGTTCGTTAGCTTAAAATTCATCGCTCGCAACCGGCAGGGTAGTCCTTTTCCTAGCTGCGCCTCGTCAACCGTAACGGCCGTCTCACCTCGTCTGACTCGGGCGCCGTTACAGGGCCGAGGCTAGCGTCGTCAGAGGGCCACCCCGCCAGTCGCTCGCTCCTACAAGACTCAGGCTCTTAAAAGTTTTATCGTGATTTATGGAAAATGAATTAAGACAATTATTAGCGGAGGCGCAAGTGAAGTTAGTGGTGGTGAGTACGCTCGCCGATCTCGAAGTGGAAAGAATCGAGGTACTGGGCCGGAAGGGCAAGCTTGCCGAATTGTTGAAGGGATTGGCGGCGTTGTCGATTGAAGAGAAGAAAACGGTCGGTATGGCTGCGAATGAGGTCAAGATGGGGATTGAAAAAGCGTTTGCGGAGGCAGAGAGTAGGTTGAGCGTGGCAGCGGCTTTGGCAAAGAACGAGAGTGAATGGCTCGATGTGACGTTGCCGGGGATTGCGCCGGAGGTTGGTCATGCTCATTTGACCACACAGGCGATTGAGGATATTACAAATATTTTTGCGCACTTGGGTTTTGTGCGGTCGCGGCACCCAGAAGTGGATTGGGATTATTATGCTTTTGAGGCCATGAACATGCCGAGTGACCACCCGGCACGCGATGATTGGGAAACATTTTTTGTACGAGGACAAAATGGTGAGGTGATGACGGGTGAGAAGGGTAAGGTTTTATTGACGCCGCATACCAGTAACGGTCAGGTACGGGAAATGGAAAAGGGCGTGTTTCCGATTCGCATGATTAGTATTGGTAAGTGTTTTAGACGCCAGGCTGATGTGCGTCACTTGCCGATGTTCTACCAGTTTGAAGGTTTGGTGATTGATAAGAAAGCGAGTGTGACGGAATTGAAAGGCGTGTGTGATTATTTCGCTAAGCATTATTTTGGACCAGATAGGGTAACGCGTTTGCGACCATATCATTTTAGGTTTACGGAACCGAGTTTTGAGCTCGACGTTTCCTGCAGTATGTGTGGTGGGAGTGGTTTGGTGGACGGCGTGAAATGTAAGTTGTGTAAGGAAGGTTGGTTGGAGTTGGGTGGCGCTGGCATGGTGCACCCGAATGTGATTAAAGCAGGGGGCTTGGATCCAGATGAGTACTCGGGATTCGCCTTTGGTTGGGGCGTTGAACGAACGATGATGATGCGGGCTGGTTTGAATATCGATGACATCCGAATACTCTACAAAAATGATTTACGTTTCATTCGCCAATTCTAGTTTATGAATAATCTTGCGAGCTATAACTGGTTGAAGGAATATTGCGCGACTAATTTGTCGGTGGTAGATTTTGCACGAGAACTGAGTTTACGTTCGATGTCGGTGGAGAAGATCGACGACGTGGCGGCACGGTTCGATAAGATTGTAGTTGGTTTGGTGAATGAAGTGCGGCCACATCCGAACGCGGATAAGTTGCGTTTGGTGACGACTAACATTGGCGCTGAGACGGTGGAGATTGTGTGCGGTGGCGTCAACGTGGTGACCGGCATGAAGGTGTGTGTAGCGATGCCTGGCAGCCGTGTGCGGTGGCATGGTGAAGGTGATTATATTACGCTCGGCGAGAGTGAGATTCGCGGTGTGAAGAGTATTGGCATGATTTGTGGGGCGGGCGAGGTGGGCTTTCCAGATTTAGAAAAAGGTGACAAAGAGATTTGGGATTTAAGTTTTATTAAGGCGCCAGCCGGGACTAATTTGGCGGTGGCGTTGGAACTTGAGGACACGGTGTTTGATATTGAAGTGACGACCAATCGCCCAGACGTGATGGGTATTATTGGTTTGGCACGTGAGGCGGCGGTAGCGGTCGGCGGTAAATTTAGCGATAAGAAGCCGGCGACGATTGTGCCTGGAACGAGCATTCCGTTTACAGTAAAGATTGAGGACGTGGCGCGTTGTGCCCGGCAAATGGCGGTAGTGATTGATGACGTGACCGTGGCCGAGTCGCCGTGGTGGTTGCAGAAGCGTTTATTGTTGGCTGGAGTGCGACCGATAAATAACATTGTCGACGTGACGAATTATGTGTTGCTTGAGTACGCTCAGCCGCTCCATGCTTTTGATTATAAAAAGATTGAGGGTAGTGAGATTATTGTGCGGGCTGGTAAGACAGGTGAAAAGATTAAGGCATTGAATGGCAAAGAGTACGCTCTTGATGGTCATATTGTGTTGGCCGACGCTGTGAAGCCGCTAGACATTGCTGGCATTATGGGTGGTGACGAGACTGGGACAACTGTGGCAACTAAGACTATTGTACTGTCAGCGTCGACCTTTGATGGTACGGTGATTAGGCGGACGGCGCGAGCTTTGAATTTGCAGAGTGATGCACAGTTATTGTTTGAGAAAGGCTTGTCGACGGAAGCACTACCGATGGCTTTAGCGCGAGCTGTTGAACTTATCTTGCAGACGGCAGGTGGTACGGTGGCGAGTGCGGTTTGTGATACGAGGGTGAAAGAATATGCGGCGTTGGTTTTTCCATTCCGCCCAGTTATGGCGCGACAAAGAATTGGCGTAGAGATTGCGGATGAGAGAATGGAAAAGATTTTAGCTGAGCTGGGTTTTGGCGTCGACCGCACTGCGGAAGTGTGGCAGGTGACGGTACCGTTTTGGCGCGACCATGACATTGAGGCGGAGGTCGACTTGGGCGAGGAGATTGCTAGAATGTATGGCTACCACTTGATGACGGGCGTATTGCCAGCTGGGAGCCCACCAACTACGCAGGAACCGGTGGCGATTACTTGGGAGAGATTCACTAAGAAATTGTTGATGACAGCAGGATACGACGAGTTCTTCAGTTACTCGTTTACGAACGCGGAAGATATTGCGAAGTATGGCGATGACGCGTCGACGGCTTATGCGATTCTTAATCCTTTAGTTTCTGAACAGAGCCACTTGCGTGTCAGCTTGATGCCGGGCATTTTGCGGGCGATTGAGGGTAATCAGGGGCATACGCGAGCCGCCAAATTCTTCGAGTTGTCGAGAGTGTATTTGCCACGGACTAACGATTTGCCAGACGAAGCGACGCAGTTAGTGTTCGGCGAGTATGGCTATACTGATGCCGAAAGTGTGTTCCGAAAGTTGCGCGGGACGCTTGAGATGCTGACTGGCAAGAC
Source organism: uncultured Gammaproteobacteria bacterium (assembly GCA_964355955.1). GTDB lineage: Bacteria > Patescibacteriota > Patescibacteriia > UBA9934 > UBA9934 > UBA11707. Next base: position 64,740 of record CAYHFQ010000004.1, read on the forward strand.
TGGGCTTGAAATGAAATTAGTCAGAGAAGATATTAGTGATAAATGGCACGCGACGAGAAGTGCTAATATCGTCATCGGCGAAAAGGTAGTTGGCACGATTGGTGAGGTGGCCGAGAAGATTCAGCAGAGTTTTGGCGTCGACCTGCGCGTGTTCGTGGTGACGCTGGAGATTGAAAAGTTATTCGAGTTCATGAAGCTGACGCACCGTTATGCTCCAAGTAGCGAGTTCCCGGCGATTACGCGCGATTTGTCCGTAGTAGTGGCAGAACGTGTGGAGTTTGCGGCGTTGGCGAATGAGTTGAAAAATGATTTGTTGACGGCGATTGCTTTGGCTGATGTTTATCGTGGTAAGGGGGTTGAGGCGGGGCAGAAGAGTTTGACGTTGTCGCTAACGCTCCAGGCACCAGACAAGACTTTGACGGCCGAAGAAGCTAATAAGGTAGTTGAGGAAATTAGCGAAGTGCTAAAAACTAAGTTTGGCGGTACAATGCGTTCATAAGAGTTTGTAATTGACCGAATATGTTGGAAACACAAGACATTCTCTACATTGTTCTCATGTTCTGTGCGCTGTGGTTTACAGCTTTCATGTGTTGGTTGATTTTCCAGATTGTGAGCGTGGTGCGTAGGGCTCATGTGGTGTTGGAAGGAGTGGAGCGTAAGATTGATTTGCTCGAGCGCTCGGTGAGTGCGATAAAAGCTAAATTTGAGACTGGTGCTAGCATGTTTAGCACGGTTGTTGGTGGTTTGAAGAGTGTGGTGGATGCGGTGAAGAGGGATAGAGATTAGGTGCTCGCGACTGTCGTGTCTCCTGTTCCTAGCTGCGCCTCGTCAACCGTGCCAGCCGGCTCACCTCGTCTGACTCGG
>CAYHFQ010000005.1:0-58142 GCA_964355955.1 uncultured Gammaproteobacteria bacterium
TGCCGTCGGCGACGAAGAACTGAAACAGGCAGTGGCACGGCGCGAGCGCCATGTATGTCCCGATCATGTTGTTTATGGCCTCGGTTCCGCCAATGCGCGCGCACTTCTTCAGCACGACCGACTGCGCCGGATGCGATGGCGACAGCACGTCCATCACCTCGCGCAGATAAGGCACTCGGTCCGTACGCCACGGCCCCGGCTCAGAACTCGCCGACGAGTCGAGCACGCGGTTGGCGTCCGCCCACTCGCTCACCGTCTGCGAGGATGGCGGACGAAGTGCCGCGAGTCGGGCTGCGCGGATATCGCTGGTGTCGGAGAGCGTCACGACTTCAACCCCCCGCGAGCACCGTCAGCGCCCTGTCAATCTCTGCCGCGATAATCTCCCCGCACACCCGCGGCGAGGTCTCGGCGGCCACCCTGTCGCGCAGCCGCATCGGCACATTGCGCAGGCGGTCGCGCACCAGCACGGCGAACTCCGCGGCCTCGCGCGTCACCGCATCACGGCGGACGAGCTGCCCCTGCAACTCGCGGCGCTCGAGGCGCGCCTTCATCGCCTTCTCTTGCTCGAGGACGGCGCCCCAGTCCTTCGACCCTCCGGCCGGCTTGATCTTGCGGCTGCCTCCGGTGCCGTCGGCGCGCTCTCGCTCGTCGAGGCCGCCCCCGGGTTGCGTGTGACGCTCGACGACAGCAATGAGAAGCTCGGCAAGAAGATTCGTGGGGCAGCCATGGAGAAGGTACCGTGGACGATTGTGATTGGTGGTAAGGAAGCCGAGGGTGGGGACTTCAAGGTGAAGGTCTTCGGCCAAGAGGCGGACATTATCATCACGCAAGCGAACTTGATTACCGAAGCAGTGGCAGGTGGCGCTTTGCCACGGTAAGAGGTGAGGTGTGGATAACTAGAAAACAAGTCCCGGACTCTTCTTCTGAGCCTGGGACTTGAATTTTACTTGCCTGTGAATTGACGCTTGAGTTTGGCGAAGAAACCTTCTTCTGTCGGAGCATCTGGTGTCCTGGTTAGAGTTTCAGTTTTATCCTTATTAAACCAAGCTATCTCATCTGCACTGATTGCTCCACCGAGCTCTTCATCTTGTTTTTTCTGGCGATCAGCGGCATGAACATCTCGGATGTTCTCTTCCTTATAACCACGAAATTTGGTGGCTCTAGCTGCCCAGTCTTGATCGGCTGCTGGAACGCGAATGTCACTTGATGGTTTGGCCTTCTCGTACAGAATAGCTTTTTCCTCGGCTGTCTGTTGATGTCTATTGGAGTCAGCATTAATTTTCTCCATGGTCAGGCCGCGGTTTTTGCTGGCGGTTTTGTTGGGTTCTTTACCGACTAAATTTTCGAGTTTCTGCAGATTATTGTTGAGAACAACCTCGTAGACTGCACGCATACCGAGCGGCATTTTGGCATCTTCGCGGAGTTTCGTTTGGATTGTCTCGATGTTACGGTTGGTTATTTCGATAATTTTCTCTTTAGAAATCTCGGTTTCTGTTGGTGGTCGAGTTCTGACAATTTCAGGGGGCATGTCAACATCTTCTGGACGGGCGGATTGGTCGCGTTCTATTTTAACGGCGCCAGTTTTTTCGCCGTGAGCGACCATGGTGTGTTCGAGATCTGCGGCAGGGTTTACTTGGCCGAATTCGAGGCTTTGCGGGCCGGTCGGAACTTTATCGTAACTAAGCATTTCCTCGGCCTGTTCGTCGGCAGAAAGTTCTTTGACTTGAAAATGTTCGGTGATTTCATCTGGTAAGACTGGTGCGCGATCAACCTTAAAATTTTGACCAGAGGGCTCAGAAAAGGGTGAAAAGTTGGGATTGCGGCGAGGCATAGGCTAGAGTTGAGAGAGCTTTTGTCTGGCGTCGGCGAGGAGGTCTAGGGTGTGTTGTTTTTCAGCTGGAGTGCCAAGGCCATGCTCGATAATGCCGGTGAGCTCGAGGACGCGTTGTTCGAGACTTTCCTGGTCGTCAAAGTGCGGTTGGGGTGCTGCGTCGCCGGATTGGTTGGAGGTAGAGGCTTCTTGGGAAGAGGCAAGATAACCTGAGGCAAAGGCCATTTCAGGGAACAAATTGTGGTTTTCTGCAGCTTCTGAAGAAGTTTTAGGCATATAATATATTGCTTCAAGTATAACATAAACTTGACATTTTCGGTTTTTTTGGCTACGGTTAGTGCACCAAAGGAGGCTACATGGACAACTTTACGAACGAGAGAAACCCAAGACGATGTTGCGCTGGGAAGCCGACGGGACGCCTAGTGGCGCTCGACGGAGGCCGCGAGATGATGCCATACGAATTGTACCGCTTGCTGTACCTGCCGGCGCTCGACATTTTCCTCAAGGAAGCTGCTGAGCGCGCCTGGTGGATGGCGGCGAAACAGAAGACGGTACTCGAGCCTTGGCTCTTCGCTGTGGCGGTTGAGTGCTTGCATCAAGCGTTGGTGCGACGTCAACAGGTGACGGACCCGAGTCAGTCACGTTTGGCTGACGTGAACGCACTGCAGTGCAACTACTCGAACCTCGACTCCCTGACCAAGAACTACCCGCTTCTGCACGCCGAACTGCAGAATGACGAGAAGCAACTGCATGAGGTTTTGCGTGAGTCGTGTGGCTCGGTCGCCGATTCCCAGCAGTACCGACTGGCAGTGGTGCTGTTCCGGATGGGCTGGTTGGCCATGACGGACAACTTCGCCATCACGAGCTTGCTCGAGCTTGGCCATCGTCGGGCCAGGACAGGATGAGTCAACAATCTTTCGCTCACGGTCTCGTTGACTCGAGACCGTGTTGCCTTTTATAGGGGTTTTACTTATGATGCCAGCAAGTATGAACAAGATTAAAGTCATTGCCGTAGTTGGGCCAACAGCGTCGGGTAAAACTGACGTTGGAGTGAGGCTAGCACAAGCCCTGGACGGGGAAGTTATTTGCGTTGATTCGCGGACGGTTTATAAGGGGATGGATATTGGGACGGCAAAGGTCATCGGCCCAGTAGCAGACAGTCGGACTGTCGCTACGGGCTTGGTGATAGCGGATTTGTTTGCGCCGCGAGCGTTGATGGTAGAAGAAGTGCCGCATTGGGGGATTGATTTGGTACAGCCCGATGAAGCTTTTACGGCCGCGGATTTTGTGGAGTATGCTAAGAATAAAATCGCCGATATTAATCGACGCGGAAAATTGCCGATATTGGTTGGTGGCACGGGGTTGTATTTTAGAGCCTTGCTTGATGGATTGACGTTGACGGATGTAGATGCAGATCCAGCTTTACGAATTGAATTGGAAGCGAAAAGTACAGAAGATTTGCTCGAACTTTTGGGCGAGCATGACCCAGAAGCGGCGAGTACGATTGATGAGAAAAACCGGCGGAGGATTGTGCGGGCGCTGGAGATTGTTATGACGACTGGCACGACATTGAAGAGCCAGCAGAAGACAGTGGAAACGCCGTACGATGTTTTGTATCTTGGCATGGAGGTAGAGCGTGATGTCTTGTTCGAGCGAATTAATGCTCGAGTTGATGTGATGATTGGTTCTGGGCTGATTGATGAAGCGAGGGGTTTGCTGGAAAAATATGGCGCTGAGAGTCAGGCGATGAGCGGTATTGGATACCGACAACTGGCGCGATTTTTTGCGGGGACGTTGCCGCTGCGTGAAGCGATTGAGAGGATTAAGATAGATTCCCGTCATTACGCAAAACGACAGCTGACCTGGTTTAAAGCAGATCAGCGTGTCGTTTGGGTCAAGTCGATTATTGAGGCTTTGACTGAGGCCAAGAAGTGGCTCGGAGTATAGCTTAGGCTAGGGCGTCGAGAATTGTTTGGGTGGCGAGGTCGGGATCTGCATTGCCTTTGGTGGCGCGCATGAGTTGGCCCAGGAAAAACTGGAGAAGTTTAGTTTCGCCGTTTTTGTAGCGAATTACTTCGTTGGGATTTTTGGTGATGATGTCATTTACCATCTCTTGCAAGGCGGCACCGCTATCGATTTTGACTGCGCCTAAACTCTTCATGGTGTGGGCAGCACTCCAGCCGTTGTCGAGCATGGCGCCGAGAACTTCGAGACCTTTGGCAGCAGTGAGCTGGCCACCAGCGATGAAGCTTAAGAATTCGGCAAAGTAAGCTGGAGTTATTTTGGCGTCAGCGATTTCTATTTTACGATCCGTGAGGAGCGCGGTGAGTTTAGTTAGGAGCCAGCCGGCAAGAACTTTGGTGAGCTTAGGGCTGGGCTCGAGGTCGACTATGAGTTCTGAGTAGGTTTGTTCGGCAAAGTTGGCGAGAGCTGGACTTTCTACTAGCTGACGGGCGTCGTCGGCCTTGAATCCGAATTCGCTGATAAAGCGCGCGCGTTTGGCGGCGGGGAGTTCGGGCATGAGGCGACGCATCTCGGCGGCCAAGTCGGCGAGCTCTAGCGGGGGAACATCTGGTTCTGGGAAGAAGCGATAATCGGCTGCGTCTTCCTTAACACGCTGTTCTTCGGTCACGCCAGCGACGTCGTTCCAGCCGCGAGTAGTAGTTTTGAGAGGTGGCGTGCCAGCGGCCCAGAGTTCCGTTTGACGAGTAATTTCGTAAGCAATGGCCCGTTCGACAGCGCGGAAAGAGTTGAGGTTTTTAAGTTCAGTTTTGGTGTTGAGTGGGCCGATGAAGTTATTGTTATCGTCGACCTCACGCAAAGAAATGTTGACGTCACAACGAAGCTGGCCCTTCTCCATGTCGCCGTCACTGACGCCGAGGGTGCGAACGAGCAGGCGGAGTTCGTAGAGATAGGCCTTGGCTTCCGCGGCTGAATGGATATCTGGCTTGGTGACAATTTCGCAGAGAGCTGCGCCGCCGCGATTGAAGTCGACGTAAGTTTTGCCGTCAGCACCGTGAATGTTTTTGCCAGCGTCTTCTTCCAAGTGCATGCGTTCGAGGCCAATGCGGACGAGGTTTGGCACGCCAACGACTTCGAGGTCGAGGTAACCTTCGCGCATGACGGGGAGGTCGAACTGGGAGATTTGGTAAGCTTTAGGGAGATCAGGGTAAAAGTAATGTTTGCGGTCAAATTTGCTGTGGGCGGTGATGTTGCCATTTAAGGCGAGGCCGAGGAGAACGGCAAAACGAATGGCCTGTTCATTTGGGACAGGTAAAGTGCCAGGGTGAGCTAGGCAGATAGGGCAAACGTTGCTGTTGGGTGTTTTGTTAGTAATGTCTGTGGAACAGCCACAAAAAAGCTTAGTTTTGGTACTAAGCTGAACGTGAGTCTCTAAGCCAATGACAGGAAGGAACTTCATACGATGGTCACTTTACTCGACTTTTAAGGCCTGGTAAAGGAGGGTTGTATAGACGACGATGAGGGGGATGACAACAAGTTCGAGAAGGTTCATGAGGGTGTCGGCGGCAAGCGGCGGCGTCCACTCGCCAAAGGAAGCGCTAGGTTGGAACCCGAAAGCAACTAGGATAAGGCCGGCGATGATTAAATAGGTGATGAGAATGAGGAGCTCGAAGCTCCAGAAACGGAGAGCGGTGCTCCAGAAGCGTCCGCGAATTAAATTACGGCTACGTTGCAAGGCGGCGAGGCCGCGGGTATTTTCGAAGAGTATGGTGAGCGGAGCGAAGGCGAACCAGGTGGCGAAAATAAGACCTGGAATTATAAGAGCGTAGCCGACTAAACTGATGAGACTGGAGAGAATGATGACCCAGAGGACGGTAGTGATATTTTTTTGGGCGTGGCTGGTCGCGGTGGTACTGGCCGCTAAGCGTTCGCTGTCGCTAGTATATTTGGTTTGCCAAACAGGGACGTGTAAGGCGATGGTGTTGTAGAGATTGATGGCTATAAGAATAAAGGCGACGCTGGCAATGAGATCGAGGAAAGACCCAAGATCAGACAAACCAAGCGTCGTACGAATGATGATGTGAGCGGTGATTGGTAGCAAAAGCCAGCCCGTATAACCGAGAATTGTGCCGAAGTTTTGACGGATTAAGACGAGGCTGCTGCGGAAAAGTGAGAAAAAACTAGGAAGCGTTGGGTTTGTAGGTGTCGACGAGGCTTTGGAAGACATAATAGTTAGCAATCACTAAGAAGGGAATGGTTAGAGCGACGAGAGCGACGTCGGCGAGGTGGCTTATGATATAGAGAGGAATTAGCATATCGGATGATCCAATAGCTAGTAACTTTAAGAGGAAATGAATGATTTTTGTGGCTACTGGAACGATGATGGCAATGCTGAGATTAGGTAGAATGATACGAGCGAGGACGGCCCACCAACGACCACGGACTAAGCTGTAAGTTCGGTAGAAAGATTTTTTTATGTTGATATTTTCTAGCAACAATGCGTACGGAGTGGAGAGTGTTAGAACCCAGATCCAGGTGCAGTAAACGAGAGCAGCAACTAAGCCTACAATAGTAAAAAGAATGCCAGCTAAGAGACTTAAGAAACTGTTACTTTGCATGGAGATGGAGAGGAGGAAAAGGGTTGTGGCTGGAATGAGGCAGACGATGGCTCCACCTATGAGAACTAAGACAATAAGTATTTTGACTGCCAGAAAAGGTAAGAATTTCCGCCAGGCCAAACGAGTAATAGTTTCAGTTTTATTCTTTTTAGCTTGAGCCTGAGCTTCAACGGAGAGAATCAAAGCGTCGCTAGCCCAAAGTACAGCAATGATTGAGACTAGGGTGCTGAGCACTGTGCAGATTGCGCTAAGTATTAAACGAGTGCTGTCTGTAGCTGAGTAGAGGACAGTGGCGGCAATAAAAAATGGAGTACCGGTGAAGATGTAGAGTGAGACACCGAGCAGCTGTTTGAAGTACTTTTGGTAGTGGTGGAAGGTTTGGTCGACGACTTGTCCGACGCTAATCAATGAGGCCATAGAGGATAATATATTTGAGGGTAGTATAGCAGGCTTAGCCGGTTGACCCAAATCCACCGCGATCGGGGGCGGAAACGTCGCCTGTGAGTTCAGTGAAGGTGACGGCGGGGACGGGGAGAACTAGGCCTTGGGCAACGCGATCGCCAGCCTGGAGGTGGACTGGGGCGTCAGTGATGTTTTCGATGATGAGGCCGATGACGTCAGATGGGCCGCAATAATCGGAGTCGATGATGCCGACGCCGTTGGCTAAGGCAATACCTTTTTTGAGGGAGTTAGAACTGCGGGAGGTGATGAGGAGGAAGTAACCGGTGGGGACTTGGATGATGAGACCGGTGGAGGTTTTAGCGAAGCTGCGTGGGGGGATGGTGAGGTCTTCGATTAAAGCAAGGTCGAAGCCGGCAGCGCCAGTGGTTTGGAAGGTGGGGGTGAGCGCAGCGGGGTTAGTTTTCTTGAAGGAGATTTGGAGTTGGGAATTCATAGTGTGGAAAGTATAGCACCAATTATTGGGAGAATGTTTCTTATCCACACCCGTTCGTTGACCAGACGAGGCCAGCGTGTAAGATAGCTACAGGTTGAGTTAAGTGTAAAAAAGTTATGTCGCAAACAAGCGCAAAATTTCGTAAGGTTGATCAAGCTGATCGGCAGGCGACGTTTGCGGTTGAAGCGCCCGATGGCACGAGCACAACGCAGGTCGCGTATGGCGATGGCGTGGCTTTGCCGTATCGGTCGTTTGTGAGTGATACAGCTTTTGCGCTGGCCCGACCGTACCTAGTATCGCCGGAAAGCACAGTGACTGCACTCGATATGAAACGACTCCACGGAGTGGCGGGTGCCATGCTTGCTCGCCAAAGCCGGATTCAGGGCACGGTTGTAGATGTACTCATGAATGAGTTTCTAATTACCACGCCCGAGGAGTCGTTGGCGCTGAATTCCCCCGTCGGCGAACTGAAGACGCAGAAGCTCAATGAAATCATTGAGCGTATCCTGATTCAGTACGGTGACGATTCAGTGCAGGAACTTGAGTGGGCCACTGTGCTTTTTAATTCGGTTAGCAATTTAGCGACGAAGGTTATTGAGGATCGCAGACTCGGCGGCTTCATTGAGCAATCTAGCCGTTACGTCTATTACACAGAACGCGACCCGGTAACTGGGCGATGGTGGTACTTACGTGAGGCTGCGATTATGAAGTCGCCGCAAGCTGGGAGTTACGTTATTTTGATGGATAAGGCGTTTGATTTGTATAGCCGGTTGGTCGACGCTTTGACTGAGTATTATCAGCAGATTAAGCCGGTCGAGACGGCGGAGTATGCTATTCGACCAGGTGATTCGGCGAAGTTGAAGCTGGTTGATTTGACGGACGAAAAAGAAATTAAAGAATTTAAGCGCGTTTATAAATTTGATTTGAAGACTAAAGCGTGTGACGTGGCGCGCGTGGTGTTGCCAGCTTCCACCTTGACCAATGTGGCGATGGTGGCGAACGGCCGGACTTTTGAGCACTTGCTGAAGCGAATGTATTCTTCGGGCAGTAGTGAGTTTCATGATATCGCACAGCGTTTGCATGGCACATTGAATAAAGTAATTCCGAAGTACGTTAAGCGGGCGGATCCAGCTGGTGAGAAGTACACCATGGGCGTGGACGACAGGACGCGGCAGCAGATTGCTCGTGAGTTCCCACAGTTTTTGCAGTTTGAGAAGTCGACGGCGGAAGTGACGTGGGAGGAATTGCCGGACATTATTGCTGATAATGTAGAGCCGATTGCGCACACCTTGGCGGCAACGTACTTCCCGTTTACGCGAGCGACGTACCGCAGCATGGTGCAGGCGTTGACTGCATTGTCGAAAGACAAGTTGATTGGGTTGATTAAGGAGATCGTTGGTACGCGGGCAACGCGTCGTGATCGGATTGGTCGCGGACTGGAATTGGGTTACCCGATTACGTTTGAGATTACTGGTAACTTCGGAATCTTCCGTGACTTGCACCGGCACCGCATTATGACGCAACAACGTCAGCTGCTTAACCCGCATCTTGGTTTCACTGTGCCTACGGATATCGAAGCGATTGGTTTGGGTGGGGAGGTGCGCGGTCTCGTCGACGAAATTGGAACGCTCTATGATCAGCTGGTCGTATCAGTCGGGCCGGAAGTGGCGCAGTATTGTGTGACGTTTGGTCATCACATTCGGTTTACGATGGGCTTTAACTTGCGCCAAGCGCAGCATTTCTTGGAGATTCGGACGGTGCCGCAAGGACACCCAGATTATCGCCGCGTGTGCCAGACGATGGAAAAGATTATTACGGCCAAGGCGCCGTGGCTGAAGGAGGCTGGTTTGATGGGTTTTGTTGATCACAATGATTATCCGTGGAGCAGGGCGGACGCCGAGGCTAGGCAGTCGCAGAAGAGGATCGAGAAGGGTTTGACTGATGAATAAAAAATAATAGACGCGCTGCGTAGACCAGGTGATTAAGCGATCATATGGTTCTCGGGGCCCATCTATAACACCCCCGGAGTAAGCCATGACGACAATTCTTGCTGCGTTGTTTTTGGTTGGTTGTATGCACAAGGCTCCGAGCACCACGTTGGCAGCTGAGCCAGTGGATGCGGTGACAGAGCTGCTGGCGATCGTGGACCGTGGCAACGAACGCTACGGTGATCGGCCATTCGCGGTGCTGATGGTGGCGACCAATTCCGTCGACGCAGGGACTGATGAGTGGCGGAGCTGCGAACAGTTCAAGCCGACGGAGCTTGGGGTGCCGCGGAGCACCATCGTCGTCTTGTACGACGAGAGCGAGCGCTATTGCGGCGATCACCCGCATGACTACCCGGTACTCTTGTTGCTCGTTGGGCCTGTTGGCTTGGAGAAGAAGCTGGTGGATCCGACCTACCACGGTGAAGAAATGTCAGTCGAGCTGATTGGCGGCTACATCATCGGTAGCGAGTAGCGACGAGTATCTCTTGGGACTTCTGGCACATCTGGGCGTGGCTCGGGTGTGCCGCATTTTTTGTAAAAGAAGGCCCGCTGCCGACACGAGGTCGACTGCGGGCGGAGAGATGCGGTTTGCTAGCCCATGCTACTTGAACCAACATCAGTGAGGGGTCTTTTGGGCGATGGGGGATTCGGGTGAGGCGTGAGTAGCCAGCGTTTGTAGGTGGCGAGGGTGTTCGACAGTTCTGGTACTCCCCAGGTTGTCAGTGTGTTGACTCGATCAGCGGTAGCCATACGAGTGCTGAGGCTGGCGATCCAGTTGCCGTGGCTCACGCAATGAACGTTGCCGCCAGCTTGTTCGATGGCGACGACGAGGTCTTGCTGATGGGCGAAGGTGTGGATCAGCTGAGCTTGCCAGGTCTCACGGGCAAATTCTTTGGCAGTGAGGAGCATGGCGGTGTAGACGTTGGTCTTGAAGTACTTGTCCTCGAGCCAGAACCGACCGATCCTAACTTCTGGTACCGGGCAGAAGAGAACGTCGATCCGTACCAGTTGCAGCCAACCAATGATCTGGAGGTCGCAATTATCAAGCGTGGCGTAGGCGACGATGATGCGACTGTTGCCGCCAAAGGCAGAGGCAACGGCGGCTGGTGTGCTCGTGCCACATTGGGCATGATCTTCGCGATCGACTAGTTCTTCGAGGACACGAATGCCCTGAGCACTGCGGCCTTGAGCGTTATAATCTTGCATGATGCCGGTAAGAAAGCTGCTCATGAGAGTCTCCGTGGAATTGGCTTGGGTTGTTACTAGCGGACTGCTAGCTGGTGCAATGTGCCAGAAATGCCAGTTTTTAGCAATAAAACAGAAGCACCCGACACGAGCAGCTTCCGTCGATGCCTGGAGGCATCGGAGAAGACTGCAAGTGCGGGTGCGGAGAACGGTAGGGAACTCGCTACGGCGTAGGACGAGGGTACTCGGGGTGGTTGTCCAGGAAGGCTCGACCCTTGCCGACAGTGGTGTTGATGGGCACGCCGCCGGCGCAGAGCGGGCAGTCGGCCGGTTCCCAAGCGTCCAGGGTGGCGTTGACGAGGGCTTCGAGCCTGGGCACGTTGCCCAGTTTTTCCACCGTGACTTGGCCACGGTTGCAGAGGACACCGACGCCGATGACTTCGCAGCCGTGAAGACGGGCTGCTTCAACAACTTTGCGAGCTGAGCCGCCGCTGTTCACGATGTCTTCTACGACGAGGCCCCGTTTGCCCTTGATGAGCTCTCCGTAGCCGCGGTTGAAGGTGAACTCGCCGGTTTCGGCGAAGCACTTGCGTTTGCCGCCACTGGGGTCGTCGATGTTGACCACTTCCTTCTCGGCGTAGACACTGAGAATTTGGCGGTAGGTCAACTTGATCAGGAAGTAGGCGACCCACTGGCCGAGAATGATGGCACCGACGCCTGGGGCGATGACGACGTCGATCTGTTCGGTCAGGAAGCGCTTGGCAATCTGCCTGGCCATGAAGGCGGTTTGCAGCGGGTGAGGGTAGAGGCCGTCTTTGTTGACGTAGACTCCACCATGTTTGCCAGCTGTGTAGACGACGTGGCTGCCGGTGATGATGGCGTTGAGCAGACGGAGCCGTTGCTCGATTTCTTTTTCGGATGTGCCCATTGGGTGTTCCTGCTGTGGCGGGTGGTTGTCCGCGGAATGCAGACGCGGGTAATGTGCCAGAAATACTTAGTTTTAGCAATGAAAAGACGCTCGGCGGGAGGCTGAGCGTCTTTTTGGGGGAGGTGATGGCTATTTGGTTTTAGCCTTCTTTTCCATTTGATAGTAGTAGAAAAGGGCTAGTGGAGCGGCCCAGTTAGCAGCGCGTTCAATGAAATCGAGCCAGCTGAGGCCGACGAGTGGGCGGACGAGAGCTGTCCAGAAGCCCCAGAAGGCCATCCAGAGAAGGAGAGGGCGAACTGGTCGGACGAGCACGATGATAGCTAGAGTGACGTCGAGGATGCCGATGATGAGGAGGAGCGAGGTGGCCGTTGCGACGTCGACGTTGATCATTTGACTGATCCAGGTGACCCAATCTTTCTTACCTTCGATAGCGAGTAAGCCGTGGCCGATGAATTCGCCGGCGACGCCAAGGCGGAGTAGCCACTCGATTTTTTTGGTGGTGGTGAACATAGAGATAAAAATTATTAGCACCATTATCTCTCCAATGTATTTATTAAGCTAGTGGATAAGCGGTCTACGTCAAAGGTATACGTTTGAGGTAGACCAAAAACAGAAGCACCCGACACGAGCAGCTTCCGTCGACCTCCGGAGAGAGTCGTTGGTTGCTGTCGTGCGGGTGCAGATCCCAACAGTAGAGAGCGAGCTCTCACTGTGGGATTAGGCGCCTACTGACCAGAGCCCTGGTCGTGAAGGTCGCCGAGGTCGACGATGTCTGAGGTGGTATCGGGCGAGTAGGTCTCGCAGATGGGTTCGCTGTAGTGCTTCTGGTTGTTCTCGTCGTTGCCGTCGATGGGCTTGACAGTGGGGATTTCGACGCCCCGCCACCAGTGCTTGTTGTGGTTCTGGTCTTCACTGGAAGCGATGGCCACACAACCCGAAGTGCTGAGGTCGACCCAGTAGGGCTGGTTCCGCGGCAGGCCGTCGTCGATGCTGTCGCCGAGGTCGGGCGGGTGCTCGCTCTGCTCGCCGATGTGGTACCGGCAGAAGCACGGGCCGAGCTCCACGAGGTAGTTGATGGCCATGTTGAAGTCGGTGGGCGGGTTGAGCGGGATGTTGGGCTTGACCCAGTACTCGCCGACCAGGGTGGTGCGCCGAGTGTCAGCCCAGACGCTGGCCAGGGTGTCGGGTGTGATCTCGACGAGGCTGCCCGGGACGTAGGCCTTCTTCCAGGCGTCCGGATTGACGACTGGAGTGGTGACCTCAGGAGCAGCCGTGCTGACCGTGGGGGTTGCATTGTTGAACATGCCGCAAGCGGCTAGGAGTGCGAGGAAGGAGAGGAGCAAGGGCTTCTCGGGTGTGATGGCGCTGGCACGCCGTGGTGAAACCAGGCGAAAAAGGTAGCAGAAGCGGCCGTTTTGGTCAAACTTTGGACCTGGATGTAGCAGAAAAAAAGAAGCGGGAGCCTCGCGCGAACGAGACTCCCTGGAGGCCCAGCAGTAGACAGTCGGACTGTCACTGCGGGCTGAAGGACGAGGTGGCGACGGGCTAGCAGTGCCAGCCGTTTTTGACGCGGCGGATGGCGCGGCGGTCGAGACGGACGTTGACGTAGCGCGCATAGCGACCGCTACCGTACTTGTGGTCGTACTTGAGCCACCAGCCGTCTGGCCGCTTCGGCTGCCGACGTAGCCTGTAGTTTTCAAGCTGATTGCGTTTGGCTTGTGGGTGCAGGGGGTTGATGTAGGGGTTGGGTTTCTTGGTCACTTGCTCTTCTCCTGTGGTTGAGCGGCTAGACTGTAGCAAGGATGGGGTTTGGATGCAAAAATATTAGGATAGTGGTTGATAGGCAGCTAAAAGATTGTAATCAAAGCGCCAGGTGACGAAGGGGGAGAGATGGTGAGAAAAAGCGGTGAAAAATTCGACTGTTTCAAAAGCGTTGAGGAGACAAAAGCCGGAGGGGGAGAGGTGAGAAGCGATGGTGGCCACGAAAGAGTCGTCGAGGAGACGAGGCTCGGGGAGGCCGCCGGTGAAGAGGTCGACGAGGATGAGGTTGAAGGATTGGGAGAGTTGGGGGACGGCGAGCACGGCGTCGCCCTCGATGATAGTGACAGGGAAATGAGGCTGGCAATAACGATTGAAAAGTAGGACCATGCTGGGATCCCATTCGATGACGGTGATTTTGCAATTAGGAAAGCGGTCGTAGAGTTCGTTGATGGCGACGCCGCCAGCTAGGCCGAGCATGAGAATTTGTGATGCTTGAAAATCTGGTGGAAGTTGACGGAGGGCACTGCGCCAGAGTTGGCGAGCATAGTCGTCTGACTGACCGTAGCCGTCGACGTAGACTTCTGGCTGCCCGGCCGCTAAACGAAATTCGATGAGGCCGTTTTGAGCAGAAGAAATGTTGGTCCAGGCGGAGGTCATAATGATTATAGTATACAAGGATTAGTGAAACCAAACACCCTCACGAGGCGCGAGGGTGTGGGTTGGTCCCGGGAGCTAGGCGATAAGTGATAAATCACCATTAATGACAATGGGATTCATAGCTTCTATTTCTGATTGATAGTAGTCGATGGTGGGGATTGGGTTTAGGAGAAAGATTTTGAGATTAAGAACGTGGGCTAGGCCCATTTCCATTAAGGTATTGCCACCAATGTAGTTATCGATACCGCGTTTGGTGTAGTTGAGTACTAGGACAGCATCGACGTTATGGAGTTTGGCGAAGTCGACACGCATGGCGTCATCCGTAGCTTTTTCCGCAATGGCTTGAGCTTCACTTTCGGTGGCAGTTTTACCGAGGTGATTAGCGACGAAGCTCGAAATCATGACTTGATGACCAAGCTGCTCGAGGGCTTGCTGCTGTTCCAGCATCTGCTGCGCAAAGGTCATGCTACCGAGGATCATGAGGCGCATATCTGTTGCAGGTTACCGTTGATGATGATTGGATTCATGCCGACTATTTCCTCGAAGTAGGAGATTTGCGGGATGGGGTTGAGTAAAAAGATTGGTTTGCGGAGATAGAAGGCGATGGCCATTTCGATCAGCGTACTCGGGCCGATGTAATTTTCAACTCCATTCTTGGTGTAGTTAGCGACGACGATGGCGTCAGATTGCTCAATCTTGGCGTAATGTTCGTTCATGAGCTGGCCGCGTGGTTTGGCTTCTTGGGTGGGCAGTTGGACGCCATGACCGAGGACTTCTAACTGCTCACACAGCGTATTCATCTCGCGGATGAAAGTGATGGAGCCGCAGAGAGTGAGGTTCATATTAGCCCACCTTTTAATAGACGAAAATCTTTGTCCGTTTCCCAAATTTTAACCAATTCTTCAAAATTTTCGTCAGGGTTTTGCATGAGCTTAGCAAGATGGTCAATTTTTTTGAGCTCTTCGGCAGTGAGACTGTCGAACTTTTTTGGGTCACCAAAGATTGAACCGTGAAAATAAATAATTTCATTATTCATTAACGAATGGAAGTCGTAAAAAAGTGACCAAATTACTACAACCTTTCCGTTAACTCCGGCAGCGTTATAAAAATGTTGCGGATCAATTTTTCCGGCGCGAATATTAAGCCATGCGTCGGCAGGCAAATCGAATTTTCCGTCCGGAATATCGTAAGGATCGAATTGATCTTTTAAACTTAAACTTCCGTCAACATCAATAGTTATCCAGCGATTTTCTTGCTGGTTCCAATATTGGTTTATCCAATGGTCAGTACTAACATCTCCTAATTTACCTAGGTCGAAATATGGGGCATTGCCAGAGCGAACCCGCGTCGGAATACCTTTTGATTTTAAAATACTGGCCATTATTATAGCGGTAAAACGACAGGTTAAGACTAACTTATCTTCTGGTGCCCGGTCATTTATAAGACCTCTTTCATCTCGCCGATAAAGCTCCGCTAGCATGGCGGCAGCGGTAACTAGGTTATCGTCTTCAGGTTGTCGCCACCAAGGAACTTGAGTCATGTCGCCGAACCTTAAATCGGCGTTCGTTCCAACGTTTCCAGCGGCGAGAGTGGTTCGATGAATAAGATTTTTTCGAACTAGTAGACCGATTTCTCGAATGTTATCAGGTAAATCATTTTTTAACTTTTCTTGGTAAAGACCGGGGTAGGTGAATGTACTAAAGTCGAGATAATGTTTGAGGATATTATTATTTATATTTATTTAAATATTTTATCCTGTAGATTTTTTTAGTATAACATGAGAATTACCGTTTTAGTTCATCTTAAAATGCTTGCTAAGTCTCGGCCCTTGCTGCTTGTAGTAGTTAGAGGCTAAGCGGGGGTCGCCGTAGAGGGTGAGGGCGGGGGAGGCGAGGCGAGAGTAGACCATTTTACAGATAGGCTGGCCGTCGCGGAGGACAAAGTCGTTGTCGTGGGTGAAGATTTCGAGGACGGCGGGAGTGCCGCGGACTTCACCGTTTAAGCCGTGGCCGAAGCCAGGGTCAAAGAAGCCGGCGTAGTGGGAACGGAATTCACCTTTGGTCGGGTCGTAAGCCTCCATTTCTACAGCGTAGTTGCCGGGCACGCGTAAACCTTCTTTGGTGACGAAAATATAAAAGTCGCCTTGCTTCATGACGTACTGACGGTTCTTGGGGCGGTGAATAGGCTCGAAGAAATCCAGCGCGTCCAAGTCGCGGCGGGAGTAGTCGAGCACGCGACAAGCGGTGGGTGAACATTTGTAGCCGACGATGTCTTCGCTTGAGAGATCCACGCTCATGGCGATGCCGTTGTAGTCGACCAAGGACATGTCGGCCTTGAGAGCGTTGCTGGAGAGATCGCAGAGTAATTCGCTGCGGTCGAGGAGGGCGAAGTGTTCCTGACTGGTGAGGCGGGTGTCACTCGTCATGAAGCGCATTTGATTGAGGCGCTCGCCGTGGTTGAGTTTGACGGGGAATGATTTGGGGGTGATTTCCAACCAGACTTCACCTTGGTAACCCTTGGGGACGGTGTCAAAACGAGCAGTGCCGTCGACGAGTAAACGGGTTTGTAAGTTGATGCGGCCTGAGGAGGATTTGTTGTTGGTGATGGCGTAGACTTGTTCGGGGAGTGAGAGTGTTTGATCGAGGCGAACTAAATAGATGCCGAAGAGTTCGAGCGGGTGATCGAGTTTGGTTTGGTAGAGAATGCCGTCTTTCAGGATGTCGCGGATGGTTTCGCCGCGGCGTGGGAGGAAAGTGCCACGCATGCGGTAGATTTCGTCGGACAGCGAAAGATCGAGCGACGAGGGCTGCAAGTGG
The DNA here is from genome assembly GCA_964355955.1 of uncultured Gammaproteobacteria bacterium. Lineage (GTDB taxonomy): Bacteria > Patescibacteriota > Patescibacteriia > UBA9934 > UBA9934 > UBA11707. The sequence goes on from CAYHFQ010000005.1 coordinate 16,642, forward strand.
CTCTCGGCAGCGTTTTTAATATTGCCGTCCGTGATTAGCTGGCGAATATGCTGCATGGCGAGGCCGCCTGTGATTTGAGACCAGTCTTGCATAATGTTGATTAAGAAAAATTACTATTGATTCGCTCGCAACTGGCAGAGTAGTCCTCTTCCTAGCTGCACCTCGTCAACCGTACCGGCTGGCTCACCTCGTCTGACTCGGGGGCCGGTACAGGGCCGAGGTTGGCGTCGTCAGATGACCACCCCGCTAGTTGCTCGCTCCTAAAGGCCTGAGTTGCTGAGAGTAGTTTCGCATGGTTCGAGGTATACGAAAAGGGAAGAAATGGGGTAAACTGTGGGTAACTCTAGGCCTATGAAAATAACGCTAATAGTAGCCATGTCCGTGGACGGCCGGATAGCTGCTGATAGGGAACAGCTGACGGATTGGACGAGTGCTCAAGACAAGCAGTTCTTTGTGCTGAAAACTAAGGAGAGTGGGGTGGTGATTATGGGCCGACGGACGTTTCAGACGATTGGTGAGCCGTTGCCGGAGCGGTTGAATATAATAATGACGCGGCAGGAACCACCGTTTGACGATATTCCAGGTGTACTCGAGAGCACGAACCAGTCGCCGGCGGCGGTGGTGAAGTCGCTTGAGGATAGACAATATACGTCAGCTTGTGTGGTTGGCGGCCGGGAGATTTACTCCGCGTTTTTGGCGGCGGGCTTGGTGACGGATATGTATGTGACAATCGAGCCGTTGCTGTTCGGGGCGGGAGTGCCGTTTGTGGAGGAGATTAGTAGCCAGCGGTTGCAGTTGATAAGTGTCGAGAAGCTGGGGGAGCAGAGCGTGCTACTTCATTACGTCGTTCTGTAGTACAAAAATAATACTTGTCCCGGACGCTTGCACGCGATCCGGGACGAGTATTATTTTTTTAATCGAGTTCAGAAGCGATCTTGCCGCCGAGGGTACGGAGTTCGCGGAGGGCGGCGTTAAGTTCGGTTTTGTCTTTGGGAGTTTTGCCGTGCCAAGCGGGATCGGCTTCCATGAAGTGCACGCCCTTGCCGGGAATGGTGTGGGCAATGATGACGGTTGGCGCTTCCCAGGTGGCTTTGGCGCGGTCGCAAGCGTCGACAAATTCACGAATGTTATGGCCGTCGATTTCGATGACGTTAAAGCCGAAACTGGCGAATTTGTCGTGGAGTGGCTCGAGCGGCATGATGTCCTCTGTGTAGCCGTCGATCTGAATGTTATTGCGGTCAATGATCCAAGTCATGTTGTGCAGCTGGTTGCGGCTGGCGAAAAGGGCGGCTTCCCAGGTAATGCCGGCTTCGAGTTCGCCGTCGCTCATTATGCAAAAAGTATGCCAAGCAGCGCCGTCCATCTTGCCAGCGTAGGCAGTGCCACAGGCTTGGGATGAACCGTCGCCAAGCGGACCAGCGGTGTTCTCGAGACCTGGGAGAAGACGAGGCTCAGGGTGGCCTTGCAGGCGCGAACCGAACTGGCGGAGGGTGGCGAGTTCGGTTTTGGGAAAGTAGCCAGCGTGGGCCATGGTGACGTAACGAACGGGAACAATGTGACCATTGCTCAAAAACAGGCGATCACGCTCGGCCCAGTTAGGACGCTTAGGATCGTGGTGCAAAACGTGGAAATATAGCGCCGTAAAAATGTCGGCCATGCCAAGTGGACCAGCCGAGTGACCACTGCCAGCCTTGGTTAGCATGGTGAGTAAGTCCTCACGAATAACGTTGGCCTTGGCTTCGAGAGTCAAGAGCTGCTTTTCGGTTAAACTTGGGACTTCGCGACGGATAGCTGGCATAAATTGATGTATAACGAATTTGATGGAAGTCTCTTCGGCCAAGGCTCGGGGTGCGAAAGTTCGTCGGGTCCTGCCGCTTGGCCACCCTCCCAGGTGCTCACTGCGTTGCGCGCCCGGCAGGGGACCCGGCTCGCGTCACCCGACTAAAGGAATTAGGCCTGCCCCTCGCTACTTGGCCTTTCCGGCTCAATAATTCATTAAATCTACCTTCTACCCTCTACAATCTACCAAGCTAATGCTTCGCATCTTCCAGATTAATCTGAATCAGGGCAAAGATAGCAATGAAGAAGCCAGTGACGAAGTGCGACCAGGTGAATTCACGGAGAGTGAAGTCAAGAGCAAAAGGGGCGGTGGCGACCCAGGCACCGAGGCCGATTTGTAACCAGTGCATGGCACGTAAACCGGCGGTTTTGATGTTGGGTTGTTCGAGTGTGACGACGATTAGCCCGAGGACGCTGATGGCGAGGCCAATGAAGAGATCGTCCCAACGGAGCATGCCGATTAAGCCGACTTGGTCCACGGTGGCGCCAAAGAAGAGGCGGAGAATATCGTCGCCGACAAATGGCGCGAGGATGACCCAAGCGGCGAGCGCGAAGATGATCCAGTGAATGGCTTTTAATCCATTTTTCATAACTGTGTTTAGTTTGATAGTAGTATTCTATCATGAAATAGTTTGTCCGTCTTTGCGAGTCTCAGCTAATAGGCGGGGTCACCGCCCCCCGCCAATAAAATTCGGTTAATCGACCGAGGCTCGGTCGCTCGCAACTGCCATGTCTCCTGTTCCTAGCTGCGCCTCGTCAACCGCACGAGCTCACTGACCTCGTATGACTCGGGAGCTCGACGCAGGGCCGAGGCTGGCGTCGTCACAGGAGACATGGCAGTCGCTCACTCCTACAGGGCTTAGGCTCGTACAAAAATAATAGGCGGGGACACTGCGCCCGCCGTATTATTAATTTGTGAGTGACGGTTATTCAACGACAATGACGCCAGTGTTAGAAGTGACGTAACTGTCGTAGTAGGTGTAAGTGCCGGGAGTGTTGAAGCGAATGATGAAGTTGGCTCCTGGTTCCATGGTGCCGGTACCCCAAACGCCGTTGTCGCCAGTGGCGGTATGTTTGGCACCAGTTGAGTCGTTGACGAATTGAACGGTGTGACCAGCTTGCACGGTGGCGGAAAGAGGTGCAAAGCCGCTACCGCTGCTGGCGGCGATAGTCACGACCGTTGGAGCGGTTAGGCTCTTGTCGTCGTTGATGTCTTGGTTGAGGCCAGAGGCGAGGCGGAGTCTGTAGGAGGAGACTTCGCCAGAGGTGCTGAGGGTGCCGCCGTTGACGGTGTAGTTGGCGAAGAAGCCATCTGGGACGTCGTCGACGTTGGTGCTCCAGCTACTGCCAGACATAGCCTGTGCTACGCTTTCGCTGGTGACCCAGAGTAGGGTGCCATCGGTGTCGACAGCGTAGGTCTTGGGATCTGTATTGATTTTGATCATCTTGACGCCTGGCTTGTAGGTGACGTTGCCACCAATCTGAATGGTGCCGAGCTGGGTGTCGCTGATTTGCTTGACGGTGCTGAAGTCTGAGTACCAGGTGAAGTAGGTTTTTTCGTTAGGGAAGACGTAACGGAAACCGTCCTCACCCATGTAGTAAACGGCGGAGAAGGACTCGCCGCGAATAAGATCTCCGGAGACAATGATGGTACTGGAGGCGGCGTGGGCAGAGAAAGCTGGGAGGATGAAGGAAGTGATGAGGGCGGCGAGGATGAGTTTATTCTTCATAATTGCGTAAGAAAATTACTGAACGTAGATGGCGCCAGAGAGGCTGTGGTCGTAGCCATCGTAGAAAGTGTAGGTGCCAGCCTGAGTGAAACGAACAATGAAGTTACCGCCTGAGAGAATGGTACCAGTACCCCAAACGCCGTCGTCGCCGGTGGCAGTGTGTACATCGGTACCGTTATTGGTGAAGCGAACAGTGCGATTGACGCCGATCGTAGCACTGAGGGGACTGTAAGCACTGTTGGTGATGCTGATTTCGACCGGTACGGTCAGGTCTTTATCTTCGTTGATGGTGATGTTCTGAGCGTCGAGATTACCAAAGCTGTCACCGAAAGCGGTGGCATCGGCGGTACCGGTTAAGGTGGTGCCGGTGGTTGAGTAGTTACTGAAGAAACCATCTGGGACGTCATCAATTCTGGTGTTCCAGGCGTTGCCTTCTAGAGCAATAGCGGCGTCGGCAGTGGAAACCCAGTGTAAAACTCCGCCATTGCTAACAGCGTAAACTTTAGGATCTGTATTGATCTTAATCATCTTGCTGCCTGGCTTGTAGGTGACGTTGCCACCAATTTGGATGTTGCCGAGGTCCGCGTCGGAAATGAATTTAACGCTGTCGAAGTTGCTGTACCAGGTGAAGTAAGTTTTTTCGTTAGGGAAAACGTAACGGAAGCCGTCGGCACCCATGTAATAGACGGCGGAGTAGGACTGACCGCGGATGAGATCTCCTGAGGTGATGGTGGTGGCGGCGGAAACTTTGTGGGTGAGTGCAGCAAAAACGCTAAAGCCGACGATGGCGGCGACGGCGATAGTACCGGCTGCGACTGAGCGAAGAGATGAAGCCTGCATAGGGTAAAAATTAAGAAGTAAGATTAATTTTTAGGTGTAACGTAGACCGCGCCGGTGTGCCGTGAATTGTAGCTGTCGAAGAATGTATAGGTACCCTCTGAAGTGAAAGTATGAACGAATTCGGCATTTGGTGCAAGCGTGCCGCTGCCCCAGGAGAGGTCGTCGGCGGTGGCGGTGTGTTGCGAAGTATCCATGTTAACGAAGCGAACGCTTTGTCCTAGGGGAATATGGAGATCGATAGGTGAGTAGCCAGCGTGGGTGAGAGTGAAAATTGCTGGAGCTGTTAGATTTTTGTCATGATTAACGTCGACGGTGGCCGTGCGCACGTTGTTTAGTTGATAACTGGTAGCGTTATTAAGCGAAGCACCGATGCGATAGTTAGTGAAGAAGGCGTCGGGTAGATCGTCGACATAATTAGCCCAGTCGCCACCGAAAATGGTACCGGCTAAACTTTCATTTTCAATCCAGTGGAGGTAACCACCAGGGGCCACGGCGTAGGTTTTTGGATCGGTATTAATTTTGACCATCTTGCTGCCTGGCTTATAGGTAACATTGCCGCCAATTTGGATGGTACCGAGTTGATCGTCGCTGATTTGTTTGACGGTCGAGAAATTCCCGTACCAAGTGAAGAAAGTTTTTTCGTTAGGAAAGACGTAGCGTAGGCCGTCGGCGCCGAGATAGTAAACTGAAGGGTAGGCGACGCCGCGAATAAGATCGCCGGAGTTTACTGAGGTGGTGCTCACGGCAGCAGAAGCAGGACCAGGGTGCAAGAAAAATGAGAGGCAAAGGCCGCTGAGCAGAAACCACGAAAAATAACGCGACAGCTTGGTCATGAGGCTATTATACCAAGAAAAGCGGGGGGTTTATAGGGCTTTAAGCTGTGTATAAACTTCAACAGGATTTGCGGCTGACCACAGGGCAGAGCCAGCAATAAGGCGGGAAGCGCCAGCATTTGTGAGACTTTTGGCGGTTTGGAGGCTGACGCCGCCGTCGACTGCGATTATGAGGTTGGGATGAAGCTCATGACAGCGGCGGATTTTGGCGATGATAGGATCGCCCAGGAAGGGTTGGCCAGAAGCGCCGGGGTGAATGCCCATAATTTGCACGACGTCGAGGTTGTGTAAGTGGTGGGCAATACGGTCGAGGGAGGTTTCGGGATTTAAGGCAAGGCCAGTTTCAAGGCCGAGAGATTTGGCGCGTTCAAGGATGGCACCAAGCGGGCGCGCCAGCTCGGCGTGAATAATGATGCGTTTGAGGGAGGGGACGAGGCGGTGCCAGAGTTCGATGATCGGCAAAGGGTTGTGGACCATGAGGTGGAGTTCGATGGCGGGAAGATGTGGCCAGGTGGCAATGATGTTGGCGTCGGCAAAACAAGAGGCGTCAAACATACTGCCGTCGAGGACGTCGACTTGAAAGATATCGGCGACGCTATTGAGGCCGGGATGTAGGAGTTTAGCTTGGCAGTCCGCGGAATTGCGGGCCAGAACGGCGGGGATTATTTCGATCATAATTTATTTAATAGGCGGGGTCTCCCCGCAGGGCGAGGACGCGACCGTCCCCCGCCAGAACCTGTCGCTCGCAACTGGCAGAGTAGTCCTCTTCCTAGCTGCACCTCGTCAACCGTAACGGCCGTATCACCTCGTATGACTCGGGCGCCGTTACAGGGCCGAGGCTGGCGTCGTCAGAGGACTACTCTGCCAGTCGTCACTCCTACAAGGCTCTGGCTGCTAATGAAGTAAACTACCGACTACCAACTACTATCTACCAACTGTATTACACCTGCTGTTCGAGATCATCGATTTCACCGAGGCGGCGGTTGTGGCGCGGGGCGTCGCTGAACTGGGTGGTGAGGAAAGCGTCGGCGATAGCGAGCGGGTCGTCGATTAGCTTGAGGCGGGCGGGGAGGCAGAGAATGTTAGCGTCGTCGTCGTTCCGCATCGCAATAGCTGAGGCAACAGAGAAGCCGACACCGGCGCGAATGTCGTCGAATTTATTGGCGGCGATGGCTACTCCTTCCGCGCTACCGCAAACCAAGAGGCCAAACGAGCCAGCGTGTTCGCGGACGTTGCTCGCCACGGCAGCGGCGTAGACTGGATAGTCATCATGCAAATCCAAAATATGAGCACCAAGGTCGTGGACGACATGGCCCTGCTTTTCTAGATGTTCTTTGAGGATATTTTTGAGGTCGAAGCCGGCGTGGTCGGCGCCGAGATAGATTGTGGTGTGCATATATGTAAGCAGTATACCGCAAGTAATGGTACAATGGGGGAAAGAGTGATTTTATTTTGATTTTTATGGCTAGAGCTAAGATGAGTGAATCGGGACCGTTGCATCCAGAAGTGGAAAAGACGCGAGCGATGGGTGGGGCATATAGAGAGAAGGTTGCAGCTAATAAGAAAGAGGTTGCGGTAATAAGGGAACAGAAAGCTGCTGAGAAGGCTAAACTTACCGATAAAGAAACAGCTGAAGAGGCTGAGCTAGTTAAGTTGGCAGACAATAGGGAGGACTCTGTGATTGCACAATTTGCCGCGGAGCAGTTGGCGGAGATTAGGGCTGAGAAACAAAAAAAGAGACATGAGAAGCTATTTGAGCAGCCTGTTGAAGAAAAGCTTGGTGTTGGCAAAGAGTTGAAGGAAAAGTTTATCAAAGAAAGCGAAACTGAGGCCAAGCGAAGGGCAATGGAGGCGGAGCAGGTAGTAGATTTTGTGGAGTTGTGTGAGAGCCGGGGTAGTTGGCCGACGGTTGAGTTGCGGGCTTTCGGGCCTTATATTGATCGGGCCTTTTTGAAGGGCAAGATGACGAAACTGGTTTTACAACAATTTGAGAAGAATCCTGAAGCATTGCCCGAGTCGATGCGCAAAAGCATTCGAGCTGAAATTGATTCATCTGTACAGAAAGAAATTGAGACTCGCACGGCTAAGCTTAGTTTGACTGATGCTGCGATGCGAGAAAAATTACTGGAGAAAATTCGGTTAGATGCTAGTAGTGAAGAAAAGCAACAAGCGCATTTTGCGGCTTTGAAAAAAGCGGCGGAAAGTGACAAATTTAAGATTGATTTGAGTACGCCAGGAGCGGCGGCGGTGGCTATTAGAGCAGCAATGATGGGACAAGACCAGTTGTTTGAACAAGATGGTGTCACTATTCGTAAGTCTAATGAGCAAGAGAAGCTGTCAGCTAAGGATGTTGTTAATATCATGGCGACGTTTGAAACGAGGGTACAAGATGAGATTGATGATGTTAAGCGTGAAGAGATATGGAAGTTGGCAAGCAAGGAGGAGTGGCTAATGAGTGCGGAGGATAAAAAGCGCAAGCAGGAGTTGAATAGGATGTATAAGGGGAGTGATGGAGTGGAGGCGCAGAAAGAGTTTGAGGCAGGTACTAAAATTGCTAAAGCTATAAACGAGGTAGCCTTATTTTTACGTAATTTAGAAACGATGCCGGAGGTCATAACGGATATTTTGCAGTCAGCAGAAAAACGAGTAAAGCAAAGTACAGACATGATGTTGAAGAGTTTTAGTCAAGATGTCGATTTCAAAACTGAGAAGTTGGAGGAATATATTGAGTTTGTAAAAAAAGAGAGTGTTGGGGTCAGGAGTTGGGCTAACGGTTCAGATGAAGAGGTAGTGGCGCGTGGTAAATTTGATGCTGGGGCGGTTAACAGGTTGAAAGATGTACAAGCTGATTTGGAAGTGATGAAGACTGACTTGCTAAAGAAAGTAGATATTTCAGGCGATGATATTCTGAAGCAGGCTGAGCAGGAAGCCGGTAGGTTAAGAGATCAATTGACTGGAACGCTCAGAGTAGAACAAGAAAAGGATAGAAGCTTTTTATCAGGACCAAATTACCCTATATATTTACAAATGCAGGACCGGTGGCGAAATGTTAGAGAACAAATTCGGGAAGCATTAGACATTGCGGATCGTACAGGGCGGGTGGATATTTCATCTATAAAATGGGAAAGCAAAGATCGATTAAAGAAAGAATTCGGCGAGCAAGAAAATGTATTAATAAGCAAGAGGGCTGAGCTATTAAAAGTAGTAGAGAAGGAGCTGACTAGAATAAGCCAAACTTTAAGTCCTACTTATTATGCTCAAAGCTGGCGTAATACCGCAGAGAGAATGATGAGCGCTGCTAGTTTTAAGACTGATGCTACGCTAAAAAAAGGTCAAGAGTCTGTTCGGCAATTACAGATATTGCAAGATTCTAAAGGCGCTTGGAATGAGTTTTGGACAGGTGAGAGAAAGGCTGGTATTGCTAAGTTGAAAGTGGATATAGCCAGGGAAACTGAAGAGCTCGCTGAGGCTGAAAAAGCGAGTAAAAAGGCGGCTGATGATTATACAAAGGCTAGGCAGTTCATGATCGATATTAATATAAAATAGAATATAGCGTCACCCTCGTGGTGGCGCTTTACTTTTTGCCTGAAAAACGACACAATAGGGCAATATGTCTGATATGCATAAAAGTCACAGCGAGCAGGAAAAAGACGTTTTAGATTACTGGGATAAGAATAAGATTTTTGCGCGAACGGTAGCGGAAAGACCGGTCGATAAGCAGTTTACTTTTTACGATGGGCCGCCGTTTGCGACGGGCTTGCCGCATTATGGCCACATTGTGGGTAGCGTCATGAAGGACGTGGTGCCTCGTTTTTGGACCATGCGGGGTTTTCGGGTGGAGCGACGTTGGGGCTGGGATTGCCACGGTTTGCCGATCGAGAACATTGTTGAGAAGAAGTTCGATTTGAAGAGCAAGAAGGACATTTTTGAGTACGGCGTCGACAAGTTTAACGACTCGTGTGAGAGCATGGTGATGACTTATGCGGAAGAATGGAAGAAGGTGATTTATAGGTTGGGACGCTGGGTCGACATGGAGAATGACTACAAGACGATGGACTTGAGTTACATGGAAAGTACGTGGTGGGTGTTTAAGAGTTTGTGGGATAAGGGTCTCATTTACGAGGGTCGCAAAGCCATGCACATTTGCCCACGCTGCGAAACGGCGCTGAGTAATTTTGAAGTGGCGCAGGGATATGTTGATGTGACGGATATTTCGGTAACTGTTTCTGTCGAGCTGACGAGCGGCAAGTATGCGGGGGCTTCGATTCTAGTATGGACGACGACGCCGTGGACGTTGCCAGGTAACGTGTTGTTGGCGGTGAAGGCGGACATGACGTATTGCCTCGTTGAATGCGAGGGGAAGAAGTTGATTGTTGGTAAACCGCTCGTCGATAAAGTATTTAAGGGGAAAGAGTACACGGTTATCGAAGAGGTGATGGGCAGTGAATTGGTTGATGCCAGCTACATGCCGATCTTCTCGTACTTCGCGAATCATGAAGGAGCTTTTAAGGTTGTAGCGGCTGAGTTCGTGACCGATACAGATGGTACGGGTACGGTGCATATTGCCCCGGGTTATGGCGACGATGACATGAAGTTAGGTGAAGCATTGGGTGTGAAGCCGATTATGCATGTGGGCATGAACGGTCAGTTTGTGCCGGAGGTGGCGCTGCCATTGCAGGCGCTTGGTTACAACGTTGATGGTGTGCCAGTGAAGAGTAAGGGCGATACGATGAGTGTTGATATCGAGATTATTAAGGCGTTGGCGCATGCTGGGAAATTGTTTGCCAAGGAGAAGTTGGTGCATAGCTATCCGCATTGTTGGCGCTGCGATACTCCACTCCTCAACTACGCCACGAGCTCCTGGTTTGTGAGAGTGACGGAGATTCGCGACAAGATGGTCGCTTTGAATAAGCAGATCAATTGGGTGCCGGACAACATGAAGGAAGGCCGCTTTGGTAAGTGGTTGGAAGGAGCGCGCGATTGGGCGATTAGCCGAAGCCGTTTTTGGGGTACGCCACTGCCGGTGTGGCGCGCTGAGGATGGCGAGGTGTTGGTGGTTGGATCTGTGGCTGAGCTCGAGGAGCTGACAGGCAAGAAAGTGGATAATTTGCATAAGCATATTGTCGACTTGATGACGTTCGAGAAAGACGGCAAGACGTTTACGCGCATTCCTGAAGTGCTCGACTGTTGGTTCGAGTCGGGCAGCATGCCGTATGCGCAAGAGCATTATCCGTTTGAGAATAAGGAGAGCTTCGGCCAGAAGTTCCCGGCGCAGTTTATTGCGGAAGGTCAGGATCAAACCCGTGGTTGGTTCTATAGTTTGCATGTGCTCTCCACGGCGTTGTTTGAGAAGCCGGCGTTTGAGAACGTGATTGTGAACGGCATCGTGCTGGCGGAAGACGGCAAGAAGATGGCTAAGCGTTTGCAGAATTATCCTGACCCGATGATGGTGATGGAAAAGTACGGGGCGGACGCGGTGCGTTATTATTTGATGTCGACACCGATAGTGAAGGCGGAGAATTTACGGTTTAGCGAGGCGGGCGTCGACGAAGTGAGTAAGAAGTTTATTAACATCATGCGGAACGTGTTGGCGTTCTATAACTTGTACGCTGAACATGATGCTGGGCAGATGCCGAAGTGGAATCATGTGCTCGATATTTGGATTTCGGCACGTTTGCATGAAACATTGGCAGCTGAAACTAGTGCTATGGAGGCATATGAGTTGGCAGATGCCGCGAGGACGCTGCAAGTTTTCGTGACTGATTTGAGCACATGGTACATTCGCCGATCACGCGACAGGATGAAAGTTGATAACGATGATAGGCGTGAAGCGTTGGCGACGATGCGCGTTGTGCTCGATACTTTTGCGAAGATGTTGGCACCGTTCATGCCGTTCTTGGCTGAGGTGCTTTATCAGGGTGTTGGTGGAAATTGGAGTGATAAGGAGCGACCGAGCGTGCACTTGGCTATGTGGCCAGAAGGGGTTGATATTGATACTGCGACTCGTGAGTATGGTGTCGCGGAGGAGATGGGACTCGTACGCTCGATTGTGTCGCGCGCGATGGAGGTGCGAGATAGCGCTGGGATGGCCATTAAGCAGGTGCTCGGCGGGATGGTGATTGCGGTGCCGGGCGGCGAGCTTGAGGCTGCGTACATCGAGATCATTACGGATGAGTTGAACGTGAAGCAGGCGTCGATTAAAGATGGTGAATTGAATGTTGAACTTGATTTGGTACTGACGCCAGCCTTGATACGTGAAGGTATGGCCCGTGAAGTGACACGACGTGTTAACGGACTGCGTAAGGAGGCTGGGCTGACGATTGCGGACAGGATCACGCTGCATGTGTGGTCGACGTCGCCAGAGGTGAAGATGATGTTCGACGAGTTTGAGGAGAACTTGGCGGCCGACACGCTGGCGAGTGCAGTGCGGTTTGAGCAGTCGGTGCTCGAACATGCGACGACGTTCCGAGTGGCCGAACATGATGTGACGGTGAGTTTTTAAGTTGTGGATAAGTGGTCTACATTCGATGTATACATTGAATGTAGACCAAAATTATATGAATTACGCCAATATCGTGTTGCTGACGCCGAAGAATGACGAGGAGTCGTTGATGATTGTGAAGATTGCTGAAGCGGTGGGGATCCCGACTTTGGTTTCGGCGCAACCGCATGGGGCGAAGTTGGAACGGGAGGATAATATCGTAGAACGCGTGTGGGCGACTAATCCGACGGTGACGAAGTTGGTGATTGTCGAGATTCCGGGCGTTGAGGCGGAGGAGAAATTGCGAGCGGCAGGACTCGAGGTGGAGATAATTGATCATCACCGCTATACAGATTTGGACAGGATGCAACTGACGAGCTCGCTCGAGCAGTTTTTGGCGAAGTTTGCGATTGACGAGACGCAGTTGCGAGAACTCGGCTTTGACCCGGAGATGGTGCGTGGTGTCGGCATAATTGACCGCGGATTTTTGTGGGCCTTGCGGGAGGAAGTGACGGATAAAGAGTTAGCGAAGAGAATGCGCGATTTTTACCGTGGCTTGAACTTGGAGCTCGGCAAAGAACATAAGGATATCGACGAGGTGGCGAATGCAGCTTGGGCTAAGCGTGAAGAGCGACCGGGCGTGTTGATTGTGAAAACTGAACGGGAAGATGTGCCTTTCCGTGATGCGATATCGTTCTTGGCGGCCGACCATTATGACGTGCCGCCGCAGATTGTGGTAGTAGAGGGTAAGCGTCGACTTTTTGTGCAGGAGTCGGATAAGGCGGTTGAGTTGTTCAAAGTTTATGGCGGGTTTACGTTTGGGTGTGATAGATGTTGGGGAGTGCAAGCAAAACCGGATATGCCGCTGCCGATGCTTGAAGAGGTGTTAGCGAGAATTGCGTAGACGAGGTTCGGGTCGCTCGCGACCGCCACGTCTCCTGTTCCTAGCTGCGCCTCGTCAACCGTGCCAGCTGGCTCACCTCGTCTGACTCGGGGGCTGGCACAGGGCCGAGGTTGGCGTCGTCACACGAGACGCGACAGTCGCTCGCTCTTAAAGGCCTCCGTCTGGCTAAAAAGTTTACGAGTTAGTTTTCTGCTATACTGGTGTTATGTTCGATAAGAATTGGCGCGGAAATGGAGAGATGACGAAGGCTGAGGTTAAGCCTTTTTTGCGTTGGTTTGAGGGGGTGGATAAGAGAGAAGTGAGAGAGCAGGCGCAGGAGATGATGAAGAGAGCAGAAGAGGTGGTGCCGGAGCTGAAGAGCTGGCGGATTACAGCGCAGAGTGCGCCATGGCATTGTGAGGGGCTGCATTTGGCGGATCATGTGGAGAGAATATTGGTTGGCGTGTTGAATGATGGGGCGTTAGGTGAGGTTGAGGAATTTGTGCGTGAGAAGGATTTGGCACTCGAAATAGCGTCGTTGCAAACTACATTACATAAGTACCGCGATTTGCTGTTGGCGTTTGCGGTGTTGCATGACGCGGCGAAGGGTGTGACGTTGGCGTTTGATACTAAAGAGGGTAGTAAGGGGGCGAGCGAGGGATTTATGGTGCGCATGAAAGAGGGCATGAAGCCAGCGACGGAGGCGGAGAGAGTGCGTTATGATAAATTGTACAGGGCGTACGTGGCTAGTCATGAGGGACTGACTACTGTGCAGACCATGATTGGTTTTTACGAAACTTACGGGATTGCGGCGCATTATCCAGGCCATGAACATGAAGCAGCGACGCCAGCTTATACCGCGGATCGGGCAGCTATTTTGCAGGCGTATGATGTGCCAGCGGCTAATGTGAAGCTGTTGACGGAGCTGATTCGCTATCACATCGACGTGCTTGGTTCGTTCGTGGGGAAGGCGGATAAGCAGAAGTATGAGATTATGATGGCGCGAGCTGGAAAAGCAGGGCTGAACGCGGATGTGTTCCTCGACTTGATGTTAGCAGTGGCGTATTTGGACGCGGTGGCGGGTGGTGTGGCGTGTGTCGACGGTAAGCCAGTAGCGCAGACGCAGTTGGTGATAAATATTTTGCGAGCTGAGCGTGAGGCATGTCCTAAGCGCCATGAAGAACGGGTAAGATTGGCAGATGGTGAAAAGAAGAAGATGTATAAGGCGGCGCTTGATAAAGCCGGGATTAGCGGGGAAGAAGTTTTTAAGTTATTGCACACGCCGTTTGGGCCGGAGCGAGGAGTCCTCATGGAGCAGGTCTGGTTGGCGATTAAGGATAAGAGTCACAGATTAGATGTGGGTGAACATTCGGCGGAGTTGGCGAAGAGAATAGAATTAGCGCGAGAGATTTTAGCGAGTTATAACGCCACGGTATGATTGCATTTTTAGAGGGAACCATTGCTATTGTTGAGCCGGAAGGCGTTGTTGTTAACGTGCACGGCGTTGGTTACCGCGTGGCGTCGGGGCGGAGTTTGGGTGAGGCAGACGAGACGGTTCGTTTATATATTGCCGAAGTGATACGTGAAGATAAATATGATCTTTATGGTTTTAGAACGCGGGAAGAGTTGGCGTTTTTTTATCGTTTAATTAGCATTGACGGCGTCGGCCCGAAGATGGCGCAGAAGATTTTGGCCTCCGGCAGTGAGGCGGCTTTGCGAAGTAATATACAAGCAGGTGATATTGGTTTTTTGACAAGTATTTCTGGTGTCGGCAAGAAGACGGCGCAGAAGATTATTTTGGAGTTGAAGGGCGTATTGGTGGACAGCGAGGAAGATATGTCGACGGGGGAGAATGATTTGCTCGAGGCGTTGATGAGCCTTGGCTATCAACGGCCGGTCGTGGTTGCAATATTGCCGAAGATTACGGGCGAAAAAATGGAAGAAAGAATGAAACAAGCTTTGCAGCTACTTGGGAGGACTCGTTAATTTTATTATGGACAGATTAAGCTGGAACAAGCGAGTCAAGGAATTTGCGCCTAAGTCTGGAGCTTTTTTGCAGTCTTACGAATGGGGGGAATTCCAGAAGGCGGTCGGCCGTAAAGTTGAGCGTATCCTTATCGACGATGCGCGGGGCGTCATGTTGGCGCAAGCGGTGTTGCTTGATTTGCCGTTTGGGCAGAATTATTGGCAGGTGAGTAAGGGGCCGCTCGGGAATATGCCAATGGCTGAGATGACGCGGGAACTGGCCGAGCGCTTGCCGGGCGGGAGTTTTGTGCGAGTTGAGCCAGAAGTGGCGCCGAAGAAGGCTTGGAAGACTAAGGATGTGCAACCAAGCGTGACGTCCATCCTCGACCTGACGGTGGGCAAAGAAGCGATTGCGGCTGGCATGAAGCCTAAGACGCGTTATAATATTCGACTAGCTGAAAAGAAGGGTGTGACTGTGCGGGCGTCGGCCGAGCCAATTATTGAAGATTTGGAGCGACTGTTGGAGCAGACGGCGGTGCGTGATAGGTTTTCGCTGCATCCGCTTAGTTATTACGCCAAGATGTTGGAGGTGATGACAGGCGGTGAAGCGGTGGCGAGTTTGGCGTTTGCCGACTATGACGGCCGACCACTGGCGGCGAATGTGACGATTGACTTCAACGGTCAACGAACGTACCTGCATGGGGCGTCGAGTAACTTGCACCGCAACGTCATGGCGCCGTACGCACTGCACCAGTATCTTATTGATGAGGCGATCGACAACGGCATGACGAGCTATGACTTTTGGGGCGTAGCGCCAGTTGGGGCGAGCAAGAAGCACTCCTGGGCGGGGATTACGCAGTTTAAACTCGGTTTTGGTGGCGAGATTGTGACGGCACCCGGAACATTCGACGTACCGACGAATATGATTGTGTACGGGTTGTACAGAGCCAGTAAGATGGTGCAGAAGATGGTGAGGATTGCGCGGCGCTAGTGGGTGTGTTTTTGTGTATGTAGATTTGGTATAATGGGGGTATTATGGAAAATCATCGATCGAGACCAGTAGATATTAGCAAGGCAGCTGAACGATCAGGTTATTTTCCGCGAGAAGCAGAGCTGCTAGCTTCGGCACCAGGTACTATTTTGAATCAAGGAGAGCGTTCTGATGTAATGCACTTTGGTGCTAACGTGGCTGATAAGTTGGTACATCTTCTCGATGGTAAAGATGTTGATTGGCATGAGTTGGTGAGATTGGGCTCGCAGTTAAGAAACATGTCGCCTTCCGAAAATCCAGATAAACATGAGGATGAGTTGGAATTAAATTTCGAAGAAGAACAGAAGCTGTTGCTTATAAAGAATTTGATCGAAGACGCTTTCTTTGACGGTAAGCTGGCGCATTTGCATGGACAATCAGCAGCCGCTTTGGCGTTTTTGATTAACCGTGTAGCTAAGCTGGTGGACAATATGACGCCGTTGGTGCGGCAAGATTTTTTGTTTGATAAGCAGAAGATGGATGCGCTGATAGAGGAGGCGAGGGAGGCTGAACAAGTAGACTTGCTTAGACGTATTGAGGTTTTGAAATCACGTAAAAGAGAAGTTGAAGACGTGATAATCGAATCTGATCCGGATTGGGGTTGGCATTTGAAGGGACGGAGAATCGATTTGGAAATAGATGCTCAGAAATATAATACGCCAGAATTAAATGAAGAAGAGTCTGTAATGTTCCCACAACTAGAGGCTTTAACCGAACAAGTTAGAATAAATTTAGACAAATATCTTCCAAGTAGTTTCCCTAATAAAGAAGGGCTTAGGAAAGTGTTGAATTGCTTGCAGTCGACTACTATTTTTAAAAATCATCTTGGTCAAATTTATCAAAAGACATCACGCCTTAGCAGAGGGATAGCTAGTGATTTTATTACCAGAACTCCTTCTAAATGGACTTATGGGGATTGGAAGTTGGATATATTGCAGTCTATTTCGGTACTTGAACAGACGAATATTGATATTGCTAAATTACCTGATAGTAAGAAAGCTGCTTTGCAGCCTCTAATGACTTGGTTAGAGATGGTTTTACGTTCTAGAAGTCAAGAATTAATTGCGAAGTTAAAAGTTGAGCGAGAATTGGCGGATGTTGTAATACAATATAACGAAAAGTTGCGAGAATTGTGTGATAGTAATCAGGCATATGGAAAGAAGAGAGACGATGCCGTTCTGGCATTAAAAGACGCTGAGGATGACGTGTTTTTCAATAAGCCATTTACTAATGCCATCAATGATTATCGTGGGTCAAAAGAGGGTGTCTATGGTGAAATGCAGCCGCATCAATTTACGGCGGATCTGTATTTGATGAAGGCGTATTTAGTGGCGGCGGATATGTATAATCGGCAGGGTGAAGAAAGAACGGCCACGGCTGATAATAAGGCGGGAAAAGATATTTTTACTTATCGGTTCTCGGATACGGGTAGGGAGGATAAAGGTTTTGCGGATGTGCACTTTAAAGTAACGCAGGCGCCGTTAGCTGAAGCAATGGTGAGGGCGCAGATGAGAGGTGAGAAGTAATATCTGAAATAAAAAACATCTCCCGGAGCCTTGCTTGGCTCCAGGAGGTGTTTTTTTGTGCGGGACGTTTTTATTTTGTACTGTGATTTTGTGAGATCGGGTTTACAGGCCGGCGACGTTGAGGTGTACGGCTGGACCCATGGTGGAGGTGAGGGTAGCGGACTTGATGAAGATACCCTTGCTGCTTGATGGTTTAGCCTTCTTGATAGCTTCGAGGACGGCGTTCACGTTGGCGGTCAACTTCTCGAGGTCAAAGGAAGCTTTGCCGACGATGAGGTGAACGTTGCTCGTGTTGTCGTTCTTGAAAGCAATCTTACCGCCCTTTTGTTCTTCGATTATTTTGGCGATGTTTGGACCAACGGTGTCAGTCTTTGGGTTAGGCATGAGACCGCGAGGACCGAGGACCTTAGCAGCCTTGGCCAACTTAGGCATCATAGCTGGAACGGCGACGGCGACGTCGAAGTCGATTTTGCCGGTGCGGGCGATTTCTTCGATGGTTTCTTCGGTACCAATGAGATCGGCACCAGCGGCCTTGGCGGCAGCTTCGTTGTTAGCGTCGACGAAGGCCATCACGCGCTTGGTCTTGCCGCTGCCACCTGGCAAGACGACAGTGGCGCGGATTTGCTGGTCACCTTGCTTTGGGTCGATACCCAAGGCGAAGTGCAACTCGATGGTTTCGTCGAACTTGGCGGTGGCGCCGGCTTTGACGAGGGCGATACCTTGCTCAACGGAGAAGGTGACGTTCTTGTCGATGGTAGCGGCTACTCCTTTAAAACGCTTGCTGGTCATAGGATTTTTGGTGGTGATAACGGCCGAGGCCTCCCACGATTATGAGATAATTTATTTTGGACTTTGCAAGTCCAGGGTTTAGACTTCGACGTCGACACCCATCTGACGGCAGGTACCAGCGATGATACGCATGGCGGCCTGAATGTCCTTGGTGTTGAGGTCAGGAAGTTTGCGAGTGGCAATGTCCATCAACTGGGCCTTGGTCAACTTGCCTTTCTTTTCTGTGTTAGGCTTGCCGGAACCAGAGGTGATGTTGAGAGCCTTCTTGATCATGTCGGATGCTGGAGCGGTCTTCAAGATGAACTCGAAGCTGCGGTCGTCGTAAATGGTCAAAATGACTGGGACAGTTTCACCGCGACGGTCTTGGGTAGCGGCGTTGAACTGCTGGATGAACTGCTGGATGTTAACACCTTGCTGACCGAGGACTGGACCTAGTGGAGGTGCTGCGGTTGCCGCGCCACCTGGGGCCTGGACTTTGATGACAGCCTTGATTGCTTTGGCCATACGATTATCTTTATAGTGGATTCTTACCTTATCTCAGGCTTAGCCTGGATATCGGACAAGTGACCACGTCGTTGAATAAGTGCCAAAAGAGTGCCAGAAATAGCTAAAATAGTCAAATAAATAGCCCAGTTTACGGCTCGGTGACTTTGGTGACGGCAAAGGGGCTGAGGGTGATAGTGGCGTGAACGGAGCGAGTAAAGCCTTGATCTACGAGGGAAGTGATGATTTGGCGCTGGCCGGAGAGGGGGGTGGTGATGGCGAGGGTACAGGTGGCGTTGCTGCTAACGACGGTAGCTGGGGCGTAGGCGTTGTCTTTCTGGAGATGGATGAGGGCTTCGTCCAGGCAGCCCATAACCTTGGCCCGGACGGCCAGGGCGGTACGAAGATCATTGGCGTCCAGAAAGCCGTTCAAGCCGTTAATCGCCAAGGCCGACAAAGTGCCCATGCTCAAGGTACCGAGGACGAGCACAACGAGGAGTAGAGCGAGGCCATTTTTTTTGGGGAGGTGTTTGGTCATATTAGTTGGCTATGGTCTGGGGAGCTAGGCTGATGGTGGTGTCGCTCTTGAAGGCGGCCTTGCGGTAAACGGATTTGGTAGCACCGAGTAAAGCGAAATTCACGTTAAAACGTAAGCCAGTTAAAACGTCGGCACTGTTTTTAATAGTGGTGACTTGCCAGGAAGTAACGTCGATGTCGCTGTCAGTTAGGTAAATAGCCGGAGCAGCACCTGTTTGCATACGTAAGCGCCTGACGTTCTGTGAGCCGCCAGGGAAGACCACGCTGACACTGGGGCAGTCAATAACGACGGTTGCGCCAGAGACATCTTTGAAACGCAAGATACTGGGATTAACGCCGAAGGTTGAGGTGCTGGTGGTAATGGCTTGCGCGGCCGTGAGGTTGTTCTGCAATTCAGAAAAAGTGAGGGCAGCGGTTTGTTCTAGGCGAGTGCGAGCGTCGAAAGCGACGTGTTGTAGTTGAACTTGTAAAAAGAAGACGGCCATGGCAGGCAGGATAATCGCTAAAAGACCGATGTAGAGCACGGTTTCTAAGAGCGAGACGCCACGAGGTGATTTAGCTAGCATATTTAGAGGGGGTTGAAAGGAGGTGAGGTCCAAACTGAGCCGTCGGTGAAGGTGACGGTCATGGTGAGAGTGGTGCCGGTCATGTTTGATTCAAATTGTCCTTTGTTGAGCTCGGTAGTGGAGCCAGCCGCTAGAGAATAATTTTGAATGTCCATGGTTTCGCCGGAGTGTAAATCGTGAGTTGGCGTTCCTGGGCCGGATTCTGACCAAACTTTGGAAGTGTTCATGAAGAGCTGAGAGAACTCGCTACCGTTATTCCAGGTCATGGAAATTTTATCGATGGTGGCGGGCGAGCTGCCATTGTTAGTAAAATAGACTTGGCGCAATTGCTTACCGCCAGAGAAAACGGCGCCACTGATGTTGAAAGTAATTTGATTGACCATGCTGGCGGAGAAGCACGGGCCTGTTGGTGCCTCCCAATTGGTGCGTAGGGTTGACGAGGTGATGGTGTGATTACGGTTGCTGGAGTCCGACCAGGCGACAGTACTGACAAGTGTTTTACTGTCGGTGTCGACGGTGCCACCTGAGGCGACGATGTTACAGGAAGCGTCGCGGTTGACTGGTTGGACTTTAACGGTGCGTGTCATGCCGTCAGGTAGAGTTTGCGGTGCAGCGGCGCCGAGTAGCCATTTGCCGTTAGTCAACGTGAGTGAGCCGATGTCGCCGTTAGCTAGGTCGGCGAATGACATGGTTTGCAGAGCTTCTAGGCCCTCGTTCATATTCCAAACGGCCTGTTCAGTTTCATTGGCGCGGTCACTGGTTTGATTGGCGGCCAGGGTTAAGCCCAAAATACCCATAACATACATGGCGGAGATGCCAATGGCGATGAGGGCTTCGAGCATGACTGAACCGCGGGGGTAATTCATATTATTGTCTAACGGGGATACCGTTGCTGCTGATGATGACGGTTCTTGTGGTGCCGAACCAGGTGAGGATGATTGATCCGTACTGAGTAGTGATGCCGGTGAGGGGAGCGAAAACTATTTCATGGCTACTCACGACGTCGGGGCTACTACCGCTGAAGTCGACGCTGGCAAAAAGAATGCTGGGGGTGACAGAAAAGGTGAGGTCGCGGCTGACGGTGCGAGTGGCGTAACTGGTGCCTGAAAAGACGGTGATGTTGGTAGCCGAACGAGTGGTGTCGTTGTAGGGGAGGTAGACACCCCACGGAGTACCAGAGGCTCCATTCCTGGCTCGACGGGCGGCCATGGAAATAGCGTTGATGATTTCGCGGTCGCCAGAAATGGTAGCGGTTGAGCGTTGAAATTTAGACAAGGCAAAGCCGCCAAAAGTAAAAATGACGAGGAGAATAGCCACGGTTAGGATGAGTTCGATGTAGGTGGTGCCGCGGGGAAAGTCCATGTAATTAAATAGACCCGATGACTTTATAAATCGGGATAATAATCGAGTAGGCGAGCGTGCCGACCATTACGCCAATCATGACGATCATGAGTGGTTCCAGGAGCGTGGCAGCGTTTTTGGTGGACTCGTCGACTTCTTGTTCGTAGAAAGTGGCGAGGTAAAGCAGCATGTCGCCGAGTGTGCCGGTTTCTTCACCGACGCGAATAAGACGGACGGCCAGCGGAGGGACTAGACGTGGCGAAGGTTGGAGAGCGGCGGCGATGGTACCGCCTTTAGCCATAACATCCTGAACTCGTAAAAAAAGTTTGCGGTAGTAGACGTTTTTTAAGACGGAGATGGTGACTGGTAAGGCAGACGTGATGGGCATGCCGGTTTTAAGGAGCGTGCCGAGCAGGCGCGAAATACGAGCCAGGTTGGTGTTGCGGTCAATGGTGCCGACGACGGGAATGTGGAGGAGAATCCAGTGGTAGATTGGTTTAACTGGTTTTAGTTTGCCGGCCAGAATAAAGAGCACGAGGAGAGCAACGAGTACAAAGCCAATCAGCGGTCCGTGTAGGTTAACAGTGACTGCTACCCAGAGTAGGGCCTTGGTGGTAATTGGTAATTCGACGTTGAGAGAGGCGAAAAGTTTGATGATGTTGGGGAGTACGAAGATCACGATACCGGTGGAAACACCAAGGGCGGCCACTAAGACGATGACCGGATACATCATGGCTCCTTGGATTTTTTTACGAAGCTCATGTTCTTTTTGCATTTGAACGGAGAGTTGCTCGAAATTTTCTTGAAGCATGCCGGAAGCTTCGCCAGCCCGAATAAGGTTGACGTAGACGCTTGAAAAAATTTGGGGGTACAGCTCGAGTCCGTCGGCTAGAGTCTTACCGCTTGTGACAACAATCTTTAGGTTAGTGAGAACTTTTTTTAACGGGCCTTTAGCTTGTTGGAGGAGTAGGTCAAGGGCGTCGTCGATTGGCAGTCCGGAACGAAGAAGAACGGAGAGATATTTGGTGAATAAAAGCTGCTCGGTGTGAGATAGCCGGACGGTAATGCGATCTAAAAAACCGCCATGATAATTTTGTAAGACTAGTGGGGTGGCGGCTTGAGCCATACTATTCTTGCATGACGCGAATAAGCTCCTCCACGGTGGTTAGTTTAGCTAATACTTTACGGGCACCATCTTGCATGACGGTGGTCATACCTTCTTTAATGGCTTGTTTCTCAATGTCGTCACTGCTCGCCCTGCTGACGATAAGCTGCTGGATAGCTGGGGAGTTTTCCATGACTTCGTAAATGCCAATTCGACCGCGGTAACCGCTTTCCCCGCATTTTGTGCAGTGGCCTGGTTTGGCAACCTCGATACTGGTGGCGTCGCCGAAGAGGGCGATGACGGTAGCTTTGCCGAAGAGTTTTTCCGCTTCTTCGCGGGTGAGCGGTACAGCGGTGACGCAATCGCTGCAGACACGACGAACCAGTCGCTGAGCGATGGCGCAAATAAAGGTAGAGGCGATGAGAAATGGTTCGGCGCCCATGTCGATTAAGCGTGGGATGGTGGTGGCGGCGTTGTTGGTGTGGAGCGTCGACAAGAGTTTGTGGCCAGTCATGGCGGCGTTGACGGCGATTTTGGCGGTCTCTTGGTCGCGAATTTCGCCGACCATGATAATATCTGGATCCTGGCGGAGTAGAGAACGGAGACCAGTGGCGAAGGTGAGCTTGGCGACGTTGTCGACTTGGCTTTGGTTGGTACCAGGGATTTCGAATTCGACTGGGTCTTCGATGGTGGCAATGTTAACTTCGCGTTGATTGAGAATTTCCAGAATGGCGTAAATGGAAGTGGTTTTACCGCTGCCGGTTGGACCGGTGGCGAGAACCATACCCCACGGTTTACGGATAGCTTTCTGAACGCGAATAAGGTCGTTATCAGCAAAGCCTAGCTGCTCTAATGTTAGTTTGTGAGATTGACTGGAGAGTAAACGGAGCACAGCTTTTTCGCCGAGTGCAGTCGGGATAATGGAGACACGAACGTCGACGTTGCCAAGTGGGCTGACAAACTGAAAACGACCATCTTGTGGTGCCCTGTGCTCGTCCGTGCGTAGTTGGGTCAAGATTTTGAGGCGAGCAATGATGCGAGTATGAACGTCGGCAGCTAAAGTAAATTGATCGTGTAAAATACCATCAACACGGATACGAATTTGAGCGTTGGTCTTCCATGGCTCGAGGTGCACGTCAGAAGCGCGAGAACCGTGGGCGAAAATCATGAGCTGCGCAAAAACGTCGACGACGGCGTCTTCCTTGGCTTTGGCGCCTGTGGCTTTAGTAATTAAACTTTCAACGTCTTCTTTAGTTGGTAGTTTAACTGCGGCAGTGGTTGGGGTTAATTTTATGGGCATAGAAAATGTTTTCTTGCACATAGTTTACCTTTTTTTTAGGTTTTATGTAATGGGCTGTGCATAGCTTGCAGCTAAAAATTTATGAATGAGCTATACTGTTACACAAAGCGTATTTAGCGCGTCTAATAATTGCGTATGAAAATGTCCAAGCGAATCATGCCGAAGGGTTTTACACTCATGGAATTGTTGATCGTGATTGCGATCATCATTGTGTTGGCGGCCGCCGTCTTTGTGGCTCTTAACCCGGCTAAACGTTTTGCAGATTCACGCAATGCTCGTCGTTCTAGTGATGTGGTAGCTATTTTGTCTGCCTTGAAGACGCAGCAGGTAGATAACGGCGGTGCTTACTTGGCTGCGGTGACAGCTTTGACAGTGGATACCCCATACCAGATTGGAACTGACGTGGCTGGTTGTAACACAGGTTGTGCTGCTGTATCGCAAGCTGCTTGTGCCGACCTGACTGGTTTGGCCACGGCTGGTTACCTTGGTAGCGTGCCAGCTGATCCAACTGCGGGTACGGCTGCTAAGACCGGTTACTCGATTGCTCGCAACACCAGCGGTACTTTGACTGTCACTGCTTGTGTACCAGAATCTGGTGCTGTAATCACAGTCTCCCGCTAAGTGATCGGATTATTAAATTGGCCTATTTTGGGCTTGTCGCGGCGTCGACTTCTTCGTCTTAGCACTAACTAAGCCTCCGAAGTTCTCCTTGCTCCGCACCCAAACTAGTCTCAATTTAAAATCCTCCCGAATTAAAAAATCCTGCAGATAATCTGCAGGATTTTTTAATTGGCTTGATGTTATGGCTAGACTTTTTTGACCTGGAGGAAATCGAGTTCGAGTGGGGTTTCGCGACCGAACATGGAAACCATGACACGAACTTTGCCGCGAGCCACGTCGACCTGATCGACTTTACCTTGCTGGCCTTTGAACGGACCGTCAATGATGCTGATAACGTCGCCCTTGGCCACGTCCACGGTGAACTCAGGTTCCGCGACGCCGACGCGCTTCATGAGGGCTTCGATTTCCTCAGGGGCGATTGGCGTTGGGGTGGTGCCGGTACCAATGAAGCCAGTGACGTTTGGCGTGTTGCGGACAACGTACCAAGAGTCGTCGGTAACGGTCATTTCGATGAGAACGTAACCTGGGAAGATTTTTTCTTCGGTGACGCGACGCTTACCGTTCTTGATTTTGATTTTCTTTTCCTTTGGCACGAGCATGTTGAAAATCTTGTCGCCCATGTCCATGGAATCGATGCGTTGCTTCAAGCTGTCGAGGACGGCTTCCTCAAACCCAGAGTAGGTGTGGATAGCGTACCAACGGCGGCCGTAATTGGCGGTTTGCTTTGCCATATTTAGGAAGTTACGCTGACTAAGGCTTTAAGACCTTGGCTTAGGGCGAAGTCGAGGAGGCCGAAGTAGGCGGCCAAGGCGGCACAGAGAATGACGGTGGTGATGGCGTAACGGATGGTTTGCTCACGCGATGGCCAGGTGACCTTACGCAATTCTTCGTAGCTGGTGCGGAAGTAGTTGACGACAGGGTTATCGATGACGCGGCGGAGGCGAGTTGCTGACATAGTAGTAATTAAAAGTCCCCTTTCTGGGGGATTGCTGGTACTATAGGCGGTTTTACTGATTTTGACAAGGGTTGGCGAAAATAACGGTGGATAAACCCTTAAAAAGGGAACAGCCGCCGCCCGGTGAAGGGCTGGCGGCTAGGGAGACTCTGGAGCGAGGAGGAGCGCGAGTTCTTTCCGGGCGTAATATAAACGAGATAAGACTGTGCCTTCTGGACAGTCGAGAG
Organism: uncultured Gammaproteobacteria bacterium; assembly: GCA_964355955.1. Classification (GTDB taxonomy): domain Bacteria; phylum Patescibacteriota; class Patescibacteriia; order UBA9934; family UBA9934; genus UBA11707. The sequence goes on from CAYHFQ010000005.1 coordinate 41,693, forward strand.
TCTCAGCTGTGTCTCTGCAGGACAGCCCTTTTATTTCATGGAAAAATATGACGGCTCTGTGTTCCTTGGAGAGTTTGAGAATGGCCGCGTGTACTTGGTGATGGAGATCGGCTTGTTCAAGCGGCTGACTGGCACTTCGCAGATGTTCTTGATCTTCGCGCAGGGCGACGGACAGTAGCTCCTCTGCTTTAGATCTTCGCCGCTTCTGTTGACGCAGGTGGTCGAGCGAGAGGTTGATGGATATGCGGGCTAGCCAAGCGGTGAAGCTAGCTCGGCCGTCATATTGATCCAATGCCTGCAGGCTCTTGGTCCAGGCTTCTTGAGCAAGTTCCTCGGCAAGCTCAGCATTTTTCACAATACTGAAGGCGGCCGCGAAAATCCGTTGCCGATGGCGGACGAAGAGCGTGTTGAAGGCCTGGGCGCTGCCTTGCTGGGCCTGCCTGACTAGGGCGGCGTCGGACTCAAGGGAGTCCTGACGCGGGTTTTTGCTCATGTGGACTCCTTGGGTGAGCGGCGGAAGAGTAGCAGGTGATTAGGCTAATGTAAAGGTGTTTATGGCAAAATAAACAGCAGTTAGATTGAAGTCTAACTGCTGTCTGCTGGTTGATTTTTTGGATTAAACGTCCAAATTCGTGACGTCCTTGGCGTGGGTTTGGATGAATTTTTTGCGGGGGGCGACTTCGCTACCCATCAGGATGTCGAAGGTTTCGTCCGCGAAGACGGCGTCGTCTACGGTGACTTGCTTCATGATACGGGTAGCAGGGTCCATGGTGGTTTCCCAGAGCTGGTCGGGGTTCATTTCACCCAAACCCTTGTAGCGCTGGACGTTGATCTTGATGCCGTTCGTGACGATTTCTTCTTCATCCTCACCTGGCTTGATTTCCTTAACCTCGACTTTACCACCGGTTAGTTCGCTAATAACGCCAGCTTTCTCTTTGTCGCTGAAGGCGTATTTGACCTGCTTGCCGACCTGCACACGATAGAGCGGTGGCATGGCGATGAAGATGTGGCCCTTGGCGATGAGTTCAGGGAAATAACGGTAGAAGAGGGTCAGCAATAACGTGGTGATGTGGGCGCCGTCGACGTCAGCGTCGGTCATAATGACAATGCGACCGTAGCGGAGACTAGTCATGTCGAAGCCTTCGCCGATGTTGGTGCCAAGCGCGATGACCAAGTTTTTGACTTCGTTGTTGCCGAGGAGTTTGTCCAAGCGGGCGCGTTCGACGTTCAGGATTTTACCGCGGAGGGGGAGAATGGCCTGGAATTCGCGGTTACGGGCTTGCTTAGCGCTGCCGCCTGCAGAGTCTCCCTCAACAATGTAGAGTTCTGTGCTGGCGGAGTCCTTGCTTGAGCAGTCGGCGAGTTTACCTGGGAGGGTGAGGCCTTCCAATGCGCCTTTACGGAGCACGGTTTCGCGGGCAGCACGGGCGGCTAAGCGAGCACGGGAGGAAAGCAAGCACTTGCTGATGATTTCCTCGGCATCGCGAGGGTGTTCTTCCAAGAAGACGCCAAAGGCTTCGCCGAAGACGGCTTCTACAGCGGCGCGCGCTTCAGGATTGCCGAGCTTGCCTTTAGTCTGACCTTCGAACTGTGGCTCTGGCAGCTTGATGCTGATGACGGCAGTGAGACCTTCGCGGACATCTTCACCGGTTAAGTTGGCGTCTTTTTCTTTTAAATAGCCTTTGTCGCGAGAGTAGCTGTTGAGGACGCGAGTGAGAGCGGTGCGGAAGCCGGCCATGTGAGTACCGCCTTCTGGGTTGACGATGTTGTTGGCGTAGCAATGCACGCTTTCGTAATATTCGGCGGTGTATTGCAAGGCGACTTCCACGATCATGTTTTCGTGGGGTTTATTAACGTAGAAGACGTTAGGGTGTTTAGCTTCCTTCTTTTGGTTGAGGTGACGGACGTAGCTGGCGACGCCGCCTTCAAAATAAAAGCCGTAGGGAATGCTAACTTCTGGCTCACGCTCATCCGTGATTTCGATGTGAATGCCAGCGGTTAGGTAGGCCTGTTGGCGCAAGTGCTCCAAGATATAGCCGTAATCGTAAACGATGGTTTGCATGATGGTGGCGTCGGCATGGAAACGGATGGTGGTGCCGCGCTTTTTGGTTTTACCGACGGCGGTGACTTTGTCTTGCGGGATACCTTTTTTGTAGTGTTGCTGCCAGATTTGGCCGTCGCGATAAACTTCGGCTAAGAGGTCGTCGGAGAGAGCATTGACCACGGAAACGCCGACGCCGTGCAGACCACCAGAGATTTTGTAGCCGCTTTCTTCACCGCCGAATTTACCACCAGCGTGGAGTTTGGTGAGAACGAGCTCGAGTGCGGAAACTTTTTGTTCTGGATGAAGGTCAACTGGAATGCCGCGACCGTCGTCTTCTACGCTGACCCAGTTGTCGGGTAATAAGCGGACGACAATTTTACTGGCGTGACCAGCCATGGCTTCGTCGAAGGAGTTATCCACCACTTCCCAAATGAGATGGTGCAAACCTTCGGGCCCGGTAGAGCCAATGTACATACCTGGACGCTTGCGGACTGGTTCGAGTCCTTCGAGGACGGTAATATTTTTAGCACTGTATTCGTTTCCCTTTGCCATACGTCGATAATTCAAGGACTTCTGCCTGATTAATGCTAGCAGGAGTTTATCATGCCCGTGGCCTGAGGGCTAGTTGATAACTTGTCTCAGCTAGAGATAGAGAATTTAATTTTGACATCCAGTGCGTCGGCCAGCTTATAAAGAAAAGCCATGGTTGGGTTAGAATTGCCAGCTTCAAAGCGCGAAATAGCCGATTGTTTGGTGCCCATTTTTTTAGCAATGGCAGCTTGTGAGAGTTTATTGCTGAGGCGTTGTTCGATGAGTTTAGCGATAAGTACGTATTCTGGCTCGAGCTCATCGTAGGCTTTTTTGACGCCAGGTCGCTTGGCGAATGTTTCTCTTTTAAAATCTTCAAAGTTGGTTAATTTCATATAAATGTATTATAGCATATAAGTTATTATCCAACAAGCTCGCGAAGTAGTTTTAGAGCCATCGTTAATTCCTTTTTCGGTAGCTTATTTGTCTTTTTTAGAAAGCCGTAGAATAAAATTATTCGATTATCTTTCGTGGTAAAGAAGAGTCTAACTGCGGGATGGCCAGGAATTCTTAGTTCGTATAAACTTTTAGCTATTTTTTTGGTGTGGGGATAGCCTAGGTCGCCGCCGTATGTGTAAAATAAATTAATCGATTTCATGGACTTGGCGTAGGCAATGTGATCGAGACTTTCGATAAATTCTTTTGCTTGGTCAACTAATTCGATGATGAAGTCAGACATATGTAACATTCTATCACGAACTCATGTTATACTACTGCTATATGGTGGAGACAAAACTACAAGGAGATTTTGCCGAAATTGAAAAGCGCTATAAAGAAGAGGTAGCGGTGACAACTTGGCGGCCTAAGTTAATCATGATTGGTTTAGTGACTTGGGGTTTAATTGATGCTGCGCTCGTAATTTTCTTTTTGGTAACGGTGGCTAGCTATGTGGTACAAGGGTCGTTTGACGAAGCGCGCAGTATTGGTTCGATTGGGCAGAATGCGGGAGTAGCTCACGTTATGACTGTGGCCAGACTAGCGCAACCAATTTTGACCAATGATGCTCATGTGTTGACTCATGATGCCACGACGTATGATATGTACGCGGTGGTGGAGAATCCGAATACGGAATGGTACGCCACTTTTAATTATCATTTTACGGCTGGGCAGATTGTTACAGCGACTAAAGAGGGGAACTCGATGCCAGGCGAGAGTCGTTATTTGACGGCGCTCAATGTGAAATCAGATACGCGGCCAGTTGGTGCACAATTGGTGATTGCTGATGTCGTGTGGCATAGGATTGATCATCATGAGATTGCCGATACTGCAGCATACCTGACAGTGCGCAATGATTTTCAGGTGACTGATGAGGTTTATGCGCCAGATGTTGTGCTGGCCGCGGATACAGTTGGTAGATCCGTGTTTACTCTCAAGAACGCTACGGCTTATAGCTATTTTTCACCAGTGTTTACGGTTTTGTTGAAGCGTGGCGGAGTCGTGATTGGGATTAATGAAGTGACATTGTCGCAGTTTACGACCGGTGAAGCACGAGCGATTGAGGTTCATTGGTTTGGGGATATTCCAACTAGCGGCACGGTGGAAGTTGTGCCAATGATTAATTATTTTGATGAAGCGGTGTATACGAAACCGCCGAGCGATGTATTGGTTGATCCGCGGGATTTGATTAAGAGTAGATAGTAGAGGGTAGGAAGTAGATTTAAGGATGTGCTAAGATGAGGTAGTATGGAATCCTTGAGTCGACATTGGCAGCGCGTGGATTGGTTGCTAATTTTTGCAGCCTTCGTGTTGTTTGCGTTTGGTATTTCGGCGATTTACTCGGTGGAGTTGTCGCATGGGGGTAGTTTTGTGTTGATTAGGAAGCAGTGTATTGCTTTGGTGATTGGCTTGGTGGCGGCGTTTGCGATTAGCCGGACGAACTACCAGTTTTTTAGAAACTATGGTCGAGGATTGTATTTTTTGGGAGTGTTGTCGCTGATTGCGGTGTTAATTTTTGGACGGACACTGAACGGATCGACGGGCTGGTTTGTGTTTGCTGGTTTTGCCTTTCAGCCGATTGAGTTCATGAAGTTTGCGCTAATTACCCAGATGGCCAGATATTTTGGTGAACATGCTGAGCGCAGGTTTAGTTGGAAGGATTTTGGACGGAGTGGTTTGATTACATTGGTACCAGTAGCCTTAGCGATGGCGCAACCCGACTTGGGTGGTGCTATGTTACTCGGAGTGATCTGGCTCGTCATGGTATTTTTTGCTGGAGCTAAGTTACGTCATTTTGGTTCATTATTGTTAGTTGGTGGTGTTATTTTTACCCTTGGCTGGTTTGTGGTCTTTCACGATTATCAGAAGGAGCGTATTGCAACCTTCCTGAATCCAGCGTCTGACCCACTTGATACCGGCTATAATGTGACGCAGGCGAAGATTGCGATTGGTTCAGGCGGAGTTTTAGGGACTGGACTGGGGGCTGGGTCACAGAGTCAGTTACGCTTCTTGCCGCAGGCAGAGACGGACTTTGTGTTTGCGGTGATTGCGGAGGAACTTGGGTTTGTTGGGGTGGCGGCAATTTTTGGCGCTTTAGCCTTGTTATTCGTACGGCTGATTATTACAGCGAGAAGTACGCGAGATAACTTTGCAGCTTACTTGGTATTGGGTGTTTTTGGCCTGTATTTAGCGCAAGCCTTGGTGCATATTGGGGCTAACCTGTCGCTTTTACCGGCGACTGGCGTGGCGCTGCCCTTTGTGAGTTATGGCGGCAGTTCATTGCTGTTGTCGTGTATTGCGCTAGGAGTAGCAGAAAGTGTCGCTATTACCTTGACTCCAGGTCGCAAACTTACAGAATCGATGCTACACTAGCGGCGCTATGGATTTCAGCCAACAAATTCCCATGCCAGATTGCCCTTTTTGTGGGGTCGTTTATGGAGCTTCGCCACGAGTTATCGTCGACGAAGGGAATTATGGCGAAATGGTCCATGTTACTTGCCTTGCCTGTCATAGGGCACTGGCCATGCAAGTGGAGAGAAGTCCGCATTGTGTGAAGAGTGTGGGGCTGTTAACTGACTGTAATGCGGAAGATTACAGGCATTTTATGCATTCCAAGCGGGTTACCTTAGACGATGTGCTGGCAGTGCATCAGGGGTTATCCCGCTAATGGTTGACAAGATTCTAATTTTCCTGTGAAATACGGCGCATTATGACCCATACAACACTCGCAGCAGAAACCCGTACCTTGGCCGGCCGTAAGACCGACGCCTTGCGTGCCGAAGGTAAAGTCCCAGCTGTCATGTACGGCTTTGGTACCGAACCAACCAACATCACCGTTGATCGCAATGCTTTCTTGAAGGCCTACAAGTCGGCTGGTGAGAGCACTGTGCTTGACCTCGACATTGCTGGTACCGTGCATCCAGTGTTGATTTCTGACGTTCAACAGAACGTTTTGAATGACTTTGTCACGCATGCTGACTTCCGTCGTGTCGACTTGACTCACAAGATTGAGGCCAACATCCCATTGAAGCTCACAGGTATCTCTTCCGCTGTGAAGGATTTGGGTGGTACACTGGTACAGTCCTTGGAAGAAATTGAAGTTGAATGTTTGCCAAACGCTTTGGTCCACGACATTACTATCAACATTTCTGCCCTTAAGACTTTCGAAGATGTGATTCGTGTCAGTGACTTGGTCATTCCAGCAGGTATGGAAGTGAAGACCGACGCTAACAGTGCTATCGCTTCCGTTCAGCCACCACGTTCTGAGGAAGAAATGGCCGCTTTGAACGCTTCAGTCGAAGGTGACGTCAGTAAGGTAGAGGTTTTGACTGAGAAGAAGGTTGAAGCCGGTGCCGCTGATGCTAAGAAACCAGAAGCCAAAAAGTCAGATAAAAAATAATACATGAACAAAAAGACCGCTATTACCTTCGCCACTTGTGCGCTCGTGATAGCGGTCTTTGTTATTGCTGTCTTGATTTATCGACCGGCTGATAAACAGGCTGAGGTAGAAGCCGGGGATGAGACTGTAGTAGTCGATGAGGTGATCCGAAATCCATTAACTGGAGCTAAGCTTGACGTGCCATTAACTGAGTTGCCGCAGGTGACGGCTGTGATGGTGGAGAATTCGGCGGATGCGTGGCCGTTGGTCGGACTTGATCAAGCTTTCTTGGTGATTGAAGCGCCGGTGGAGGGCATGATTCCACGTTTCGAGTTGTTTTTTGCACCAGATTCCGTGGTGCCGAAGATTGGCCCAGTGCGATCGGCGCGACCGTATTATATTGATTGGGCGGCCCAGTTTGGGGCGTTATATGCCCACGTTGGTGGTTCACCTGAGGCGCTCGAAAAATTGCAGACGGCGAATGTGACTAACTTTGATCAGTTCTTTAACGGTGATTATTTTTGGCGTGATACTGGCACACGTTTCGCTCCGCACAATGTCTACACGTCGATTGAAAATTTGGTCGACGCTGAGATTAACGTCAAGCACATGTCAGTGCCTAATTATACGTTTTGGCAGTTTAAGGACGGTGTAGCTAGCGGCGAGAATCATTCGCTGACTATTGACTGGACGGCGGGTGGGACTTATGACGTGGCCTGGGATTATGACACTGCGACTAATGCTTATACCCGTAAACAAGGGGGTACTGCTAACTTCCTGGAGCATTGGGCAAAGGTAATTGTAGATAACGTGGTGGTGATGGAAAGTGACATGGAAGTTCTCGACGAGAAAGGCAGGCGGTCAATTAGAACGATTGGTACGGGCAAGGCTATGTTGGCGCAAGACGGGCGGATTATTGCAGTGACGTGGAGTAAGGAGGGTGAGACTGCGCCTTTGCGATTTTTGGATGAGGCTGGTGAGGAAATTAAAATGAATGCGGGTAAGACGTGGATTGAGGTTGTGCCGTCGCTGGGGCAAATGACAACGTCGAATTAGGTTTTACTGGATGGTAGTAGTGACTGAGTTTCTTGAGCATGGCTGGTATTTCGTCAAATGGAACATCGAGCAGCTGCAGGACAATATAGGGGCGGAGTGATTTGTCGCCTTGTTGGACGTCGATTTCGTGGATTGCAGTGTTGATTTGAGCGAGAATATTTTTGTGTTTTTGACTGAATTCTTTGGCTGGAAAAAAGGCTGAGTAAGAGTCAGAACTTAGCGAAAGTTCAAGACGCATGCCAGAAGATCCGTCACGGAGACAGGCTAAGACTTCGTCTTTGATAAATTTTCCGAAAGCTTGTGCTTCGTCAGTTTCGGTACGTTTAGTGCGATCATGAATAGATTTTTCGGTTGCTTGAAAAACACCGAGTAATTTGTGATTAATCCAGTGCTGGCGTTCATGGATAATAATTGAGTTAGTTGTGGCGGCCTCGTTGGTTATGTTTTCTGGAGGAGCTTGATTGATAAGAATCACTGGTACACTGAAAGTGGTATTACCTATAGTGATAGCATTATGAAAAGTACCGGAGCTCTTTTGATTGATGCTGGTTTGAGCTTGGTCGGGGTAGGCGAATTTGTAGTAGTCTGCAGGATTAGTGCAGTAAATTAGGAAATAACCTTCGTGACGTTGGGCGGTGACAGCTTGAGTGCTGGACGGTGTCTCGTTGGTACGAAAATGGTAAAATATTGCACCTAGCTCGGTAGGACTGGTGATGTTAAAATTTTCTTTGTAGTAATTTTCAGCGTCGGCGGCTTGCTTTGTCATTTTACCGTACTCGCCAAGGATTTTGATGAGTGAATCTCGCTGGCTTGGTGAGAAGTCCGATGATTCGATTTTATTGTGAATACTAAGGACCTCCTCGTGGTTTTGGGTGGCAAGGGCGTTATCCAGTTCAACTAAAAGAGAGGCGTGGCGGTGACGCTTGTCTAGCCGTTCTTTCGTCCAATATTCAGGTGTTTCGATTTTCTGCTGTGTTTCGTAGTGTCCGCCTTCTGCTGCCATATAGCAGCATTGTAACATGGTTAAAGGCTGACGTGGATAACTCGAGCTCTACCTGTGAGATCATTGTGGAGGGAGATGGCGCGGGGGAGGTGGCAATGTCGAATTAATGATGAAATGCGGCTTTACGGCTGCATTTTATGTTATAATGTTAGGGTATGAATGTACGTCTTGAACAAGGAATGCCAACTCCGGAGATGAATGCTGTCTCGCCGAGGAAACATAGAGAGTCACCAAAGGAAATACTGACTGAGAAAATAGAGCTGTCTAAAGCTGAGAAACAAGTTTTAGCTACGGATAATATTAAGATTGCGGAAGCCCGAGCAGGTTTAGCGGCTGAAGCTATGCCAGAATTTACAAAAAATTGGTTGCTGCGAGAAGGTATTAAAATTGAAAAATTCTCGGCTATCTTGAGTGAGGGCCGAGCTGAAGCTGAGAAAGGTGTGTATGGTAATGTTTGGGATGTAATTGAAGCGTTTGAGGCAACGGACCGGAGGGTTAGTGACGATGTACCCAAGGCGCGCCGAGCTTTTAAAGATTTTGTGGCGGAATTGAATAAATCAGATTCTAGTACAACTGATAAGGAGATGGCTCAGAAAATAGCGACTAAATATTTTAAGGATACGGGTTATAAATTCAATAAAAATTCGGTTTTACAAAGTTTAGCTAATGGCGAAGAGATGAACTGCGCTGGACGTTTTAAGGTGATAGCGGCGACTTTGGAAGCGACGGGTTATAAGCCAGATAAAGAAATTTGGGTAAATGAGACGGCTGATCATATTCGTGTTGTTCTCAAGACGAACGAGGGTGAATTGTTGATTGATGGTGCTAAGGTGACGGTTTATGTACCGGAAGACGGCACGGCAGAAATGCCTCTTAATGATTATAAACGCGAATTATTGGGGTTGGATCCGGAGCAGCGGATAGTTCACGGAGGAGCTGTTAACAAAGAAAACTTCGGTCATAAGAAATCATGGTTTGGTAAGTTGCTAGATAAGTGGATGCCGGAGGAGAAACATGAGATTCGCAATACGCGTCGTGGCCGTTATGATAATTTGAAGAGTTCGGACCCGGATAATGTATCGCGCTTAGAGCACCTGATTCCAGGTAGCGTGTTGGCATTAATGCAATCGCAATTATTGGCTGATGCGAATGCTGTAATTGAACGAATAGCTGGTGGAGCTGTAGAAAAGGCTAAAGCATTGGCACAGTGGCGTGGTACTAAGCTGGCAGCTGGTGGCGGCCTAGTTATGGCGATGTATTCGGCTTGCGGACCAGTTATCGAGAAATATTCGGAGGCCAAGTCGCCAGATGAGGCTGCGGAGATGATTCATAGTGATATTTCTGACGTTAAGTTGGCATTGGAGGAAAATATTAATAGTGTGGCGAAAGCGGTAGAGATTGCGACTAAAGAGTGGCTTAAAGAAAAGCCGAAAGTGGATAAAAGTGAAAATGAGAAAACGAAGAATAACAGCTCTGATTTAACTGGGGCGGCAAAGAGTGGCTGGACTGATAGTGAGATTGCAGAGCAATTACCAATTGCTCAATTAGAGATGACGAGGGATGAAATGTATTTGTTATTCGCTGAACGGAAACTGACTTATGATTACATTCATTTAATAATGGAAAAGGCTGATACGGAAGGTGAAATTGATCTTTCACAGCCGTTAACTATTGACGTTGGTGAGGCTCGTGTCTTAAGCCCAACGTTTTTTAAGTATTTCTTACAACGTGGGAGTAAACAAATAGAACTTGGGATGAATGCTGGCAATCCAGATTTTGCTTTGCCAAATGTAGTTGTGTACATTAACGGTAAATATGTAGAAGAAACTGCTTCTACAGCGGCATGGCAGAAGGCTATAAATGAGCTTGAGGATACCAATAGAGTTCAGACTACGGCTAATATTTTTTATAATTCTCCGCTGAAAGTTATTGTTAACGGAACGGAACTGTCTGTTCCTGTGGCTTATGGCAAGGAAGACAAAGGAGAGCTGCCCGGTTCAGAAGAGTGGCGTTATGGCCTTGGTGGAGTATCTGATTCATATATTGCCAAGCAGGCACAGATAATCGCAGTAGGCATGGGGGAAGAGACGAATGGTCATTGGAAAACTGCCAGAGATAGAATTCATGAGAAAGATAGAAGATTATATTTATATAAATTAGCAACGAATTATCATGCTGTCCCGATAGGTTTTTATGAATCTGAGGACGGTAGGAGCTGGCCGATATATAATGAAAAGGAAAAGGAGCAGATGAGTGAAGACAACAATAAATTTTATCGCTCAGTAACTCCTGATGAACGAACTTATATGCAGATGGCGCTAGTAAATGAGGGTAATGATATAGCTGAAGCGATAATTTCTCCGCCTATTCGCGTGACGCCTGCTGAAAAAAATAACAGTTTAGCTCAATCAATTTTAGCTGCCATTGAAGCTAAAGAGAAACATGAATAACCCTGGTCCTGCCGGTGAGGTCATTATGGAGGGAGATAACGGCGCGGGGGAGGTGGGATTTTATGAGGGCTGGGGCTGAGAGTTTTTGGCTGGGGTCGATTTCTATTAGGATGTCGAGCTTGGCCGGGAGAATGTGGCGATGGGTTGAGATTTGGGCGAAGAGGCGATCGTAATGATCTAAGCCGTCGATGCCGGAAATGAGGGCGAGGCGTGGTTCATAGGCTTTGACGTTGGGATCCAGGCCTTCGTACTGACGGTTGCTGATGTAGGGGAGGTTGGCGGTAATGACGGCATGCGAGCCGAGTGACTCGCCGTGACTTTCGTCGAAAATTGGGGCTAGTAAATCTCCTTCGAAAAAGGCTACGAGGTGAGTCAGTTGGAGGCTTTCAGCGTTTAGTTTGGCGGTGGTGAGGGCGCTGGAACTTAGGTCGATGGCGACGGCGGGACGGCCAGTCTCCGCGGCCAAGGTGAGAGCAAGAGCGCCACTGCCAGTGCCGACGTCGATAATGAGAGAGTTTGGGGTGACAAGAGTTTTGGCGAGGTCGACCATGGTTTCAGTGTCGGGACGGGGGATTAGGACATGAGGATTGACGGTGAACTCGCGGCCGTAAAATTCTTTGTGGCCGACTAAGTAGGCGACTGGTTCGTGACGAACGCGGCGTTCGACTAGGCGTTGGAATTGTTCGATGTGCTGCGGAAGTAAAGCGTCTTCGCTGTGAGTGAATAAATAAGCGGTGCCGCGGCTTATGACGTGCGCTAAAATGACCTGGGCGTCGAGCTTAGGGTTTTCTTTATTGCCGCGCAATTTTCCTTCGGCCCACTGTAGGGCTTCTAAGATAGTCATAAATCGTTATCAATGGTCGGGTCCTGCCGGCTTGCACCCTCCCAGATACTCGCTAAGCTCGGTATCTGGCAGGGCACCTGCGCACCGTCACCCCTTATTATTCCTCTTCATCGTCGTCCATGGAAGCGGCGAGTTTGCCGTCACGTTCGGCGAGGCGGAGGGTGGTGATGATGTCGCCCAATTCACCGCTCAAGATGGTGGGGAGGTTATGCCAGCTTTGTTTGACACGGTGGTCGGTCAAGCGATCTTGCGGGAAGTTGTAAGTGCGGATTTTTTCGCTGCGTTCGCCGCTACCAATTTGGCTGCGACGTTCTGCTGTGAGGGTGGCGTTTTTCTTTTCATCCTCGTAGGCGCAAACGCGGGCGCGGATAACTTCCATGGCCTTGGCTTTGTTTTGCGATTGGGAACGTTCGTCCTGACAGTAGGCGGTGATGCCGGTTGGGACGTGCACGATGCGAATGGCGGAGTAGGTGGTGTTAACGGACTGACCGCCAGCGCCGGTGGAGGTGGTGGCTTCGATGGTGAGGTCCTGTGGGTTGAGAGCAAAGTCGCTTTCTTCGATTTTTGGTAACACGGCGACGGTAATTGTCGACGTGTGAATGCGGCCGGCTTTTTCCGTCGACGGAACGCGTTGCACACGGTGCACACCACTTTCGTACTTCATGGTGCCATAAGCGCCTTCGCCGGTAACTTCGAAGATAATTTCTTTGAAGCCGCCCAGGTCGTTTTGACTTTGCGAGAGAAGAACTATTTTCCAATTATTTTTTTCTGCGAAATGGGAATACATGCGGAAGAGATCGGCGGCGAAGAGAGCTGCTTCGTCACCACCGGTGCCAGCGCGAATCTCCACGATGGCGTCGTTGTCGTCTTTAGGATCACGGGGGAGGAGAGCGAGTTCGAGAGCTTGCTCGGCGGCTGGGAGTTGGGGGGTGATTTCCTCGATCTCGGCGGCGGCCATAGCCTGGACTTCGGGATCGGCGTCGTTCAAAGAGGTCTCGGCATCTTTGAGATTGTTCATGAGTGTTTGGTATTTGCGGCCAATAGCGACGGTGCGACCGGTGGCGAGAAAGGCCATGTTAGTAGCGCGCAACTTTTTTTGGTCGTTGAAGGTAGCCGGATCCATGAGGTCGGCTTCCAGCACGGCTAACTTTTTTTCTTGATCGGCTACTAACTTTTGATAATCCATAATAATTTTTAATCTGAGGCTATTCTACACCCTAAAACAAAACACCCAAACCGAAGTCGGGGTGTTCTGTTAGCGTCGCTAAGAGGCGGCAGCAGCTTTCTTGTCGGCCTTGGCTTTGGTACGGGCAGCAGCTTTGGCAGCCTTGTCCTTGCTTGTCATGACAGCTTCCGACTTGGCAGCGGTACGACCAGTGAACTTCTCGACGCGGCGAGCAGTGTCCATGATCTTCTGCTTACCAGTGAAGAATGGGTGACAGGCGGCACAGACTTCAATATCGATGCGTTCCTTGGTTGAACCGGTGGTGTAGGTGACGCCACAAGCGCAAACCAACTGTGCTTCTGGGAAATACTTTGGGTGGATACCTTCCTTCATAAAGATGGGTACGGCGTCGCTTTGTATACGAGGCCAGGGTGATTTATGGCAGAAAACTATCATTCTGAGCGCTTTTTGTCAAACTGCTGCGATATTGTTATTCTTCGACGAAGCAACCTTGGCTCAATCGCAGAACGCGAGACTCGGGGAGTCCCTTTCTTTCTCCGTCGGGCATTTTGACGATCGATATTTACCACTTGAGTGAAATATCGACACAAAACGCTATTTCCTCGGTCGACGAAAGGGACATCCCTCTCGTCTTCGTTCTGCCCTCTCGTCTGACCCTGCAAGGCCCTGGCTCCAAAATTCGTTAACTTTACTTTCTACAATCTACCAACTAATACTATATGCCCACACCCATTACAGATTTCGACTACGATCTACCACCCGAGTTTATTGCGCAAACTCAGGTAATTCCGCGGGATAGCTCGCGTTTGTTGGTGGTTGATCGAGAGACTGGGGAGGCTAAGGATAGGCATTTTTACGATATTGTTGATCAATTAGTGGCGGGCGATGTGCTGGTTTTTAATAGTTCGCGGGTGTTTAAGGCTCGATTATTGTTTACTGATGCTGCTGGTGGCGAGGTCGAAATCCTTATTTTACGGATTCGCGAGGGAGAGGCAGATGTGTTGTTGCGACCAGGGCGGAAGTTTGCGGTAGGGGCTGCCTTGCCGCTCGAGGGAGCGAAGGTTTTGGCTAAGCAGGCGGATGGGGTGGTGACGATTGAGACTGGGCGGACGGTGGCCGAAATGCTCGATTATTGCGCTCAATATGGCGTAATTCCGACGCCGCCGTATATGGCGCAGGGGGTCGATGAAGTGGCTTACCAGACGGTTTATGCCAAGGAAGTGGGGAGTGTGGCGGCGCCGACGGCTGGGCTGCATTTCACGCCGGAACTCATCGAAAAGTTGAAAAATAAGGGAATCCAGATGGAATACGTGACTCTCCACGTCGGCCTGGGGACATTCCGGCCAGTGCAGGTAGAGACGCTCGAGGAGCACGAGATGCATGGGGAGTTGGTGAGCGTCGACGAGGGGACTGTAAAGAGGCTAAAACAAGCCAAGAAAGAAAATCGACGAGTAATTGCCGTGGGGACGACGACGGTGCGAGTACTGGAGGGTGTGACGGCTAAATTTGGCGAACTGCAGGCGTATTCCGGCGAGATTAATATGTTTATTACGCCGGGGTTTGAATTTAAAGTAATCGATGGACTGATTACGAATTTTCACTTGCCGAAGTCGACCTTGCTGGTGTTGGTGTCGGCCTTGGCGGGGCGGGAGAGAGTGCTGGCGGCGTATGAAGAGGCGAAGAGGCTAGGGTATAGGTTCTTTTCGTTTGGGGACGCGATGTTTATTAGGTAATTTTGGCGGGGGACGGTGACCCCGCCTATTGACGGAAAAGCTGGTTTTGGCTACACTTCGGCCACTTATTCATCACTCAGATCCGGTTTCGCTAGTCAGTCCCTGCCTTGTTTACAAGGCTCTGGCAGTGCGGGTCGTGGCTTAAAAGGGAATATATATTATGCCAACTCCAGAACTTTTAGACATGTTGAAGGCCGGCGTTCACTTCGGTCACCAATCCTCACGCTGGCACCCAAAGATGCGCGAATACATTTACGGTGTTCGTGGTGGCGTGCACGTCATTGACCTCGAGAAGACCCAAGAGCAGTTGGAAAAAGCTTTGAGCTACGTTGAGAACTTGGTGTCCCGCGGTGGCAGCATCGTCTTTGTTGGTACCAAGCGTCAGGCTCAGGATATTGTCGCTAAGTACGCTTTGGACTGCGGCATGCCATACGTCAACACTCGTTGGTTGGGTGGTACCTTCACCAACTTCCCACAGATCCAGCGTTTGATTAAGACCTACTTGGAACTGAAGGACAAGACCATGAAGGGCGACTTGAAGAAGTACACCAAGCTCGAACAGTTGCAGTTCTCCCGCAAGATTGAAGAGTTGGAAGAGAAGATTGGTGGTATCAGCACCATGACTCGTTTGCCAGAAGCAGTGTTCATGTTGGACGCTCGTCACGATAAAACAGCTTTGCGTGAAGCTGTCGCAACTAAGGTGAAGATTGTGTCTATCGTCGACACCAACGTCAACCCAACTGGTATCAGCTACGTGATTCCAGCTAACGACGACGCTGTTGGTTCACTTGAAATGATTGCTAAGCTCATGTCTGAAGCTGTTAAGGCTGGTAAGGCCAAGGCCGTGGCCAGCGCCAAGGCAGTTGTGGAAACTCGTGGTAGCGCTGAAGATGAGGTAAAGGTTTCCGCTAACGCCGAAGCTACTATCGCCGACTTGGACATTGTCATGAAAGATAAGGTGATGTCAGAAACAAAGAAAGCTGATACAAAATCCTAAAAATTACCCTATGGCAATTACCGCAAGTGAGGTAGCGAAGTTGCGAGACACAACCGGGGCCGGCATGATGGATGCCAAGAACGCGTTGACAGAAGCGAACGGCGACATGGAGAAAGCAATCGACATTCTCCGCAAGTCTGGCGCTGCTAAGATGGCTAAGAAGAGTGACCGTGCGACTGGCGAAGGCCGCGTGCATTGCTACAGCCATGGTAACGGCAAGATTGGTGTCATTGTGGAAGTGATGTGTGAAACGGACTTCGTCGGTCGCAACGAGCAGTTTGTAGAGCTTTGTAACGACATTGCGATGCACATTGCAGCGAGCGCTCCACTCTACATTTCCCGCGACCAGGTGCCAGTCGAAGCTGTGGAAAAAGAAAAGACTTTTGTGACGGAAAGTTTGGCTGACGAAAAGAAGCCAGCTGAAATCATCGCCAAAATCGTTGACGGTCGCATGAGCAAGTACTTCGCCGATATCTGCTTGATGGAGCAAGCCTTCATCAAAGACGACAGCATGACAGTTGGTCAATTGCTTGAGAGCAAGATTCTCTCGATTGGTGAGAACATCCGCATCGGTCGCTTCTCCCGCCTGCAGTTGGGCGCTGAGTAAATTGAAGCTTAAGAATCACCTCCCGAAATTCGGTGGGGTGATTTTTTGTTCCAGTCAACGCGAGGCTCGGCTCTACGGCCAAGGCTCGGGGATTATAGTTCGTCGGGTCCTGCCGACTGCGGACCCCA
>CAYHFQ010000006.1:0-56102 GCA_964355955.1 uncultured Gammaproteobacteria bacterium
TGCCCCTCGCTACTTGGCCTTTCGGGCTGCGTAACTCGTTAAATCTACTTTCTACATTCCACCCTCTACAATCTGCTCTGCCGATTTCGTGCTATACTATCAGCAGATAATTTTCAGTTTCATCATATGGCGAACATTGCCATCAACGGGTTCGGGAGGATTGGGCGGAATGTGCTCAAGGTGGGCTGGGGGAAGCCGGGTTTTAAGGTAGTGGCGATTAATGATTTGACGGACGCCGCAACGCTGGCTTATTTGTTGCGACATGATACTAACTACGGGACGTGGTCTGTGCCGGTGAGCGCGAAGGGCAAGGATTTGGTGATTGATGGGCAGGTTATTCCAGTTTATGCGGAGAAGGACCCGAGTGCTTTACCGTGGAAGAAGTTGAAGGTCGACGTGGTAATTGAATCGACTGGTTTTTTTGTGACGGAGGAAGGCTCCATGGCGCATATTAAGGCCGGTGCCAAGCGGGTAGTTATTTCTGCACCAGCCAAGGGCGGCAATGTACCGACTTATGTGTTGGGTGTGAATGATGGCAAGTTGAAGATGGAGAAGGCGTTGGTGATTAATAATGCTTCGTGCACGACGAATAGTGTAGCGCCAGTGACGGCGGTGATGGATGAAGTTTTTGGGATTGCTAAGGCAATGTTGACCACGGTGCATGGCATGACAGCCTCGCAGTCGTTGGTTGATTCACCAAGGCGAGATTTGCGTGAAGGCCGAGCGGCGAGTGAGAATATTATTCCGACGACGACCGGCGCGGCGATTGCTGTGACTCAGACTTTGCCGCAATTGAAGAATAAGTTTGATGGTTTGAGTATTCGTGTACCGGTACCGACGGTGTCATTATCTGATATGACGTTTGTTTTGAAACGAAGAGTAACGAAAGAAGAAATTAATGAGGCTCTTATCAAGGCGGCCAAGAGCCCACGTTGGAAGGGCATTCTCGGCGTTACGAGTGAGCTGTTAGTATCAAGCGACTTTGTAGGCGATCCGCACTCGGCGATCGTCGATTTGGCGTTGACGAACGTGGTTGATGGCGATTTAGTAAAGGTTGTCGCTTGGTATGATAATGAGTGGGGCTATGCTAACCGCTTGGCGGAGATTGCGCTTGATCTAGTTCCAGCAGTTAAGGCTTTGGTTAAGCACAAGGTCAAAGCTGCAAAAACAAAAACTACTAAAGCTAAAAATAAGAAATAATATGCGAACAGAAGCCATGACCGATCGCTTAATGAAGGTTACACACACGCCATTATTTAGTATAGGTTTTGTGGCTTTGAGATTAGCGATTGGTTTGGAATTTTTCTGGGCTGGTGTGACTAAGTTTGGCGGTTGGAGTGCGGCAGGTTATTTGCAGTCTGCTGATGGGCCATTGGCTGGCTGGTTTCAGGCGTTAGCTGGCAGTGGTGTTATTGATGCGTTGAACATGTGGGGTTTGACCTTGATCGGCTTGGCTCTGATATTAGGGGTATTTGTACGCCCAGCTAGTATTTTTGGTATGTTGTTAATGGCGCTGTATTACCTAGCACACTTTACTGGTAATACAGCGAATGGTTATATTGATACGCATATTATTCAGATTGCTGCCTTGTTGATGTTTAGTGCTGGCGGTGCTGGTCATATCCTCGGCTTGAACGGCTTAGTGGCGAATATGATGCGCAAACCAAATGCAGTTATGAAATTCCTGCTTGGCTAATATGGCAGTTAGGCAACGCATCGTCATTTTGGGTGGTGGCTTTGCCGGCGTCAACGTCGCGCGACATTTGGCTAAATTATCGCAAAACAATGAGGAGATAGTTTTATTAACGGCAGATAAAACACATACTTTCACGCCTTGGTTGTATGAACTTGCTACGCAGAAGGCAGATGAGTGTAGCAAGGCTGAGAAGGAATGTTTAAGTAAAACAGCGGATATTCCGTTGACATTTTTAGGGCCGCAAGTAGAGGTTAGACGGGCTATAGTTACCGGCTTGGATGTGGTGAGTGCGCATGTTTTGCTGGAGGGTGGACATACTTTACATTATGATTCTTTAGTTATTGCTCTTGGAAGCGAAATGGCATATTTTGGTATTCCTGGTTTACAACAATTTGCCTTAACTTTGAAGTCGACAGCTGACGCTTTGAAAATTTGTCGACAAAGTGGCCAGTTGGTTGAGGATATAAAACGAGGAGATCGTTTTGCCATCAAGATTGTTATAGGTGGGGCAGGACCTAGTGGAGTAGAACTGGCAGCTGAAATGGCAACGATGTTTATTGGTTTGGAGCGTCGACGAATGATTGCTAAAAATGCGGTATCGATTACTTTGGTTGATGGGGGTGAACGAGTCCTTGGGATGATGACGCCGAAGATTTCCCGGTTGGCTGAACATAGGCTGAAAGTGCTAGGTGTGAAAGTGCTGCTTAATGCTCGTATTAATGAGGTGAAGGAAGGTGAGGTGCTGGTAAAAGTGGCGGATAAGATATTGACGCTACCAAGTGATTGTACGATTTGGACTGGTGGTGTACAGCCGGTGTCAGTGTTGAAGAATTTTGCCTTGCCGAAAGATCCTCGCGGGAGAATTTTAGTTGAGTCGACGTTTGAAGTGCAAAAACAAGTGAATATTTTTGCGCTGGGTGATGCCGCCATGTTTGTTGAATCGACTACTAAATTATCGTTACCGCAGACGGCACAAGCGGCTGAGCAGGTGGCACCAATAGTTGCTGCTAATGTGTTGCGTGCTTTAAAGAGAATTAAGTTGAAAACGTATCTGCCGCGTAAGCAGTGGCCGTATTCAATTGCAGTTGGTGGCAATTATGCCTTGCTGGGTTACGGAAATTTAGTATTGAGCGGTTGGCTTGGTTATGTAGTGCGACGTTTGGTTGATTTGCGGTATTTTTGGAATATCTTGCCGGTGTTCACTGCTATAAAATTTTGGTTACGCGGAATCGTGGAGTATCGTAAAAATGATTAACTGATTTTATGATATTAAAAACTTGGAAGGCAGGTGACATTAAGCGCGGCACACGAGTGTTGTTGCGAATTGATGCCAACGTCGACCTAGTACGTGGGCGAGCAATTATTGGTAAGTATGACAAGATTGCTAAAGCAATGCCGGAGATTTTAAAATTACAAAAACGAGGCGCGTGTATTGTTTTGTTGACTCATCTTGGACGACCGCGTGGCAAGCAGACAGAGTTTAGCGTTACGCCGATTGCCAAGGCGCTGGGGAAGGCACTTGGTACGAAGATTGCGGTAGCAGAAGATGTGGTTGGTAAAGACGCGTTAAGATTGGCGTCGACTATTAAACCAGGGCAGATAGTCATGTTGGAAAATTTGCGGTTTGATAAACGCGAAGAAGCTAATGATGACAAATTTGCCGAATTGTTAGCGACTTTCGGTGACGTGTATGTGAACAACGCTTTTGGCGTGTGTCACCGGGCGCATGCATCCGTGGCGGCGATAACTAAGTTTTTGCCGAGCTTTGCAGGTGGGTTGCTCGTCGAAGAAGTCAAACAATTGAGCGCGCCGATGAGACAGCCGTTCGTGTTGATAATCGGGGGTAATAAATTGGAAACTAAGGTGCCGTTGTTGTCGACGCTTGGTGTGAGGGCGGATTTGGTGGTGGTTGGTAGTGGGCTGTTGCCAGCTTTTAAAAAAGGTAGACTTTCGATGGAAGCTAAGGCGGTGGTCGAACTGCTGGGTGATAAACTGCGCTTGCCAGTTGATACGAGAATAAATCAAAAAGGCAGTGTAATAGATATTGGGCGGGCGACGGAGCAGGTTTTGCCGACGTGGCTGCGGGGGGCAAAGACTATTGTTTGGAACGGGCCGCTTGGGTTGGTGGAAGAGCGAGCGGGGGCCTCTGGCACTAAAGCTTTAATGAAGGCGATTACGGGTGTTCATGGGGCGCGGAGCATAGTTGGTGGAGGATCCACCGTGGCACTAGTTGAAAACAGCACTTTTGCTAGTAAATTTACGTTACTCTCGACCGGCGGTGGGGCGATGTTGGCTTTTTTGAGTGGGGAGGAGATGCCTGGGTTAAAGCCGTTGATGCGTTGACTTTTAGCCTGTTAATAGGCAAGATAAGCCCGCTTGCTTGGATTTTCTGAGCAATACAGTCTTTCACAAACACTGGCTCGGGCCAGTTACAAAGGAGTGACACATGTCTACCTCAGGCTTTCAGTTTGACCTCAGTCGGTTGGGTGAGCTCGGTCAGGAAATGATGAGCGACAAGAGCGCGCACTCGGTGCGGGAGTTCTTGTTTGCGGCGTTGCGTCACGGAGAGTGCGTGATGTTCAACGAGCTGCTCGAGACGCTGTACGAAGAAGGGTGGAAGCGAGAAAAACTGGAAGGCATCATCGCCTTTCTGAGCCACCGTTTTCCTGCTCTGCACGCCATGGGCAAGATTGACCCGGCCATGATCGTGGCGTTGTTGACGTCGGCGTCGATTACCGTGCCCGCTGACTACGACGTGAGCCGAGATTCTCTGCGCAAATTCACGCCGACTGATCGGGTGAAGCGCAACATCAACTACCTCATCAAGCTCTACAACAGGGGTGGCTTTTTGGAGTTCACCAAGAAGGTCGAGGGTGATTTGAAGGAGCACGTGCTGCTCGAGGCGGACAGGGACGTGTTGAAGCAGTGCATCGAACCAGCAGTGAAGACGGGTGGCAAGATTGACAAGTCGTTGCTCGAACTCGCTTGTCAGCGCATGCACGGTGTGTCACTGGTGGGTCGCAGCGAGGTGAAGTTGAAGGACTTGACCAAGGAGCTTTTCGAAAGCTGGCGCTTGGCTGAAGTGAGCAAGAACCCACCGGTAGCGAAGAAGCCGGTGCCGAAGCCAGAGTTGGCACGGCGAAAGGTTGGGCCGACTGGAACGGCGTTCGGCTGCGAGCTGCACCGACTGATTGGTTGCGTGGTGCGTTTGCTTGAGGAAAAGCAGATTGCTTGGCCGAAGGACGTCATGGTCGGCTGGACTGCGCGCAAGTTGGCTGAGGCCATGGGGGCTGCGGCCGATGATCCGGTGATTACCGAATCGTTGGCGGGGTTGGCCGAAACGGGGCTCAAAAATCTCTGCCAGCTGACGCCGTTCCAGAGCGTTTACCGCTGGCAGCCGGTCGAGTGGGGTGTGGTTACGCCGACAACCAGGCGGATCAGCGTCATGAATGACAGGAAGATTCAGCAGTTCGTCGACGCCATGGTACGAGATGCGCAGGCCTTGCGGACTACGCGGCTGCACATTGAGCGATCCGTGCCGGGTTTGATTCCGGCGCGACCGGTGCCTCCGCCGCCAGTAGTGGTGGTGCAGTCTCCGCCGGTGAAGACGGCAGTGGTTGTCGTCGAACCGACTGTCGCAGTGATTGTCGAGGTGGCTGCTGCTGTGACTGAAGTGGTCGAAGAGATCGCTCAGCCGGTGGCAGTTGAGTCGACGACGGTGGTAGAGGTTGCTGTGGTGGAAGCTGAGATCGTGGCGGAAGCTGCGGTTGAGATGAAGACCGTGGTTGTAGCTGAGGCTGAGGCTGAAGAAGTTCTTGCCGAGCTGGTGTCTGTGGCCAGTTCGGTACTTGAAGAAAACAATATTCCTGAGGAGGAAGAAGTCATGACTGAAGCGTCATTGCCGGTGGTTGGTGGCACGCCCGTGGCCGTGGAGACTCATCGAGTAGCCGGTCTGCTGTTGGCCCTGCTCGAAGCGAATGGCTGGCCAGTCGGGCTATTGTCTAGCACGGTGCTCGACGAGATTGTTTTGCTGGTTACGCCTGACAGCAAACAGCCAGCGGTGATTGTGAACACCAACTTGCTGGGTCATGGCTTCTCGCGTGTTTACATGAGGAGTAGCAAGCCATCGATTTTTCGCCGTGAGGCGGTGACGGTCAGCTCGGCCGACTCCAAGGCCAAGATTGAACCGCAACGTGTGACGGATGAGGCGGTTGGGACGTTGGCGATGAATATTCTCTTTGAGAGCGTACGTGAAATTGCGTATATCGAGAAGTGGGCGCCGCAACTCGTGACCAATAGCGTGCCTGCGGCCGAAGTGGCCGAACCGATTGTCGCAGCGCAGCCTACTGTGACGCAACCGCTGGTGATGGAAGCTGCATCGGCACCGGTGCACTTCGATCCACCAGCTGAGCTGCTGGTCGAAGAGGTGGCGAACTCAGCGGAAGCTGCGGTAGTTGGCGAGACCAAGACGGCGATCATCAAGCTGTCGCCGAAACGCTACGCGACGTTCATGGCTCTGCGTGAGATGGTGTCGATCCTGAAGGAGTTGACGAAGTGGCCGGAAGGCATCTTCTCGACCCGGATAGGCGGTTCCATTGCCACCAACTATTCGGATTTCCCGTTTTCGATTCTGAAGGGGCTGGCGGACCAGGGGGTGATCGAATACCTGCTCGCTGGTAGCGGTAAGCAACCTGGCGTAATTCGCTTGAACCAAGTGGAGTGTGTTCCGAATGGGGATACTGTGTCGGAGATTCCAGTCTTGACTACGGATGAGCTGAATAGGCAGGTGATGCGACTGTTGAAAGACTCGGTGCGTATCAAGAATGATGAAGCGATGATGCGAAAGGCCTTGGGAGTTACGATTGTCGGTTACGTGCCGGCGGTTGTATCACGCAAGAAGACAGAGCAGCCGCCTGCTGCACCGGTTGCAGTTGAAGTTCAGGTGCTGGAAGTGGTAGCGGCTGAGACGGTAGTGGCTGCAGTGGTCAGTCCGCCAGTTGCCGTGGCGACACCTGTCGTCAAGGCTCCGCTCGTACCGGCCGAATTGTCAGAGAGGGAGGTGCGGGTGATGTTGCAGAAGATGATCTGGTCCATCAACGAGCAACGTCAGGCACGCGAACAGGAATTTCGGCGTCGACAAGAAGCGATGTCGGAAAAGCAGCGCGAGCTGGATGAGCTTGAGCTGGCGTTGACGTCATGGCAGAAGGGCGACGCGGAGGTGGTGGATCGTGAACGTGTGAAGATGCAGCTGTTGCAAGCGTTGCTGAAGCTGTCGTAAAGTCCCGCGCGGCGGGCAACTGGGACCAAATGTGTGTAAACGCATCTGGTCCCGATTTTTTTAAGTACTGTTTGTGTTATAATAATGTCATTAGCAGTAATAATATTTTTTATGGCACTGGAAAAGCAAACAAGTTTTTGGCCAGAGTGGAGAAGTAACAAGTTGTTTACGCTACTTTTGGCGATTGTGTTGGTGTACGGAATTGTGTGGTTGTTCGTGCAGATCGAGAAGACTTTTGTAGAGATTGACCAGGTTGGGGTTGCCGACCAAGCACCGGCTACGATTACGGTAACTGGTGAAGGCAAGGCTTCGCAGGTACCAGACGAGGCTAAGGTCGACTTGAGTATTACGTCTACTGGGGCGACAGCCAATGAGGCACAAGATACTAACAGCACAGCCATGAATGCTTTGTTGGCTAAGATGAAGAGCTTGGGCTTGGTGTCCGCCGACCTCCAAACATCGCAGTACAATTTGTCACAAACTTATGACTACGATGTTAGCCCAGCTAAAGTGACTGGCTACCAAGCAACTCAAAGTTTGACGGTGACGATGCATGATACCAGTTTGGCGGATAAGGTTTTGGCCGCGGCTGGCGACTTGGGTGTGACGAATATTGGCAATGTTTCTTTGACGGTGAGTGATACAACCAAAGTGACCAGTGATGCTCGTCAATTAGCTATTACCAAAGCCCAGGTGCAGGCGGCTAGTATTGCCAATGCTTTGGGTAAGCGGATTGGTAATGTGGTAAGTTACAACGAATCAACTGGCGGCAGTCCATGGCCATATTACAGCGGCATGATGGCGGACAAAGCAGTCGGTGGTGCTGCACCTTCACCTGAGATTGCCGTTGGTTCGAACGAATCGGTGGTAGATGTGACGATTACGTACAGTCTTAAATAGAAAGATCAAAGCTCGATATCGCAGCCAAGGCTCGGGTTCGCTCGCAACCGACGTATCTCCTGTTTCTAGCGGCGCCTCGTCAACCGCGCCAGCTGGCGCACCTCGTCTGACTCGGGAGCTGGCACAGGGCCGAGGCTAGCGTCGTCACAGGAGACACGGCAGTCGCTCGCTTCTACAAGGCTCAGGCTTCAAAATTCGTTAAATCTACCGACTACCAACTACTATCTACCAACTTTGTATAAATATATGAAAGAGAAAATTGAGGGCATTCATGCTCACGAAATTCTCGATTCGCGTGGTAATCCGACACTTAATGTGACGGTTACGTTAAAAGATGGCACTCGGGGATCCGCCTCGGTGCCATCTGGCGCATCGACGGGAATTCATGAGGCTTTGGAACTACGTGATGGCGACCCGACGCGCTACCGCGGGCTCGGCGTATTGAAGGCGATTAAGAATGTTAATACGAAGATTGCTAAGGCGCTACAGGGTCATGACGTGTTTGACCAGCGGGGAATCGACGACACCATGCGTATACTTGATGGCAGCGTCAATAAGCATAAACTCGGGGCGAATGCGATGCTCGGTGTTTCTTTGGCCTGCGTGCATGCGGCGGCTAAGCGAGCTGATTTGCCGTTGTACGAGTATCTGCGTCAAGCATTCGATTTACAATACAAGGGTTATAAATTGCCGACACCATTCATGAATGTGTTTAATGGTGGTCGTCATGCTGACACGAATTTGGACATGCAGGAGTTCATAATTATTCCGCACGGTTTTACGCGATATTCGCGGAAGGTACAGGCTGGCAGTGAGATATTTCATGCCTTGGGCGATGTATTGCATGCTGACGGTATGGATACGGATGTTGGCAATGAAGGAGGTTACGCACCAAATGTTGGGAAGACCGAGAGTGCGCTTGAGTATTTAACCAAAGCGGTGAAGAAGGCCGGTTATAAATTGGGTAAAGAAGTTGGTTTTGGAATTGATGTGGCAGCTAGTGAATTCTTTGACGAGAAGAAGGGGATTTATGCGCTCAAGACCGATAGACGGAAGTTGACCGGTACCGAGATGATCGATTTGTACGAACAGTGGATGAAGAAATATCCGCTGTTGTCCGTAGAGGACGGTTTAGCAGAAGATGCTTGGGAAGACTGGGCTGAATTAACTAAGCGACTCGGCAAGAAGATGTTGTTGGTGGGCGACGATTTGTTTGTGACGAATGTGGAGCGCGTGCAACGAGGAATTGACGAGAAAGTTGCGAATGCCGTACTGATCAAGCCGAATCAAATTGGGACGCTTTCAGAAACGATCGATACTATTTTGTTAGCGCAAACCAATGGTTACAAGATTGTTATTTCGCATCGCTCCGGTGAGACTTGCGATACGACGATTGCTGACCTCGCGGTCGCCGTGAATGCTGAGTACATAAAAAGTGGTGCGCCTTCGCGATCGGAGAGATTGGCGAAGTATAATCGATTGTTGGAGATTGAAGAGGAGTTATTGGGTTAAGTTTTGTTCGCCATCGCTAAATGGTCATAATGCCAACCTGAGGTGCGTTCGAGGAATTTGGTCGAGACAGTGCTGGCGCGGTGCCAGGCGTCCTGGCCAAATTTTGTTTGTACGACGTCGAGGGCGGTGACGACGCGGCTCATGCGACGGTCTTTGCGGAAGAGTGAGATGGGGAGTTTAGTGGCTTTGAAGTCGCTGACGGAGATGCCGAGTAAGCGGACGCCACGATTAAGATCGAGACGAGGTGAAATTAAGGCCCAGGCATTTTGGCTGATGGTGAGGCCGTCGTTGATGGGGATATTCAAGAGTTTGGCGCAGCCGTCACCACCGAAGTCACCGTAACGGATGTAGACTGAGACGTGAGAAGCGACAAAATGTTGCTGACGTAAACGCCAAGCCACGCGGTCGCACATGGCGAGGAGATTCTTTTTGACGGCGTGGATGGTGTGGAGATCTTGTGGGAAGGTATAGGAATGACCGATAGATTTTGGGTCTGCGTTGTCGTCTTCTAGAGCGTCGGTGGCTTGGCCGTGAGCAGCGTCGGCGAGCCAGGCACCCTGGCTTTGGAAGACGTCGATAAGTTGAGCGCGAGAGAGCTGGCGTAAGGTGGCGATGGAGGTGACGCCGAGTTCGGCTAGTCTCTTCTCGGTACTACGGCCGATGCCGCAGAAATCGGCGAGGGGGCGACTTTTTACGAAGTCTTCTACGTCGGTTGGGCGGACGACAGTAAGACCGTTTGGTTTAACGGATTCCGAGGCGAGTTTGGCGACGAGTTTGTTAGGGGCAATGCCGATCGAGACAGTGCAGACCGAACCGCAAGCGGCTTTGAGGTCGCGACGAATCATGAGGGCCATCATGCTGGCCCCGAAGTAGTTGCCGGCGCCGGTGGTCACATCGATAAAGACTTCGTCCGTACTAAATTGCTCTATATCATCTGCATATTTGTGGCAGACGGCGAGGAGGCGATCCGTAATATCGCCGTATTTTTGCGGGTCGCCGGGGATAATAATAAGTTCAGGACAAATTTTCTTAGCTTCCCAAGTAGCCATGGCCGTTTTAACGCCGCGGGCTTTGGCTTCCCGTGAGGCCGTTGTGACGACTGAGCGGTTAATGTCGCCGCCAGCTTTGCCGGCAATAGCAATAGCTTTCCCGCGGAGATGAGGATTGGCTTGCTGCTCTACGCTCGCGAAGTAACTATTAAAGTCGATGTGCATGATAATCCGAGACATACTGAGAACCACTACCCGTTATTTGAGGGAGGAGGTCAAATAAACATAAGTAGATGGGCCTCGATATGACTCCGATATCAGTCTTTGCGAGCGTCAGCGAAGCAATCCTCGCTCGCAGCTGTCAGGCTGTCCTCTTCCTATCTGCGCCTCGTCAACCGCACTGGCCGTCTCACCTCGTATGACTCGGGCGCCAGCGCAGGGCCGAGGCTGGCGTCGTCAGAGAACAACCCGACAGTTGCTCACTCCTACAGGGCTCAGGCTCATAAAGCTGTTTATGTTTAGGTAGTTAGAAAGTCTTGTTCGAGGGTTGAAGAGGTGAGTTCATTCAGCATAGAATTCGGTTATGTGCCAAGTTAGGTTTTCTGTGTCAAAGCGGAGTTTCATGAAGTTAGTGGCGTCAGAGACGGAGAAGTAGAAGAGACGTTTTTGACCCTCGCGAGCACTGTGGACTAGGTTGACGTGGGGGATAGGGTAATGGCGATTGTTCCAGAAGATGCTGGTTGGTTTGACGCGAGGGCCATCGAAGGTGACTGTAACTGCAATAGGGTCGTTGATGAATTGGTGCATAGTTAGGTAGTTAGAAGCCGTAGAGGCATGAGGGCACGGAGTTGAGCGCGGAATTTACGGAGCGAGATGCGCAAACGAAGGCGGAGCTTGAGAGAGTGGAGTGAGCGAGTAATACGGCGGGTGCGATAAGCGAGCGTCACGTTGTAGTGACGAAGAGTCAAGTTGTTCATAGGATTTCAATCCTCCCCTTAAGATTGAAAATTAGATTGTGCCGAACTTGCGAATAACGGCGCGAACGATGCCCTGGATGTTGAGGTCGCCTTTGATGATGATGGGTTTCATAGTGCTGTTGGCGGGCTGGAGGCGGATGTAGTTTTCCTCGCGATAGAAACGTTTGAGTGTGGCATAGGCATTGTCGAGTAGGGCGACGACAATGTCGCCATTTTTAGGTGAATGATTGCGTTCAATAATCACGTAGTCACCGTCGAAAATACCGTCTTCAATCATGGAACGTCCTTTGACTTTGAGGACGTAGGAGTTCATGGCGTCGGTTACAAAGTCGGCAGGAACAGCGAAGGCTTCGTGTTCTTCGATGGCTTCAATAGGGACACCAGCGGTGATGAGACCGGCTAGAGGCAACATGATTGCCATGGGCGAGAGAGGTTCGGTCTCGACGACTTCGATGGAGCGGGCGGCTCCGTTTTCACCGGTGTTAATGATGCCTTTTTCACAGAGGGCTTTGATGTGTTGATGGACGGTGGCGGGGGATGATAGCCCAAGCACGTCCGCAATTTCGCGGTAGGACGGCGTGTAGCCCTGTTCCTGCACGAACTTCTCGATGCAAGAGAGGACTTCGCGCTGTTTTTTTGTGATTGAGGGTAATCTTGGAGACATAATTTGTTGTTTTTTGACTGAACTGTTCTCTATCTGTTCGTATTCTATAACGAACAAAAACCGAACGCAATGTTGGGGTGGGGATAAGTATGTCGAAGCCTGGTTTAAGCTAGGCTTTGGTGCTTTGCTTTAACGTCTAAAATGACTTAAACTCAGGGGGTATGTTGAAGGTTGTTGAAGCACCATTTCCGGGTCACCCGGACAAAATGTGCGATCAGATAGTGGAAGCGATTGTAGATGAATATCTGCGCCGTGATCCACTAAGTCGCTTGGATTTGCAGGCCTTGGGTAGCCACGGCATGATTATGATTGGTGGCGTGGTGGATAGCCGCGCAGATTTTGATGCGTCTGATTTAGCGCGTACAGTTTATACCAAAATTGGTTACGTTGATGGCCTCGAGCCGTTTGTGAATACGGAACGGCCGACAGAAGATGTGGCGCGCACAATTGTGCAGGGTGGTGCGCAAGGCACGACGGTGGTGCATGGTTATGCCACGCGAGAGACGCGGGAGTTTATGCCGCGACCGGTGGTTTATGCTAATGCGTTAGCCAAACGCGTGGATGATTTGCGGCGCACTGATCCGTTGTTTAGTTGGCTGAAGCCGGATGGTAAAGTGCAGGTGGCGATGGATGGCGAGCAGATCGTCGGCGTGACCTTGATTATTGAACATGACGACGTGATGGAGCAGGCTCAGGTACAGTCGTTGTTGTATGACGAGGTGATTGTGCCGATTTGTGGAACTGGTGAGGGCATGAAGGTGTTGGTTAATCCTAGCGGGAAGTTTACGAACGGTGGTTTTGCGGCTGGTGTCGGCGTTAGTGGGCGCAAAGTTTTAGCCGATAGTTACGGCGGGCTGTTGCCGCATGGTGGGGCAAGTACAGCGGGTAAGGATCCATTAAAGCCAGCCAGGGCTGGGAGTTATATGGCTCGCGCTGTGGCTAAGCAGTTGGTGAGTGAAGGGACGGCAAATAATGTGCTCGTCACTATTGTTTACACGGCTGGCATGAAGGAGCCGACCTTGCTTTCGGTACGCGGTGGCGACGGCCTCGATTTGACCGACTTGGTGAAGAAGCGGTTTGATTTCCGACCAGAAGCTATCGTCGAACGTCTGAAGTTGCGCCAACCGTGGTATGAGGCGACGAGTATTTTTGGACAGTTTGGCAGGCCGGGAGTCCCGTGGGAAGAGCCGCTGGAGTAGAACTAAGCCTAAAAAGCTTTTCTAGCTGCGCACTCAAACTAGTCGCAAATCTGAAGGTTCTATAAGGGAGAGTCGTTTTCTGCTATACTTCCCTCATGATTAAGAAATCGATCATGTGGACGACGGTGTTTGTGTTCTTGGCGCTTGGGAGCGTGTGGTTTATGTTTACAGCCAATCCTGAGGAGATGGTGATAGCGAGTACGGATGGGGAAGTGACGGTGACGGGAATAGCGAGGGAGAGTGCGCCGTTGGCTATAACGACTGTAGCGGACGCTAGACCGAAGATTGAGAATGGCGGTTCGTCGATTAGTAAGAGTTATTTGATTAAGCCAGATGTGACGCCGCTCACCAAACCGGTGGTTTTGACGTGGCAGCTTGCCCCAGTAGCAGACGCTGAGAGTGTTGCTACG
The DNA here is from genome assembly GCA_964355955.1 of uncultured Gammaproteobacteria bacterium. GTDB lineage: Bacteria > Patescibacteriota > Patescibacteriia > UBA9934 > UBA9934 > UBA11707. Next base: position 13,626 of record CAYHFQ010000006.1, read on the forward strand.
GGGTTGGCCCCAGCAGTAGACGACGGTGTCGTCACGGCGGGGCTTGCGGTTTATAGATTTAATGAAGATTCATTGATGTGGGAGATGGTGTTGCCGATTGTTGCTTATAGCGACACGATGTTGGCAGTGGAAACGTCGATTTTGGGGACTTTTGCGTTAGGTAAGAGAGAGATGGTGACAGTACCGGAATTTGTGGAAGTATATAAAGATATTTTAGTTTCTAGGCCGGAGGAGGCAGTTGGTTTTGTAACGACGGTTGGCTATGCGCGGAAAGGGGAGTCGATAGTTAAGTTACCAAGCGGGGGACAGCAAGGCGGATGTGGCGGAGCTGTGAAGCCAGGTGTGAGTGAACAGAAATCGACCGTGACACGAGACGTGACTTTACTCGTCGACGATGTGCAGACTAAGGTGACGCTGACGTTTTTTACGCGTTGGCTGATGGGGGATGGTTGCCCTGTGGATGAGCCGTTTATAGCGGCGCAAAATTATGGTATACTGCCGACATCGTAGTAGTTTGAAAGTAATAATATAATCAAAATTTTAAGGAGGAAAAATATGATTACGCCAAAGAAGCGAGCAGCCGTGAGTCGTGCTAAGAAGTCCGTGTCGCCAATTTCTTTGCAGAATAGTTTTAGTAAGAAGGGCTGCGATGCTTGCAACTCCTTGCCGGTTGGCAGCATTGAATTGACGGCACTGATGTTGGTCTTGGTGTTCTCTTTGTCCGCCGTGTTGTTTACGTCAGTTTTTGCCTTACAGACTAAGAATGCAGAGATCAAGCAGTTGCAGAGTCAAGTGTCGGCCAACTTGCCAGTAGCTGAATAATCAAGTAAAAAGAAGGGGTCAGAATTGACTCCTTTATTATTTCTATGAAGAAATCGACGAAGGTCCTAGTGACTTTAGCGACGTTGTCTATGCTCGGTGCCGGCTGTTCGGCTAGTAAGCCAGTAGCCACGACTGTGCCAGGTACGCAGGATGCCGCAGCTGCGACGACCGATAAGCCAGTAGATTCTACTCAATCTTTACCAACCCCAGTTATGGATACAGCTTTGACATTTCCTGGCGTTTTGCCCGCCGAACAGATTAACGGCAAAGAAGTCAAGATCAGCACAGCTAAGGGCGACATCGTGATTAAGCTTTACCCAGACACGGCGCCGAATACAGTTTCCAACTTTGTTTACTTGATTAGCCAGAAGTTCTATGATGGCGTTATTTTCCACCGTCGTGAAGAGGGCTTCGTAATTCAGGGTGGTGACCCAACTGGCACCGGCCGTGGCGGTCCTGGTTACAGCTTTGCGGATGAGTTGAAGGACGACAAGACTTACAAGCGTGGTACTGTAGCTATGGCTAATGCTGGGCCAAACACGAATGGTAGTCAGTTCTTTGTGATGTTGGACAACGTGGCTTTGCCGCACTTGTACACGATCTTTGGTGAAGTAACCGAGGGTATGGATGTGGTGGACAAGATCGCCGTGGGTGACAAGATGACAAGCGTTACTTTGGAAGAAGCAGTTAAATAATGAAAAAAAAAGGAGATAAACAAAAACGAGCCAATTGGCTCGTTTTTGTAACTGTACTTAAAGGCCCCCTCCAACTCCCCCATGACTGGGGGAGGGTTTACTTTACGCTGACGAAAGTGCGCTGCTTGAGAACGCCGGTAAAGTTTGGCATTTTCTTTTTCATGAAACCAACAACGCCAGAAGTGATGGCGTACAAGGTGTCGTCCTTGGCGCGACGGACGTTAGCGCCTGGGTGGATAGCGGTACCGCGCTGACGGACCAAAATTTCACCGGAGAGGACTTTAGTGCCGTCGCTGCGCTTGACGCCGAGGCGTTGGGCGCGGGAATCTCGGCCGTTAGTTGTAGAGCCTTGAGCTTTTTTGTGTGCCATAGAATTCCAGAACTTCCTTATTAATAGGAAAGTGCCGCGTTATTAGTAGAGGTATTTCGGCGGTACTATAGCTAAAATGGGGGGTATCGTCAAGGTAGGCTGGTGAGTGAGAGACAATTAGGGTATACTGCAGGCTATGGAAGCGCTTATATTGTCGATTTTAGCTGAAGTTAGCAGTCGTTTGGCAGGACACGGGGGAGGCGTTGAATTTGTGAGATTTACGGAGGAAACTGGCATATTGGAGGTTAGTTTTGCTGGTGCTTGCCGAACTTGTCCGTTAGCCGCTTTTACCTTGGAACATGGCGTGGCGGCGGCTGTTAAAGAACGAATTCCAGCTGTCCTTAAAGTAATTCTTGTCTCATAAAACGTGTGGCTGCTTTTCTTAAAAACCTACGTTTTGCTCGCTTAGCCCTGGTTATTTGTGGTCTGTTGTTGCTGGCTGGGGTGCTGCTCGTTTGGTTTGCCTTGTTTCCGGCAGTGGAAACCTGGCGTGTTGTGCCACTCCATTATAATATTCACCTTGGTGTGGATAAGGTTGGCAAGTGGTGGGAGCTTTTTGTTCCTTCGGGGATTGGCGTAATTTTAACCTTGCTTAATGCTGGTTATGCGTCAATAATTTGGAAGCGCGAAAAGGTGATTGCTTATGCGGCGATTGTGACGGCGGTGATAGTCGATGCTTTAATTCTGATTCACTTAATTTTCCTTGTTCATTTGAACGTCACTTATTATGCTTGATGCCTTTGCCTTGTCGAAAATTTTGGTCTTGGCCACGTTGTCGTTTTTGCTGGCCTTGGCCTGGACGCCACTTTTGACGCATTTTCTGTATCGTTTCCGTTTGGGAAAGTCGATTAGAAGTGCAGTTACGGCTCCAATGTTCGCCAAACTTCACGCTAAAAAGGCTGGAGTGCCTACGATGGGCGGGTTGCTCATGTGGGTAACGCCATTAGTGCTAGCTTTGATATTTTTCATCATCGCTGGATTAGCACCGGACTCCGCGATTGGCCAACTGAACTTCCTGTCACGTCAGCAAACTTGGTTGCCATTATTCGCTCTGGTGGCTGCTGGCTTGCTTGGCTTAGTTGATGACTACTTGAACGTACGCGGAATTGGAGAGCATGGTGGCGGGATTCATATTCGTCATCGCTTGGTATTGTATACGATTATTGCGGCGATTGGTGCCTGGTGGTTTTACGTCAAATTGGGTTGGGATTCTCTGCATATTCCGTTAGTCGGTAGCGTGACGATCGGCTGGTGGTATATTCCTTTGTTCATTGCGGTAATTGTCGCTACGTCATTTTCCGTTAATCAGACGGACGGTTTGGACGGTTTGGCTGGTGGGACACTGGCGTCGGCCTTTGGCGCCTATGCCGTGATTGCTTTGTTACAAGGGCAGGTCGACTTGGCTGCTTTCTGCGCGGTAATTATGGGAGCGTTGTTCGCTTTCCTGTGGTTCAATATTTGGCCAGCCAGGTTTATTATGGGCGATACTGGGGCGATGTCGCTTGGGGTGACGCTTGGCGTGGTCGCGATGTTGACTGATTCGGCTTTGCTTTTACCAATCATTGGTATCGTCTTTGTAGTGGAAGCGGTGACGACAGCGATTCAGTTGATTTCCAAGAAGTTATTTCACAAAAAGGTGTTTTTGATTGCGCCGATTCATCATCATTTTGAAGCGAAGGGCTGGCCAGAGCCAAAAGTGGTTATGAGATTCTGGTTACTCTCTTGGATGGGGGCGGCGATTGGCTTGATTGTGGCGTTGCTCGATACCGCCTTGCTAGGATAGATAACCCAGTAATCATTGCGTATGGAGCGAGGCGAGGGGGCAGTTGATCGCGGATTTCTACTGCTACTTGGTGGCATGGTGCTGTTTGGTTTGGTGATGTTGACGTCTGCTTCGTTCCCACTTGGTTTGAGTAAATTTGGTAATGGTTATTATTACTTGATTCACCAAGTTATCTTTGGCTTGTTGCCTGGCTTGGTTGGTTTTGCCATTGCCTATAAGCTGCCTTACACGGTTTACAGGCGTTATGCTGGAGTGATGTTGTTCGTGTCGATTGCTCTATTGTTGTTAGTATTTATTCCTGGCATCGGTAAAGAGTTTGGTGGTTCACGAAGCTGGATTGTGATTGGTTCGTTCTCCATGCAGCCTTCTGAGTTAGTGAAGCTGACATTTATGTTCTATTTGGCTGGCTGGCTGGAGAAGCGCAGTCAGCATGAGTTAAAGGATTTTTCTAAAGGTGTTTTACCGTTCCTATGCGTGCTTGGCGTGATTGCTTTCTTTTTGATTGAGCAGCCGGACACTGGCAGTATGTCGATTATTGTGGCTATGGCTTTAGCTACTTACTTTTCGGCTGGAGCGCCACTTAAGTATTTGCCGGGGGTAGTAGCGGCTGGCGTCGCTGGTTTGGCGTTATTGATTAAATTATCGCCGTACCGAGCAGCCCGATTCACGACCTTTTTGCATCCGGAACTTGATCCGCAGGGCGTGGGTTATCACATTAACCAGGCGTTGTTAGCGATTGGCTCTGGCGGCTTGTTTGGTCGGGGCTATGGGCATTCATTGCAGAAATTTCAGTATTTACCAGAGGTGGCTGGCGACTCTATTTTTGCGGTGATTGGTGAGGAATTGGGTTTGATTTTTACTTGGGCTTTTTTGGCTCTAAATTTAGCTTTTTTATGGCGAGGTTTCCGGATTGCAGAACGTGCACCGGACGGCTTTAGTCGTTACCTAGTTGTTGGTATAATGACCTGGCTAGGCGTGCAGGCGGTGGTTAATATCGGAGCGATGGTCGGCTTGTTGCCGATTACGGGCGTACCATTACCGCTCGTGAGTTATGGTGGTACGGCGCTCGTGGTCACGCTGACGGCTATGGGAATTGTGGCCAATGTGTCGAAGCATGGTAAAGGATGAGGGATGGTAGATTGTAGAGAGTAGATAGTAGAATTATAATATTATGTCTCAAGAGCAACATTTTTTACTAACCGGTGGTGGGACGCTCGGCAGCGTGACCCCGCTTTTAGCAATTGCGGCGGAATTACGGAAGCGAAATGCTAATGTATCGCTGTCATTTATTGGCACGCCGAATGGTCCTGAGCGATTGATTGTGGAGAGCCAACGGATCCCTTTTTGGCAGTTGGCGGCGCCGAAACTTGACCGTCATCGTAAGTGGCTGTGGCCTATTTTACCGTTCATGTTTTTCTTTAGTTGGTTGCGGGCGTTGCGCCTGTTGTATGTCATGAAGCCGAACTTTGTTTTTGCGGCTGGTGGTTATGTTGGCGTGCCGGTCGCTTGGGCAGCGTTCTTTTTACGCATTCCGGTTTGGGTGCATCAGTTAGATGTATTGCCAGGCTTGGCGAATAAGCTGATGGCGCCAGTAGCTAAGAAAATTAGTGTTACTTTTGAAGAAACGGCTAGACATTTTTCGGCTAAAAAGACGATAGTGGTGGGTAGTATGGTGCGCCAGGCGATTCGTCATGGCGAAAGGGAGATTGCTTTGCAGCGTTATGGGTTTAACGTGGCTCTGCCGACCTTGTTAGTGGTTGGTGGTGGCACAGGTGCGGCGGCGATTAACGAGGCCTGTGCGGTTATTTGGCAGGACTTGGTACCATACATGAACGTGTTGCATTTGGTGGGTAGAGGTAAAATGTTGACGGCACTCGAACAGGCAAAACCCAGTTATGTGGCACTAGAGTTTTTAAATGAAGGCATGGCCGACGCTTACGCGATTGCAGATATTGTAGTGTCGCGAGCAGGTCTAGGAACGATCTCGGAGTTGGCGGCACTGGGTAAGCCGGCGATAATTATTCCAATTCATGAACCGTTCCAGGAGGCCAATGCTCGAGTTTTGGAAGAACGAAAAGCAGCGCAGGTGATTTGGCATACGACACCACAGATATTAGAACAAACCATTAGGCGCTTGCTCGACAACCCAGAACTATGTGCAGATCTCAGTAAGAATATTCGAGGATTGTTCGCTTTGAATGCGGACGAACGTATTGCGCACGAAGCTTTGACTTTATTAGCTCCAAAACTATGAATAAGGCTCAGTCGTTACGACCAATGTGGATTGGTTTAGCTTGTATGCTTGGGGGCGTGTTGGTAATTTGGTTGACGTTTCATTTGGGTCGTGGTGCCACGCAGCAAGTTGTGGATACTACTGTAACTACGCCAGTAACCGAAAATGACAGTACGGGCGGCACAGCCTGTATTCAGGTGATTACGCCGGCGAAGAATTTGACGACGGGTGAGGTTGTTGATTATCCAACGCCATGTGATGTGCCAGAAGGTTGGGAGGTAGTGGCAAAATAATTTAAAAAGAAGAACCGCTGCCTCACGCGCGGCTCTTCAAGAGAAGTTGAAGAGGGGTGAGGTGGCGGTTCAGAAGAGGGGAGGCTTGATGTCCATGATGGCGTCAGTGGCCTTGTTCAGCCGGCTGATCTCGTCGGTGCTGAAGATGTTTGGTCGCAGAGACTCTTCAGCGAACCAGGTGTGGATCTTGCCGGTTGGTACGAGTGGGCAGACGGGCTTGAAAGACTGCTCCACAACACTATGTTGACGAAGGGCCACGGCGAGGGCGAGGTGCCAGTGGCGGAGGATCAACTCGCTCTTTTGGATGTCCTTGTAGCGCAGGACCTCGATGATGGTGGCCCAGACTTGGGCGAACTGCTCATCGGTCATCAGAGGAGTCTCGTTCTCCCAGACGATGGGTCGAGCGGAGCTGAAGATGGGCGGAGGCTCTGGGGCCTTGAAGGGCCAGGCTGGACTGCGTGGAGAACGGAAAGCCATGTGGGCATCCTTTTTATCAGCTGGGCTGATGGGGTGTGGGGGTGGTGGTGTGTCCGGTTGGACGGCGAAAATGTACTCCAGTTTTAAGCTGAAGTCAATAATGTTAGCAGTATTTTGTGACTATTTGGTTTTCTTGTAGACACCGGTAACGAGGTTATGCTTAATGCGAAAGAGGTCGTTTAAAGTGCGCCAAGCGTCGTGGATAGGGCGGACGCGGGAGTCCTTGGAGTTGTACCAGGAGACGGCAACTTCCTTGATTTTGTAGTGAAAAATGGATTGAGCGATAGCTAAAACTTCCATGTCGAAGCCGAAGCCGGTGGTGCGTTGTTTGGCAAAGATGTTGTGAGCAGCCGCCTTGGTAAAGAGTTTGAAGCCGCATTGCGTGTCGCGAATGCCGCGAATGAGGAGCGTTTGAATGAGGAGGTTGCCGAGTCGACTTAGGATGATGCGGTAAAGAGGTTGCTTGATGACGACATTACTCGTATGGAGATGGCGTGAGCCGATGGCGACTTCGTGGGTGTTCATGTAGGGGAGGAGCTTTTCGACTTCGCGGAGTGGAGTGGAATTGTCCGCGTCCATGAAGAGGGCGAGCTTGCCAGTACTGGCTAGCATGCCGTGCTTAACAGCGTGACCTTTACCCTGGTTTTTAGCGAAGGGGAGGACACGGAGCATCGGTAAGAGTTTCTGGAGGTCGGTAGCAACCTCGACTGTATTGTCCTTGCTGCCGTCGTCGACCACAATAATCTCCACCGTTAAGTCTGAGGTGATGAGATATTTGGCAATGTCACGAAGAGTAGCGGGCAGACGCTCCGCTTCGTTATAGCAAGGAATGATGATGCTGAGATCCGGTGTCTTCATACTACTTTTTAAACGTCCAGAAGCGATTAGCTAAGAAATTGTACATCAGGACGGCGATAGACGCAGCTATTTTAGCAACTGTGAGGCCCCAAGTTGGGATTGGCGCGCCACCTGCAATGAATGAAGAGCTAATCAGTAGCTGGTAGAGAGCAGCCGAGAAGATGGTGAGGAAGAAGAGGTTGAGCAGCCAACCGCCAGTCGAAACAAGGAGGAATTTAGCGTATTGTTTTTTGCTACCAGCACGATTATCGGCGGCGAAGGTCCAGCGACTATTCCAGTAATAGTTGTTGGTGACGGCGAGGATGAAGCTGGTGGAGGCGGCGACGGCGTGTAGGGCTGGGGTCGAGCCTAGGAAGGTGGTGGCAATGAGAAAGGTGAAAAGGCCGACATCGATGAAGGTGCCGCTAATGCCAACTAGGGCGTACTTGAGGAAGACTAGACCGTGCTGTTGCCTTAGTTGTTGCAGTTTCTTTAAGGCTATTTTTTTGTTTGACACAGATTAGTTTTGCATGAGTGAGATGTCGTTGACAGTGCCTGTGACGTGATAATCAGGGAAATCGGTTGGATGATGAGCGACGATGATTGTGGGAGCGACGGGTAGCGTGAATACTTGATTAGCGGATCTGTCTGCAATGAGAGCCCAGCCGCCGATGTATTCTGTGTTGCCGTTAGCGTCAGGGGTTAAGTAGACGTGAAGGCTACGCGTTTCGCCGAGATAGAAACGGAGTAATATGAAGTCGAAAGGATCTGTGGCGAGCACTTCACTGTGCGGAGCCAGCTGGTTAATTTTGTTGGCTAAGGTTGAAAAATGCGGACTGTAGGTGTTAGGCTTGATGGCTAAAACAAGCAGAATATAAACGCCGACGGTGGTTTTAAGAATGGCAAATTTGTTATCTAGACGACTGAGGGCGAGGATAAGGAAGAGAACCAAGAAGAGGCCGCTACCGGTTAAAAAGCGTTCGACGAAAAGTTGAACATGAATTAACTGGAGGGCGAGAGCAGCAAGTAATGGAAAAGCGGTCATGAAGCCGGTCACAGCGAGAGTGGCGTCCCATTTTTTGCGGAGAGTGATGACGACGACGAGGGTGGTGATGAGAATAACCAAGATGACACTGACGGAAGCGACGGAGAGCCATTCGACGCGGTAACCGAGGGCGGGAGGCACGCCGGCGACACCGACTGGGGCGCCGAAGAGGAAGATGTGAAGGGCGGTCGGTAAATGGTCGAAGGTTGTGTTGGGGACCCAGCCAAGGGAGTCATGGCTGCTGACTTGAGTATGAAAAGAGGGGAGCCAAGCGAGGCCGCCAATGAGGGGAATAAGGTAAGACTGCCAAATGATGCGACGATGCTTGATGATGTCGGCGACAACGAAAGCAAGGGCGAAGACGAAGCCCAGGTAGTGAGTTAACATGAGGGCGAGGAGCAGGAAGCCGTAAAGGAGATTTAGTTTGAGGGATGGCTTGGCCCAGGACTTGGTTAAAACGATAGTAGTGAGGGCGAGGAGAAATGCGAAGAGGGCATACATGCGAGCTTCTTGGCCGTAGTTGATGAAGAAGGGGTTGATGGCCATGACGAGGCTGCCGAGAATGGCGGGGAGGGGACTCTTGGGGCACCACTGGCGGAGGGCGACGTAGACCAAGCCGATGGTGGCGACGCTTAAGATGACCGAGAAGCTGCGGATGGCCAGCGGGCTGCTGGTGGCGACGAGCGTCCAGAGTTTGAGGAGAAGATAGTAAAGTGGTGGATGGACGTCGTGGACGATGATGCTCATCATTTGGCCCCAGGTTTGGCGGACGGTGACGCCGGTGAAGGCTTCGTCGTACCAGAAGTCGCGTTGCATGAGGGGGATGGCGCGGAGAATGGCACCCAAGGCCATGGTGCCGAGGACGGCCAAGGACGGCCAGAGGGACTTTATTTTGAAGGAGATTTTAGACATAGATTGTGTGAAGTATAGCACGATGACGTGAGACTCGGGAGGGGATCGCCCGCGCCTAAAGCCTCGTCGTCACTTGGCTTTGGCTGGGCACCAGCTCGCGGTTCCGTGTGGTCACGGAACATCGCTCCGCTGTTCGATCCCCGACATAGGCCAAGCAGTTGGCCTATTCTCGGGCACAAAAAAACAGCCTAGGGCTGTTTTTTTGGTGCGCCGAGCGGGGATCGAACCCGCGACCACAGGCTTAAAAGGCCTTTGCTCTACCACTGAGCTACCAGCGCCAGCTGGATTTGTGACGGGGGGAGAATAGCATTATTGGTGGATAAAATCAAGTTGGGCGGCTTGTGATATAATCGAACCATATATGGACTTATTAAAACAAGAGAGTTTTCAAGATGCGATTGTGACCGTAATGGGACTGGGGAGATATGGTGGCGGAGGGGGGTTGAGCGCTACTAAATGGTTACTCCGACATGGGAGCCAGATTGTGATTACGGATTTGAAAGATGCTGCCGAGCTTAAGGAAAGCGTCGACGGCGTGATGGAGTGGTTCAATAAGTATCGTGAGCTATTTCCAGATAGGACGATTTATCAGCCGTTGTTTATTTTGGGTCAACACAGGCCGGAGGATTTTTTGAGTGTGGATTGTGTAGTGCAGTCGCCGGGCGTGCAGAGTGAAGTGGAGTTTGTGCAGCAGGCCAAGGACAAGGGTGTAGCGATAGAGTCGGACGTCAGCCTTTTCTTCCGGTACTTTCCATTCCCGACGATTGCGGTGACTGGCACGCGGGGCAAGACGACTACTACACGTTTGCTTGGAGCGATGCTGAAGAAGATGGATGAGGGTGCTGTGATGGCTGGTAATATTGTGATGTCGCCGCTTGAGGTGCTTGATGAATTAATAGCCAAGAAGTCGCCGACGCCGGTGGTGATTGAATTGTCTTCCTGGATTTTGGAGAGTTTACCGACTGTTTTTTCCGACTTGAAGAAGGGGCCAGATATTGCGGTGATCACGAACGTCTTCCCGGATCACTTGAGCCGTTATGCAGATTTTGACGCTTATATCGCGTCGAAGGAGATAATGATAGCCAAACAGACGCCAGCCCAGTTTACAGTATTGAATTATGATAACGAGCCACTGCGGAAGTTGGCGGAGAAAGTGACCGGTAAGCTGTTTTGGTGTTCCGGTACGTCGCAAGAACATGACGGTTGCTATGTAAAAAATGGCCAGGTGGTGTTCCGTCAGGATAATTTGGAAACGGTTATTTTGCCGGTAGTTGAGCTTGGTTTGCAGAGTCCAGAAAATTTGGAAAATGTGTTGACGGCGGCTTGTGCGGCGATGTTGCGTGGTGTTAAAGTGGCTGATGTGGCTGCGACGCTCAAAGAATTTGTTGGTGCCAGCGAGCCACAAGAGTTGGTGCGCGAGGTCGACGATATTACTTTTATCAACGATACAGTGGCAATTACGCCGAATGCGACAATTGAGGCACTCAAGAAGTTCGGCGGGCACGGCGACGTGGTGTTGATTGCTGGTGGCGAGGACCAGAGTGTTGATTATAAGGAGTTGATTGAGGCTATTGCTAGGTCATGTAAGCACGTCATCTTGCTGCCTGGCACAGCGTCGGACAGTTTTGAGACGATGTTGCAGGGTAAAATAGAGACTGAACGGGCACTGGAGATGGCCGACGCGGTAATGAAGGCGAGGGCGGCAGCGGTGCGCGGCACGGTAGTCCTGTTGTCGCCAGCTGCGCCAGGTGCTCCACTTTTTGCGAATGAGTTTGTACGAGGGGAGCAGTTTAGAGACGCTGTCCGAACCTTATAATAGGCGGGGTTACCACGCCCCGCTGTATCTGTCTTTGCGAGCGTCAGCGAAGCAATCTTGGCCAGCGATTCGCCGTTCCAGTCAACGCGAGACTCGGGGAGTCCCTTTCTTTCTCCGTCGGGCGTTTAGACGATCGACAATTACTATTGAATGTGAATTGTCGACATATAAACGCGCGTCCCTCGGTCGACGAAAGGGACATCCCACTCGTCTTCGTTGACTACGGGCTCGATAATACGTTTAATCTACCAACTACCGACTACCAACTTTTCTTATGGGTCTCCTCCATACAATTAAATCCAAAATACCTTCAGCCTGGCTACAGCCGTACCATTATGTTTTGGCGCGGGGATCGGCCTTGGTTTATGGTAATCCGTCGAATAAGCTGATAGTGATTGGTGTGACGGGCACCAAGGGCAAGAGTTCCACCACGCAGATGATGGCGCAGTTACTGACGGCGTCGGGTAAAAAAGTGGGCTATACGGGGACGGCCGGGTTTTCGATTGCGGGACAGGTGATTGAGAATAGAATGAAGATGACGATGCCGGGGCGGTTTGTGTTGCAACGTTTGTTGCGAGCAATGGTGAAAGCTGGTTGTGAGTATGCGATTATTGAGACGTCGTCGCAAGGTTTGTTGCAGTATCGTCATTTAGGGATAAATTACGATGTGGCAGTTTTTACTAATTTGAGCCCGGAGCATATTGAAGCGCACGGTGGTTTTGCGGCCTATCGGGCGGCGAAGAAGTTGTTGTTTACGCACTTATTGATGAGAGTGCACAAGATCATTGACGGTCAGAAAATTGATAAAGTGATTGTCACGAATGGCGATGATGAGGCGAGTGAGTACTACGCTGATGCGCCGGCGGATAAGAAGTTTAGTTTTTCTTGGCACGGCCAGGCGTCGGCGAACAGAATTGTACCAACGAGTGTTATTCGTGATGAAAACGGTTTGCGGATGACGATAGACCATGTCGATTTTGCTGTGCCGCTGGTGGCTGAATTTGAACAACAAAATGCCTTATGTGCGATTGCTACGCTAGCCTCAGTGGGGATTCCGTTGACGCAGTTGGCTAGGGCGGCCCAGAGTTTGCAGTCTATTCCGGGACGGTTTGAACGGATTGTGGGTGGTCAGCCGTTTACGGTTATTGTTGACTATGCTTATGAACCGAAAGCGATCGAGACTTTGTTGCGTTCCGTTGAGCCGTTGAAGCCTAAACGAATAATTGGCGTGCATGGTTCGGCTGGTGGTGGTAGGGACGTGGCACGCCGCGAAAAGATTGGGCGTTTGGCAGGTGCCAAAGAAGACGTAGTGATTGTGACCAATGAGGATCCATACGACGACAATCCGGAGGAGATTGTGCGGATGGTGGCAGACGGGGCGAGGGCGGTGGGGAAGACTGATGGTCAGAATTTGTTCGTGATAATGGATAGACAAGTGGCGATAGATAAGGCTATGCAGTTAGCTCAGCCAGGGGACGTGGTACTACTGACCGGTAAAGGATCGGAGCCGGTCATGGCTGTGGCTGGTGGCGTTAAGCTGCCTTGGGACGATAGAACTGCAGCGCGCAAGGCTTTAGCTAAACTTGGTTACAGCGTATGATGAATCATGTTCATTTACCCTTGCATGACCGTGAAGAACGCTACGGAATGTTCCGGGCCAGCGGGAGGTCGATAATGCCGAAGATTATATTTGGCGTGATTTGGACGTTGTTACCGTTTTTTTTGCTGTTTGAGATTTTGCGTTTAGAGTGGTACGGCGTAATTTTGTTAATGGTAGTTGGGATTTCTGGTTTACGTTATTTGTTGGCGGTGCGAGCTGGTTGGTATGGGAGTGTGTTAGTGGTGACGAATGAGCGAGTGATTGATGTTACTAAAAAAGGTTTTGATAAACCGGTCATGACCAGCGTTGGCTGGAATGAGATGAAGGCAGTGAAGCTTGGGGTAAGATCGATCATCATCGAAACATGTACGAAAGTACCAATGATGTTGACGCTCACCAACGTCAAGAAGCCTGCTCTCGTCATGAACCTTATTTCTGAGGTACAATCTAAGCACGCTAAACGATAACTATGCGGACTGAACGACCGTGGCTGCGCTCAATAACTAAGTTCGGCACCGTCTTTGTGATTGGTGTAGCTGTTTTGTTTTTACTGTGTTTGGGCTTTGGCCGTGAGTATTTGCGTAACCGAGAGATTGAGAGAAATATTCATGATCTACAGGTACAAAATGACGAATTGTCTGGCAAGCAGCTGGCAGCTTTGAGTGTAATTCAATCATTGTCGAGTGAATATTATTTGGAAGGAGAGGCACGAGCTAAGCGTGGTTTGGCTAAGCCTGGCGAAGAAGAGGTGGTAATTCAACAGCCGGAAACGACCGATCTAACTATTACAGATACGCGGAACGAGGCCGCCAGTGCCAGTAATTTAAGACGTTGGTACTATTACTTTTTTGATAAACAGAAGTTCGCTGAACTTCGAGCGCTATGACAGTAAGGTTGCTTGAGGCAGCGCCACAGGCTGTTGTGCGTTATAAATTTTCGCGAGTTTTTGTATTTATTGGAGTTTTTGGTTTAGTGGTTGGTTGTGGTGTGGTGAGTATTTTGCTGGCTTTTTGGTATTTTCATGTGCACAACGGTTTTGGTAAGACATTGGCACAGATTATTCCGGTACCAGCAGCTATCGTTGACGGCAATGTGGTGTGGTATGGCGAGGTAGCCAAGAATGCCACAGCACTTGAGGACGATGCTGGCCTGAGTAGTGTTGAAGCTATGCACCGTGGATTGTTGCTGGCTGAAAGATATGAGGTGACGCGACAAATCGGCTCGACGGTTGGCGTTGATGAGAATGACGATCGGTTGGTTTATGATAGGGCGGTGGAGGAGGCTTTGTTAGCTTCAGACAACTATCAGGGTGAGGCTAGATCGAGGATTGAAAGATTGCAGGCTAAGCTGACGCAAGGGATTCAGTTTAGGGATTTGGCGACGCAGTACAGCGAAGGGGCCTCGGCCAGTGTTGGTGGCGACTTGGGTTATGTCGACCCGGCTGCCTTGCCGCCTGATTTGAACAGTGTAGTGCAAGCAATGTTGCCTGGCACGGTTTCCGCGATTACCGAGACACGAACTTCATTTTGGTTAGTGCAATGTAATGAGGTTATTGAGAATGGGGATGGCACGAAAAAGGCCTGGTTGAGAGTGATTGAAATTAAAAAGGATTTGTTGGGGCCGATCATTGACCGGGCTATGCTGACAGCGAATATTCGGGAGTTTGTGAGGTAACAAAAAAGTCGTGCCGGAGCACGATTTTTTTGGAGCCATTTCCGGGATTCGGACCCGGGACCTCTGCTTTACGAAAGCATTGCTCTACCAGCTGAGCTAAAATGGCATGGAGCGGGAAATGGGGCTCGAACCCACGACCTTCTGCTTGGGAAGCAGACGTTCTACCACTGAACTATTCCCGCAATGTGGCCGTATAGTATCTAAAACTTGGGTTTTCGGCAAGTGCTAGGAAGGCGATATTCAATCGTGCTATAATGCCTGCATGATTCGTTTTACCAATGTCAATAAAGTCTACAAACCAACAACTCATGCTTTGAGTGGCATTAGTTTTCATGTTAAACCAGGGGAGTTTGTGTCGATTGTTGGTTCGAGTGGATCGGGCAAGACGACGCTGGCTAAGTTGTTGTTTGCAGAGGAACGGCCGACGAGCGGCAAGATTGTGGTGGGGGATTGGGATATTACGGCTATTCATCGGTCAGAAATTCCAACTTTGCGGCGGCAGATTGGGGTAGTGTTTCAAGATTTTAAGTTGCTCGGCCGCAAGACGGTGTATGAGAATGTGGCTTTTGCGTTAGAAGTTGCAGGGGCGGCAAATGCGAGGATCAAAGAAGTAGTGCCGCAAGTGCTGAAGATTGTGGGCTTGGGCGACAAGCATGAGCGTTATCCCAACCAGCTTTCAGGCGGTGAACAGCAGCGCGTGAGTATTGCGCGAGCCTTGGTGCACCGGCCCAAGATTATTGTGGCCGACGAGCCAACTGGTAACCTCGACACCGTCACGTCGCGCGAGATTATTGAGTTACTGAAAAAGATTAACGAGTTTGGGACGACGGTGGTGCTCGTGACGCACGATAGGGATATTGTGAATGCGCTCAAAAAGAGGGTGTTGACGATCAACGGTGGCAAGATTGTGAGTGACGTCGAGCATGGGAAGTACATGCTCGGTTAAAGATCTAATCCGTCTTTGCGAGCGTTAGTAATAGGCGGGGTCACCGTCCCCCGCCAGTAGAGACTCGGCTCCACGGCCAAGGCTCGGGGACATTACTTCGCGGGTCCTGCCGACTGCGGACCCCGTTCGGTGCTCGCAAGCTGCGCGCCGCCCGGGGGCCTCCCTCCGCGTCACCCGCTAAAGGAATTAGCCTGCCTCTCGCTACTTGGCCTTACAGGTTCAATAATTCGTCAAATCTACTTTCTACCTTCTACAATCCACTAGCTCACTACTCTATGCGAACAATCCTCCGCGTCATCAAGTTTACAGGTCAGAGTCTGTGGCGCAACGCCTGGTTGTCGCTGATAACGCTGACGATTTTTGTGCTGACGCTGATGACGGTCAATGCGGTGTTGTTGGTCAATGTGGTGACGAGTAGTGCGATTAAGGCGGTGCAGAATGAGGTACAGGTGGCGGTTTACTTTGTGCCGGGGACGAGTGAAGCCACGGAGAAAGCAGTGCGTGGCTATCTTCTCGGTTTGAGTCAAGTAAAAACGGTGGAGGTGATTACGGCTGAGCAAGCGTTGCAAAACTTCAGGGATAAGAATGCAGGTGATCCAACTGTTCTCTCAGCACTCGACGAGGTAGGCGGTAATCCGTTTGGGGACGCGGTGGTGGTGTCGGCCAAGTCGCCTGACGATTTCTCTTTCATTATCGAAGCAATCAAGACGCCAGAATTCGCGCCGTCAATTAAACAGACGGATTATACGGATTATCAGGTGGTGATTGAAAAGCTAACGTCGTTTACGGATAAGTTACGTTTGGCTGGCTTGGTGTTGGCTGGTTTCTTTGGGCTCATTTCCATGTTGATTATCTTCAATGCTATTCGTATTGCTATTTACGTCCACAGAGACGAGATTGCGATTATGAAGTTGGTAGGGGCGCAGGATTGGTTTATTCGCGCGCCGTTCTTGTTGGAAGCTGTGCTTTTGTCCTTGTTAGCAACGGTAATTATGACGGGTGTGGTATTGGCGTCGACTAAGGCGCTGGATGTGCCGCTCATGCAATATTTTGGTCAGGCTAACTTGAGTTTGTGGAGTTACTTCACGAGTAACGCTTTAGTTATTTTTGGTGGTGAGTTCTTGGGCCTGGCAATCCTCAGCGTGTTGACGACGGTCTTTGCGATTAGGAAACATTTAAGAGTTTAAGCGGAGCCATTCTTCTTCTTCGGAAGCGAGGAGAGTGGTGAGTTCTTTGAGTTCACGGTTTTTTTCTGGTGCGTAGTCGGTGGGGTTGTCAAAGAAAAATTGGAGGAGTTCGCTTTTCTTTTTGTCTTGCTCGGCCATTAATTTTTCTAGTTGAGCGATTTGCCGCTGTTTGGTTTTTTGTTCCAGGCGACGGCGTTGGCGTTCGAGTTCACTTTCATTCTGGCGGGGGGCGGTGACCCCGCCTATTGCGCCGTCGACGTCAGCGGTAAGGACTTCTTCTAGGCTGGCGACGTAATCCTCGTAGGTGTCGGGGTAGGTGCGCACGGTGCCGTTACTTACTTCGAGTAAACGATTGGCCACGGTGTTGACGAAGGTGCGGCTGTGGCTGACGAAGATGACGGTACCGCCGTAGTTGGCCAGGGCGTCGGCCAAGGCTTCTGAGGTCTCGAAGTCGAGGTGGTTAGTTGGCTCGTCGAGCAGAAGGACGTTGTGGGCGTGCAAAAGAATACCGGCTAAACAGAGGCGGGCTTTTTCGCCACCGGACAGAACAGAGACAGTTTTGCTTAAGTCGTCGCGGCGGAAGAGGAAGTTGCCGGCCATGCGGAGGACGTCTTCTTCTTTAGCATCGACCGGGGCGCAACGGCGGAGGTATTCGTCAACGCGATCGCTGGGGCGGAGGGCGGCTTCCACATGTTGAGCGTAGTAGCCAAAGTCGGCCTTGTGCCACCAGGCTATTTTGCTATCTTCGCCGAGTGGCGGAAGTTCGCCGGCGAGGGTTTTGAGCAGAGTCGTTTTGCCTTGGCCGTTGTTGCCGAGAATGACTACTTTGTCGCCACGAGGAATTTCGAAAGAGATATTGTCGGCGATGACTTTGCTGCCGTAACCGATAGCGAGATGTTCGACGCGGAGAATACTGCCGGGCTTGGTGACGACGGGCGGGAGGGCAATGCGGGCGGTGGCGAGTTTGTTGTCGATGCTAATAGTGTGGAGTTTAGCAATAGCTTTGAGTTTGGATTGGGCTTGTTTGGCTTTGCTGGCTTTGTAGCGGAAACGGTCGACAAAGTCTTGCAGATGTTCTTTCTGCGCCATGATCTTCTTGTTAGTGTTTTGGATGTAGCCGGCCTGTTCTTCTTTGAACGCCAAATAAGATTCAACGTCACCGGGGAAAAAGGTGAGGCGGCCGTGGGCGACTTCCAAGGTGGAGGTGCAGGTGCGTTTGAGGAATTCGCGGTCGTGGCTAATGACCAGGATGCTGCCGCGGAAGGTTTGCAGGACGTGTTCGAGGAGCAAGAGGGTGGTGAGGTCGAGGTAGTTGGTTGGTTCGTCGAGTAGGAGAAGATTAGGGTCAGCAAGAAGCATGGCGGTTAGTTTGACGCGCATGCGGTAGCCGCCGGAGAGACTGGCGGCGACGGTGGTGAGGAGGTCGCGTTTGAGTTGGAAGCGACCGGACATTTTGGCGCATTCCCAGTCGGCTTTACCGCTGACCCGCATGAGGAAGTCGAGGACGGTTTCGGTTGGCGGGAACTCGGCGTGTTGCTCAACGTAGCCCAAGCGGACGCCGGGGAGGTGTTTGATTTGGCCCGCATCTAGCTCTTCTTGACCCAGGATCATTTTGAAGAGGGTTGACTTGCCGGCGCCGTTGCGACCAATGACGGCGGTCTTTTGCTCGTCGTTAATGACGATGTTGGCGTCGTCAAAAATGACGGTATTACCGTATTTTTTGCTAAGGTCAGTGATTTCTAGAAGTGGGCGAATATGGGCCTGATGATAGCTTAATTGACAAAATTTGGCCAATACCATAGACTTCTGCTATCAATTTTTTTTGCCGTATGTCCCAGGAAAATCTCATCAAGCTCGAATGTACTGTTTGTAAGGAGCCAAACTACCGCTCCCTTAAGAACAAGAAGAAGCTCAAGGAACGCTTGGAAATCAAGAAGTTCTGCCCAACTTGCGGCAAGCACACCATGCACAAGGAGACAAAATAAGAACAAAATCGACCTATTGCAGGTCGATTTTTTCTATTATGCGTTGGAAAACTTCTTCGCGGCTGCCGTTAGCGTCGACGGTTTGCCAGATATTGGTGAATTTGGGGTGATGGCTCAGGAAGTCGTAACCTTCGCGACAACGGGTGAAAAACTCTACCGGCAGGCTTTCGAACTTGTCACCAGCTGCGTCGCTGGTACGTTTAAGGGCTATGGCTGGATCGAGATCGAGACAGAAGATGATATTGGGTAAGTATTGCCCGACAGCAGCCTCGTTGATCTTCCAAATCGCGTCAAAGCCGAGTTCACGGCCAAAGCCTTGCCAAGCAACGCTGGTTAGGAAGCTGCGGTCCGCAATGACAATTCCGCCAGCCTCAAGAACGGGGGCGATAACAGTGCGAAGAGACTGGGCGCGGGCGGCGGCGTAGAGATAGGCTTCGCAGATGGGGTCCATGGTTTCAGCAAAAGGCGTGCCTTGGACGACTTTGCGAATAGCTTCGGCGATTTCGCTGCCCCCTGGTTCGCGGGTCCAGATAACCTGCCGATCGGGGAAACGATTGGTGAGGTAGGCTTGCAGCTGCTTGGATTGCGTGCTTTTGCCGGTTCCCACGACGCCCTCGAAGACGATGTAATAGCCTTTAGTCATATGGGTAGAGTTTAGCATGAAATCAAAAAGAGGTGTGGATAAGTGGTCTACATTCAACGTATACGTTGAATGTAGACCACTTATCCACAGGTGAGGCGGCCGGCAGCGATTTCGATGGCGTCGGCGGGGCGGAGGTTTTGACGTTGTTTGGGGGTGAGAATGGCGTGATGTTTAACGTTGACGAGATGAACGGGTATATACCAGACTGGTTCAACTGATGTCATCCAGCCCTGTTTGTCGAAACGGGCGAGGTTGACTGGCTTGGTGAAGCTGCGGAGGGTTTTACGGCCGTCGTTTAAAAAGTATTCATGGAAGTACGACATAACGAGTTCGCGGATGGTGCGGTAGATTGGTTCACGGTAGCGGAGCACGGCGTGATTAGTCTTGGAAATAGCGCCCCAATGACGGCCACCTTTGAAGACGGCAATGACGTGGTCGAAGTCGTCTTTGCTGCTGGTTAAATCGACGATTAGCGGTTGGTGACCGTGAAAACGTAAAGCCGCGGCGGCGAGCATGGCGCCTTCCATGCATTGAGCGGTACCGAAACGAATAACTTCTTTAGGTGACAGACAGGTGTCGTTAGCGTCGACGAAGTGAAAGGGGAGAGAATTCAAATAATCCTGGATTTTGGCCGGGGTTGAGAGCTTTTTGAGCTGTTTGCGTTCGCTGGCGGTAAAGTCGGAAAACATAGTGCATTTATGGTATTATTGTAGCAGATAATTACGAATGTAGAATGTAGATGGTAGAGAGTAGAAACTCATAAGCAGAATGAGCCGTCTACCGACTACAATCTACATTCTACCAACTATAAATAATTTTTATGGCAGGTCTTAAGTATGTCATCTTTGGTTCTGGCTTGATGATTTCGGCGACTCAGATGGGCGGGGGTGTTTTCTCGATTATCCTTTTTGTAGTGGGTCTTGTCCTCAGTTTGGCTGGTTTATCGAGCAAAGAGAAATGATTGGCATAATGTGCTATGCTGTAAATATTATTCATTAACTATTCGTCTATGCATGAGTGTTCTGCCAACGGAATGTGTAAGTGTCCACATCACAAGATGGTTCCATTGTGCATCACATTGATTGGTTTGGCCTTTTTCTTGCAGGCCATCGGTGTGCTCGGTCAACCATTCGTCGACGTTGCTTGGCCGGTCTTGCTGACCTTGATTGGTTTGCAGAAGCTGTCGAGTGGCATGTGTTCATGTTGCGGCGACAAAAAATAGTTTTTGGTGGGGCTTGCTTGATAGTGATAGCGGCTCTTGGCGTAGGGTATTGTGTCGGTGCTAATTGGCCGAAGCGATACCCTATTGTTGTGGCCGAGGTTGACGACAGGCCGACGTATACGAGTGGTTTGCAAACTAAAGATTTTTTCGATCGGGCTTATAACGAAGCAACAGGGGAGCCGGTAGCAGGAGCGATTAGCGGACTTTCGGCGCACCATTTACTTATTGGTAGTGATATCGCCACGGTGTTTGAAGATTTAGCGAGCGATGATGTTAAGACGGTTGTACTGGTGAGCCCAAATCATTTTAAACGCGGACGGTCGACGGCTCAGGTTTCCAAGGGTCAATGGATGACGCCTTACGGAACGGTGGTGACGGATGATGAAGCGGTCGATAAGCTGTTAGCGATGGACTCGATGCTCAAGCAGGAAGAGGCGGCCTATGAGACTGAACATGGAATTTACGGGCTGACGCCGTTTGTGAAGCGGTCGTTTCCAGGCGCGAAAATCGTTTCGATAATACTTGATGATAGTTTGCCGACGGCTGAGGCTTGGCGGCTTGGGCAGGAGATTGCGCAGACTTTGCCGGATGCGGTGCTCTTGGCAAGCGTCGACATGACGCATTACCACGACGTCGACTATACAGCTAAGAATGATGTGAAGGTGCTGCAGCTATTAGCCGAGGCTGGATTGTGTGGTTTGTTGCCCTGTACTGATGAGCTGGATATTGATTCGAATGCTTCGCTGCGAGTGTTGTTTGGTTTTAACGCCGAACATGGCACGCAAGAGTGGCATTTGACGCATCACGGCAGCTCGCTCCAGATGGGGGCGACGAAGGATTGGCACGATAATACGAGCCATATTTTGGGCTACTTTTTACCGAATAAATAAGCTATACTTACCGTATAAGATAATGAAATTTATGACTGAACTTGAACACGGAGAGGATTGTCAGCATGAGCATGATCACGAACATGTCCACGGTATTCCGGTGCACTGGGCTGTGCTTGGTGTTTCCTTCTTTCTGGTTATTTTGGCGACGATGTTCTTGATTGGCATGGCTTTGGGGCGTGGAGCGCAGTTGGCCGACACGGGTAATCCTTCGGGGGAGACAGAAGGCATCATCAACGAAGTAATAACTCTTGGCCTGCAAGTCACTTGGTTGCCAGTGGAGCAACATACGCCTTACTCGTTCAATGCTACTTTGCGTACTTGGTTTGATAAAGAAAGTTTAGCTAATGACAATGGACAGGGTATTAGTTATGAAGCAGTACAAGTTGGCTCGGCAACTCTTGATGGTGCAGAGTATCGGTTAATGGCGGAAACTGTCGGTTTGCCGGCGATGGGCGATGATAGGCGGACATTTTATTTACTGGAGCACGCACCTACAAATGGAGAAAAAGTGAAGGAACCAGTACTACTCATGAATTATAATTTCTTTGAGCCAGGCTTTGGCCCGACTGGAAGTGTGACAAAGGTTGAATGGCCAGTCACGGCAGCTGATGGCTTGGTGGTTAGTTACGCTAAGATTGAGGCGCTCGAAACACAAGGTAACGTGGATGCGACAAGTCTTGGCTTTGCTAAACTTATTGGCATTGGTATTTTGCCAACGGTTAAAGAGTTGGGTTTGCTTCGACAATATGCGGTGGTAGGAACGTTGGAAAATGGTAGAGCGTTGCGAGTATACGATGGGACTATTTCTGTTGATAGCGCAGCCTTGAATGAATTGTTTACATTTGGTGATGACGGTCGCGTGATTTGGTATAATCTGTCTTTGCCATTTTATACGTTAGCTGACGAGAATATTGATAGCCAGACATTCATTACTTGGAATGATGGAACAGTAGCTACTGAGCAATATACACCGCAGTTGTCTGGTGGTTGCGGCCATCTGGCAATGACTAATGTTGTTTCTGATCCTCCAGTGTTAGCGGTAGCCGGCTTTGTTACAACGGATCATTCGATGGTTATTTATGAGCCAGCCGACTTCGCGGATCCTGCGCTGAATGAAGACTTTATGAATTGGCGGTCGCAACATGCTGATGGCACGATGGAGCAGTTCGCTGCAAGCCATCCGTATTTCTATTTTAAGGACGCTCTCGGCCGTTATGTTAAATTAACTAGAACCGATGTTATTTCACCAGGTGAATGTGGTAAGCCAGTTATCTACCTTTATCCGACGAAAACCACGGACATTAATGTGCAGCTGAGTCCAGTTGGTGGGTTTACGAAGACAGAACCGGCCTATGGCGAAGGCTGGAATGTGACGGCAAGTCCGGATGGGAGTCTCGTGAATAAGGCTGACGGCGAGACATATCCGTACCTATTTTGGGAGGGTAGGGGCGGGTTCTATGCTGAACCGAAGTACTTTGATGTTATCGCTAAGGCTGACGTCGACCAGTATTTGACGATGACGCTCGCGAAGTATGGTTTGAACGCGCAAGAGATGGCTGACTTTAAGGAGTTCTGGTTGCCACGCATGCAGAGTGCTGATTATTACAAGATTGGTTGGCACGGAACGAGTGTGATGAATGCTTTGGCGCCACTGCACTTGAGCCTGGCTCCGCAGACGTTGATTCGTATTCTCATGGATTATACGGAGTTATCGAGCCCTGTAGTGGGCAAACCGTTGCCGTCGATTGCCACGCCGGAACGTCAGGGCTTCACGGTGGTAGAGTGGGGAGGCGTGTTGCGGTAGAGATGTGAAAGAAGTATGAAGAAGTCCCCAGCTTGGCCATTGCCGAGACTGGGGATTTTCTGTTAAGATGGCGGCGATAAGATTGGTCAATAATCTATATTTTATGACAGAGATGGAGCCTGTAGTAGGTGAAAAGAAGGTAATTTCACCGGTAATTATTTTAGCTGTAGTAGCGGTCGTGATAGTGGCGCTAATTGTATACGCTTCAAATAAGTCGACGAGTGAAGTAGCGTTGAATGATCAGCTTGCGCCAGTTGCTGATAACACAGTAGCTGCAGCACCAGTGGTAATCGATACTGTGCCAGTTGAACCAACTCCAGTAACAGATACTCAGGTGGTGGCGTATAAGGATGGTACGTACACAGCACAAGGCGATTATACTGCCCCAAGTGGTGCAGAAAGTATCAAAGTAACTTTAACCCTGAAGGATAACGTGGTTACGGCCAGTACGGTGACCGCTTCTTCTGCTTCTGAATATTCTGAAAGAATGCAGGAGATGTTTATGGCCAATTATAAGACGATGGTGGTTGGCAAAAAAATTACCGATATTAAGTTGGGTAAGGTTTCTGGTTCTTCGTTGACGCCAATCGGATTCAATGACGCTGTGATGAAGATCGAAGCTCAAGCAAAGGTTTAAAATGTGGCTCGTCAGTTAGTGTTTGAGGCGATTGGGACACATTGGGTGATTGACATTGAGGACGAGATCGATGACGTTTTAGCCGAATCATTGAAACGAGCAATTCACCAGCGAATCGAGGAGTTTGATAAGAATTACTCACGCTTCCGGCATGATGGCTGGATAGAGCGGCTAGCGACTAAAGCTGGTACTTATGAAGTGCCAGCAGATGCGGAGCCGCTTTTGGCGTTGTATGCGCAGGCGTATCGATTAACCGATGGCGCAGTGACGCCGCTGATTGGCCAAGTGTTGATTGATGCTGGGTATGACGCTGACTATTCGTTACAGCCGAAGAACAAGCTGATGACGCCACCGAAGTGGGAAGATATCATGGAGTACAGGCATCTGCTGTTAACGATGAAGAAGCCGGCAGTGTTGGACTTTGGGGCGGCTGGTAAGGGGTATCTAGTCGACTTGATTGCCGAATTGCTGAGTTCGTTTGGCATCATTTCGTTTACTGTTGATGCTGGCGGGGACATGAGTCACCAAAGTTCAACTAACGAAGTATTGAGGGTTGGCTTGGAGCATCCTGAAGATACAACACAAGCGATTGGCGTGGTCGAGCTTGGTAATAAAAGTTTGTGTGGTTCGGCTGGGAATAGGAGAAAGTGGGGAGAGTATCATCATATTATTGATTCGCGAACGTTGTCTTCACCGCGTAATATTTTGGCGGTGTGGGTAATCGCGGAGAGTACGATGTTGGCTGATGTATTGACGACTTGTTTATTTTTCGTGGGGCCAAACATATTAATGACGGAATTTGTTTTTGATTATTTGATAATGTATGCCGATAGTTCTGTTGAGATGTCGACAGGTTTTACGGCTGAGGTGTTTACAAGCTAATATATTCGTATAGTGATTCTATTCGGTTGTGTTATACTTGAATTATTAGCCAAGATTCAAGCTTTAGAATATATGACAACCAATCATAGAAGTCGCCGTTTCACGAGCGGAATATTCTTATTTTCTGCTTTGACTGTGTTCGTGGTATTCGCAGCTGTGGTTCTGCTAAGCTCGTCGCCACTGCGGAGTTGGCTGAGGCAGGTGACGCTCGATAAGGCTGGTATTAATGCGGCCTCGGCCGACGCTCCTGTGACTGCTGTTAGTTTGGGGTCAGCTAATATTTCCGAATTGACGGGAGAAGTGACACTGGATGCGACCGGTATTAAAACGATTACAGCCGGAGATGTTAATAATGATGGATATAGTGATTTTTTGGTAGCTTCCAAGACTAATGATGATGCTGGACTAAACGCTGGGGCTGCATATCTGGTCTATGGAAGGTCGACGGTGTTGACTTCAGAAAGTTTGGGCGGCAGTTCAAACACAGTGGTCGAATTTACTGGTGAAGCGGCGAGCGATTATGCGGGTACGATAGTTGGGCCGGCAGGTGATGTGAACAATGATGGATATGCTGATTTTCTAATAACTTCATATCAGCCAGGACCAGGTGTTGGTAATGGTCAAACGTATTTAATTTATGGCCAGGCCGCTACTTTTGCGTCGACAACCAGCTTAGGAGCAGCTGGGATTGTTAAATTCACGGGTGAGGCGCTGAACGATGCTGCAGGATCGATGGCTAATGGTGTTGGTGACGTGAATAATGATAGTTACGACGATTTCATGATTGGAGCTACGGCGAATGATGATACTGCGCTAAACGCTGGCGCGGCTTACCTTATTTATGGTCAAGCGGCGCCCTTAGTGTCGGCTAATTTAAGTACAGCTATTGAATTTGCTGGTGAGGCGACTGCTGATACTGCGGGAGTATGTATTTCAGGTGGCGACTTTAATAATGACGGGTATAGTGACATGCTTATTTCAGCCTCGACCTATGCTGCTAATAACTTAGGCCGAACGTACCTCTTCTACGGTAAAGCGGAGGCTTTTACTTCTGCCAACCTTAGCACAGCAGATGCTATTTTTACTGGCGAGGTAGCAGAGGATTCATCGGGTATAAATATTGACTCGGCGGGCGATGTAAATAATGATACATACGACGATATTATTATCGCTGCTTCAGCTAATGATGATGCGGGGACTGGCGCAGGAGCTGTTTACCTGATCTACGGCCAGGCTGCTCATTTAGCTTCTGCTAGTTTGAGTACCGCCGTAGAGTTTACTGGTGAAGCTGCTGGTGATGCGGCTGGTAATTCAGTGAGTAAGGCAGGTGATATAAATGCTGATGGTTACGACGACTTCTTGGTTGGCGCCCCGTTAAATAATGATGCGGCGAGTGATGCTGGAGCGGCTTACTTGATTTACGGCCAAGCGGCTGCCTTGACGGCGGCTAGCTTAAGCACGTTTGTTGAGTATACTGGAGAAGCCGCTAGCGATAGAGCAGGTAATAGTGTTAGTACCGGTGGCGATATAAATAATGATGGTTATCTTGATTTGTTGATTAGTAGTAGATATAGCGATGATAATGCTGTTGATGCTGGAGCAGTTTATATTGTGTATTATCAGCCACCAACAGTGTCTCTGACGGCAGCCACGCAAACTGTGGCTGAGAGCGTGGCGTCGGGTACGGTGACGGCTCAGCTGGCCTTGGCTTTTCCATATACCGTAACGGTGCCTTATACGGTTACTGGTACAGCGACTGGTGGGGGGACGGACTATACTTTAGCGAATGGTAATATTACTATTCCGGTTGGTACAACGAGTGGTGATGTGAGCTTCACGGTTTTTGATGATTTTACATATGAGCTTGATGAGACGATGATTGTGACGATTAGTCGACCAAGTTACGGAACATTGTCTGGCACCACGGTGCAAACTATTACTATCACCAACAACGATACTCCTTCCAAAGTAATATCTAACCCAGCTACGACGGCTGCTAAAACAATTACAGTTTTGACGCCAATAATAGCTACAGAAATAGTTGAGGGTTCAACGATGGGTGTAACTTGGCAATATACTGGGGTTATTCCAGCGGTGTCGGTGTATGTGTCGACTAACGGCGGGACGAGCTGGACGGTAATGAAAGCCAATATCTCGAATGAAGGATCGACGACGTTTGCTGCGCCTTTTGTGACAACGAGTCAGGCCTTGGTGAAGGTTGAAGGGACTGATTTGGCGACGGTCTTAGCGACGGGGATTAGCGACCCATTTTATTTGCTGAAAGCGGCTGGTGACGTACCAACGGAGATTATTGTCATTCCAGAGACTCCGATTAGCACTGGAGCTGGCTCGACAGAAGCTGAAACGTTAATAGCCACTTGGCCAGCTGCGGTAAGTGTGGATACGCTGATTAAAATTAGAGGTGATGGCGATGAGTCGACGACTTATGACGCTGTAGTTTATGCGCTGAGTGCTGACGGCTACCGTCATGCTTTCCCGAATGAGAGCGTCTACTTTACTTGGTATAGTAGCTTTGATGATATAACAAAAATATCGGCGGCTGACATGGCGAAGATTAAACTGGGGAGTAACGTGACTTACCGGCCAGGTAGCAAGATGGTTAAGTTTACAACAGGAAATAAGGTTTACGCAGTAGATCGAGGCGGTGTGTTGCGTTGGGTGACGACCGAAGCCGCGGCACGAGTATTGTATGGTAATGATTGGAATACTAAAATTGATGACATTTCCGATGCCTTGTTTGGTAGCTACAGCTTTGGCGCCATTATTAATTCGGAAGTCGACTACGACCCAAATGGATTTACTGACGTGGTGAACCCGGGTGATTCGCTGTAGTTATTGAGAGATGCAAGCAGAAAAGGCTGGGGCAAACTCAGCCTTTTCGATTTGTGTGCCGATGAGAACGAGATCACTTTTGCGTTCTTCGTTTGGCAGCCAAGCGCGGTCAGGGAGAAGTTCAAAGTTGAACTGCACGCCTTGAAAAACGAATCGTTCAGGGCGGCTGTTGATATTGAAAATGCCTTTGTAGCGGAGTAAGCGGTCGCCGTTAGCTACGAGGTATTCGCCTATGAAACGGCTGACTTTGGCTAGGTCGAGGGGTTGTGTTTCGCGCAGATGGATGGAGGTGATGTCGCTATGGCTATGGTGATCATCGTTCTTTTGGGCATCGGCAGCTTTGGCGTGTAGGCGTTCAGTGTCGGCGGGTAGTGGTGTGTTGAAGAGTTCGCTTACTTTAAGGCCGCCTTTGACGGCGATGATGATTTTGGCGGATGGATTGAGTTCGGTTATTTTGCTACCAACGTCCAGTAAGCGCTGGGCGTCGACGAGGTCCGACTTGGTGACGACGATGATGTCGGCGATGGCGATTTGTTTAATAGCTTCTTCAGTGTCGATTAGGCGTTCGAGGAGCGTGCTGGCGTCAACGAGTGTGGTGATGGCGTCGAGGGAAAAGGCTTTTTCGAGCGACGGACGATTAATAAAAGCTTTGGCGAGAGGGAGAGGATCGGCCAGACCGGTGGTTTCGATGATGACGCGGTCGAAGTTTTTGTTGCTGGCCAAGAGGGAGGTGATGGCTTGGACGGTGTCACCCATGGCCGCGCAGCAGATAGCCCCGCCATTAAGCTCGATGAGACCGGTTTTGGCGCCGTCGAGTAATGATCCGTCAAGACCGATGTCGCCGAATTCGTTGACGATGACAGCAAACTTTTGGTCGACATTCTCTTTGAGCAGGCGATTAAGAAGAGTTGTTTTACCGGCGCCGAGGAAGCCGGTTAAGATGGTTACAGGAATGCGCATAGTGTATGATGTTAGTATATGGAAAAATCAAATGTGTATCGATTTTCGCTGCTGGGCCCTGGGCGATTGCTTTTTGGGCCGCTGATGATGGTATTTGGTGTCGGCCTGTTATTGACCGAGAAAGCGCAGATGGCACATCGCGTGGCTAATGGTGGTCGAATTTTCGGCTCGTCATTTGATGTGGTGTTGTGGGTTGGCTTTGCAGTCGTTGGACTACTTTGTTTAGCTTGGGGAATTTGGATGTTGCAGAGTGACCGTAGAAGCTGGATTGAGAACGGTGAGCTACACACTGTACGAGGCATGGTGCCCATGTTTCACAAACGATACGCCAAGCAGGATATAGAAAGATTTGAAGTCAGTAAACAACCGATAACTGTGGTATTTGGTAATCGCTCAACCACGATGGGAGAACGCTACCAAGTGGCGGTGTGGTTGAAGAGAGGGGGACGAAAATCAAAGATGTTAATTATCACGAATTGTAATAATGAGTCTACGGCACTTAAGATAAAGGCTGAGCTCGCAGGGCTTTCTCGATAGCTTCGTTTAGTTCGCCACGACCTTTGCCGAGAACAGAAGAGTGCTGAACGAAGGTGACGTTAGGGAAGATTGGGGTCATGGCTGGGATGACTTTGGCCAGTTCGTTTTTAGAGAGCTTATCGATTTTGTTGAGGACGACAACGATTGGGAGCTGCATGGTTTCTAAGAAAGCGAAAATTTCTTGGTCGAGAACGGTGGGCGGAATGCTGGCGTCGATAATGAGGACGACGAGTTTGAGTTGTTCGGTTTCGCGTAAATAGTCGGCAATCATGTCCTGAAAGTCGACGCGCTGGACTTTAGAAGTCTTGGCGTAGCCGAAGCCTGGGAGATCAATGAGATAGTAACGCTTGTCTACCTCGTAGACGTTCATGGCCTGAGTGTGGCCTGGTTTAGCGCTAACTCTAGCCAAAGCAGTTTGCTTGGTTAGTTGGTTGACGAGGGTCGATTTACCCACGTTACTGCGGCCAACAATGGCAATATGGGGCTTGTTGCCCTCAGGGAGTTGGCTGAGTAAAGTGGCGCTTTTGAGGAATACGGCTGGCATAGTGGGAGCACTGTAGCACAGAATTAGGAAAGAGTGAGAGCTTTGTTGATTTTGGTGAGGAGAAGGAGTTCGGCTAGGATGGCTAGAATGAAGATGAAGAAGCCCACACGGAGGACCAGTAGAGGTAATTGGCTGCCGATGTAAATGAGAGGGACGAGGACAATTAAGCGGCCAGCGTTCAGGAATACCTCGCGATCAAGGAAGCAGATGGCGCGTTGCTGTTCGTCGTTTTTAGCTTGTTTGGAGATGGCGTTCATGACGACGTAGCTGATACTGCTGGCAGTGAAGGGGGCAATTAGGCTGCGTAGGAAAATGGCGACGAGTAGGGCCCAAGGTGAGAAGAAGAGACTGATGAGGAGAGCAGTGAGACAGCTGATGATGAGCCAGATTCGGAATATTTGGAGATGGTTGCTGACGTGTCTGCCAATGAGATAAATCATGGTTGTACCGACTATGGCGCTGATGGTGCTGAGGCTGCCGATAGTTGCTTCACCGCGAAAGAAATAGAGAATGAGGAGAAAGGGAATGGAGGTATCGATAGCGGAGACGATGCCATCAAAAATGACGAAGGCACGAAAAATATGCCAAGTTTTGGTGGGCTTTTTGACGAATAAACGCCAGGTTTTGCGCAGCGTTTGGCCGGGCGTCAGTTTGAGGGTGAAATAAACGCCAAGTAGGAGAACGAGGAGGTTGATGGAAGCGACTAGACTGTAGCTAGTGGTCAGCGAGAAGAGATTGAACCAGTGCGCCAGTGATAACCAGCCACCAACCATAATGGGCGCGACAATGCTGGCGGCGGCCATGAGCGCAGTTTCTAGGCTGACGTAGGAAGTGCGATTGGTGTGTTCGATGACGAATGAAGTGAGGTAGCCATGGTTAGCCCAATAGAGACCGGCGGCTAGGCCAACGTTTAAGCCCACCAGAATTACAAGGTGACTAATATCCACCCCACAGAGAATAAAAATAAGTGGTAATAGACCTTCGAGAAAAATACCGAAAACTAACATGTGGCGTGGAGTGACGGATCTGATAGCTAGACTGTTAACAATAAACCCGAGCATGATACCTAGGAAATAACTGCTGAAGTAAGTAAAAAGTGTGGCTTGGTTGGGTGCACCGTGCCACAGGTAGATAGCGAAAAAGGTGACAATGAAAGGTTGGGCCAGAGCGCGGAAGAAGGAGGCGGCAAGCAGCGCGTGTTCATTGGCGGTGAGAGCGGTCAGGAAGTTTTTTTCACGAGTGAAGAAGGAGGCCATGAACATAATTGTCACAATTATAACATGGCCTCACAGCTTTTACTTGAAGGCGAGGTTGAAGTTATACATACCCATCGAACAGGAGGCGCTGATGGTGCCAGTGGTTGGTGTACCGAGATCTATGTCAGTATTGCCATTAGCAGGAAGTGTTTTTTTGATGCCGAGGCTGGGAATGCGGAGACTTGAAGAACAATCGTAGGTACCGTTGGTGTCCATGCGCAAAATGGTGGGGAGGCCAGCTTGGGCAATGGATTGGGTTGGCGTGTAACCGCCTTTAGCGGTAATGGTAATGATTTGTTGGCCGTCGACGATGGTGACGTTGCTAGCGTTAGCAGTGTTGACGAGTGGCGTCGATGAAGAATTATTACGAAGGTAGAGGAAGCCGGCGCCGAGGACGAGGACGACGGTAATAACTACGAACCAGTTTGGTGATTTCATAAGATAGAATGATTAGAGGGAGAAGATTGGGGCAATGAGACCAGCAGCGACGAGGGAGTTGAGGAGAGTGAAGAGAGCGAAGAAGATGACGACCAGGCCAGCGGTTTTAAAGAAGACGCCTTTGTGCTGGCTCTTGTCGATTGAGAATGAACTGAAGCTAATCAGTGAGAGAACAGGCAGAGTGCCGAGAGCGAAGGCGGTCATGGTGAGAGCACCAGCTAAGAAGCTGCCACTACTGAGAGCACTTAGTTGCATGGATTGGGTGAAGCCACAGGGAAGGATGAAGGTGATAATGCCGACGATGAGGGGAGTTAGGGTGTGATTGAGATTTTTTAGATTGAAGGCACGGCTGGCGATGAACTTGGGCATGGTCGGTTGTAAACGTTTAGTGAAGGCAAAGACGTCGAGGAGATTGAGGCCGAGAAGCAGCATGACGAGGCCGACGATAATGCCGATGATGAGGGTAGCTGTGATACTGAAGGAGAAAGTGGCACCCAAAAGGCCAATGACGCCGCCGAGTAAGAAGAAGGAAGCGAGGCGACCGGCATGGAACATGAGTTGCGGCCGGACTTTGTCGCCTTCTTTGGCGAAGGTAGCGCTCATGGAGAGGACGAGGCCGCCAACAACGGCCATGCAGCTCGAGAGCGAGGCGATGATACCAATTAAGAAGGCGGTGCCGTAGGAGACGTGATCCGCGGTGATGAGGTTGATGAGGCCGGCTTTTTGCAAGCCGATGAAGATGAGGATGAGGAGAGCGGCGACGGGGAGAGCGGTTTTGAAGTCAGAAAGATTTTTGAGCGGGGCATGGTAACCCCGCCTATTATCGAGAAGCTCGGTGACGGTATAGCCGTGTTGGGTGAGGACTTGGGTGAGGTCATTGGCGATGGCGGCTGGGGATTTGTCCCCGAAGTCACCAGTAACTTCGATGATGTTTTTAGAGAGGTTGGTGGTAGCTTTATGGATGTAGGGGAGATCGGTAAGCTCACTTTCAGTTAAGAGAATGCAGGAGGAACAGTGGAGACCGCTGATGCAGAAAATATGAGTAGTCATATTAGAGTTTTTTTGTTTTGAGGCGTAGTGAGTTGCTGACGACAGAGACGCTCGAGAAGGCCATGGCGAGGCCAGCGAAGACGGGGCTCAACAACCAACCGAAGAAGGGGAAGAAGAGTCCAGCGGCGAGAGGAATGCCAATGACATTATAAGCAAAAGCCCAGAAGAGGTTCTGCTTAATGCCGGCCATGGTGATTTTGGAGAGGCGAATAGCTTTGACCAATTTGCTGATGTCGCCGTGCAAGAGGGTGATACCAGCGGATTCGATAGCCACATCCGTCCCGGTGGCCATGGCAATACCAACGTCGGCCTGAGCGAGCGCCGGAGCGTCGTTCACGCCGTCGCCAACCATGGCAACTTTATGACCCTCGGCTTGGAGTTTTTTAATGATGTTTAGTTTGTCTTCTGGCATTACTTCCGCGATGACTTCGTCGACACCCACCTGAGTACCGATGAAAGCAGCCGTTTGCTGATTGTCACCGGTCAGCATGACAACCTTGAGACCGAGTTTGTGGAGTTTAGTGACTTCGGCTACGGCGTCGGCCTTGATAGCGTCGGCAATCATGATGATGGCGAGGACTTCGTTTTGAGTGGCAAGAATAATTGGCGTCTTACCTTCGGCGGTCTCTTTGTTTAACGAAGAGACATCGAAGGATAAGTCGAGAGCCTCGATGAGCTTAGTGTTGCCGGCGAAGTATTCGGTGCCATCGATAGTGCCTTGAAGGCCTTGGCCTTTAATGATGGTGAAATCGATGATGGCTGCAGGCGTTATCGATTTAGCTTTGGCGTAATCGAGGATAGCGCGAGCAATCGGGTGTTCGGACTTCTGTTCGAGGGAGGCGAGGATAGTGATGAGCTCGGCGTCGGATTGTCTGGATAGATTAGTTATCGAGGTGAGTTCTGGGCGGCCAATGGTGAGCGTGCCGGTTTTGTCCATGACGACAGTGTCGACCTGATGAAGTTTTTCGAGCGTAGCGGCGTCTTTAACGAGGATGCCTTCACGAGCACCTTTACCGACGCCGACGATGATAGCAGTCGGGGTAGCGAGACCCAAGGCGCAAGGACAAGCGATAACGAGGACACCAACGAAGGTAACTAGGCCGTTCGAGAGAGCGAGCGGGAAGCCGAGGTAACGACTGCCAACGATGAGCCAGATGGCCAGCGTGAGGAAGGCGATGACGAGAACAATAGGCACGAAGACGGACGAGATTTTGTCGGCCAAGGCTTGAATGGGAGCGCGGCTGCCTTGGGCGTCCTGGACCATTTTGATAATGCGGGCCAGCATGGTTTCGCTGCCGACCTTGGTGGCTTGGAAGGTAAAGCTGCCATCCGTGTTGAGGGTGCCGGAGATGACAGTGTCGCCAACAACTTTTTTGCTCGGCATTGGTTCGCCGGTGACCATGGATTCGTTGACGTAGGACGAGCCTTCGGTGATGACACCGTCGACAGGAATGTTATTGCCTGGTTTGATGATGATGAGGTCGCCGTGGACGACTTCGCTGACGGAGATTTCAACCTCTTGATTATTGCGCAAGACGAGAGCAGTTTTAGCTTGGAGGTTGAGGAGCTTGGCAATAGCGTCGCCGGTTTTGACTTTGGCGCGTGCTTCCAGGAATTTGCCGAGCGTGATGAAAGTGATGACGACGATGGTGACGTCAAAATAGCTTTGACTGACGTTGAGGAAGGGGGCGAGGGTGGCTTCGAAGGCACCAACGATGAAGCTATAGAGGAAGGCGGCGGAGGTACCGATACCGATTAAGGTGTCCATGTTGGCGGCGCGGTAACGAAGGAAACGGTAAACGCCCATTATGTATGGCTTGCCGGCAATGATGAACGTAGCAGTGGCCATGATTGGTAACAGATGATGCCAGAACTCGCTCCAGACTGGGGGCATTTCTGGAATTAGACCGAAGACGACGAGCGCGTCCCAAACCATGATACCAATGCTAATGACGGCCATGGGTAAGATAGCCAGGACCTGGTGTTTCATTTTATTGATTTCGGCTAGTTTCTCGACTTGGGTTTGGTTGAGGCCAAGATGAGCAGCGTGTTCGGAAGGGGATATGCTTACAGCCCCCTCCATCTCCCCCATAACTG
Source organism: uncultured Gammaproteobacteria bacterium (assembly GCA_964355955.1). Classification (GTDB taxonomy): domain Bacteria; phylum Patescibacteriota; class Patescibacteriia; order UBA9934; family UBA9934; genus UBA11707. The sequence continues at coordinate 48,117 of CAYHFQ010000006.1, forward strand.
GGGGAGGGTTTACGTTCGGGGCGACGAGAGTGTAGCCGAGCGGTTTGATAACTTTGGAGAGAGCGGAGTGATTGGTTTTAGTGGGGTCGAACTCCAGCTTGGCTGATTCGGTGGCGTAGTTGACCTCGGCGCTCGTGACACCAGGGGTTTTCTTTAATGACTTTTCGATGATACCGGCACAGGAGGCGCAGTGCATGCCTTTGATTTGATAGGTAGTCTGATTGGCCATACGGCGATGATAAATAAACAAAGCGGCGTTAGGGCAGCTTATTTATTTAATCGCGAATGAGGATGGTGGCGAGGTGGCGGTGGCGGAGGAGGGTGCCGTAACAAGAGTGCCAGTAAGAGGTTGGTAGCTGGTAGTCGGTAGTTAGTAGTTGTAAGAAAGTGAGAAGAAGTACAAAAAGAACTAGGGCGATGAGAGAAAGAGAGAGGGGGGTAACGGCGCTAGTCTGGTTTGCGGCGGAGGATAAGCAGTGGTTGAGACAGGTGGCATCGGCGGTGCTAGAACTTTGGGTTAAGCAGTCGGCACCGTGGCAGTCCATGGCGTGCGAAGTTGTGATTTGGCTGTGGTTCATGGTTTCGGCACCAGACATACCGGTCAAAGCCAAGCCAGCAAAACTAACCGTGACGAGCACAACGGTGAGGGCTAGGAATGATAAGAAGGCTTTGAGCATAACTGTTGATATGGTAGCAGAAAATACTAGCTGTTGGAATACGGAAAATTGGTTTAGTCTTAGCGTAATGGGCGATTTAGCTCGTATTCACCTTCAATACGTGAGTACTTGCCATCTTGATAATCGTAGATGAGGGGCATGGCTTCGGGGAGGTCGACGAAAGCGATTTGTTCGTCGGATAAGCCTTCGAGATGCTTGATGATGCCGCGGAGGGTGTTGCCGTGAGCGGTGACGATGATGTTCTCGCCGCGCTCGACACGAGGGAGGATTTCGGAGAGGAGGAAGGGCGTGGTGCGGGCATGGGCTTCGGCTAGGCTTTCGCCGCCGGGAGGTTGAGCGCGGTAGCTGCGACGCCAAGAGAGGACGTTGGCTGCGCCGTATTCGGCTTCGGCCTCATGTTTTTCTAAACCTTGCAAGGCGCCGTAGTAACGTTCGTTGAGGGCGTCGCTGGCGAAGATTGGCAAGTCGTCGCTGCCGCATTTATTTGAACTGTGAGTCCAGTGTAGATATTTTGGATCATCATGTTGAAAGATACCGGTACGTTCTTGTTGTGAGAGGATGATGAGGAGGGTTGATTGAGCGCGTGTTAGGTCGGAAGTAAAGGCGGCGGCGTAAGAATATTTTTTGCAGTGAATAGCGCAAGCCTCGGCTTCTTGGATGCCTTTGATGCTGAGCGGAACATCAATCCAACCGGTAAAACGGTTGCAGAGGTTCCACCTGGATTCGCCGTGCCGGACAAGAACTAGAACGCCCATAGAATGAAGTTTAATTGTTTATTTTGTCGGCGAAAATCACTAGTCGATCATTGTATTGTTGTTCCGCCGTATTCCACGCGCCGCTACAGGTGATGAGGTTGAGATGAGCTAGGCCATCTTGTGAGGTGAAGATGTCAGTAGCATTGGCTGCGGCGTCATAAGATTTTACGTGAGAAACGACGAAAGTGATAATGGCGCCAGTCTCGTCCGCCACCATAATTTTAGCACCTGGCTCTAGAAGATGTAAGCGCTTAAAAACGCCGGTTTTGCCGCCCCACCAATTAACGTGACCGTCCATGACGGCGCTACCAACGGCTCCAGGATGAGGCCCGGTAGCGTACCAGCCGACGTTCATTGGGTCAGTTGGTACGTCCATGGATCCAGCTTTTGTTAAGCCGACTTGTTCGATGTCTGCTTTGACGTTGAGGCTAGGAATGAGAAGTTGAACTGGCGCGCCGATACTGGTAGTCGATAGTGTCGTGGGAATGAGTGGAATGAAATTAGTTTGGGCAACGGCCACGTCGACTTCATGAACAAGGACGGAACCTAGAACAAGACCAATAGCCAAAATTGCGATAGCCGAAGCTATCGCAATTTGGAGATTTTCTTGATGTGAGGTGCGGTTGGCCATACATCAGGAGAGGTTTGTAGATAGTAGACGGTAGAAAGTAGTTAGTAGATTTGAGGAATTAGATTTTACCTTTTTTAAAGGTGACGGAGGCGAAGAGTCCAAGGGCGCAGAGGCCAGAGAGACCAGCTAAGGCGAGCAGGAATTTGCTGAGTGGAGCAAAGCCAGTGGCTGGCAAGGCTGGGACGATAACTGGGGCAACTACTGGAGCGACAACCTCTGGGATTTCGACGAGTGTTGGAACGACTTCGGCTGGTGCTGCAACCACGGCTGGAATGATGTAGGTGTTGGTGAGAGTACAGGTAGCATTCTCGCTAACGGCTAGGTCGATGACGCCGCTGGCGTTACAGTCGCCAGAGAAAGCGCTGGTATAGTTAGAGTTGGAAGTTTCGCTGATGGTGTAGGCGGCTGGAGCAGCTAAGGTTGCAGCAACGCCGGAAGTAGCGGAAGAACCGTTGATGAAAAGTGGGAAGCTCGAGACTACGGCTGTGCCACCGCCAGTATTGACGATGACTTTGGTGACGGTGATGGTGCCGGTAGTCGCAATGGCGGCGACAGCGACGTCGTCGTTAGTGATGGTACAAGTTAGGTTGGAACCAGCGGTCAAAGTGACATTACCGCTGGAGTCGCAGTCGCCGCTGAAGGAGGCGGTGTAAGCGGCGTTGGCATCTTCGCTGACGGCGTAGGTACCAGCAGTGAGGGTGTAGGAACGACCAGGTGAGGTGAGGCCAACGGCTGGGCTGCTGGCGACGTCGGAACCGGCGGATTTAACGTGGAGGTTAAAATCAGCAGCGACGGCAGTACCGCTATTGTTATTGGTGACTTGTTTAATTACGCTAAGAGTACCCGTGGTGACGGCTGGTGGAGGTACAACGACAGCGGCACAAGAAGGGACGGAAATAGTATCGGTGTCAGTCGTCACAGTGCCACCGAAGGCCAGGGCTTGACCGGACCAGGTGGTATTAGCGCCGACGGTCACGCCAGCGTCATCAATGACGGTGCCGACGAAGGTGGTGTTGGCAGCGAGTGTAGTAGCGCCGCCTGGTGTCCAGAAGACATCACAAGCTGAACCGCCAGAGAGGGAAACTACGGCACCAGCCGTGGAGGTGAGAGCACCAGTTGAACGGAAGATGAAGGTGCCGCTACCGCTGAGGGAAAGCGGACCGCCGACGTCCATGGCTCCGTCCACACAATAAACGCCAGGTGTGTAAATGCCGATAGTGCCGTGCGTGGTGTCGGTGGAAAGATTAATGGCACCAGAGGCGAAGGAGAAGGTACAGGCTTGAGAATTGAGGTTAGCTAAAGCGCTACCCTGAGCAGTACCGGCGGCCGAGTATGGTGCGCCGGAACCGTAGTTGGCGTGCGTGCCAGTTGGGGCCACGGCTGGACCAGTGGTAAAGCCGACGTCGCCTTGAAGAGTAGTAGCTGAAGTGTTGGTGTAGGTACTAGCGAGGACGACGTAAGAGGCGGCGTCGCCGAGTGATGGTGTGGTGGCAGCGAAGGTACTGAGAGGACCGACGAGGCCAAGAAGTAGAGCTAAGCTGAGGGCTGCTCCACAAACCTTGCGAGAGTTTTTCATGTTAGGTGGATTAGAATATTAATTGTTGTTATGATAGCACATTTTTGAGTAGCGTGGAGATTGATTGTAAGAGGCGGTGGATAAGAGTAAGCGGATTGAATGGTGCGAAGCCGGTATTGGGTAGAGTTGGTACGATTGATGTTGTAACAGGGGCGACGGTGACGGTGTTGATAGCGATGGGAATGGTGATTAATTCGATTGGAAGGGCGTCAGGTGTGATGACTGTTGGTAGAGTGATGGTTGGTACGATGATGACTAGTGGTGTGACTTCGATGAGGGGAGCAACGATGGCGGCTGCACCAATGTCGTCGTTGGTCATGATGCAGAAAAGATGCTCGGCTGGGTGCAGATACATGAGACCAGTGGAGTCGCAGTCGCCGGAGAAAGAGACAGCGTAATTTGGATCCATTGTTTCGGTGACGGTATAGGGGCCGGAGCTGTAGAAAGAAAAGCTGTTAGTAGCACCGGAAGTGATAGGTTTCTCGTTTAAGAAAAGAGGAAAGTCGGCTACAACTTTGGTGCCGCCGTTGTCGTTGATGATGACTTGAACAATGTTGATGGTGCCAGTGAAGATAGAAGTGCCACTGGTGATAGGGGCGATAATGGTATTGATGGTGAAATTGGCGGTACTGCCACTCTGGCCAGTATTGCCAGCTGCGTCCGTCCAGACGGTACTAACTGATATGACATTAGTGGCATCGTTTAGACTAGTGGTAGGGGTAAAAAGGGCCGTTTGAATAAGTGGGTTGCTGGTATTGAGAGTGCCGAGTGAGCCATTGTCGGCAGTGATATCGGCTGCGGTAAAGTCGGTTGGAGCTTCTGAGAAAGTGAAAAACACTAGAGTAGTTTCACCGCTAGTTAATGAATAGTCGTCCATGGTGACAGCAACGGAGGGGGCGACGGTGTCGATGCTGTAGTTGAGGCTGGTAGCGCCGACGCCAGGATTACCGGCGGCATCGGACCAGACAGTGCCAACTGCCATGACGTTGGTGGCGTCGGTTAGGCTGTTAGTTGGCGTAAAAATAACGGTTTGAATGAGCGGGTTGGTAATATCGATAACACCAAGCGTGCCGTTGTCGACGCTGACGTCCGCTACGGTAAAGTTGGTTGGAGCTTCGGTGAAGGTAAAAGTAACGAGGGCGGTGTCGGCGATATTCAAGGCGGCGTCGTCCATAACGATAGCAACGGAGGGGGCGACGGTGTCGACGGAAATGGCGCGTGTGCCGTTAACTAGATTGACGTTGCCGAATGAGTCGGTGGCGATCGCGGTGAGAGTTTCTGCGCCTTGGCCGAAGGCGTTGATGACACTAGTGGTGAGGACGTAATGTCAGGTGGTTGCACTATCAACAACGGTGGCGTTACCGTTTAACGTGACAGTTGAGCCAGCTTCGTTGGTACCAGCCACGGTGACTGTGGCGGTCCGTTCGGCAGCGTTGATGATGTCGTCGGTAGCGACCAAGCTGATGACTGGGGTAGCTGGTGGAGTGCTGTCAGCCGCGGTGATGATGTTGCTGGCGAGCGTGACGGCGCCGTTTCTGGCGAGAACACGACCATTGACTGTGGCGCCAGTATTGAGGGTGATGGAGGTGAGAGCGAGAATGGTACCGTTGAAAATTGAGTTATCGCCGAGTGTGGCGGAGCTACCAACTTGCCAAAAAACGTGACTGGCTTGCGCGCCGTTGATTAAGCGCACTTCGCTGCCGACGGCGGTAGTGAGAGTAGTTCCAGTTTTGAAAATGAAGACGGCGTTAGGATTGCCAAGAGCGTCGAGGGTGAGAATTTTTGAGCCGCTGGTAATAGCTAGCGAATCTGGCGCGTCGTTATCTTCGTAGACGCCGGGGGTGAGAGTTTGGGCCCCGAGATCGGCAGCTATAACGCCAGTTGTGACTTGGGCGAAGGCGTCGTCGTAAGCAGCTACGAGATCCGTCTTAGCCGTTTGGGTGGTGGCGTCGTCGGCGTGATTGGTGCCGATAATGGTGACGGTGCCGAAGCCATTTTCGGTCGGGGTGGGAAAAGTGCCGACGTCGCCAGTAATAGTGGTGGTACCAGTGTTAGTAATACCGGAGCCAGCGAGAACGGCGAAGGGGGAGGTGGTGCCGAGGACGACGTCGCTGGCAGCGTTGACTCGATGAAGAGTGAACAAGCCGAGAGAGATAATGGTGACAATTAGTAAACTGAAAAGTTTGGTAGACTTTTTCATAATTACTAAGAGTATATAATATAAACAAAAACTCCACGAGCGATCGTGGAGTTTTTATGGGTGGTGACTAGGCTGCGGCTTCTTCGGCGGCAACTTCCTCCACGGTTTCGGTAGCAGCTTCGGCTTCTACGGCTGTGTCCTCAGCGGCAACGGCAGCAGTTTCGTCGACAGCTACGGTGGTGTCGTCAGCGGTGGTGATGGTGGTATCTTCGGACATAATGAAAATGTTCGTTAGCCATTAAAAAGGCTTTAGGGCCGCACCATAGCACACTGAACGAGAATAGCTAGGGCTAGAGGAGAACAGAGCCGAGAATTAGAATGATTAAGATGAGAATGGCTGGTAGTGATAAGAGATAGAGAGCGACAAGCAGGATGGAGCTTTGACCGAGGAAGCGGCCAGGGTGTGGAAGATGTAAGCGGAAGAAGAGGGTGTCGAGCCAGGCGAGAGGGCGCAGAATTGGCAAGCACCAGCCAAAAGAAAGAATGGAAGTCGGCTCCGCTAGATCTTCACGAGAAAGAATGATATTGGCGGCAGCGAGACCGGCTTCTGTGGCTGATTCCATGCTGTAGATGAAACGTTGGGTTTTGGTGTAGGCCGTGGCGAAGAGAAAATTGTCGATAGTCGTCGTGGTGGCTGGTTGATATTGCAAGCCGCCGGCGTTGTTGCTGAACTTTGGTTCCCAGGTGGTGAGTTGTTTTGTTTTGGCGTCGAAAGTGAAGCTGTTCCAGGTGTAAAAGAGGACGACGTCGGTGGATGATAACTCGTGACCGTCAACCATTCGGATTTTGGAAGCGGAGTAGGCTTTAATAATTTCGGTGATAACTTCTTGCTCGATTTCTTGTTTGGTACAAGCGGTGAAGGCTTTTTTGTGGAAGCTGCCAGGGGCGTCGGTTTGACAGATGCCGACTGAGAGCACGGCTTTGACGCGAGGATCGCTGGAATGCGTTTGACCCCAGACGAGGCTTTGGTCTTCGATAATGAGGGCCCAAGGAGAGTCGGGGAGGTAGAGAATGGGTGGTTGGTCGGTTGGGTAGACGAAGGGTTGGCTCAAGAAAATTTGGACGGAGAGTTGGACTTGGTGGGAGATGTGAGCGAGTTCGATGGTGTTTTTGAGAGCTGAGTCGGCGGAGAGAGCTGGATTCTTGGCGACTATGTCGGCAATGGCTTCGACCCCGAGGCCACAGACAATGTAGTCGGCGCTATCATTGAAGACTTCGTTGGTGAGAGTGTTGCGCAGAGTGAGCTGGTCGATGTGGTTTTGGTTGATGCTGAGATCTTGCAGTTCGACATTGGTTTTGATGGTGACGTGACCGGTGGCAATGAGGGCGGCCGTCCAGTTAGCAAACCAACCATCGCTTGTGGGCTGGTTCATGAGGAGCACAGCGTCGGCGAGGCCAGTGTGTTTAGCGGCCACGACTCCGACAAAGCGAGCAACCACCGGGAAGCTCATATAAGTTGGATCCATGCCGAGGACTGGGCCCCACATTTTAACCAGATAGTTATTGGCCTCTGGCGAGAGGTCGGCACAGAACTCCTGCCAGGTTAAATGGTCGAAGGAATTGAGTCGACCAACTGACATGGTGGTGCAAAGTAAGATTTTTTCGAGTATCTTAATGTCTTCGGCTAGTGGGAAGTTGATAGCTTTGTAGTTTTGCTCGGCATTGGGTGAGAAAATGAGTTCTGGCTTGTTAGTGCGGGGAAAGATGTAGGTGGCGGCTTTCACTAAATTATCGAAAACTGAACGAGCGTGATTTTTAAGTAAGGGAATCTCTTTTAACAAGCGGAGGAGGTTTGTATAGCCTGTTCCATAAACACGCCAGGAGTATTCGACTGGATAGCTGTAATTATTTTCGACGTGATTGGTGCTGCGAGCCAAGCCGCCGACTTCGCTGTTGCGTTCATAAACCACAACGTCGACATCATGTTTGGCGAGTTCATGGGCCACAGTTAAGCCGCCAATACCAGCACCACAAATGATGACTTTGAGCTTGGCCGATTTTTTAGCCATAATTATACTAACTTATGAAAGTAGTATAACATTTTTTATTATAAATTATAGATTTATCGGTTACGACTTGGGTACTAACCAACGTCAACGCGAGACTCGGGGAGTCCCTTTCTTTCTCTCTCGGGCATTTTGACGATC